>CBIGPO010000026.1:0-60524 GCA_966191635.1 uncultured Luteibacter sp.
AGCTTAATTTTTTTCTTGCGCGCAGTTCCAGCATGGCTTCGCCGTAGGCCTCCTGGCTTCGCTTCCTCGACCCATCCCTCGATCTCCGAGGGAGGCAGGTCGAACTGGCGACTGGCTTCCGATATCGACGTCTTGCCCTGAATCACTTCAAGAACCAACGCCGACTTCCGGCGGGCCGTCCAGCGTTTGATTTCTTCTTCCATCACGATGCTCATGGGGGTGCTCCCTTGGGAAAGTAACACCTGAGCAAGATTTCAGTGGGTCATTACATGGTTTGGAAGTCTCTTTGGACGCCATCGGCACTCGCGCAGGTCGAGCAGCAGGCAAGCCATAGCAGCGCAACCCAGTCTTTCATCTCTTAGCGAAGTATTCTCGCATTCGCGAACTCCTTAAGAACATGCATGCCCCGGTCGTCTGAAAGGCCGATGAGAAAGATTGCGCTGCTATCCCAAAAAATGATCTCAAAGCTCGCGCCATCCATCTGAGGACTGATAGGGCTGTCATTCCAAAGCGAGTCATTTCCATCTGCAAACGGAAGGTTATTGACTTCGACCTCGCTTCCGAGCACGAATGCGTCGAGGACGCCCCAGGTGAATTGCGTTTCATTGGGCACAAAATTGGCCATTAGATCCGACCCCGCAACCCAACCGTTATTGAGCGTTGTTGGCCAACATACCGCTTCGACGTCCGCCAAGTGCCATATGAATGACGACGCTTCCAACCCCATAGACGACAGAATTCCATCGAACCCCGGGAGCGGCGACCCCTCGATTAAAATGTTCATTTGTTTTCCGAGCAATTATCAAAAGTTGGGAACGCTTGGATCCGGCGGCAGCGGCTCTGTCGGACCACGCCCCGGAGTGCCGCCAGTCGGGTTAGGTATGTAACGGTGCTGGTGCGGATGAGTGTTAGGACGACCATGATCAGTAAAGTCAATATCACGTTTCGGCTTACCATCCTGGTCGAACTCACGCCCCTGATTGTACTTGCCTTGCCTTCCGGTCTTTTGACCCAGCTGCGTGTGCGGACCCTCAGCATCGGGCTCAGGCACGGGTTCGCCGCTTTCAGTGCGAGGCAGCGGACGATCCGGAAAGGCACTTTCCGAGCTTTCTGCAACTTCTTCGACTTCGTTCGCCGTTAGATCGACCGTCACCTCCGAAGGGCTCGCATCGATCAGGCTGTCGGCTACGAATGCTGTCGCAATCGTTTCAGCAGCTACCACTGTAGGAAGCGCCATGATGCCAGCCGTCCCCGCTGCATATGGCCCTAAAGCCTTGAACGCGTCCGGATGGGTCGCAATAGATTTCGCCATCGAATCGCAGGTCAGACCGTCGACGCACCGACCGTCCGCGTCGACGTTCGCAACGGGGTTGTCGGCGGCATGAGCATAGCGGCTGAAAGTAAGCGGATTTCCTGGCGACGGCCCGACTTGATCCGTTGCCAAGAACCTCCCCACCACCGGGTCGTAATACCGTGCCTGCATGTACACCAGACCCGAGTCCGGGTCATTCACATGGCCCGTGTACCCCGGTCCCCCAACAGGGGAGCCCAGCACCTGGCTACCATACGGCCGATAGTCCGACGTTGTCAGGATGTTACCGGAGGCGTCAGCTGTCGCAAGCGGTGTCCCCTGTTGATCGGTGTAGTAGTAGGTGACTGTCTCCGTCGCCTGCGCAAAGCCCGCCGGACTGACGATCAACAACAGGGCAACGGCAAGCCAGCGAGAAATCCGCGATGTCGTCCTCATCGATTCAGTTCCCATTGGCCACCTGCATCGAGGCACTGTTGCTGTTGGCTGAGCATCCGTTGGCGTTGCACGCCTTGACCGTGAACGAGATGGTCGAATTGACGCCCTGGGCGAAGTAGCTGAACGATGTCAGCGGTCCGTTGTAGATGAGACCGTCGCCACTCTCGGGTGGGCGACTTGCCTGTTCCCTAGAGGACGTATCCTGCTTTAGATCGAACCAACCGCATCGGTTAGTCTTACCCGGCCCGTAAAGGAGAGTGTGTCTTGCCGCTGTTCGTTTACACGATGACCCGAGGCGGTCAGAACAAGACAGTGGAGCTCCGAAAGAGCAATCCGCAGGGGTGGCTGCTCGATGCAGTTCGTGAAGCCTTTCCCGAAGTGGCGTCGCGAATGGGTGCAGAAATCATGCGGACAAGACTGGAGCCAAGCCAACGCATTAAACAGTCTTGGAGCGCTACCGTGTTTGACGGCGACATGGATCTGTTCATTTCAGTGACACAGAAGCGCGCCTAGCGTTTCGTCACATCGCCCCACCTCGCTTCCGCTCCTTCCTCTCAAGCGCGCGCCGCCGGAGATCAGTGAGTTTGGAAGGGTCGCTTCTCCGCAGGGTACACGGGTATGGGGAGTTGCCGTGACGATGCAGACGACGGCCGGCAGCCTTGACGTCACACGTGAGCGCAGGGCTGCGGCCCTGTCCGGTCTAAAATGATCTGCACGGCATCCGCGCGAATTCCACGGACGACCATGGCCCGCTTCCCTGCCCTCGACCACAACCTGTCTGCCGTACAGGGCATGCTTCGTGACCGGCTCACCCGGAACCTGTACGGCACCCCGTCGCAACGGTTAACTTGATTGAGCAGCACTCGGTGAGCGCCGCAGGATTAGAACAAAGGAGATTCCGACGTGGATCGGTAGGCTACCTCTCGATTCATGAGTGCTTCGATGCGAGCTGGGTGAAGGCTGCTAGTTGCCCTCCAGCGCGAGATTTGGCGGAGGGAGTGGGACACGGATCGCCGATCCTCCGCCAACGCCTGGACACAATTCGGCGTGTACCGGAATGTGTCCCGGGATCGTAGCTGCTGAAAGAAACGTGTCAACCGCTCGCCGCCGTTGCCCGAGTTGCCTGGAAGGGCCGTGGACACGATTGAAGACGAAGCGTTAAACCACGCCCTCCCCTGCGTCACCGGGCGGCGCCGTCAGCACTTCCGCAAACAGCGCGTTTGCGTTTGGAAACTGCACAGTCCTGTCCAGGAGCCTCAGCAGGGATTCTCTGGGAAGCAGGATGACATCCCCCAGGTCGCCGTATTGCGCCTTCAACGCTGCTTCCGACGCACTGCTGGCGATAACGCACCGGACCGGCAGGCTGCCGTGCCCGGACGCGCCGAGTCGCTGTCCAATTTCGACGCCACGCTTGACGAGCTTGGCCGTCTTTTCGGGCGTGAAGGTCTCTGTGGTGCACTCGGCTACGATGAGCCCGGAATCACACGCAAGAAGAATGTCAGGCGACGCGGAAACCTTCTTACGCTCATAGTGAAGTGTCGCAAAACCAAGAAGCCAGGCGAGGGTGCTGACGGCAAACTCAAAATCGTCCGCCTTCTTCTTGCCTTCGCCTCTCAGCCAGCCCCGAAGCATCGCAAGCCCTTCGTCCGCAGCCTCGTAAGCCGAACGCCGTGGGTTCTGGGTGTGGGCCGGGTCGACGATCCAGTACTGATGCTGAGCCCTGTCCCCATACACCGCATAGGTATGCACAATTTCTCCCGGTTCCAGGTCCATCGTGGCCTCACCCCGGATGAGCCTGTCCTGGTCGCTCCATGCCAGCTCCGCGCCAGGGATGACGCCCCGCCGCACCACGCCCGCCTGCGAGATGACCCTGTATCCGATTCTTGAAAGGGATGCATCCATTCCCTGGTAAAGAAGCAGCGCAATGGTCGCCCGGAGCTCATGAATCGACGAGTTCCCTTCAATTCTTGCAATCTGCAGGGCG
This sequence comes from uncultured Luteibacter sp., assembly GCA_966191635.1. Lineage (GTDB taxonomy): Bacteria > Pseudomonadota > Gammaproteobacteria > Xanthomonadales > Rhodanobacteraceae > Luteibacter. Next base: position 3,732 of record CBIGPO010000026.1, read on the forward strand.
ACCACATCCACGTCACTGGTCTCACTGATGGGCCCCACACCGTAGGCACTTGTGAGCTCGATTAGCGAGTCATAGGGAGGATCCGCAGCCTTCAGGCGCCAATCGAGATGAGACCCATGCTTTATGTCGTGCGCCTGTCCGGTAATGCGCGAGACCGCTGGTTCGTTTTGTTGATATCCGGGATTGCCCTCATCGAGGTTCAATGCAACACCATCGACCCCGATTCGGGACGGGTCGACCAGCGAGAATCGCTCACCGGAGACAGTGAACGCTCCCTCGACCATCGCGGAGCAAACGTGACTGGTGCCCGCCAGGCCGCCTTCGAGGACAATGCTCCCCGCAACGAGCTCACCGGTGCTGAAATGGACTGGCGGTGCTTCGGAATCGCTGTTCATGATAAGAGCAGCTTTCAGGATGCGAATGCACCCATGCCTTCTCACGCCCACGTAGCTGAAGCGCGCAGCGAACGTGGTGCTCATCCGCTGGGCTACCCACTCGCAGAGCTCCCCGGCTCGCTCGCCCTGATGGACAATCTGTTGCGCCATGGTGATTCTCCTTCCGACCAACGGCTCCAGCTCACAGGTACGACCTAACGACGGTCCGCCGGCCGACATCACGCCCCGCCCACAAGGTGAACTTGGCACCTTCGACAAGGAATTGCTTGACCTCCTCCGGACAGAGAAAGGCAACCCCAACAACCCGTCGCTCGCCGGGCCTTATCGGTTGCGCCAACTCACATCTCATGTCGAATCCCCGCGCAATACCAAACCTGACGACGCCGTGGTAAATGCCCGGGCCCATGGGTGTCTTTCGGCCCCCATCCGAAGTATTAGCAAGATGAAGGTCGAGGACAGCGTCGATTCGCATTGAATTTTCCGACACTGGTGGGGCTCATTCCCAGAATCAAGCACGCCCGATTGACCCTAGCGCCGAGTATTCCGAGCATCGAGTACTCGGTCGAATTCACCTCGCCAATTATTTCGCCCAACCATGTTCCGCTCCGGAAAAAAGACCCGTACGGTTGCCCAAGGTTCACTACAGAGCCACCAAATAAAGCGAACAGGCAGCAGAGGTTATAACTCTCAGCTCAGGTGGCGCTGAGTTGGGCCCTCACGCACCACCCGATCCAAGATGTCCTGGCAATACCTCTTTTACAGCTGCAAGCAACTGATCAAACTGAATCCCGGCCATCTCCCCGAACGAGAGTACGAACTCGACCCCATACGCAGACAGTGGCCCATTTCGATTCAGCGAAATCCATAACAACCGATCCACAGCAATGACTACTTCCTCGGTCCCGGGTGGATACGGCCTACCGACGCGTGACGCGAGTTCGTTGGTCCACCGGTCCGCATCCTCTTTCTCGCCTTTTTCCAGATAACGGCGGGCAGCGTCAACTGCCTGTTTCTGAGCATCTGAAAACGAGCTGAGAAGCATGCAGCAGAGCTTCAATGCCAGTGTCGGAAGCGAATGAAAATCTCCGGACACATCGTTACCTTTAAGCGCCGCATCAACTTTCGCGACCACTTCTTCTATCGAGCGCGCCTCATAGTTTCGCGAAACCATGTCTGCATCCTAAGGACTGATCGTCATTACCTCTAGGTATTCTGCCACGGCCTTGCAGGTCGAACACGCCGCCATGATTTTGTTTGCGCTCGAGCCTACCCTTACGGCAGCCGCCGTTGAGCCCTGCAATTTTGAGCCTGCATTGAGCGCCTTGCTAAATGCATTGATCTCGCCACAGCAGCCGTGAAAAGGGGAACGCATGGCTTGTGGGACAGCGTCCAAAGCCTCCTGGACAACCGGATTCGTGGCAACGCCGGGGCCTCCCGCGTTGGTGCTCAGACCAGTAAAAACGTCACCTCCCTCTGTCACAACAGCGGATGCGGATCCTTTCGTAGCCCCTGCGGACTCGGCGTCCATGGCCGCTTGTCGAGCCGCGCCGGTTGCGATGTCCGCAGCCCCGTCTCCACCTGCCGCAACCGTTGACCCCGCTTCGGGAAGTGCGGCAGCCCCAGCCAAAACCACCGTAGGAAGCGCCATGATGGCGGCCGCCCCCGCTGCATATGGTCCCAAAGCCTTGAATGCGTCCGGGTGGGTCGCGATGGACTTTGCCATCGAATCGCAGGTCAGCCCGTCAACGCAGCGACCATCAGCATCGATGTTCGCGACGGGGTTGTCGGCCGCATAGGCATAGCGGCTGAACGCGAGCGGATTTCCTGGCGAGGGTCCAACTTGGTCAGTGGCCAAGAACCTCCCGACCACCGGGTCGTAGTACCGGGCCTGCATGTAGACCAGCCCCGAGTCCGGGTCATTCACGTGTCCGGTGTACCCCGGCCCCCCAGCCGGTGACCCCAGCACCTGGCTTCCATAGGGCCGGTAGTCGGACGTCGTCAGGATGGTTCCTGCGGCATCCGCCGTTGCCAGAGGCGTCCCCTGCTGGTTGGTGTAGTAGTAAGTGACTGTCTCTGCGACCTGCGCGAGACACGCTGGACTAACTGCAAACAACAAGCCGACCGCGAGCCAACGGCGAATGCGAGTCATGGTCTTCATCGATTCAGTTCCCATTGGCCACCTGCGTCGAGGCACTGTTGCTGTTGGCTGAGCATCCGTTGGCGTTGCACGCCTTGACCGTGAACGAGATGGTCGAATTGACGCCCTGGGCGAAGTAGCTGAACGATGTCAGCGGTCCGTTGTAGATGAGACCGTCGCCGCTCTCGGGTGGCGGCGATGCCTTGGCGGTGAGCTGGTAGCTCGTCGCACCGGCCGATGCGCTCCAACTGGCGACTGCCTTCATGTGACTGGGCGCACCCGTCGTACTGGCAGACAGCGACGGTGCCGCAGGAACCAGTGCCACGACCACGGCCACCACTCCACTGAATGGCCCGCATCCGCCTGCGTTGCAGCCCTGCGCCTGGTAGTAATAGGTTCCATTGCCCTTGCCGCAGATGCCGAGGGCACCAGAGCCGTTGTTGCCAATCGTGACCCACCCTGCCCCGTTGGTGTTTTCCTGCATCACATAGGATGTGGCGCCCGGCACGCCACCCCAGTTGATGGTGTAGCACCCGTTGTTGCTGCTTCCCGGACCAGAGATGGCAGGCGCCTGGGATGGCGGAATGGTGACCGAGGACGCGCCCACGGGACTGTAGGGACCACAGCCATTGGCGTTGCAGCCCCTGACCCGGTAGTAGTAAACGCCGGTCGCCCCGACCCCGATGCTCGCGCTCGTCGCCGCACCGTTGTAGACCGCCCCATAATTGACGCTATCCGTGCTTTGCTCGAGCGAGTAGTTCGTCGCATAGGCCACTGCTGGCCAGCTGATGCCGAGCACGCCAGTGCTCGTCCCCGGCACACTGATGGACGCTGGTGCTGGCGGGATGTGCGCGATGTGCACGGCGGCGCTGGCCACCCACAAGCTGCATCCGACCGCGTTGCAGGCACGGGCCTGGTACACATAGGCGCCGTCGGCCGGATTGGCAATCGTCACCGTGGTGCTGGCCCCGGGTGGAGGCGCGACGTCGGCAAAGGCGCCCGAGTTGAACTGTTGCTGGAGGTTGTACGAGGTCGCGGTCGGCGAACTCGCCCAGGTCACCGAGATAGACGAAAGATTTCCCGCGACGCTCGCACTGACCGAGGCCGGAGCCACCGGAGCAGTCGGGGCCGGAGCGACCGCGATAGTCCCAATGGCACTCCAGTTCCCGCATCCCCCTGCGTTGCAGCCATGAACCTGATAGTGGAAAGTTCCAGCGCCCGTCTGGTTGACGGACTTGCTCAGCGCCGTACCGGTGTAAATCGTGGTCCACGCGCCTCCATCGGGCTCTTCCTGCAGCTCATAGCTGGTGGTCGCTGAGGTTGCCGTCCAGGACACGGTGTAAGCGGTCGTGGCCACACCGGTGGCCGGTACAGTCAGGGTGGGCGCGGCCGGCACCAGGACATGGTTCGTACGAGCGACCAGCTTCTTGCCGAGGTAGATGTAATCGGTGCCGCTGTTGGATGTGGGGTCGAACTGCCACAGCAACTGCCCGTCGTGGGTGTAGAGCGAGTACGTCGTCGCGCCACTCACAACAGCCTTCACCCGGCGCCCTTCGGCATCGTAGGTGTACTTGTCCACGTTGCCGTCGACCGTCGTCATGCGGTCGGCCTGGTCAAACGTGTATTGCTCGGTTCCGTTCGTGGTGACATTGCCGCGCGGGTCGTACGCGATGGTGCGCGACATGCTTCCACCGGTAATACTTACAAGCTTGTTTGATTGGTCGTAGGTGTAGTTATTGGTGTCGCTTCCCGAGACGACCTGCGTGAGGTTGTTGACGCCGTCGTACTGATACGCGTCAGCGCCCCAAAGGCCGGCTGCAGCGGTAATCCGATTCAGACCGTCATAGCCAAACGTGTGTGCAAGACGAGGGCTTCCAGCCGAATCATCATTGATTTCGGTGATATTGGCGTCCGCGTCGTACACGAAGCTTTGGCTCAGCGCCTTAGTCGTTCCCTGCGTATAGCTGTAGTCCTGTAGGAGCTTTCGCGTATTGGGTTGAGCGGCGTAGACCACACCATTGCCGAGCGTAAACTGCGCCAACGTGTCGTCTGGCTGGTAGGAGGCCGAGACCGCGTAGGTTCCCGCCTGGGTCGAACGACCGAAGGCATCCGGTGAGAACGGAACGGCTTTCTGGTCGGGATAGACGACGGAGGCTACGGTGCCATTGACGTCGTAACCGATGCCAACGGGCCAGATGTGCCCGTCCACCGACAGGCTCTGTCCAGTCGAAAGGTCCCGCTTGTTGTAGGTGAACAGCCATTGGACTGCCGTGGCACCAAGCCCCGACGACTCAGTCAACGGCTTGCCGGTAGGCGTGTACTGGAAGTCGCTTTCCGGCGTTACACCATCGCCGTACGTCACGCCCTTGACGCGGTTCATCTCGTCGTAGGTGCGCGAGACCATGTCACTGGGCAGCACGTGGTCGTAGGCACATCCGACCACCGTCGCGTCGATATCCTGTCCCTTCGCGCTCCAGGCCACGTTGTTGGTAGCGTCGTAGCTGGTCACGGTGCTCTTGGTTTCCGGCTCGATGGAGCGGCAGACGCGGTGGAAGGCGTCGTAGACCATCGACTTGGTGTAGATGCCCTGCTGGATGGACGTTGGTTCGCCGTACAGGTCGCGGGCGATGTTCTGCACGACGCCTTCCGGCGCCTCAACCTTCACTGCGTTCTTCAGGTCAGGCTCGTCGAAAACCTGGTAGGTCGTCGTCGTGGTGTTGTTCTTGGGATCCGTGACCTCCTTACGCGCGCCACCGGGGTAGGCCGTCGTGGTGACGAGAGCGGTCTGACCCTGCAGCTCGGACGGCTGGATGGTCTGGACGGCCCGCGAAAGTGCGTCATAGTTCGTCGTGATGCCGTTGGTCACAGCGGCCGAGTTGTACGCCTGCAATCCGTCAACCGCGTAGGACTGGAAGATGGTATTCCCCTTCCAGTCGTGCACGGTCACCGTCGTCGTCGGCAGGCCGCCATCCAGGGTGCGATAGCGCTGCGCCACCATCGGCCGCAGGAGCGAGTCGAAATAGGTCACCTGCGTGTAGTTGGTGGCCGTGCCGTCGCCTTGCGTGACCGTGCGCCGCCAGTGTCCCGCATCTACGCCCTGCTCGGCGGTCGCCACAAAGTTGTAGGTGAAGACCTTCGGCGCCCAGGCCACCGAGTCGCCTGCCGGGTAGCTGATTTGCCCAAGGCGCCCGACCGAGTCGTAGCTGTACGTCGTCGCGTTGCCGTTCTGGTCGGTGACTGACGCCACTTCACCGAAGGCGTCGACACCAATCTGCTCGGTGGTCTGGTCGGGATAGGTCACCAGGGTCGGCAGCCCGCGCTGGTAGCCGCTCAGGGTCGTGGAGTGGTTGAGTGGGTCTGTAAACGTGGCCAGCTGGCCAAGGCCGTCGTACGTGTAGCTCATCAACGTCTGGCCAAAGCGCGAACGGCTTTGCAGCTGGTCGAGTGCCGTGTACGTATTGACGGATTCGACCTCGGGAGTAGCAAGCGTCGGGGAAACGTTGGTCACCGTCTGCGGCAGGCCGAGCACCCAGTGCGAGGTGTCATTGAGGTAGGTCGTCGTCTCAACGAGGGTCGTCTGGCCGGCAATCGAGTTCGAGCGGGTGGCTTGGGTGGGATTGGCAAAGGCGTCGAACGCATTCGCCGTCCAGAGGTACGTGTCGTTGTCCTGCACTGTCGTCTTTTGGTTGACCGGGGTGAGGCGCCCCATCTGATCCGAGTTGACAGCGAGGACGGCCGAGCGCCCCAGCGTCTGCGGCCACGGGTACGGCCAGGGCCCACTCGCAGGCGGCAGCGAGTAGCTGCTCGCCTCAGACCTGACCAATGTCGACGTGTCGCCAGCGGTGAAGAACTCGCTCTTCTGCAAGAGGCTCTCAGAAGCATCAAAGCTGTTGCTGAACGTGTAGCGCGTCGTGCGATTGGACGGGTCGACCATTTCGGTCGAGACGGTCGTTGCGCACCCGGTGCACGGCGACCAGCTGTCGTTCGGCGATGAATAGGTGTACGTCCAGGTCTGCGTGCCGATGCCGGCACCGCTCAGCGTCCGCTGGATGAGCGAATTGGACTTGTACGCGGCAGGAAAGCGCAACTGCGGGGAAGAGTTGGGGTTGAGGCACACCTTGGGCACGTTCGACCGTCCCCGGATGGTGCTTTGCAAAGTAAACGTACCTGTGACTCCGGAAGGCTGGGTGATCGAACCTGACGAAGTGACAGCATCCTGCGGCCGCAGTGTGTAGTCGCAGCCCTGGTTGCTGATGAGCGAACCGTCGCCAGGCAATGGGGCAAATCCCGCGAGGTGGAACTGCCATGAGCTGCCATCGGGCAATGTCACCGCACTCAGACGGGGGATGACCGGATCAGTCGTGGTGTCGTAGGTATAGGTCCAGGTGCGGGGCGCCGCACTCGTCGGCTGCACGGTAATGCTGTGCACGCGATATCCCGGCGGGTCGTAGTAGTTGCCGCCGGTGTCTTTGAACGGGTTCTGCCAGGACTCATATGTCAGCGTGACCTGGCGACCATCGCTGCCGTCGACCTCGGTCAGGTTGCCATTGGCGTCATAGGTGTAGCTCACTGAGTTGCCGAAGCGGTCGACCACGTGGGAGGCGACCATGGTCGCGATGCGACGATGCAGGGCACCCCCGCCGCCCTCGGCGACGCCGTCGGTCTTCTTGAACAACAGGACGTCCATGTAGTACTTCGTGCCGTCCGGGGTGACGGCGACGAAACCCTCGCCCGGCTGGCCGTTCGAGGTCGCCGCCGTGCATCCCACGGCCCAGCGTGACTTGGTCACCAGCGGGAAATTGATGGCGGCGCCGTTGGCATCCGTCATCGACGGAAACTGGGTGTTGTAAGTCGTGTCTCGCTTGAGAAGGTCCTGGCTGCCCTGCCCTGGCACGACGAGCTGGTAGCCATGCCACCAGTCGTCCGCCGGATACGTGATTACCGTGCTCTTGAAAGTCACGAACTCATCCGATGCGCCATCGGCGGCGCTGCAGCGGTTCGTGTCGGAGATGAAGAACCACTGTGCGTCTGGCGCAGGGTCCTGGTTGGCGATGCTGCTTGCGGCAGACAACGTTTCGATTCGCGGCGTTTCAAGCGACCAGTCGACGAAGGCGTTGTCGATGAAATCGTAGTAGACCGAGTCAGGGGGTACGTCGGCGGGATGGAACGAGCGTGTCAGCTCGATGTCCGGTCCCTGGCCCGAGAGCTTGATGTCGTTTTCCTCAAACGACAGTGCGCCGTTATAGAGGCTGATGTTTTCGCCGAAGGGATGGTCACCCACGGGATTGATGTCTTCGGACACCTTGATGCGCTTCTGGAACTCGCTCTCTGGCGTGACCGCCGCCGACTGGGCCACTACCTGACCCGCAAAAAGGGTCACCACTACGGCGCACGCGACTTTTGTCGCGCGCCACCGACATCCGAAGTCCGACATCCGTCGTCTCCCCCGTTCCATTGCTGTCTTTATCGCATGGACGACCCGCCCTGCCAGGTGTCGTCGCCCCCCCTGCCGCCATTGCGTGCGGTTTGGCGAAGTTCCGTAAATGCGCATTAGCGGCGCGTGAAATGCATTCGCGAGTTTTTGCGGTGGATCTGACGCGAGGAAAAGCAGATAGATGCAAATGGACAAGCGGCGTCTGAGCCACAAGAGCGGCTTCCCGGACACGTCACCTCGTACAGCACGATGTGCCGGTACAACGCGCACCCTCGCTCCAAACGGCGATTTCTTGCGAGCCGAACTTTGCAAAGCCTTGGGACAGGCCGCACCTATAACTTTCGCTGTAGGAAACTGCTTACATCACGACGCGGCGAACGCCTACACAGAAAAGTCGCATGCCCGGGGCAAGAACCGCGAAGGCCACGAATACGGCCTTATCCAGAAGCACATGGCCCGCCCCTTTCGCAGCGGGCCATGCAGACTTACGGCTTCGGCGCAGCGACGCCCGCTTTCTCCACAAAAGTCGCCAGCTGCACCGGTGTCGGATGCGGCATCGACGAACTCACCTGACCTCGGACTGACACGTGCTGGCCAACGAGAGGACGCAGGTCCGCGACCGTCATGCCCTTGCCGGGGTAAAGCAGGATGTCGTACTGATGAAGGGCCATCCCGTCCGCACTGTCCCCACCCTTTGGCAACAAGGAAACGGGCTTGTCGAGATGGATGAACCAATACGTCTCGGGCGTTCCCGGGTCCCTTGCGCCAATGCTCGACATCGCCTCAACCACGGTGCCGGACACCTCGGTCACCGCCGGCTCGTACTGGGCGACAACGACCGCGCTGTCGGTGACCGAACCGGCCAAAGCAACAGCCGGTCCCAGAAGAACCAGGGCGACAAGCGCGCGTGCACTGTTTACTGTCAAACCAGCCATCGATAACCCCATTGCTCAGTAAATGGCGCCAACGGTGGACACGCCGTAGACAAACCCGCCTTCGCCGCCGTATCCGGAGAGAGAAAGACGGCCGGATGAGGATAACGTGAGCGACACGTTTTCAAGAAGAAAATGAATCGGAAGAGCCCGCAGAAGCCATCCAACTGAGGCAGACCCACCCCAGATGGGCGTGATCTACCCGGGGCCGCTCAGCGCTTCGCCACTTTGACCTACTGCTCATACTACGCATCGGCATGCGCAATGGCCGTCAGGGACGGTTTCCCAGCCATCCTGTCAAAAGAGGCGCCAAAAATAGCACCCAGTTATACTTTTGGCGCTACATCTAAATATCCATTCCTGCGCTACCCCATCCGACGATGGCGCTGCCCTGCATCCACCGACATCCGCTGCGGGTGGACGGTGGCCTGCGGGGTCTGGATGACGGTTTTGCGGGTTGTGGAGTACATTCCCCCTCCCAGCGCCGATGGGAAGGTCTAGTCCGATCTCCGCTCCCAACACATCCGCGCATGCGCCTGCGCCGTGCACTGCACACCCATATGCATCAGTGCACCGATCGCTTCCAGACCATGTGCCACACGTTGGCAATCCACGGTGTCGGACTCATGGATGAAGTCGGCGAGTAGTCGCGTGAGGCTACGTGCGTACTGAAGCCATTCAGTAGCTTCGTTCATCAGGTCATGTGATGTGGCTTCGGGGTCGATGTGGTAATGGAATCCGGGATGGGTGTTTTGACTCTTCGATGTGGTCATGACGCTCTCCTTGCATGCCGCCCTCCCCCCTCATCCAGGTGCGGCACGCCACGCATCGCGCAACGTGCCGCGGATCACACGGATTCGCGGGTTCATCGGCTGCCCGTGTCCGGGCGCCGTGCGGCTTGATTGACGAAGTGGGTTGCGGCGTCAGTTCCCTTTTCTCAGGTCACACGGCGACACGCCGTGTTGCTCGGCCGAGAAAAAACTCAGGGAAACGGCTGCCGCCGCAGTTCTTCAACCGTGTCTGCGAGGACTGCAGAGCGCCCGGTAACCGATGGGGATGTCGCCGGGGGGATTCGGCGGGCGAGCGACTACCGTATGATCGTTGGAAGCCACGATCGACTCCTTGCTAGTTGGTTGTGGTCAGCGGTCCAGGGGTGCGCTAACACCTCTGGGCCGCGCTTCTCACCGCTTAGAGCGATGGCTGTCTGCGCAGCATTCGAAGCGACGACGCAGACAACGGGATGACCGTATCAAAACAACTTGGGGTTGTCTGTAGTCGTTGCCGTCGAAGTGCAGAGTATCGGCTCTGTCGCCGAGGATTCACGACATAGAACAATTCTGAAAAATCGCCTTCTGATGATCTGAAGCCTCACGCCTCCTTCAGAATCGCCCGATCGAAAAAACGGGCTCGGCGCTTCATGGATGGAAACTTTTCGGCGGTTGCAAAGACTGCCAAGCAGTTGGCTCTACTTGCCGAGACGCTGGAGCGGAGATCCGCAGCCGCCATCTCGACGCAAGAGAGATCGGCACTCGATCTGCACAACGCCGTCAGTACGGCGAGAGCCAACATCGAACAATTCCTGCAGTCGGCTTATCGCGAAATCGAAGATTCCACGCGAAGCAGCTTCGATCGGATACTCACCGAAAGATCAGCCGACCTGAATCGTGAGGTCGATATCCGAACGGCGCAGATCCGGGCTGCCACCGAGGCCGTCGACGTCACTTCGTCCATAGCTCGCTCGAGCATGGTGAAGCACCTCCGAATGACATATGTCTCGATCGCGGGCTCTACAGCGCTATCCTCTTCGTGTTCACCCGAGTGATCATAGAGCCAGTCGCCTGCTGAGGTTTCGTCGACGCTACCCAATCGAAATTCCGTTCGTGTCGACCCGGACGCCTTCTAAGTCGCTGACCAAACCAACCAATACGTGATATTTGCTGGCATATGTCTCCAGCGTCTCCGGCTGAAAGCCGCGATCGGTCAAGGGGCGAGGCGACGGGTGAACATGCAATGAGGCAACATCGCTGTATCGGACAGGCCCTGAGCCGAAACCCGGATCACGGATTCCCTCCGCTGCAAAATCGTCCAGTTGCAGAGGCGCCCACTCTTCATACTTCTCCTGGCTTCCTGCATAAACGACAGTGACCCACAGTCGAGCGCCGTCCAAGGAACGATCGGCGCGTGTCATCGCCTCTGCAAATCGCCGAATAAGGGTCAAATCCATCTCACGTGCCTCGTTTATAGGGATATATCTGTTGCTGCGCCCGTGAATTAGTCGCATGGAAGTGCGGGCATTGGTGATGTTCGGGAAAACCCTCGCCTACCTGGTGGGGATGGCCGTCAGGATGGTTCTGAACTGACGCACCATTTTCGGAAGAGTATCCATAATTGCTGCCGCCGTGCTGGCGCACGAAAGTGTAATTGATGCCTCCGCGGCCATTGTATTGGCTCCAGGGAATGGGCGTACCTTCGTTGCCGATGCTCATGCCTGCCCAACTCAGAGCCTTTTGGTAGGCCTCAAAACGCGTATCCGGACCGCACCCGCAATCATCATCATCGTCCGGATGAGTATCGCGACTGAGCGTGGCAGCAGCACCCAATGCCGCGCCACCTACGCCCGAGCCGATCTTGGACCACGCGCCCGTCGCGGAGTTGGGCGCCACGACATCCGCACAGGCCGCCGCGCCATATTTGGCACAGTATGCGGTGACGGTATCCTCCTGAAGACCCTCGGCGTCCGTGGACGACAGCGGATTGCTGCTGACATAACCGTAGGTGTTGATGCCACCGGTCAGGCCGATGGGATCGCTTTGGATGTATCGCCCGGTTGCGCTGTCGTAATAGCGATGAATGTTGTATAGGAACCCGCTTTCTTGGTCCCAATATTGACCCGCAAACCGCAGATTCAGCGCATAGCCAGTTGTCGATGCCGGGACCTGTTCGCCGAACGGATTGCCTTGGTAGGCCCACGTCCACACCACCGCTCCGGCGGCGTTGGTGACGGCGCGGGGCGTGTTCAGTCCGTCCGCGTGCACGAAGGCCACAGAGGCCCCATCCACCACCGCTACGGGTGTGTCACCCATCCACACATAGTCCCGGGACGCCGCACCATACTCGCCCAGCAACCCACCGGGGCCATAGGCAAAGCGCGTGGTGGCAGAACCCACGGTCTTGGCGATGCGATGGGCCGATGCGTCATAGGCGTAGGTCGCGACTGTCGCGCCGCCCTGCTGAAGCACGATGAGCTGGCCGCGGCCATTGTAGCCATAGCCCCACGCCATGCCGGCACTGGTGTTGCCGGTGGTCGCCCCGTTCGCGTCGTAGGTGCGTGAGCCGGTGCCGATGCTGGTCAGCTGATGCGTGCCGCTTTGATACCCGTAATTGCCCGTGGCCAGACCTGGTGCGGTCTTCGTCAGTCGGTCGCCCGTCTTGGAATAGCTGTAGGCCTCGACGGTGGCGCCGCTGGCATTCTTGAGGCCCGTGAGCCGGTACAGCGCATCGTAGGTGTAGGTCTCGACTATCGGGGAAGCTCCCGGGGCGTTGCCCAAGGCCACGATGTTGCCGACCGCATCGCGCGCCACATGCAAATTGAACGCAGGGCCGGCCACATCGGTGAACCGATAGTTGGCATCATAGCTGCGGGTAACGGTTTGCCCATTGCCAAGGGTGTAACTCGCGACGGGCCCAAACGGGAGGTAGGTTGCCGAGTTGACAACGGTGCTGGCCACACCCTTGGCAGGGGTGACGGTAACCTTCGTGATCTGCCCCAACGCATCACGGCCGTATTCGGTCACCAACCCGCTGGGAGAAGCGATCGCTGCCAAACGGCCAGCCTTCGTATAGACGTAGTCGGTGGTATCGGTGACCGTGCCCTGCGTTTGACGCTGCTCGGCCATGCGCCCCTGATTGTCGTAGCAGTAGACCGTCGTCACGGCGTTTTCTACAACCTGGGTCAGCCGGCCGACCGGGAAGGAACTCGCGCATCCCGTGACGGTATTGGCCTCGTCGTAGTAGAACGTGACATTGAGCTTGGAGTCCGTGTAGCTCACGGAGGTTTCGCGACCGAGCGCATCAAAAGCCTGGCTCGACACCGTGGTCTTGGCATCGGTCTGAGTCAGCGCGTTACCAGCGGCATCGAAGGTCGAGGACTGCGCGCCGGTATCGGGGCTGGTCAGGCCAGTGGGGTTACTCAGACCATCGAGGCTGTAAGTCGTCACCAAGCCATCGGGGTCGGTGACGGATTTCAGTTGGTCCAGGGCGTCGAAAGCGAATGCCGAGGTCGTGGCCTTGGTGGCCGCATCAGTACCGGCCGCATTGGCCACGCTGGCGACGATGCGGTTCAACGCGTCGTAGGTGTCCTGACGGACCATGCCCAAGGCGTCCTTCGCCTGGACCAGATGGCCATCGACGTCGTAGCTTCCCGCTGCAGTGGCGTCGAAGGTGACCTGGCCCAACCCATCCTTGATGCTGACGACCTGGCCCAGCGCGTTGTAGGTCCGCGAGACCGACCGACGAGAGACATTGACCGGGTCGAAGGTTTCTTCCTTGGTGGGATTGCCGGAGGCATCCAGGGTGTAGTGAATGTGGGCACCGCTGCCGTCCGCGACATCGATCAGACGATGCGCATCGTCGTAGCCGTAGGTCAGGGTGACGCCATCGGCATCGGTCACGCTGTGCAGTGTACCGGTCGGATCGTAGGTCAGCGTGGTGGTCGCGTCGCCCGTCGAAGCCACTCCGGTCGCTTGAGCGCGTACGGTGCGGCTCGCCAACCAGCCGCGTGGCGTATAGGTCATATCCGTGATGACGCCGTTGGCGTCCTTCAGCCGGGCGGCACGGCCGGCCTTGTCGTAGGCCACGACCGTGGCTACATGACCCATCGGGTCGGTGACCTGATACAGGTCGCCCGCATGGTGGCACGCGCCACCTGCAGTGCCGCAGCCACTCTCATCGGTGGTTGGGTAATAGCTGTAGCGCGTGATGTCCGCCACGTCCGTGCGCGGTCCGTCCACCGTCAACGGCAGGCCGATACGCGGGCACTGCGTCGTATCCACGGCATCGCAGTAGGTGGTGACTGTTCGACGGACACCGGCCGGTGGTGTGCCCGTCGTCGCACAAACATAGGACGAGGCGGCGGTGACGGTGGGGTCCATGTCGCAGGTCGCCAGCATCTGGCCGCGCGCGTTGTAGACCCAACCGCTTTTTGCCACGATCGTGCCCGTTGCATTCGCCACGGTGCGCGTCAGCGGGTTGCGGAAGGTCGTGTCCCAGGTAGTTGTGGTCGTGCGCTGCGCGCTGCTGCCCCTGGCATCGACCCGCTGGAGTTCGAGGCCGAGCGGGCTGTAGGACGTCGTGGTGACGTTGCCACGGAAGTCGGTGAAACTCGCCGGCCAACCGTTAGCGTCGTAAGTGCGGGCCTGGTAGGGCTGGTTGCACGCCACGCCACAGGGTGTGGAGCTGTTCGCCACCTTGATGGCGCCCAACACATTCGTAAAGCCCAGTGCCGTGCTTTGACCCAGCGGGGTGGTGACTTTGGGGCTGTCATAAGCGACGGTATAACTGTCGACACCACCCGCAAAACTCGCTGAAATTGCCTGGTTGGCGCTGTTGTAGCTCGTTGTCTCGAAGCGAGCACCGTTCTCGTCGACAAGGCCCGTCATCGAGTTCGGTAGGTTGGTATTGGCGGTGAGCGTTTGCTCGTTGTAGATGTATTGGCGGCTTTTGCCATCCGGATACGTGACCGAGGTCAGGTTGTTGTCTGAGCCATAGCCGTAAGCCACGATACCGGCGTCGGGCAAGGTCAACTGGCTGATGCGCGCGTTGCCGTCGTAGGTCAACGTCAGAGAGCGTCCGTTGGGGTCGGTGATCGAAAGCAACAGACCCGCCGAAGGTGCGACCGACGCGGGCGTACTGGTAGTGCTGTAGGTCAATGTGGTCGACGCACCGGACAGATCGGTGACTGACAGCAAGGCACCCGCCGTGGAATAGGTCTCGAATTCTTTAGGCCCCCCCATGAAAACGGCATAGCCCGTGGTTACGCCCGAGCTGTTCGTCAGCTCGGTAAGCGAATCAGGGCTGTCTGCTGGGCCAACCCACGCGGCCGTTGCGGTAGCCCGCACGAACGTTTCGCGACTGCCGTCGGGCCGGCTCAGCACGAACGACGAGGACGTATTCGTCCCACCCGTCATCGCCAGATAAATCTCGGCAGATCGGTCGTAGCTGTGGCGCCAGCGGGCACCGAAATGTGCCGCCACCAGCTGTGCCTTGCTGTTGTAAAAACGACGAAAATTCAGCGAGCCGTCGGATCGGTAGTCCGTATCCTGTTGGTACTTGTTGCCACTGTAGGTGTTGATCGGGTCGCCCGCGAAGGTTGAGCCCGGGCACATCCCCGCATCGGCTGCGCCCTCCCCGCGGCCGCCCGCCGGCGAGGAGCCACCACCGCCGCCGTTTCCTCCGCTGAGTGGATTGCACCCGCCCGCCGACTTCACCGGGTCGTTTACATATTCGGTGCCATAGACCGTGTAGGCGATGGTGTTGGGCTGTGAGGTCACACCGGCCGCCGACGCGGCATCGCGCGTGGTGTCGTAGTAAGTGACGTATAACTTGCAATCCGGGCAATTTTTTTGCCATGTGCCGACCATGGCACTCACCGCCGCACCTACCGTGTCGTAGTTCCCGTTAACGTAATTGGTGTAATACGGCGGCCCGTAATAGCTGCGCGCCTGCACGTCGGGCGACGCGACGAGCGACAGTGCCTGGACTAGGCCCAGGAACAACGCGAACCCAACCAGCCGGCGCGCCAGCCGCGCGAAGACGTTCCTCATGACACCGCTTCCGTGAGAATTTTCGTGGCGAGAGTATCGATGGGTAAAATCGGTGTTGGATGTAGGCGCTCGCCTACACGGCGTGTAGGGTTTTTTCTACGCGAAAGGTGCGATGCGCCGAACCCAATCACGCAAAAGAGACCGAAGACATGACAACCCAATGATTTCCCGCGTCATTCTGACCCACGAAGAGCGCGGCCCGTCGCCGGCCCGTGACCATCGCTACATCGCTGGTCGGATCCCACGCGGCGGCTCCGACTTGGACGCCTAGCCGTGCCACACGGCTTCCGCTCGTCGTTCCGCGACTAGGCATCTGAGCGAACCGCGTACCCCCGTGACGTCGTAGAGATGGCCCTCGCGCACACGATCGGGAACAAGGTCGAGGCAGCCTACCAGCGCGGCAACCTGCTCGAGAAACGCGCGCGCCTGATGGAGAAATGGGCATCATTCATTGGGAAATCGCACGGATCCGCGATCCGTCACACCGATCAAGCGAAGTATGACAAGGTTGTCTTCGCTTGATGAAGCCGGTGTAGCATCCAACCTGGGTGAGGAGTGGCCAACCAACGGAGTGAGCAATGAAGATCAGCATGCCCATCAGGGGAAAGATCGGGCCCTGCCATCAGATGGCAGGGAAGTACGGCATCAGCAGCGAAAACGGATTAGTGCTTATTGGCGCATGGTCAACGAGGGTCGTCGGCGAGGATCATACGCACGCTTTCGAATTGCTTCTAACGGACACTGGCTATCGCACATGGCACTGGCCTTCTACGGTGCTAGGCGGTCCCGCCGAGTACGCTGATGAAGTACTTGACCTCGGTGTGACGCGCGTTACAGCGACAGCTCTTTCTCCGCAGACCTACGCGGTCGCAAGCGAGGCGGTGGCCGGAGACCTTTACATTGACGAGAGGGGAGCCCACGCAGTGGGCGAAAGGCTGACTGCGCGCTCTGCAAACATGTTCGATCTGTCCACCCACGAGGCGCGAGATGTCCATTCCGGGCGCGGGTTCATATGCAAGAAATGGCGCCTGACCGCTTTCCGCGAAGACGACGTCGTGTTCGAGGTCGAGATGGGCTCGGTTTAGGCCCAACATATTGCTGCGCGTCCGGCGTGCGGTAGCATCCGCCCCAAGGTAATGATCAATTGACTAAAGGAGACTCGCATGGCTGATAGAAGCGCTTCCATTTTGGAAGTAACTAGGGACATCGTCGTCGCAGCACTTCGTGACGATAGCTCCCTGACCAATGGCGGCTGCCAGGCCATCGCCACAAACATCGTTACGGTATTCGACGCCGTATACGAGGCGGTAAAGAAAAAGGAAATCGGTAGCTGACCACCCATTGACAACGTTTCGTCCTGTCATTTGTTGGCCCCGTCCTTGTCTCAACCCATGGCCTGCCGTGACTACCGATCTCAAGGTACTCCCTGATTCGGCCTTCCTACGGAAAAAGCAGCTTGTGACGGCCGCAGGGATATTGCCTTTTTCAAGGGCAACCCTGTGGCGTCACGTCCGCGATGGATCGTTCCCGCAATCTATATTCGGTGGTTGAATACTCATGCTGTTTTCTCCCGAAAGGGTCGGCTATGCCGTCGCGATCCTGCTTTGGGCTTATATTTGAGCCGCGGTTTGCGGCCGATCGTGACCGGGCGCCTGAGTTTCCGCCTGATACCCCTGCGGCGCAAGGAACCCGGATGGCTGACGGATGGCAGGCCCCGCAGCCCTATTGCCGCTCAAGTCGTTTGCAATGCTCACCCGCGACTATTGGGAAGTTGAGTGGCCATGACCGTCAACGAACGTTAAACTTATAATCACGAGTCCGGCCCTCGTTCCGAGGCCCCCTCCCCACGTATCTCGGCCAACGCTTGGTCAATGGCCAGGCTGGCCTGGGCCTGCTCAGCTATGCGCTTGGCGATCGCTAAGCTGACATGTTGAACAAAGGCCTCATGTTGGGCCGCGGTCATGACGTTGCCCTCACTTACGCCCACCGCGGCCATACCTTCTGCGACGGCCTCATCGATAATCTGGCGGCGGTGTCGCGTCTCGTTGCGGTCGATGACAATCGGCAAAACGTCGTTGAGCGCCGCGATCATGTGGGCATATTCGACCCGTTCAGGTATCGGCAACACATCGACTTGCGCCGGTCCCATCGCCAGGCTGGCCGTCAGAGTCAACTCCTCACTTTTTTCAGGGTCCATGGCGTAGGTGGCCTGAATGGGTGGGCCAACGTAGGATCGCGTCAGAATGACGATCACGCGCTGAAACGAGAAATATTCCACGTAGGCAATGCAGATACCGGAGATCGGATCTGCATGAACGCCAAGGATGTGGGTGACGCGGTTCGCAGGACGGTCCTTGACCAAGTCGTGCGCATATAGCATGCGAAACGCGGACCGGTCGCCCTGGTCATTCAAGAACTCGAGCGCCAGATCGCACACGGGCGCGGGCACCCCGTGGAGGTGCGCAAAGGCCAGCGCGGTCTTGACAATAGAAGCGGACGGAGCTGGTTCGCCGAAGCGGATGGACAGGTGCATGGGAACTTCGGAATACCTGTGCTCTGGTGTAGCCGCGGCCAGTGTTTTGGAAACGTCCACCTCGGGACGTTTTCGCTTCATCCCGGTCAGGATAGACTTTGCATCACCCATCGAACGGGCGGTGATTGAGACGACGGTGCCGTCCTCGGTGCGATGGAGCACCGGGTCCTTGGGGATCAACCGGCCATCGGAGCCCAGCATCAGGCGCTGACCGTCGGTGAGGGTGATGGGGATTGCGGGGTGTTCACCGCGCTCGCGCTGGTCATCCAAACTCCGGCTGAACCAAGCAAACTGCTTCACCAGGGCCGCGTCCCAGACCGTTCCCGTGCGGTTATTGCACGATTCACAGATGAAATCGTCGACTTTTAGACATCCCCCGATCGCCTGGGGGATAACGTGCTCGATGGAACGGTTCTCCGCCGTGAGCGGAATGGCGCACAGGGCGCACATCGGGGTCATAGGGTTTCCTGCGTTAGTCAGCCGATGGTGGATTGGGGGTGGCAAACTCTAGGAGCATTCCACCGGGTATAGCGCACATGAAATGGTCCACCGTGGTTCCGAGCCGCATGGGCCGCCGCTCAAACTCCACCACGGCTTGGGAATAGGTCGCGGCCCGCGCGCAGCTTGGCCACATGACGCTGTTCTTCACCGTCAGTGCAAGGTGGTGCTGCTCAAATCTATCTTGAAGGCAACTTCTTGAACTTTTCCTTGTGCAATAAAGTCACCTCGCGCCGCAGAAAGCCCACCCCAGTGCCATTGCTGTACACAGACCCATCTGCGCGCCAACCAAGAAATGAGGGCCACTGTCTGGGGACCGGCTGGACCGACTGAATGTGCATCAGCGCCTTCCCATCTTCAGGTCCGGGTTTGTAGTTCACGACCTTATAACGCTCCCACCCTTCGGGTGCATCAGCCGGAACCGCATAAGTCACGCGGTGACGCGCATCAGGTCGGCACTCTGAAAGGACTTCTGATTCCGTTTCAAGATAGGTGCGCGAATCCCAGTCCCGGAAATAGAGGTTGGCCCTTGCGTTGAGAAACTGGTGGTCGTTAAGAGCCCGGATATCGTCCTCACGTCGTGTATCGACCCATCCGTTGACGGAGGGAATGCTGTACACGCTAGGGTCAAAGGCAAGAAACAGGACATCTGGACTGAGCGGAAGAAGCAGAAGAACTCCGCTCGACCCAACTCCATACGTCATGCCCTTCGCCCGAGGGTCCACAGCGTGCCACCGACTGGCGATGACGGCCGGATCGTCACAGACCACAAATGGCAACTCTGTTCGGTTACGAACCAGCCTCACTTTGAGGTCAGCTACATTTTTAGCTGCTTCAGGGAAAGCCTCCATCGACAAGCGAACGGCTTCCCGAATACCCAGCCGTGGCACCTGCTCAGAGTCGGCGGCGAGTTCCTCCAACTCAATGGAAAACTCGATAGATCGCCTCGAAGCAGCCTCCGTCCGAAGGTATTGGATGGCCCAGAAAAAGGTTAGTAGATGCCTGTCCTCATCCGTCAACTGATAACCCGGAGAGAGAAGCTTCGTCAACAGATTGGCATACGCACCTTCGATACCTTGCAACGCGCGCTCGATTTCAAGGTCTTCGCCATAGAAATAGTCACCGGAGCACTGGCTTTTGACGGGGGCACTTGAAATGCTGCGCCGCCGATCCAGGTTGAACAGATTGATTGCTGCGCCGCCCCCATCTTGGGTGAACGCCTTCAGATAGCAACGAGGGACAAAATGTTGATTCTTATTCGATGCCACCTGTTAGCCCCTAATGCCAATTGATTCTCTATACCGAGCACTTTCAAGACCCAGAGACTATGGGCCATGGGATCGTCGAACCCGCAGAAATCCCGTCCTCAATTCCGACCGACTGTGGTGACATCCGCCACAACACGAGCGGACGGATGCGCTATTGGCTGAGATCGCTTTCGCACAGGCCGAGATTAGCCCCTATAAGAACGGCTGCCGCTTCCCAGGCCAACTATCACCCTCCATCGCCTGCGCGAGATCCACCGGACCGAGCCGGCGGACCGAAGATGCAGCAATAAACTGGGCAGCCAGGGCAAGTCTGACGACATCGAAGCGCGTCAACCCCTCCGCCTTATACCGACTGTCCACGTAGTCCGGGAACCGCTTGATGACCTCGGAGATCAGCCCATCATCCCTATGGGGCTTCACCTTAGCCAAGGATGCTGACAACACCGAAAGATGATGTTTGAACGCATATTTTTCGCCCAGGTAAGTCAGGGCCCCTTTCAGCGACAACTCAGCGGTGAGGCATATGGGTTGCAGCACGCTATCCACGCCGGGTGTTGTGGGCAGGATCGTGCCAACGTCGGAGAGGTTCGAGGCCGCCATATGCCAGAGATCTGCGGCGCCGGCGTGGGACGGCGCCAATACCTCCACACCATTTGCAAAGTCGTGCAGGTCAGCGAAGGCCAGGGCGGTTCCCGCGGCGATCTGCGGGTTCTCCTGGCACCACAGCCACCACGATCCTTCGTCTTTGAAGCCTATGGCCTGCCACGGCGTAACAGTCGGCGATCCGAAGTCCACGCCCAACGTTACCTTTCGTGCTTGGTACCCCCGACACTGCTAATCCAATACCCATCCCAGGCCAGATCTCATCAACGTGAGGGAACAGCGCCCTATAGGCCTCGGTGATTTTCTTGACCTCTGGATTGGCAAACACGCCCATCGAGAAGTCGCCGCCAAGCAACTCGACCGCCGCCCTTAGGGGCCGGGCGTGGGGCTTCACGCCAGCCTTGGCATATTTCAGATCGAGGGCGCGGAGATCGGTGCTGGTCCACGTGGCTGTCATTGCGCTCTCCTCGTTGTCAACATTCGCACCGTAAGGGCTTCGTCCCATCGAGTTCGACGAAATCCCGCAAGAAAATCTGCGCCACCTCTGCAACGCGCGCACCTGAGTAAAGGCCGATCAGCACACCCCAACGCGTGTGCTGCTGCGTGGCGCGCGCAAAGTTCTTCGGCTCAAAAATCTTCTGAAGCGCTTCGACTTCGAAAGGCTCCCAGCCGCGGCCACTCGACCGGATTTGCCGTTTGTCGGCGGCGGACAAGGTTACCAATCCCTTCACCGGGTTCTGTCCCTGTGGCAGAAAGCCAGAGCGGATCTGCGCCTGGAACAGTTGCGCCACGTGGGAAACTTGGTTGGCCACGTAGCGTTTCGTTAGCCCGTCGCGCTGGAGGTCATTTGCCCAGCGTGCCGCCATCGGCCGCGTGACGGCATGGACTTTCACGCCCCTGCCGAAGTAATCCACGAACCCCAGGCACGCACGCTCCCGCTGCTGCCAGGTATCCGGGCGCAGGTTCGGAGCCTCCACGTCGGTGTAGGTTGTCAGAGCCTCGCCCAGGGTCGGGGTGTGTTCCTCGGGAGCGGGAGCCACCGCGAGGGGGACCGTTGGTTGAGCCGTCGCCGACGGCCTCTCCGGCAGCCCGGGAATGCGCACGCGCGTGACGATATCCAGCGACTTCAATGCCGCGAGGTTGTCCTGCTTGGAGCCGTCCGTGCGCACCGCATAGCCACCGTCGGCCTTCGGCTCGATCTCGAACCGGCGCAGGCCTTTCAGGTAGTCGTCGAAACTGCTTCCCTTGCTCCCCTTTCCCCTCGCCTCCGCGAAGTCCTGAGCATAGCGCGCGCCCAAGGCGTAGGCATACGCCTTCGCGGCAGTCGGATCTTTGGTGCGCAGGCTGATCTTGACGATCTTCTTGCCGAAGATCTGGCGGAGGTCGGCCGGAACGACCAGACGGAAATGGAACACGCCTCACGGATGCCGGAGCAGATGGTGGGCTAAGCGCATGGTTGGATTGACCAACCGAGTTGACCAAGCGCCGTTTTCGAGGGCTCGCTAAGAGCCTGAAAAACAAGGGTGAAACAAGGCTGGCGGAGAGAGTGGGATTCGAACCCACGGTAGGCTCACACCTACGGCAGTTTTCAAGACTGCTGCCTTAAACCACTCGGCCATCTCTCCGTATTTTTCTAACGCACCGGCAAGGCATTGCACCCGGCCGGCGCCAATTGTACCCGACGAGCGGGCACCAAGGGATCAGGCAATCGCCTCAACCCCCGCCATATACGGCCGCAGCACTTCCGGCACCTCAATCGAGCCGTCGGCCTGCTGGAAGTTCTCCATCACAGCCACCAGCGTCCGGCCAACGGCCAACCCCGACCCATTCAACGTATGCACCAGCTCCGGCTTGCTGCTGGCCGGGTTCCGCCAACGAGCGGCCATACGCCGCGCCTGGAAATCCGTGCAGTTCGAGCAGCTGCTGATCTCGCGATACGTATTCTGGCTCGGGAGCCACACTTCGAGATCGTAGGTCTTGGCCGCAGCGAAGCCCATGTCGCCCGTGCACAGCTGCACCTTGCGGTAGGGCAGCTTCAGTGCCTGGAGCACGGCTTCGGCATGCCCGACCATCTCCTCGAGCTGGGCGAAGCTGGTCTCAGCGGTGGCGATCTGCACCATCTCGACCTTCTCGAACTGGTGCTGGCGAATCATGCCGCGGGTGTCACGGCCGTAGCTGCCGGCTTCCGCGCGGAAGCACATGGAATGCGCGGTCATGCGCATGGGCAGCTCGCCGGCGTCGACGATGCTCTCGCGTACGAGGTTGGTCAGCGTCACTTCGGAGGTGGGGATGAGGTAACGCTTCACCTCGTCGACCATCGTGCCGAAGAGGTCGTCTTCGAACTTGGGCAGCTGGCTGGTGCCTTCCATCGCCGCCGCATTCACGATCAACGGCACGTTGTGCTCGAGGTAGCCGTGGCGCGTGGTGTGCAGGTCCAGCATGAACTGGGCGAGTGCGCGGTGCAGGTGCGCAAGCTGGCCGCGCAGCACGGTGAAGCGTGCGCCGGAGAGCTTGGCACCGGCTTCGCCGTCGAGCCAGCCGTGACGGGCACCCAGGTCCACGTGATCCTTCACCGGGAAGTCGAACGGACGCGGGTGACCCCAACGGAGGATCTCCACGTTGTCGTTCTCGTCCTTGCCGATGGGCACGGATTCGTCGGGCAGGTTCGGGATGCCCAGGGCGATGTCCGCCAGCTTGGCCTGCACCTCGGCGAGCGCCTGCTCGTTGGCCTTGAGCTTGTCGGCAAGGCCGGCGACCTCAGCCATCAGCCCGTCCACGCTTTCGCCCTTGGCCTTGGCCTGGCCGATGGCCTTGGAACGGGTGTTGCGCAGGTTCTGCAGCTCCTGGGTCTCGGTGGAGAGCGCCTTGCGCTCGGATTCGAGGCGCTCGATCGTCACAACGTCGAGGTCGAAGTTCCGGGCGGCGCGCAGGCGCTCAGCCGTTTCGGCGAGCTTGCCGCGCAGGAGGGCGGGATCCAGCATGAGAAGGGCTTCCGTAGGTGTACGAACCGGGGATTATCGCAAATTTGGGCCGGAACGGGCTGGCGGGGCCGGGGCCACCTCAGTGCTCAGGCTTCCAGTCCGCGAACGAGACCGGGTTCGCTTTGTTCGCGCGGATGACCGAGGTCTTGTCCGGCTTTCCGTCCAACGGATAGGACGTCGTCACGATTTGGCTCTGAAAGAGCCACGTGCCAGCCTTCGCGTCGTAGCGAAAGGTGACAAAGTCCGACCAGTGAGACCCGCATGAGACAGCGTTCTGCACGGTGAAGTACATCCCTTTGACGGCCAACCCCTCGTCATCCTCGTCGAACGGATCGCATTGCCCACCGTCGTCGGCGTGTAGCACCGCGACATCGTTGCGAGCTGTCAGCTTGAACGCTCCGTCGTCCTGACTTTCGAAGATGAGCAGCGGACGCGGGGATGCGTTCTCCCTGGTATCGACGGCGTGATGCACAACGACGAGAAAGCTCTGCCGTTTGTTGCCAAGTTCCGGCCCAGCCGCGTATTGCATGACCTCATACCCATGAGGGAGCTGCGCCTGGATGCCCTTGGGCAATTCACCGGCCGCCTGGCAGACGGCCGCCGAACCGAGCGTAGCTGCGACCAGGCCGAGCGCCGCGATCTTGTTGAGTGCCATTGCTTATCCCTTTAGGAGGTCTCCGATGTGTCCGTATGGTAAGCGTTGAGCTACCGCGAAAACATCGGATGTGTCCTTGGGGCTTCGGCAGGGCGAGCCAAGAGAACCCGCTTGAGCTCAGCTCTTGGGGACGGGAAACGCGGATGCTTCACGATGCCTCTGCATCGACCGCCAGATCCACTTCACCATGAGCACAGCCATTCCCAGGTTGGTCATGACCTCACCCGGCCAGACATGCCCATAGCTGATGCCACGAAACCCGATCCGGTCGGCCACGAGACCCAGCACGTTCACCAACGCCCCGGCGGCGATACACGCGTGGCACACCCGTAGCAACCGGCCAAGATGGCGGTCCGTCAGCAGCCAACAGCCGCACACCATCATGACCAGGCTGCATGAGAGGTTGGCGTAGAGATAGAAAAGGCCATCGTTCATGGGTTGCCGCCTCCCGCGATACGGTCGATCACACGATTGGCCAGCGTCTCGCCGCGCGAGTCGATCAGCCGCTGGACAATCATCGTCAGCCGCAGCCCGAAGCAGCCAACCAGGAAGGAAACGCCGGCCTGCATCTCGGCCGGCGAATCCGGAAGGAACCGCCGTTCCAGCATGGGCGCGAGGAAGATGGCCATCATCGCCCCGCACACCACCTGCACGACGGCACGTTTGCGCGAAGCCTCGTTACCTAGCGCCACCGGAAGGATGGCGCCACCCACCGCCGCGAGCAGCAGCCAGAAACGGGTGAAGAGCAGCATGGTGTCCATGATGGCGACCTCGCTCAGGGTTGGGGCGTAGCCGCCGGAGACTGTTTAAGGTCACCGTGCCACTTCGTCTTGGATGACGGGAAGTCGATCGCCAGGCGTCCATCCGGACCCGGCGTGAACGTGAGATCGCGTCCCTGCAGGTCCTGGCAGAACTTCCCACCGTTCGTCGAAACACCGAAGCGATATACCGATGCGTCCCCTGCATCCTTCAGGAACTTCGCTGGCACGGCGCACGAGAAGTGCTCGCCAAAATGGACACTCACCGAGTCTCCCTGGAACGTCGTGTCCACCGCCACATCCGTATTGGCCTGCTGCACCAGCCCCGTCCAGACACCCCGCGGCTGCGTCGCCAACGCCAACCCCGGCAGCAGCAAAACCGCAACAAGCACCACCGCCCTATGTGGGAGCCGCTTCAGCGGCGATGCTTTCCCACCCTGTCCCATACTCGAAACCATACATTTCTCCTCAGTCTAAAAAATAGGCACAGCTCGCCCTACCAGCCAAACCACACCGCCACGCCGGCAGCCCCGGCAACCATCGACAGAACAAGCACCACTCCCCAGACCCACGCCCGCCGCGAATCGCGCGACCGCACCGGAACTTCATCCACACAAGCCACCAGCGCCCTCGCCCACTCCGGCGACACCTTCATCCCCGAAAGCTTCTCCATCACCCCACCTCTTCGACGACCGGAACACTCACCGCCCGACCGTCCAGGACGATCCGCGGCTGCCACTTATCGCGCGCAAGAAAACAGATACTCATGTGATGCATCCGCGCCTTGCGAAACCACACACGCCGCACCGGCCGCATGTCGATTACCAGCTCATCGACACCCGTCGGCCCGCGCTCGTAACGCAGCCGGCAATCGAAGGCCACCGACAACTCAGTCACCTGCGGCACCCGCGGGTCACGAAACGCCCGCAGCGGTATCACCACCGGTTCCAGCGGCGCATCCGGACCCGCGTCACGCGGTATCTCCACGTGCAAGGCCTCGGCATCGGTATCGCCCGCGTCGACGTGCATGGCGCGGCGTCGCCGCAGGGCCTCGTTGGCGGCTTCCACGGATACGCGCAACGCATAGAGCAGTTGGTCGAACGTGCAGACGGCCATCGCCCTACTCCCCGACCAGCCAGGACGGCTTGCGTGGAAAACCCACGTGATAGCAGATCCACTGCAGCACCACCTGGTGCTCGCCGATCTGCAGGATGGTGAAGCTCTTTTCTATGCCGATGATGGAACCACGCGGCGAATCGGTCAGGCAGCGATTGAGCAAGGCACGCGCTTCGTCGATCTTCGCCTCGTTACTCATCTGGTTGGGGTTGTCGCTACCGACAACCACGCGTTTGACGAACTTCACGTCGGTAAGGTCGAACATCCTTTCTCTCCGGAAAGGGATCGCGACGACCTTGCGGGCGCCGCGATCCGTGGATCGATCAAAGCGCTTACGGATTGGCAGGCGGATTGGCAGGCGGAGCATCCGACACGGGCACCGGCGCACCGATCTTGCGCGGCGCGCAAGCGGTCTGCAGGATGTCCAGGACACGCATCAGGCCTTCCGGCGCGCCACCGTCTTCGGCGTGAACCGAGACGTTGTACTTCGCCGAGTTATCAGACGCGCGAGTGCTTTCCTTCGACGAGGACACCGCACCGGACACCTTGGCCGTGGCCTTGAAGATGCCCCAGCCGATCGACATCGAGGCATCGAACGAGCCGCTCTTGGAATCCTTCTCGGTCTGGCTGAAGGACGACTTCACTTCCATATTGAACGTGATGTCCACCGTGGTGATGCTCAGGTTGGGAACCTTGACGATGGCCAGCAGCGGCACTTCCAGCTCGACCTCTTCTTCGGCGATGCCACCGCCATTCGGGTCGTCGACGGGACGCTTGAACTTGAAGCTCGCGGTGCGCGTGGCGCCTACGCCGGTGGCGTCATTCGCGGCCGGCGGCAGGAAGCCGATGACCTTGATGAAATCCGCGGTGGCCTGGGCGAGCTTCACCTGTGCTTCGCAGGCGGCCGTGAGCGGCGAACCGATCAGGTCGCCCATGGGCAGACCCTTGAACTGGCTTGAGATGTTGACGAGTTCGTCAGCCATGATGTGACTCCTTATGGTGTTTGACGCGCCGCGCGGGATGCGCACCGCGGTTCAGCGCGATCGACCGATCAGTCGCCGGGCTTGAACGTCTTGAAGACCCCCTGGGTCTGTGAGAGGTGGTTCATCAGGCGTGCTGCGCCATCGGTGGGCTCGCTGCCTTCGACGCGGATCATCACGTGCACCGCACCGCTCTTACCTTCCTTGCCACCAGCCGCCGGGTCCACGCGAAGATGAGGCCGCGACGATGCGGGTTTACCCTTCCACCCGGGCGCCGCCGCCGCGTCGTCATCCGGTGTGTCGCCTTCGATCAACGGACCGATGTCCGCATCGAAGGTGATTTCCACTTCCTTGATACGCAGCACGTTGGTCGAAACCAGCGGCAGGATCGGCGCGCGGTAGAGATCTTCATCGTCTTCACCGGCCTCCGGGTGCATGGATGGCATGCGGATGACGACGCTTTTCGGCCGGTTGTCTTCGTCGAAGAAGTCGCTCAGGTGCGACATCTGGTGTTGCTCGATGCGGTCCTGTGCGTCGACGACGGCACCGGCGATGGCTTCGATCAGGGTGTTCAGTGAGGTCTGCGCGGCCATGGCTCAGACGCCTCCCGTTGCGGAGGGCGCCAGGTCGGGGAACGAGTCCACGCGAGCCAGCCAGCCTTTGAGGAACTTGCCCAGCGCCGGCCGCTGGTTCACCAGGTTGGTGTAGTAGTCCTTGCGGCCTTGCTTATAGGCGGCGTAGACGGCCACGGAGTCGGCCTTTGCAAGGGCCGCCATCGTGCCACTCCCGATAGCACCATCCACCGTCAGCTGCGGCGATGCGCCGAGCGTGTTCAGTACGCGCTGCAGCAGCTTCGATGCATTCGCGCCTGCATTTACCTGGAAGTCGAAGACGATGTTCGCCAGCGGCTGCAGTGCGATGTCGTCGCCGTACACCTTGTCCCAGTAGAGCGCCTTGTAGATCGTGGCGGCCTGGGCGTCGGTCAGGGCGCGCAGGTTGTCGAGCGTGGGCTGGATGTCCAGCAGGCGCGCGGCGCACTGCTGGAACGTAGCGATGGTGATGCCCTTGTTGGTGGCGCCGCCCGGATCGGCGGGGTCGTTGACGAACCCGCCCTCGTGTTTGAGCAACGTGGGAAAGAAGGTGTTGAAGTCAGCCATGAGTGATCTCCCGATGCGGCGTAGTGGGCCCTGGTGGGATCACTATCGGTTCGCATCGGCACGCGCGGGATCGGGAATAACCTGATTACCGCGCGTGCGAATACTGATCGTCTGACGTCATGGTTCGCATGTCATGGCTCGAGTGCGGTGAGGCCTTCGCGAAGGGCATAACGCGTAAGCTGCGCAATGCCATGGATGCCGAGCTTGGCCATGATGTGTTCGCGGTGCGTACCGACGGTTTTCACACTCACGTGCAGCCGTGACGCGATGTCCCGCGCACTGAGCCCTTCGGCAAACAGCTGGGTGATTTCGCGCTCCCTCGGACTCAATGGTTCTCGCGCCGCGAACGAGGGGCTGCTGCTACGGCGCATGCCATCCACTAGCAGATGGGCTATATCCGGGCTGATGAAGAAGCGCGAGCGCATGACACAGTCGATCGCCTCGTGCAGCACCTCGAAGCCGTCGCGTTTCAGCACGTAGCCATGCGCGCCGGCGTCGAAGGCGGCGCGCACCCAGCGTGAGTCGTCATAGGAAGACAGACAGAGCAGCCGTGTACGCGGACATCGCGGCGCGATACGGCGTATCGCTTCCAGGCCGCTGAGACCACGCATGGCGCAGTCGAACACTATGAGGCCGGGCTGGCAGCGCAGCGCGCTGCGCACGCAGTCGCGGCCATCGGCGGTGCTGCCGATAACCTCGTAGCGCGGCAACGCGCCCAATAGCGATGCCACGCCTTCGCGTAGGAGTGCCTGCTCGTCGGCAAGCAGCACGGTAACCGGCATCACGAGGACCACCTCGGCATCGCCGGCGTGCGGTCATAACGGAAAACACCGCCACGGTGGGCGGTGGTGTGGTCATGCGAAGACATCCTGGACCCCCTTAAAGTCCCTCTGCCAGCTCCCTGCCGGATGGACGGCCGCCGGGCTCTCCCGGCGGCCGTTACGCGCGCGGGCGTCGATCCTTAAAGATTGCCGATGCCCGTCGTGATCTCGTCGACACCATCCTGTTTAGCGAACTCCTTCCACAGATCGCTGCCCGATGGATTGATCGGCGAAATGCCGTCCAGCTCGCCCCTTGCGAATGCAGTGCCCTTGCCCACTTCGTCGAAGAGGAGGTCACGCTTGGTGGCCAGCACGCGAGCGTTGGTATCGTTGGCCAGGCGCTGCGCGGGAGCCCACAGTTCGTTTTCGCCGCTCAGCGTGCCACCACTCTTGGTGACGGCGCTCTCGCAGTTGGCCATCACGACACGCTGGATGCCAAGCCTGGTCACGCACTGGGCCAGCGACTTCAGTATCTCCACCCCTTTGATCTCATCGCGGTGGCCGACCACGATCAATAACGAAAATTCTTTCGATGTCACGTTCCCGAGCGCCGATCCATCTACCCACTCCGATACGGCCGGATACAGAGCCTGCAATCGCTTCGCTTCGCGCTCGCCGTCGGTGGAACCATGGGGCCAGGTGATAAGAGTCTTTGCCATTTTTGTGCTCCTCGATGGGATGGGTTACGCCGCCCAGCTCCAGCCGCCGGTATCGACACGAGCGGCCTGCAGCACCTCGTTGCGGGCACCTACGGTGAAGTCGTAGTAACGCGAAGGCAGGTAGCCGGTACGCGGGGCCGATTCGTTGCGATGGGAAAATACGCGGACGGAAAGACCGTCATAGCCCACAGCCTTCATCAGGGCGGACACGGACGTGGTGCAACCGCCCGGGCCTTCGCACGGCAGCAGCGTGCAGTCGATCTCGACGCGCACGATGTCGCGGGCCGTCGCCGCAGGCGTGGCCTTGCCCAGCACGGCCGTGAGGGTCTTGGCCGATTCCTTCCAGAACTTCTGGTCCGGATGATTGATGGCGCCGGAGCCACTGCCCGAAATGGCCTTGCCGATGGCAACGACCCGGTTATTGGTCAGGATGAGGTGGGCGATGTACTCGACCGCGCCGGTGTTCTTCGAGTAATCGGCGGTGACGGCATAAATAGGTTGCTTGGTACGCGAATAATCGGCAGGCATGACACACTCCGGTCGGTGGTAGGTGCAAGAACCGTAGTTCGACGCACCCCACCGGCCGTATCGGCCAAATGCTGATTTTTGAGACGAAGAATTCTTAGCTGAGAACTACGCCTCACTACTGCGACGTTTCTTCCGACTAACCGCTGCTGATGCGCGTAGCCTCAGCCGGGAGCACGGTCAGTTCTCGCCAGTCCAGTTGCTCGAGCAGGAAGTTGTAGTCGTCGTCGCTCAGTTGGAACTCCATCCGGCAGCGTTCCAGCTCGATGCGCTGGGCAGCCACGGCAGCCTGGGACAGCGTGCAGTGCCGGTCGAACGCCTCGGCTCTGGCCGGTTCGTCCAGGGCATCGGCCTCGATGCGGTAAAGCGCGGCGAGGCGCTTGCCCTCCTCATCCGCTTCCGTGGCCATGCGCTCCAGTGCCGCCTTGACCAGCCCCAGCCGCACGGTCCGCAGCTCCTGCTCGCCCACAGACCGCTGATCGAGTCCGAGCAGACGGATCACTGGCGCGAGGGTCAGGCCCTGCACCACGAGCGTTACCAGCACCACCGCAAAAGCGCTGAGCACGACCATGTCACGCTGGGGGAAGTCGTCCGGGAGGATGAAGGCGGTAGCGAGGGTCACCAGGCCACGCATGCCACACCAGCCGGCCAGCGTCGCCTGCTGCCAGCTGGCGGGTGGCTCCTGACCGCGACGCGCCCTGTACCAGACGACCGTACGGTTGAAGGCCAGCGCGAAGACAACGCGCACGACCACGACGATGGCCGTGACGATGCCCGCGAATAGCAGCGCCTGGCGAAGATGCTCGCCACTCATGCTGCCAACGATGCGTCGCGCCTGCAGGCCCATCAGCAGGAACGCGGTGACGTTGAGCACGAACACCACCACGCCCCACACCGCATACGACTGCACGCGCAATCGCGGCGAGCTCAGGCCCGTTCGCCGGCCGGCGACAGTCATCGCCATGGCGACCACAGCCAGCACGGGCGAGACGTGCAGGTGTTCGGCCACGATCCATACCAGGAACGTCGTGATGAACTGGAACAGGTTGCTGTCGAGGGCACCGCTGATGGATCGCGCGGCATACGGTTGCAGCACTCCCACCAGCATGCCGAACAACACGCCACCTGGCGCAGCCAGACCGAAGCCAAGCATCTGCGCTGCCGTGACCTTGCCCGCGGTCTGCACCGACAACGCCACGCCGAATAACAACAGCGCCGCCGCATCGTTGAACAGGCTCTCGCCGCGGATGACCGCGTCGGTGGTACGCGGAATGGACATACCGGAGAGGATCGCCGTGGCCGCTGCCGCGTCCGGCGGCGCGACGATGGCACCGAGTACCAGCGCCGCGGCGAACGGCAGGCCGGCGAGCGCCCAGCCGGCCCATGCGACAAGCAACGCCGTCAGCAACACACCACCCAGGGCCAGGGTGAGTAGCGGCACCCAGAAACGCTTCGCACGGGAGACCGGGAAATCGAAGGCTGCGTCCATCAACGCCGGCGCGATGAACAGTGGCAAGGCGGTGCGCGGATCGATCGGGAAATCCGGCGAACCGGGCAGCAACGCCACGCCCACACCCGCCAGCGCGAGCATGGAGGGATACGGTAACGACAGGCGTCGCGCGACCTGCAGCAGCACCACGGCTGCCATAAGCAAAAGCAGGAGGCTCTCAAATAGTGTCAAGCGCGATGCCTCCCCAAGTCTGATCCTTGGAGGTTACGTCTCTCCGACCGCGGAGGCTACTTGGCAGCGAAGCCCCGCTTCACACCCCTGCCCAGCCACCAGCCCATCACCGCACCAGCCAGCAGCCAGCCAAAGGCCTGCTCGATCAGGGTGCCCAGGGTGAACGCCGCGGGGAACCGGTACCAGTTCCAGAACGGTACGCTGAGCGACAGCCAGGCGAAGACGCCAAAGGCCAGGCCGATGTAGAGGCCCCGCATGGCGTTGACCGTGGAGCGGATCAGGATCAGCGCGATCAGCAAAGCCGCAAGCGTGTCGGACAACCACTGATGGAACAGGTTGTAGCCCATCTGCATGGGGTCGCGGCCGTAAGGCGCATAAACGATGAAGGCATAGGGCGACGATGCGGCCTTGGTCGAGAAGGCTTCGGTGGCCTTGGGATCGTTGTGCCTGGCCATGTCGAAATACGGCAGCATGTAGATCGCGTGCTCGCTGGGCAGGTTATCGTGCAGCGCGGTGATCACCTTGTCCTCATCGAGCGGCGCCCGAACCGACATCTCGCCGATGGGCAGCACCATGTGCGCGAACGCACCCCAGAGAAACATCACAAGTCCGCCAAGCAGGGTCGCTACGGCAATGCGCATGGTCCTTCTCCAAGGCCGAGGTAACCCGAGGGTACGTCCGAACCGCCCCCACGGATATCAGTCTTTTGGGAGGGTGCCCGCGCGCCCTAACCAACCACCCACCACCTGTTGACCGACCACCCCTCACCTGTGGGAGCCGATTCATCGGCGATAGGGTGCTAGCCCCACCCCCAGGTAGCCCGTCGTATCCCGTCCCGCCCTGATTCTGCGTCGCGATAGCTGCACTAGCCCTTCTTTTCGCGTGCCGCTGCCCGGGCGGCACGCAATGCCGCCAGCTTCTCACCAAGCTTCAATTCCAAGCCACGATCCACCGGCTCATAGAACGTCATCCCAACGAGCTCATCCGGCAGGCACTGTTGATCGAGCGCCACGCCGCCTTCGGCATCGTGGTCGTACTGGTAACCACTTCCGTAACCGAGGCCTTTCATCAACTTCGTCGGTGCATTGCGCAGATGCATCGGCACGTCGAGCGTGCCCATCTGCTTCACCGTGGCTTTCGCCTTGTTGAACGCCATATACGCTGCGTTGCTCTTCGGTGAAATGGCTAACCATATCGCCAGCTGCGCGAGCCCGAGCTCGCCTTCGGGGCTGCCAAGGCGCTCGTACGTATCCCACGCATCGAGCGCCATGCGCCAGGCGCGCGGCTCGGCCAGGCCGACATCTTCCACTGCCATGCGCGTCATGCGGCGCGCGAGGTAGAGCGGATCGCAGCCACCGTCGAGCATGCGGGTGAGCCAGTACACGGCAGCATCCGGGTCCGAGGAACGCACGGATTTGTGTAGCGCCGAGATCTGGTCGTAAAACTGTTCGCCACTCTTGTCGAAACGACGCGTGCGATCGGCTAGCACCTGCTCGAGCGTGACGTCGTCGATATGCCCGTCCTCGGCAAGTTCGGCGGCGATTTCCAGCAGGGTGAGCGCGCGACGCACGTCGCCATCGGCGGCGCTGGCGATGAGCTTCAGCGAGGCTTCGTCCACGCTCAGGCCAAGGTCGCCGAGACCGCGTTCCTTGTCGGACAGCGCACGATGCAGCGCCGCGACGATGTCGTCCACGCTCACTGAATCGAGCACGTGCACGCGGCACCGCGACAGCAACGCGGAGTTGAGCTCAAACGAAGGGTTCTCGGTGGTGGCGCCGACGAAGATGATGACGCCACGTTCGATATGCGGCAGGAAGGCATCCTGCTGCGCCTTGTTGAAGCGATGTACCTCGTCGACGAAGAGCACGGTGCGGCGTCCCTGCGCGAAGTTGCCTTCGGCTTCGGCGAGCGCCTTGCGTACGTCCGGCAGGCCGCTCATCACGGCGGAAATCGCGCGGAAGTCCGCGTCCGCATAACGCGCCACCAGCAAAGCCAGCGTGGTCTTGCCGCAGCCCGGCGGCCCCCACAGGATCATCGAATGGACCTTGCCTGCTTCGAGCGCACGGCGCAGCGGCTTGCCTTCGCCGGCCACACGCTGCTGCCCGACGATTTCGTCGAGGCTGCGCGGACGCATGCGCTCGGCCAGGGGCTTCAGGGCTTCGGGTTCGGCGAATAGGCCGGGGGACTGAAAAGACATGGGACTCGGTGCCGACGGTGAACGCCCATTATCGCGCGTTCACCGTGCAGGCGGGTTCAAGGCTCTTCACGGGGCTCGCTGGGCGGCTTCCGCAGCAGGCTCAAGGCCATGCCGCCCACTACCAGCACGCCCAGGCCGAGTACCGCCCAGAGGATCACGCGGGTCCAGTCGAAGGGCGCATCCGGCGCGGCCAGGGCCTCTTCACCCGCCACGCGCTCGGCGGGGCCGGTGGTGGCCTCGGCCGGCCGCCAGCCTTCCGGCTGCTGTTTGCGCAGGCCGGCCAGGGCATCGGCGATGGGCCAGGCCGGGCGACGCGCCAGGCGGCTGCCCGCGAGCAGCCGGTACGGCGCCTGCCCCTCGGGCAGGAAGACGAAGCGATCCGGCACCCAGCCGAGGGCAAGATGCGGCGCGTCACGCAGCGGTGTGGCGGAATGCAGGCGGAGCGCATCCCGGCGACCGGCCGGGATCCTGAGCAGAGTGGTTCCGTCGCCCTGCCCCGCAGTGACCACGAGCGTGCCGAGCGATTCGCTCAGATGATCGCTCTCGAGGGACATCGCATCCACGCGCGCTACCGCATCGCTGCCACGCTGGAGGCGCAACGCGTTGATCGGCAACGCGGCGGGAAGCTTGTAGTCGTAGTCGACGCCTTGCCCGCTGGATCGTGTGGTCGTCGGCTGCACCTCGACCCACTGGCGCGGAGCTTCATCGGCAGTGAGTTTTTCTTCCACGCGGCCAGCGAGGATCGCAGTGGCGTCGCCCACCGTCGCCCAGTGCACGCTGCCACTGACAATGCGCACGCGAAAATAGCGGCCGGTCGCACCTTCGATCTTCACCGTACTGACGTCCGGCGTGTCGCCGCTACGGCCCATCGACAGGATCGTCGCCTGGCTGACCAGGCTCGTCCACGATTGCAGATCGTCGCTGACGTCGATCGACACGTTGTTGAGCTGGACGTCCGCACCCTCGCTTACCTGGGTGGGCGGGAATGTGATCTGCGTGAGGTTGATGGGTGTATGCGCATCGATCAGCCATTCCCTCACCGGGCCCGGCGCGTTGTCGTTGCCGGGCTGGATGACGATGTCGCCATTGGTGCTGCGCTCGATGCGCGGGCCGGGCGAGCCCGCTTCGACCGGCGGCACGGCGAGCAGGGGCAAGCTCAGGGTCACCGGGCGCGATATGGATTGAAGCGGCTGGTACGGCGCCGATGGCACTTGCTGCCCGGACGCGTCGACGACCACCACATCGGACAGCGCCGCATCGGGCCGCGTCCACAGGTAAGCGTCCTGCGGCAGCGACACGACATAAGCCGGCGCACCCGGCGCCGCCTTGATCGGATACCCGAAGGCGAACTGATCGGCGGGCGCGGCGGCATACGCGCAGGAAGCGACCAGGGCGAGGGCCAGCAGACCGTGGCGAACGTCAGGACGCATGCGATGACTCCGTAGGTGTTTCGGCGCTTTGCCGCGGCGGCGCGGGCGCGAGGTAACCGATGACCGTGCAGAGCAGGCCATAGGCGATGAACGAGGCGATCCCGAACAGGTTGCCCAGATGCCCGCGATCTACCAGAAGCAGCTTCGCGAGCACGAGCGCCATGGTGCCCGCACCGGCCACCCACAACAGACGCTGGCCACGTTTCGAACCGAGTACCCAGGCCACGACGCCGATGATGCTCCAGACCACGGTGAGCGACAGCTCGGCGAGGCTCGAGCCCGGCATGGCGTCATTCCACGGTATGCCACCCAGATGATGCACCGAGCGCAAGGTCATGCTCGTGGCGATGATGAAGAACATGACGGCGAGCACCGCGGGCCGGACGCGACGCACATTCGCCGACATGCTCGCATCGGAAATACCGCGTGCGGTGAGCAGGAGCACGGCGATCAGCAGCAGGTCGACCGGGTTGAGTACAGGGATGAAGACCAGCGGATTCGAAGCACCCGCGGTACCAAGGGCGATGACACCGGCAAGCAACAAGGCCAATGCGGTGCATGCGCCGACGGCATTGCGAATCGTGTCCGCGTACGTGGTCAATGGTGCGGCGATGATGTGCGGACGCCACAACACCAGCGCGGCAAGTAGCAGTGTCGGCATGGCGGCGGCAAGCAACACCCAGCCCTGGCCGATCGTCGTGACGTAGTCGAAGGCAAGCCCGATGGCCACCGTGCCGATGGCGAGCCAGCGTACCCAGCCGATCGTCGCCGCGAGGATCGCCGCCACACGATGCGCCGTGATGGCTCGCAGCGTGAACCAGCCTGTCGCCAACATCACCGCCACACCCGCGAGTGGCCATCCGGCCAGCGGCTGAATGTTCTCACCGGCGATGGAAAGTGCCACCACCATGCCCGCTAACAAGAACAGCGGGACACCGAAGGCGAGCACCACACCGAGGTCGAGCTTGCGTACGCGCTTGCATGCTTCGGCCAGCAGCCATGCGGTGACGGCGAGCAACGCCAGCCAATAGCCGAAGGCCAGGGACCGGTCGATCACGAAGGTATCGATTTCGTTGGCGAAGCTCACCAGCCACCAGATAACGGCCCAGATCAGCAGGCCGACACGCGCAAGACCGGAAACGCCACGCGACATGCCATGTCTATCGAACTGCCACACACCTACGCCAGCACCGACCACCAGCAACAGGCTGCCGATGAAGGAGGCGTTGAGAAGGGGAAGGTCGTTGTAGTGATGGGTAAAGATCGCCGCGATGGCCCAGGCCACACCGGCAGCCAACTGCAGGAACACACCGGCCCAACGCGGCAGACGCCGCGCCTGGCGGAAGCCCAGCCAGATCAGGCCCGCGCCTTCCAGCGCGAACACGCTCGCGGTGACACTGGCGCTGAGCGCGAGCGGCACGGCAATGGTCGCGAAGGCCACGGCCAGCACGGCCCAGGTATCGCGCAGCAAGTCCATGTCGTCGCGCTTACGGATGGCGAACGCGATGGCGACATAGATCGCCGCGGCAACCAGCGCCGAAATCGCCAGCGGCATCGGCGCCCAATCGAGCAAGGCACCTTGCAGGAGCAAGCTCGCGATGGGATTGCCGAACATCAGGCAGCCATCGAGGATCGCGCGCTCACGCTTTGGCGAACGCAACACGTGCAGCCAGGGCACGGCGAGATACAGAAGGAAATGCAGGATCAGGAAAGGCTCGGTGCTGGCGAACAGCGTGGGCCGATAACTCAGCACACCCCACGCCGTACCCACGCCGAAGGTCGCGATGAAGCCGAGCACGTTGAGCACGCGCCACGCCTTCTTCCAGGCAATACCGAGAATGCCCAGGTTGAGCACCGCGTAGTACGAGAACAAGGCCACGTGATTGCCCTGCCCCGTCGACGCGATGATCGGCGCGGCGAAACCCGCGATAAGCCCGAGCACGGCAAGCGCCAGCGCATCCTGCAACACAGCCAGCACACCAAGGCCCGCAACGAAGACGATGAGCAAGGCGAACGTCGCCGTCGCCGGCAACAATCCGTAAAGCCGGTACGCGGCAAACACCGTCATCACCAGCACACCCAGCGCACCACCCTGCAGCGACAACGCGAACGCCCGACGCTTCTCCCGCTGTATCCAGCCAAAGCCAACGCCCGCAATCGCGAACACCGCCACCAGGCTGAGGCGAACCGAAATCGGCACGCGCAACAAACCCTGGTCCGACGCGTACTTCAGGAAGGCTGCAACACCGGCAAACAACACCAGCATGCCCACCTTCACCGGCACATTGCCCTCGGTAAACCACCGCTTCGCCGCATCCGCCAACCGCTCGATCCACGAAGGGCCCGTCGGCGCTGCAGGCGGCGGGTAAATCGGCCGCGGAGCCGGAGCCCGATCACTCGACGGCATCGGCGGCGGCTCCATGTGGGAGCCGGCTTCGCCGGCGATAGGCACAGCAGGCCCGGACACCGTCTGGGAGACAGCTCCGCTGACGATCGGAGAAGCCTCCCGCTTAATGTGGGAGCCGGCTCCGCCGGCGACAGGCGCCCCACTCGGCCACTCCGCATAGGTGTCCTGCAAGGGCTTCGGCGCTGCTTTAGCGCGCCCCGGCGTCAGCTCAGCCAGCTGAGCCCGCACGGCATCAAGGTCGCTCTTGAGCCCCGACATCCGCCCCCAGAGCAAGCCGATAGCAAACCCGGCAGCCACGCCTTCCCAACCCTGCGTAACCAGCGCCCCGACAACCGCACCGATAATGGCCCAGATAACAATCATGCCTTTCCCACTCCCCGTACATCCTGTGTGGGGCGAGTCTGGCATGAAATTGCGAACCTGTAGGAGCCGCTTCAGCGGCAATGAGGACATGTAGGAGCCGCTTCAGCGGCAATGAGGACATGTGGGAGCCGCTTCAGCGGCGAAAAGCCAACGAAGCGGTGACGCCGCCCCCCCATTCGCCGATAAATCGGCTCCCACAAAAAATCGGCTCCCACAAACAGCCGTAGTAACGAATGTTGCGCGAGGGTCAGGCCACCTGCTCAGCCGACTTCGGATCGGGACCGAAACGATTCGGGCCGCGCGTCCCTTCCGTGCAGGCGAAGACCAGGTTGACGATCGGCACGAGCAGCCACCAGCCGCTGTGATCCGCGTCGTGCATGCGACGAATGGCAACGCCGATGCCCGGAAGCAGAACGGCGAGCTGGTAAAGATTCATGATCACCTGGCCGACTTTAGACAACCCGATGAGCGCGAAGAGCGTGCCAATTGCGATCGAAATGATGATATTGAACAGGACGAACATCCAATATTCCGTGCGACGTGCGCGGCCGTCGAACACGGCGTACTTCTTCAGCACTTCCAGATACCAATTCATAGCCTTCCTCTCCAGTCTGTTCGTCCGGTAATTAAAAGCATGAGGCGAACGCACACGCGTCGCGCACACGGAAACGGCGGAATCACTTACCGAGAGTGCAGATTCGAATCAGCCAGAAAGGTGAAATGGTGCGCTGCGACGACCCTTGAACGGGTGACGCTCCTCCCTGTTGCGTATTCGCTTTCCCCTGCGACGCCCCTGCCGTCACCGGGGCCTACTGTCATGGGTGGATGGGTAGCGCGTCAACTGCCCCCAAGCATCGCCGCTGAAGCGGCTCCCACAGTTCTGCCGTGGAACCGGCAGTTCTGCGGTGGGCCGGAGGCCCATAAGACATGAGCCGGCGCAGCCGGCTATCCGCTTATTTAACCGGCTGGGTCTGCAGCACCGGCGCATCGCCGATCACATCGGTCCCCTGCGGCGGCACGAAATCGAACGTGCCCGGGGCGACCGGTCCATTCTTCTGCCAGCCGGCGAACTGGATCGTCGTGGTGTTACCGAGCTGGTCCTTGAAGACCATACGTGCCAGGCCACCCGTGTCGAAGCCAAGATCGGCAAAATCGAACTGCGGATCCTTACCGGTGGACTGCAAGCGCAGCCACACCAGGCCGTCGTGCTCGCCCTTTTCGGTGACCTTGAAGTCCTTGTCCATCTGCGTCAGGTCGGTGAGCACGGTGAGCGGGCTCTGCGCTTCTTCGCTGCTCTGCTTGCGCACGGTGACCTGCTCGAGGTCCGGGTCGTACAGCCACACACGGCTGCCGTCGGCGACGATGGTCTGCTTGTACGGGGTGAGCGTTTCCCAGCGGAACTGACGCGGCGCTTCGAGCGCCATCGTGCCGGTGCTGGTCTTGCCCGGATCGCCATTGGCGTTGGACATGGTCTGGCTGAAACGCCCGGTGATCGAGTGAAGGCCCTTGGAGAAGGTATCCAGCCGCTCGCGCGCCGGACCAGCGGCGGCGAAGGTCGGCAGGCTGAGGAGGGACAGCGTCGCAGCGAGCAGAAGGCGTTTCATAGAGTGAATTCCGTTGGATTCGGCGCGATTGTCAGCGATCGGTTTCGAACAGCGACTTAAGCATGTCGATGGCCTCAGCGGGGCTGATCTCCCCCGCCTCCATTTTCTCGCTGATATCGGCAATGGCCTTGCCGTCGCGATGCCAGAACGGCGCGGCGCGGGTAGCGTGGTGCACCGGGCGGGCTTCCTGGCCCAAGACCACGATCTCGGCGATTTCTTCCTGCTCGGCGAAGATCACTTCCAGCGCGTCGTCGACGCCAGCTGTGTGACCGGTGGGATAGTCACGGGTGACGAAGCAGGCGCGGCCGTCGTCGGCGCGCAGTTCCAGCCCGGGAATGGACGGATTGAGCTCGAAAATGCTCTCGACCTCGTCCAGGACTTCGGCCGTAGGCGCGAGGTCACCGGTAACGAGCAAGCCCCAGGGGCGCTGACGTAGCGCGCCCGGCTTCATGGCGTTCATGCGGAATCAGTCCTTCGGGGGCGGCGGCGCGAGGACTTCGCGATTGCCGTTGTGCTGCGGCGCGCTGACGATGCCGTCCTGCTCCATCTGTTCGACGAGGCGGGCGGCGCGGTTGTAGCCGATGCGCAGGTGTCGCTGCACGCCGGAGATGGAGGCGCGACGTGTCTCGGTGACCACGCGCACGGCGCGGTCGTAGAGGGCGTTGTCGCTGTCGCTGTCGCCTTCGGCGTCCTGCGGCAGGCCGGAGTCGTTGATGATCTTGCCGTCGGAGGTGGACTGGATTTCCTCGAGCACGCCTGTGATGTAGTTGGGCGCACCCTGCGCACGCAACCACTCCACGACGTTATGCACTTCGTGGTCGTCCACGAAGGCACCGTGCACGCGCTCGGGTGTGGCCGTGCCCGGCGGCAGGTAAAGCATGTCGCCGTGGCCAAGCAGCGCCTCCGCACCCGACTGATCGAGAATCGTGCGCGAGTCGATCTTGGACGACACCTGGAACGCGATGCGCGTGGGGATGTTCGCCTTGATCAGACCGGTGATCACGTCCACCGACGGACGCTGCGTAGCGAGGATGAGGTGCACGCCCGCGGCGCGCGCCTTCTGCGCCAGACGTGCGATGAGTTCTTCGACCTTCTTGCCGACGATCATCATCATGTCGGCGAATTCGTCGATGATGATGACGATGTGCGGCAGCGGCTCCAGCGGTTCGGCGACCATGCCCGGCATATCCGGGTTGGCGCGGAACAGCGGATCGAGCAGCGGCTGGCCACTGCTCTCGGCGTCCTTCACCTTCTTGTTGAAGCCACCGAGGTTGCGCACGCCCACCGCGGCCATGAGCTTGTAGCGGCGCTCCATCTCGGCCACGCACCAGCGCAGGGCGTTGGCGGCTTCCTTCATGTCGGTGACAACCGGCGCCAGCAGATGCGGAATACCCTCGTAAACCGAGAGCTCCAGCATCTTCGGGTCGATCATGATCATGCGCACGTCTTTCGGGCTGGCCTTGTACAGCAGGCTCAGCACCATGGCGTTCACCGCCACGGACTTACCCGAACCGGTGGTACCGGCAACGAGCAGATGCGGCATCTTGGCGAGGTCGGTGACCACCGCCTTGCCGCCGATGTCCTTGCCCAGCGCCAGCGCCAGCGGCGACTTCATCTGGTCGTACTTTTCCGAACGCAGGATCTCGGAGAGGTAGACGATCTGCTTCTTGGTGTTGGGGATTTCCAGGCCGATGACGTTCTTGCCCGGAATCACGTCCACCACGCGCACGCTGACCACGGACAGGCCGCGCGCGATGTCCTTGTCGAGGCTGGACACCTGGCTGCCGCGCACACCGGCGGCGGGTTCCAGCTCGAAACGGGTAATCACCGGACCCGGATAGACGCCCATGACGCGGGCCTCGATGCGGAAATCCTTGAGCTTGAGCTCCACCTGGCGCGAGAGCACTTCGAGGGTTTCCTCGGAGTAGCCCGGGCCTTGCGGCGGTGCTTCGTCGAGCAGCGACAGCGGCGGTACTTCGCCGTTCATCGATGCGCCAGTGAACAGGGGAATCTGGTTTTCACGGGAGGCACGGTCGCTCTTGACCACCATCGGTACCGGGGTCTCGATGCGGACGGGCTCGCGCCTGGCCTGCTTGATCGCGTCGGCCTTCTTGACCACCTCGCGTTCGGCGCGGGCGTTACGCGCGGCCATGACTTCCGGTGCGCGACGCACCTTGCCGCCGAACCAGCCACCCAGACGCACCACGCCCTGCCCCGTCAGGTCCATGAGCTTGAACCAGGACAGGCCGGTGGCGAGGGTGACAGCGATGAGGAACATGGCCAGCAGGAGCAGTGGTGCGCCCTTGTCGCCAAGGGCGCGATGCAGGCCGTGGCCCACCCACTTGCCGACGATGCCGCCCGGGCCTTCCGGCAGCACGGGCGAATCGACGTTCAGGTACACCAGCGCGGGGCCGGTGATGAAGAAGAACACGAAACCGATCAGGCGCAGGGAAGGCTCCCACGGCGCGACGAGACGTTCGCCACGCGCGCGGAGTACCTGCACGCCCAGAGCCAGCAGGAGCAGCGGAAAGCAGTAAGAAACCAGGCCGAAGATGTACCTGAGCAGGTTGGCGATGTTTGCCCCGACCGAGCCACCGAAGTTGGTGGCCCGCTCGGCAATGCCCATATGGCCCCAGCTCGGGTCCTGGTCGTTGTAGCTGAGCAGGCAGACGAGCAGGTACAGGGCGAGCGGCAACAGCAGCAACGCCCCGGCTTCACGCAAACGGCGCTTGAGCTCCTCGCTCAAGCCCTCACGCTGGGCCTTGACCTGGCTCCTTGCCTGTTTCTTTACGACTTTCGCGCTGCGCGCCACTTAGCAGAGGACCTCGAATCGGGTTTTCGGCATCATGCCATGCCCTGAAGGGCCGGGTGAACGACCTTGCCACCCTCGATGTTGATACCGCCGGCCAGCGCCGCGTGGTCGCGCCACTCGTTGCCGGCTGCCAGGCGCTGCACGTACGGCAGGATGGCGGCCGAGATGGCGGTGGACGAGGTCTGCGGCACGGCACCCGGCATATTGGTCACGCAGAAGTGCGTCACGCCGTGGACGTCGTAGGTCGGCTCCTTCCAGGTGGTCGGACGCGAGGTCTCGAAGCAGCCGCCCTGGTCGATCGAGATGTCGACGAGCACCGAGCCCTTCTCCATCGTCTTGACCATGGCTTCGGTGACAACGCGCGGGGCCTTCGCGGACGGGATCAGCACGGCACCTACGACGATGTCGGCGTTGCGGACTTCTTCGGCCACCGACGACTCATAGGCGTACAGCGCGGTGACGTTCGGGCCCATGGCCATCATTTCGGCGAGGCGATCCTGGCGCTTATCGAACACGACCACGTTGGCGCCGGCCGAAGCAGCCAGGGCGGCAGCGTTACCACCGGCAGCGCCGGCGCCGAGCACGACAACCTTGCCGCGCGGGGTGGAAGCCATGCCGCCGAGCAGTTTGCCCTTGCCACCGTTGGGCTGGTGCAGCAGGGTGGTACCGATCTGGGTGGCGATGCGACCGGCGATGACGGACATCGGCAGCAGCAGCGGCAGCACGCCGTTCTCGTCCACGGACTCGAAGGCGATACCGGTCAGGCCGATGTCCAGCAGGCTCTTGGTGAGCGCCGGCTCGGCAGCCAGGTGCAGGTAGCAGAACAACAGGTGGTGCTTCTTGAGCAGCTTGAGATCGCCCTCGATCGGCTCCTTGACCTTGACGATCAGCTCGCCCTTTTCGTACAGGGCGGCGGCGTCAGCCACCACGGTCACACCCAGCAGGGAATAGTCGGCGTCCGAGTAGCCGCTCTTGGTGCCGGCGCCGGACTGGATGAAGACCTCGTGGCCACGACGGACCAGATCGGCGGCCGCAGCCGGGATGAGGGCCACGCGGCCTTCGAGGGTCTTGGTTTCGGAGGGGATACCAATGCGCATCTTATGGAGGATCCTGAATGAGAATAGAGCCGCCCCGTGGGGACAAGGCGACAGCCGTCATTGCATCGATGTCTTGAATCGCACCCCGGTCTTCCCCATTCTTCCGGGTCGACACACCTCGCAAACCCTCGACACGGCTTTAGCATCCTGCCGCAAGAGGCTAGCGGTACGACCGAAACACGCCGCAGTAAACCTCAAGGATTATACATGAGCACCCCCAAGCACAGCCGCCTGCTGATCCTCGGCTCCGGCCCCGCCGGCTACACGGCCGCCGTCTATGCGGCGCGCGCCAACCTCAAGCCGACGATGATCACCGGCCTGGCACAGGGCGGCCAGCTCATGACCACCACCGAGGTGGACAACTGGCCGGGCGACGAAAAGGGTGTTCAGGGTCCGGAACTGATGCGGCGCATGGCCGAGCACGCCGAGCGCTTCGAAACCGAGATGGTTTTCGACCACATCCACCAGGTGGACCTGGGTGTTCGCCCGTTCCGCCTGAAGGGTGACAGCGGCGAGTACACCGCCGATGCGCTGATCATCACCACCGGCGCCACCGCCAAGTACCTGGGCATTGCCTCGGAAGAGAAGTTCAAGGGCCGCGGCGTCTCCGCCTGCGCCACCTGCGACGGCTTCTTCTTCCGCGAGCAGGACGTGGTCGTGGTCGGCGGCGGCAACACCGCCGTGGAAGAGGCGCTGTACCTGGCCAATATCGCCCGCAAGGTCTATCTCGTGCATCGCCGCGACAAGTTCCGCGCCGAGAAGATCATGCAGGACAAGGTGTTCGAGAAGGTCGCCGCCGGCAAGATCGAGCTGCTCTGGAACCACCAGGTGGACGAAGTGC
The DNA here is from genome assembly GCA_966191635.1 of uncultured Luteibacter sp. Lineage (GTDB taxonomy): Bacteria > Pseudomonadota > Gammaproteobacteria > Xanthomonadales > Rhodanobacteraceae > Luteibacter. Next base: position 48,437 of record CBIGPO010000026.1, read on the forward strand.
TGGGCGACGACTCCGGCGTGACCGGCGTGCGCGTGAAGGACGTCAACACTGGCGTGAAGCGCGACCTCGACGCCCAGGGCTTCTTCGTGGCGATCGGCCACACCCCGGCCACGGGCATCTTCGAAGGCCAGCTCGAGATGAAGGACGGCTACATCCAGATCCAGTCGGGCCTGCACGGCGGGGCAACGGCCACTTCGGTACCGGGCGTCTTCGCCGCGGGCGACGTGGCCGACCATGTCTACCGCCAGGCGGTGACCTCGGCGGGCTTCGGCTGCATGGCGGCGCTCGACGCTGAGCGCTGGCTCGACCAGCAGCACATGCTGACCTGACCGGAACCGGCCCCGCGCCTCGCGCGCGGGGCAACCGCCGCATGACCGGCATTCGTTTCCTCGACAGCCTTGGCGGCATTCCGGCCGCCGACTGGGACGCGCTTGTCCCGGATGGCAACCCTTTTGTGTCTCACGCCTTCCTCAGCGGCATGGAAGCGAAGGGCTGCCTGCGCGAAGAGTACGGCTGGCGGCCGTACCACCTGTGCGTCTTCGACCCCAACGACCGTCTGGTCGCCGCCGCCCCGACCTACCTCAAGGGCAACTCGCACGGCGAGTTCGTCTTCGACTGGAGCTGGGCCTCGGCTTGGGAACGCGCCGGCGGCGAGTACTACCCCAAGATGCTGGTCGCTTCGCCCTACTCGCCCGTTCCCGGCCCGCGCCTGCTGGTGCGCGAGGGCATCGAGGCGGAGATCCTGCGCAACCGGCTCACGGCGGCGCTGGTGGACGAAGCGGACCGTCTCGGTCTCTCCTCGATCCACGCCAACTTCCTCGCCGATGCCGACCTGGATGCCTTCGACGATCGTTGGCTGGTCCGCGCGGACTACCAGTTCCACTGGCATAACCAGGGCTACGCCGATTTCGATGCCTTCCTCGCCTCGCTCAAGGCGAAGAAGCGGAAGAACATCCGCCAGGAACGCGCGCACGCGATGAATTCCGGCCTGCGCATGGAAATGCGCGGCGGCGACGAACTCTCCGACGCCGAGTGGCGACAGATCCACGCGCTTTACGAACTCACCTTCGACATGAAGGGCAACCACGCCGCGCTCACCGCGCGCTTCTTCCAGTACCTCGGTCGCACGCTCGGCCCGAACGTACAGGTGGCGATGGCACGCGACGACCACGACATCGTCGCCATGGCGCTGTTCCTGCGCGGCGGCGATGCGCTGTACGGGCGTTATTGGGGCGCCGCGGTGGAAGTCTCCGGCCTGCACTTCGAGCTCTGCTATTACCGCGGCATCGACTATGCGATCCGCGAAGGCATCGCACGTTTCGAACCCGGCGCGCAGGGTGAGCACAAGCTGGCGCGCGGCTTCCTGCCGACGCTGACACACTCGCGGCATTACATCGCCCACGAAGGCTTTCGTCAGGCGGTGGCTGGCGCGCTCGAACAGGAAGCGCTGCATCGCGAAGCCTATCGTGATGAACTGCTCGCCCATTCGCCGTACGCGGACCGATGATTCGCCTGCCGCAACTGAATCCGCTTCGTCCCGGCCTTTTTCCGGATCCGGAAGATGCGCTCACCGAACCCAATGGCCTGCTCGCCTGGGGCGGCGACCTCTCGCCCGAGCGCCTGATCGCCGCGTATGCGCAGGGCGTGTTTCCGTGGTTCAACGAGGACGAACCGATCCTCTGGTGGTCGCCGGATCCGCGCTGCGTGTTCCGTACCGACGGTGTCCACATCAGCCGCAGCCTGCGCAAGCAGCTGTCGAAGTCGAACTGGCGGCTCACCGCCGATACCTCGTTCACCCGCGTGATGCGCGCCTGCGCCGCGCCACGTAGCGGCCTGGTCGGCACCTGGATCGGCGACGACATGATCGCCGCTTACGAAGAGCTGCATCGGCAAGGTCATGCACACAGCGTGGAAGTGTGGGACCGCGGCTCGCTGGTCGGCGGCATCTACGGCGTGGCCGTGGGGCGGTTGTTCTGCGGCGAATCGATGTTCTCGGCGCGCACCGGCGGCTCGAAGGTCGCACTGGCCGGCATGTGCCAGTTGCTGCATCGCTGGGGGTTTCCCTTCCTCGACGCGCAGGTGACGAACGATCACCTGTTATCGATGGGAGCGGTAGAGATTCCGCGGCGGCAGTTCGTGGCGCAGGCGAAGCGACTCGCTGCGATGCCCGGGTTGGTCGGGTCGTGGGTAAGCCATCCGATCACCCTGCCCTGACCCGCTCCATGTAGGGGCCACTTGTTTGTGGGAGTCGCTTCAGCGGCGATGGCCGCGGCAGCGGCCTGTGGGATCAAGAGCATCGCCGATGAATCGGCTCCCACAAAAAGCCCCCCGCAAAGCACCAATTATCGAGCGCGATGCCCGCTCATCTCAGCCCCGGCATTGCGCGGCAACAACAGACACACCGGTGCCGCAATCAGTGAAACAAACGTCACCACGATAAACGCCACGCTGAAATCCGGTAGCTGCGCATGCTCATGTCCGTTCCACGTTACCGACACATGCAGCGCCGCGGCAGCCACGCAAATCCCCAGTGACAACATCAGCTGCTGGAACGTCGTATAGAAACTGGTGGCACTGGAGAAGCGTTCGCTCGGAATATCCGCGTAGGCCACGGTGTTGTATGCGCTGAACTGCAGCGACTGGAAAAACCCGCTGAGCAGCAGGACGGCGTAGATCGTCCACAACGGCCAATCCGGCCGGAATGCCGCGCACAGGCCGACACATATCATCGACAACACGCCGTTCCAGACCAGGGTGGCGCGAAAGCCCCACATGCGCAACACGGGCGCGGCGGTGGCCTTCATCAGCATGGCACCGAGCGCGGAAACGAAGGTCACCACACCGCTGTGCGCGGCGGAAAAACCGAAGCCCAGCTGCATCATCAGCGGCAGCAGGAACGGCACCGACCCCGCCGTAATGCGCGTGAGCGAACCGGCGATCACGGAGAGGCGGAAGGTGGGAAAGCGCATCAACGACAGGTCGAGGATGGGGTTCGCCACGCGTCGCGAATGCCATACATAAACGGCGCCAACGATGAGGCCGCCAAGAATCAGGCCGGCCGAACCGGAGCCCGCGGTACCGCCACGGCTCGCCATCTCCAGCCCGAAGACCAGGCACGACAGTGATATCCCCGACAATACGAATCCCATCCGGTCGAATCGCTGCCGCTCGGCAATACGCACATCGGGGATGTACTTCGTCGCCAGCCACATGCCGGCGATACCGATCGGTACGTTGATATAGAAGATCCAGCGCCACGACGCCCAGGTGACGATAAAGCCACCCAGTGGCGGGCCGATCACGGGCCCGATCAGCGCCGGCACGAGCAGCCACGACATGGCGCTGACCAGTTCGGACTTGGGCACGGAACGCAGCAATACCAGGCGTCCCACCGGTACCATCATCGCGCCGCCCAGGCCCTGCAGCAGACGCGAAAGCACCAGAAGCGGCAGGTTGCCGGAAAGCCCGCAGAGGATCGACCCGATGGTGAAAAGCAGGATGGCCGAGCGAAAGACGTTACGCGAACCGTAGCGATCGGCGATGGCACCGCTGGCGGGAATGAACACCGCGAGGCTGAGCATGTACGAGGTGAGCGCCACGCTCATGTGCAGCGGCGACACATCGAACGATTCCGCCATGGAAGGCAATGCCGTGGCCAGGATGGTGCCGTCCAGCTGCTCCATGAACATCGCACTCGCGATGATCAGGGCTACGGTGCGGAAGCCAGGGGCGGGAGTCATCCGGGGAGGCGCGGCAAGGGGAGCGCATAGTTTGCGCCCGCAAGGATCAAAGGTCGAGTGAACGTAAACTTAGAAAGCGCCGCTCCTCATCGGTAAACGGATCGATGAAGGAGAGCTCGCGCGCGAGTAGCTGGAGCGGCTCGCTGAAGTCCCCCGCCTCTTCGCGTAGCTCGGGATACATGGGGTCGCCCAGGATGGGTGCACCCAGCGCGGCCATGTGCACGCGCAACTGGTGCTTGCGTCCGGTAACAGGCTCGAGACGATAACGCCATGCGTCATTGCCACGCTCGATCACGTCCACGTGCGTGGTGGCGTTTGCGGGTCCTTCCACTTCGCGCGTGCGGAAGAACGGCTCGCCACGCTCGATGCGGCTGCAGTGGGAAAGCGGAAACGTAAGCCCGGGCAAAGGCGCCGCCAGCGCTTCATAGGTCTTGGCGATAGCGCGCTCGCGGAACAGGCGCGTATATGCGTCGCGACTGGACTGCCGTGCCGAGAACACCACCAGACCGGCCGTGGCGCGATCGAGCCGGTGCAGTGCGACGAGGTCCGGATTACCGAGACGACGGACCAGGCGCACCGACAACGTCTCCTCCACATATCGCCCGACCGGCATCACCGGCAGGAAGTGCGGCTTGTCAGCAACGACGAGGTCGTCGTCCTGGTAGACGATGGTTTCCTCGAAGGGGATGCGCGGCTCAGCCTCTACCTCGCGCCGGTAGGTAACGACATCGCCGGGTCGGTACGGCGTGAGGTGGTCCACCGGGTGTCCGTCCGCTTCGACGAGTCCGCGCTCCATGCGGTCTTCCCAGGCGTCGCGACTAACCGCCGGGAAGCGCTCGCAGAGGAAATCGAGCACGCTCGGCCAACCGCCGGGGGGCAAGGCAATCCTGCTGAGGGGCATGTGGTCCATGGGCCCATCCTAACCTCGCCAGCGCATGGGCCGCCAAGTGTTTCCCACCGGGTCGCGGCATATACTGGCGCCGTCCCCACATCGAGACACTCCGCGTGATCGGCCGGTTCTTCAGGAAGTTGTTCGGCGGCGGCAACACGCCTTCCGCCCCTATGCTCGTGCCCGCGCGCGCCGTCGTGAACATCACGCCGGTCGTCGTCGACGTGCCCGTGGCCGTGGAGGCGCCGGTGAGCGCGCTTGCTCCCGAAGACATCGAAGATCGCTTCTATCGCCTGGTGCTCGGCCTCTCCCCTTCGGACGATACCGCCTTCTCCCCAGCCGAGCAGGGCGTGCTGCGCCGCGTGCGCGATGCCTTCGGCGGCGAGCGCTTCGATGTCAGCTCCCTACCCCGATTGCCTTCGGTGGTGCCCCAGCTCATGCGCTCGCTGCGCAACGACGACAGCGACAGCCGTGCACTGGCCGAGCTGATCGGCCGTGACGCCGTGCTGGTGGGCGAAATCGTCCGCGTAGCGAACAGCGCCTTCTTCAAGACATCACGGCCGGTGACCAGCCTGCCGCAGGCCATCACCCTGCTCGGCCAGGACGGCCTGCGCCGCGTGGTGATGCAGTTGGTGATGCGGCCCATCCTGCGTACGAACATGGGCAGTACCAGCCAGCACGCCGGCGAGCGCCTGTGGGAGCATGCCGAGCGCTGCGCCCGCGCGTGCATCTATCTGGGCCGTAACGTGTGCGACCCGTTCGAAGCCTTCCTTGCCGGCCTGATCAGCCAGACCGGCGCGCAGACCATCCTGCTCGAGCTCGAGGAACAGAACGACACCCGTGGCACGGCGCTCAGCCGCCCCCTGGTGGCCGCGCTGGCCCAGCAGATCGAACGCCTGTCGCTGCACGCGGCGCGTCACTGGGCTTTCCCCTCGCGCGTGGTGCAGGCGCTGGCGGAGCGCGCGGACCCCGCGGACGCGGGTGCTCGCACGCCGCTGGGACGCGCCCTGCTTTCCGCAAGCCGCGTGGCGATGCTTGATGTGCTTATCGAACAGGGCCTGGCCGACCCGGACTCAGCCCTGTTGGCGAGCCCGGGACAGACCTTCACCCAGGCTCAATTGATCGCCTGTCGCGACGCCTTGCGAACGGCGGCCCCGGCCGAAGCCTAAGCACCGTGTGGAAACCCTGTGGAAGCCGAGCGGAACCCATGTGGGAGCCGATTCATCGGCGAAGGGTGCTGGCAGCACACCCCCATATCGCTAGCGGCGTACCCCCGTCGCGACCACATCCGCCCAGAGCTGATCGGCCAGCTGGGTCGAAGCACCACTGATCAAATTCGGCACGAGCACGTCCAGATGGGGCGCATCCGGCTGCACCGCCGCACTCTGGCTCACCCGATAGCCCTTCGAGACGATCACGCCGCGCGCGACGATGCGGCAGTTCACCACCATCTCCATGGTCGCAACCGCCGGCTCGCCGTCCGGCGAGCGCACCGTGGTGCTCTGCTGCAGGCCACGGCAGCCGATGATCAGGTCGGTGAAGTATTTCGGCTGCAGCGAGGTGCGCAGGCCGGCCTCGACCGCGGAGGCGATATCCGGTGAGACCTGCACCTTGGCCGAGGCAGGCAGCCCGCTGACGCTGACCACGTGATCGCCCTTGTTTTCGAGCGTGAGCCAGGGCGAGGCGGGGCTGGCCGCCACGGTGCGGCTCATGTCGCTTTCGATCATGCTCTTGCCGCCACAAGCGGACAGCATCATTACCGCGGTGGTGACCACCGCGCACTTCGTTACCGCAAACTTCATCACGTGCTCAAACCCCTGTATTCCCCCAAGACAACCCTCCCAATTTAGCGGCTGCACGCCGCAGCGGCAACCGCTCACGAATGTGAATGTGTGCATTGAACGCACTAAAGACTCGTTCCGTGACGCCGATAACCTTTTCGGCCCGACCGCACGAGCGGTTATGATGCCGAATTGATCCCTGGCAGGACCTCCACAACGATGTTTTCCGCTCGACCGATTGCCGCTAGTGGAACAGACGCTCTCGCGCGCCTGACCTGGCAAGACTTCGAGCACCTGCTGGCCGAGCACTACCGCGCCCAGGGTTACCGCGTGGAGCACCACACCCCCATCAAGTCGCTGAAGACGCTCGCCGCCGGCGTAGATCTGCGCCTGACCCGCGGCAAGGAGTCGGTGATCCTCCAGTGCAAGCACTGGGACGCCCTCGAGGTGGAGGTACAGGAGGTCAACGAGCTGCTCAGCGTAATGCTCAATGAGGCGGCGACGAAGGGCATCCTTGTCACGCGCGGACGCTTCAGCACCGAAGCACTCAGCATCCAGCGTCGCCAGCCTCGACTGCAGCTGATGGATGGCGAGATGCTGCGCGTGCTGATCAAGCTTCCCGACCACCTCGACACCTCTTTACCGGGCAGCCCGGTGGCCTCACCCGCCGCGAAGAAGAGCACAAAGACCGCCCGCCGCCGTAGCGGGGCGTCGTCGCAGGGTTCACGCCTCCTGCCGGCCCTGCTCGTGGTCGGCATTCTGGTCCTGCTGGGGCTGTTCGCCTGGAAGGTCATGTCGCGCCACGACCCGGTGGTGGAAGCACTGCCACCACCCGCCGCTGCGGCGCCGGTACCGGCGCCCGCTCCGATTCGTGACCTGCCGCCCGCGCCGCCAGAGACCCACGGCACATCCGGTGCATCGGGCTTCGTGCCCAAGCTGGGATCGTCTGACCTGCCTCCGCCGCCAACGCGCGAACTCCAGGAGCGCCAGCGTGCGCTCGAACAGTCCGAGCGCGAGCGCGCGTCGCAGCGCAAGAGCGAAGATGGCCTGAAAGTGCTCGAGAAGAATACGCGCGAGCTTGGATCGCACGACTGAGGGCGGCTTTGTTCACGCCGGGACAATCCCCCGACGTTTACGCTGCGTGGCGACCCCTGTCGCCTGGAAGTCCCCATGACTGCACCGCTTGCGCCCGACCTCCTACGCCGCATGCACGCCTACTGGCGCGCTGCCAACTACCTGACCGTTGGCCAGATATACCTACGTGACAACCCCATGCTGGAAGAGCCCCTCGCCCGGGAGCACATCAAGCATCGCCTGCTCGGCCACTGGGGCACCACCACGGGCCTGAACTTCATCTACACCCATCTCAATCGCGCGATCGTCGAGCGCGACCTCAATATGATCTACGTGATCGGCCCGGGCCATGGCGGCCCCGGCCTGGTAGCACATACCTACCTCGAAGGCTCTTACACCGAGATCTACCCGCATATCGACCGCAGCGTGGCCGGCATGCGCGAGCTGTTCCGCCAGTTTTCCTGGCCGTATGGCATTCCCAGCCACGTGGCTCCGGAAACGCCGGGCTCGATCCACGAGGGCGGTGAACTCGGTTACTCGCTGTCGCACGCATTCGGTGCGGCGTTCGACAACCCCGACCTGATCGTGAGCTGCGTGGTCGGTGACGGTGAAGCCGAAACCGGCGCGCTGGCCACCAGCTGGCATTCGAACAAGTTCATCAATCCCGTGCGCGATGGCGCGGTGCTACCCATCCTGCACCTCAACGGCTTCAAAATTGCCAACCCCACGGTGCTCGCACGCATCGAACCGGAAGAACTGCGCGACCTTATGCGCGGCTACGGTTACGAGCCGCACTTCGTCGAAGGCCACGAGTTCGAGCCGATGCACCAGGCCTTCGCCGCAGCGCTCGACACGTGTCTGGACGAGATCCGGCGTATCCAGACCGAAGCTCGAGAGGGCAAGGCTTCCGATGCGAAGCGTCCACGCTGGCCGATGATCGTGCTGCGTAGCCCCAAGGGCTGGACCGGCCCGAAGGTGGTCGACGGTAAGCCGGTGGAAGGCACATGGCGCGCACACCAGGTGCCCATCGACAAGTTCGACAACGAAGGTCACGTAGAGATTCTCGAACAGTGGATGAAGAGCTATGACGCCCACGAGCTGTTCGACGAGCGCGGGCAGTTTCGCGAAGAATTCGCCTCGCTCGCGCCGCGCGGCCAGCGACGCATGGGCATGAACCCGCACGCCAATGGCGGCTTGCTGCTGAAGCAGTTGCACATGCCGCACTTTCGCCCCTTCGCCGAGGACGTCAGGAAGCCCGGCGATCACAAGGCCGAAGCCACGCGCGTGCTCGGCAAGTTTCTGCGCGGCGTGATGCAGCAGAACATGGAGACGTTCCGCGTGTTCGGTCCGGACGAGACCGCCTCCAACCGCCTCCAGGCGATCTACGAAGTCAGCGGCAAGACCTGGATGGCCGAGTACGAGGCGGTGGACGAAAACCTCGCGCCCGATGGCCGCGTCATGGAAGTGCTCAGCGAGCATCAGTGCCAGGGCTGGCTCGAAGGCTACCTGCTCACTGGCAGGCATGGCTTCTTCTCCTGCTACGAAGCCTTTATCCACATCATCGATTCGATGTTCAACCAGCACGCGAAGTGGCTTAAGGTCACGCGCAAGATGTCCTGGCGGCCGCCGATTGCCTCGCTCAATTACCTGCTGAGCTCGCACGTGTGGCATCAGGACCACAACGGCTTCTCGCACCAGGATCCTGGCTTCATCGACCATGTAGCCAACAAGAAATCCGAGATCGTACGTGTGTACCTGCCACCCGATGCCAATTGCCTGCTCTCGGTGGCCGACCATTGCCTGCGCAGCCGGCACTACGTCAACGTGATCATCGCCGGCAAGCAGCCGGACTGGCAGTGGCTGGACATGGAAAGCGCCGTACGCCACTGCACCGCTGGCGCTGGCATCTGGTCATGGGCCAGCCGCGGCGAGGAGGATCCCGATGTGGTGATGGCTTCCGCCGGCGATGCCCCCACGGTCGAAGTACTTGCCGCGATCATGCTGTTGCGCGAGTACGAGCCGGACATCCGCATTCGCATGGTGAACGTGGTGGATCTGATGTCACTGGAGACGCCGGACGAACATCCGCATGGTATGGACGATGATGTCTTCGACGACCTGTTCACCAAGGACAAGCCGGTGATCTTCGCCTTCCACGGCTACCCCGGCATCATCCACAAGCTGACGTACCGCCGGCACAACCACGACAACATCCATGTGCGTGGGTACAAGGAAGAAGGTACGACCACCACCGCGCTGGACATGATGGTGCTCAACAACATGGACCGCTTCCAGCTGGCGCTGGACGTGATCAACCGCGTGCCGCGCTTCGCCAGCGAACGCGAAAAGGCCACGCAGCGCTACTGGTCCGATATTCAACGCCACAAGCTCTATGTCAGCGAACATGGCCAGGACCTGCCCGAGGTGCGCGACTGGCAATGGCAAACTGAGGAGACTGCCGGGTGAGCATCCCTACGGGCCACGTGCTCGCCGTCAACACCGGATCTTCCTCGCTGAAGTACGGGCTGTACCGCGTGGATGGCGAAACGTGCGTGACCCTGTTGACCGAACAGACTGAGTCGGCAGGTGCCGGCAGCGATCCCGTGGCAACCATCGTCGGCAGCCTGCGCGATCGCGGACTGCCGGCGCCCGATGCAATCGGCCATCGGCTCGTGCATGGCGGACCGAACGTGCGTGCACATGCGCGTATCGACGAGCAGCTGATGGGACATCTTGATGAAGCGCGTGCGTTTGCGCCATTGCACGTGCCGGCCGCGGTGCAGATGGTGAAGCGTTGCCGCGTCGCGTTCCCAGGCGTACCGCAGGTGGCCTGCTTCGACACGGCCTTCCACGCGACGATGCCTGAGGTGGCACGCACGCTGCCCTTGCCCGCCGACCTGCGCGCCGGCGGCATCGAGCGTTACGGCTTTCATGGGTTGTCGTACGAGTCCATCGTGCGCCAGCTCGGCGATGCGGTACCTCCCCGACTCGTCATCGCACACCTCGGCAACGGGGCTAGCGTGTGCGCCGTGCGCGATGGCAAGTCGATCGATACGACGATGGGCCTGACACCCACCGGTGGCATTGTGATGGGTACGCGTCCGGGGGATCTGGATCCGGGTGTGCTGCTCTACCTGATGCGTGAGCGCGGCTTCGACGCCAAACACCTGGAGACGCTGGTCGATCGCGAGTCCGGGCTGAAGGGACTGTCGGGTGGCACGAGCGATATGCGCGAGCTGCACAAGATGGACAACGCAGCGTCGCATCTGGCGCTGGATGTGTTCGTGCACGTAGCACGCAAGCACATCGCGGGAATGATCACCTCACTGGGCGGCATCGACCTGCTGGTCTTCACCGGCGGTATCGGCGAAAACGATGCCGTCACCCGCGACGCCATCCTCGCGGGCCTGCAATGGATCGGCGATTTCGACTCCCGCGTCATCCCCACGCAAGAGGACGAACAAATAGCCCGCCACACCTGGCAACTAGCCAGCTAGCCAGCTCCATGTGGGAACCGCCCTATGTGGGAACCGCCCTATGTGGGAACCGCCCTATGTGGGAGCCGCTTCAGCGGCGATGCTCTTGTCAAATCCCAAAAGCATCGCCGCTGAAGCGGCTCCCACAAAAAACTAAACCACAACCACCGGAATCTTGCCGATCCGCGACTGCCATTCCTTCGGCCCGGAGATGTGCACCGACGAACCGGCGCTATCCACCGCCACCGTCACCGGCATGTCCTTCACTTCGAACTCGTAAATCGCTTCCATACCGAGGTCTTCAAAGGCCAGCACGCGCGAAGCCTTGATCGCCTTCGAGACGAGGTAGGCAGCGCCACCCACCGCCATCAGGTAAACCGCCTTGTTGTCACGAATGGCGTCGATGGCGGTCGGGCCACGCTCGCTCTTGCCGACCATGCCCAGCAGGCCGGTGGTCTCGAGCATCTGGCGCGTGAACTTGTCCATGCGCGTGGCGGTGGTCGGGCCAGCAGGGCCCACCACTTCGTCACGCACGGGATCCACCGGACCCACGTAGTAGATGAAGCGATTGGTGAAGTCCACCGGCAGCTGTTCGCCGCGGTTGAGCATGTCGATCATGCGCTTGTGCGCAGCATCGCGGCCGGTGAGCAGCTTGCCGTTGAGCAGGATGGTCTCGCCCGGCTTCCAGCTCTGCACTTCCTCGCGGGTGATCGTGTCGAGGTTCACACGGCGACCCTTCGAGGAGTCGTAGGTGAGCTTCGGCCAGTCTTCCAGCGACGGCGGATCCAGCGCAACCGGGCCCGAACCGTCGAGCACGAAGTGCGCGTGGCGTGTGGCAGCGCAGTTCGGGATCAGGGCGACCGGCAGGTTGGCGGCGTGGGTCGGGTAATCCTTCACCTTGATGTCGAGCACGGTGGTGAGCCCACCCAGGCCCTGTGCACCGATGCCGAGCGCATTGACCTTCTCGTACAGCTCAAGGCGCAGCTCTTCGGCACGGTTGGACGGACCGCGGGCGATCAGGTCGACGATGTCGATCGGCTCCATCAGGGCCTCTTTCGCCAGCAGCATCGCCTTTTCCGCGGTGCCGCCGATGCCGATGCCGAGCATGCCCGGCGGGCACCAGCCGGC
>CBIGPO010000027.1:0-60065 GCA_966191635.1 uncultured Luteibacter sp.
TCTCGCGGGGCGAGCTGACGGACGTCCAACTGGAACCGGCCCCTGGCTACCTCTATCGCTTCCTTTATGAGGTGGCGGACGAGGATTTGCTCCTTACCCAGTCCAACCATAACCGGCTTCAGGTACGCATCGATTCGGACCTTCCGGCCGTCGTCGAACTCGATTTCCGGCGCTTACGCCAGGTGCTTTCGAACCTGCTGGGCAATGCTGCCAAGTACACCCGAAACGGGCAGATCGTATTTACCGTCGGGGGGCGAATCAACGAAGCGGGTACATCGTGTCGCCTGAGCTTTGCCGTCGAGGATACGGGCATCGGTTTGGGAGACTCGGGCGCGGAGACCCTTCTGGAACCCTTCGTTCGGGGCACGAACATCGACGATGCTCCTGGGAGCGGACTGGGCCTTGCCATCGTTGTGCAGCTCCTGGCTCGCATGGGGTCTCGACTTGAAGCAGGGAGTGGTCCGGAGGGAAGGGGAAGTCGTTTTTCATTCGAGATCGAGGTCCCCCTGGCCGACGAGCACGACCTGGAGCCAGACCTGGCCGCTGGCCAGGACACGGTGGATGTGGAAGGGCGCGGCAGGAGGGTGGTGGTGGCCGAGCCTGATGCGGCGCGTAGCGCCGTGCTGTGCGATTTGCTCGACGGTTACGGGTTCCAGTCCGTACCCGTGGGATCGGCGAGTGAGCTGGACGATCTTGGCGCCGAGCCGCCGGTCCTCGTTGTCGCCGAACTTCGGTGGCCGGAAGAGGAAGAGGGGGCAGTCATCGCACACCTGCGTCGCCTCGCACTGAACGCGCCACTGCTGGTGTTCACGGCTGCTCCGCCTGTCACCTTCCCCGAATGGCGCTCTCCAGGAGTGGAGGTGCTTCTGAAGCCCTCCGACGCGGCCGAACTGATGGCGCATGTTGCCCGGCTCATCGAGCGCTCGGAGGGTTACATCCCTCCCGTGCTACATGAAAGCGAGCCCCTGGCTTCCCCTTAGGCAAAGGGTGTTGGTCCCGCGTAACCCTTGCCCCCTCTTACGTCCTGACAAAAGCCGCTCGTCCTCCTTTTGATCGGGCGGAACTTGTCATGCCGGGCGTGACAGAAGTTCCCGTTCGGCGGCCTTATCACATCGCGCCGCCCTTCCTAGAATCGCCCCGCCGCTGTGACGCAGTTCGCATTTCGCGAACCTTCTCGCGCTGCGCGCAATTGACTGCATCAAACCGGGGCCTGCAACAATGAATCGTATCTATCGCCTGTGCTGGAACGCCGCTACCTCCCAGTGGGTCGCGGCCAGCGAACTTGCCCGCAGCCGCCGTCCAGGCGTCCGGGTCAACGCGTCCGCAAGCGCGCCGCGCGTGGCGACCATGGCATTGGCGGTGGCCCTGGCGATCGGTGGCGCAGGAACTGCCCATGCAGGTCAGACCGGGGGGCAGATTGTTTCGGGCAGCGGCGCGATCAACCAGAACGGCGCGACGACGACGATCAACCAGGCCAGCCAGCACCTGTCGCTGAACTGGCAGACCTTCGACATCGGCACGAACGAGACAGTCAACTTCGTGCAGCCGGGTCGCGATTCCATTGCGGTCAACCGCATCCTCGGCAACAGCGCCTCGGAGATCTACGGGCACCTGAACGCCAATGGCCAGGTCTGGCTGATCAACCCCAACGGCGTGCTGTTCGGCGAGGGCTCGCAGGTGAATGTCGGTGGCCTCGTCGCCTCGACGCTCGACACTGCGGATAGCTCGCTGGACGCGACCTCGCGCACGTTTAGTGGTGACGGCAAGGGCAGTGTCGTCAACAAGGGTGCGATTCGCGCTGCGAGTGGCGGCTACGTCGCCTTGCTGGGCAATACGGTCAGTAACCAGGGCACCATCAGCGCGCAGTTGGGTACGGTGGCGATGGGCGGCGGCAGTGCCGTGACGCTCACCTTCGAGGGCAGCCAGCTGCTCCACCTCCAGGTCGACCGCAGCACGCTCAATAACCTGGTGGAAAACCGCCAGCTGGTCCAGGCCGACGGCGGGCGGGTCATCATGACCGCGGGCGCGGCTGACTCGCTGCTGGCCAGCACCGTGAACAACACCGGCGTTGTCCGGGCGCAGACGGTGCAGAACCACAACGGTGAAATTGTCTTGCTGGGTGGCATGACGGCTGGCCATGTGAACGTCGAAGGCACGCTCGATGCGAGCGCGCCCCATGGCGGAAACGGCGGCAGCATCGAGACCTCGGGCGCGTTCGCCCACATCGGCAGTGCGGCGATCAATGCCAGCGCGGCTCATGGCAAGGCGGGCACATGGCTGGTCGATCCGTACGACCTGACCATCGACACGGCCGCCGCCACCACGATCTCGAACTCGCTCAATAGCGGCACCAATGTCACCGAATCGACCTCGGCGGGCGGTGCTTCGGGCGCAGGCGTGCAAGATCCCAATGGCGTCGGCGATATCAACGTCAATGCAGCCATCAACTGGACCAATCCGAACAGCACGCTGACGCTGACCGCGTATCGCGCGATCAACGTCAACGCGCCCATTTCCGGCGCCGGCCGCGTTGTGCTCACCGCGCAAGGTGCCACAGGCAGCAACGGGAACATCACGCTCGCCGCGGGCGGCACGGTGGCCGGCGGGGCGGGGGTGACCCTTACCGCCGCCAATGCCTTCATCAACAATGCGGGCGGAAATGCGCTCAGTTCGGCCTCGGGCAAGTGGCTGGTCTATTCCGCGAGCCGCGCGGCCGATGTCACCGGCGGCCTTACCCCGCAGTTCATCCAGTACAACGCGGCAGCGGGCGCGACACCGCTGGGTGCAGGTAGCGGCTTCCTCTACAAGCAGACGGCGAACGCGGCAATCTCGGGCCTCAGCGGCACGGTTGAAAAGACCTACGACGGCACGGCGACGGCCAGTCTGACCGGGGCCAACGTCAACGCCACCCTGGCAAACGGTGACCGTATCGCCACCGCGACCGGCACGTATGCCAGCAAGGACGCCGCCAGCGGGATCCAGGTGACGGCGTCGAACAACGCGGCTGGCTACACCTTCACCGATGCGAGCGGGCTCGTTCCCGTGTACGGATACACGATCAGCGGTGGTGGCGCCTCGGCGAACATCGGTGTCATTGACCCTCGCCAGCTCAGCGTCTCGGTCATCAACAATCCGACCAAGACCTACAACGGGACGACCACCGCCACCCTGACCAGCGCCAACTACCTGACCACCGGGCTCGTAGCGGGCGAGAGCATCACCTTCAGCCAGCCGAACAGTGTCGCCTACGATTCCGCCGATGCAGGTACGCGCACGGTGAACGTGGGTTTCCTGCCGTCCAACTTCACTGCGGCGAATGGCACGACGCTTTCCAACTATGTTCTGCCGACCACGGCGACGGGCACGGGCACGATCAACAAGGCCAAGGTGCAGCTGTCGGGCCTGCTTGGCAGCGATAAGGTCTACGACGGTACCACCACGGATAACCTGGACAAGAGCCGTGTCTCGATCTTCGGTGTTATCGCGGGGGACACGGCCAACGCCACGCTTGACAGCACCAACGGCATTGGCCAGTTCACCGATGCGAATGTGGGTAACGGCAAATCCGTCACCGCCACGGGGTTCCAGCTCGTCGGCAGCAAGGCCGCCAACTACGACCTGGTCCTTCAATCGGATATCACCGGCTCCATCACGCCGAAGGCGCTGACCATCAGCGGTGTGTCGGCCATGAACAAGGTCTACGACGCGACGCTCACGGCATCGCTCGCCTATACGAGCCTCGCGCTCAATGGCCTGGTGAACAGCACCGACACCGCCAACATCTCGTTGGTCACGGCCGGCGCGTCCGGTGCCTTCGCCACGAAGAACGTGGGCAACGGTATTGGCGTCAACGCGTCCGGCTTTACGCTGGCCGGGACCGGCACGGGCAACTACACCCTGTCTCAACCGACGGGCTTGTCCGCGAACATCACGCCGGCGCCCTTGTCGATATCCATCACGGGCAATCCCACCCGCACGTACAACGGAACCACGACGGCCAACATCGGTTCGGGCGATGTGACCATCAGCGGTTTCCAGGGGGGTGAGACGGGCACCGTGGTGCAGAGCGCTGGCGCTACCTACGCGAGCAAAGACGCGGGCACGCAGCTGGTCACAGCCTTGCTCGAGCCGTCGGATTTCAGCCTGGGTAACGGTGCAGAGCTTTCCAACTACACCTTCCCGACCTCCATCACAGGCAACGGCACGATTGCCAAGGCCATTCTGACCTGGTCGCTCGTGGGTAATCCCACCAAGGTCTATGACGGCAATACCGATGCGACGCTGACGAACGACAACTTCCAGCTCTTTGGCTTCCTCAGCGGGGAGGGTGCCACGGTCACTCAGGCCCACGGCACCTACGACACTGCGAATGTCGGTCAGCGGAATGTGACGGCAAACCTGAGTACAGCGGACTTCGCCGCGATCAACGGCACCGTACTGTCGAACTACGTGCTGCCGACGGTGATGACCGGCATCGGGACCATCACGCCGGCACCTCTGGCCGGATACATTACGGCGGGCATCAATGGCCCGACGCGTGTCTATGACGGCACGACCATCGCGACGCTCACGCCGGCGAACTTCATTCTCTCCGGCTTTGCAGCGGGCGAGGGCGCTTCGGTCAACCAGACTGTCGGCATTTTCGCCTCGAAGAATGTTGGCAAGCAGGCCGTGTCCGCATCGCTCACCAGTGCCAATTTCGACGCCAACGCTGGCACCAACCTTGGCAACTACACCTTGCCGACGGTGGCCTACGGTACCGGCGAAATTCAGCAAGCGCTGCTGACGGCGTCGATCGTGGGCAACCCCTCGAAGGTGTATGACGGCACGCAATATGTGACGCTCACGCCCCAGAACTACTCGCTTCTCGGGTTTGTGGCCGGCGAAGGTGCGGATATCGTGCCGTCATCGTCGATTTCCTTCGACACCAAGAATGTCGGCAGCAACAAGACCATCACGGCGAACATGGCGGTGTCTTCCTACCTGCCAAACAGCCAGACGTTGCTGTCGAACTATATTTTGCCAACGGTCGCGACGGGTCCCGGCACGATCACCGCTGCGCCGCTCTACATCGTTGGGGTTTCCGCCCAAAGTCGCGATTACAACGCAACGACCCTGGCTGCACTCAATAGTGGCGGTGCCTCCCTGGTCGGCCTGGTTGGCGCCGACTCGAACGACGCGGCGAAAGTCGCCCTTGCTGTGGGCACGACCGGTACCTTTGCGGATGCCAATGCCGGCGTCGGCAAAGCCGTCACGGCCAATGGCTTCTCCATCTCGGGCAGCGAAGCCGGTAACTACACACTCATGCCGCTGACCGGCCTGACCGCGACCATCAGTCCGTTCACGCTGAGCATCAACGGTGTGTCGGCCATCGATAAGGTCTACGACGGCAACACCGGCATTGCCCTGAGCACGGGCACGGCGTCGTTGGGTGGTATTTTCAGTGCCGACAACGGGAACGTGACGCTCGATGCCTCGGGTGCAATCGGCAGCGTGCGGTCGGCTAACGCTGCCAACAACCTCAATGTGGCGACGTCGGGGTTTGGATTGACAGGCAGCGCCGCGGGCAACTACCGCGTAGACCAGGTCAGCGGCCTCACCGCCAATATCACCAGGCGCCCGGTCACGGCATCCATTACGGGCGATCCGACCAAACCGTACGACGGCTCGGACTCGGTGACGCTGACCGCAGGTGACTACACGCTTTCGGGCTTCGTGAGCGGCCAGGGGGCATCCATCCCGCAGTCGTCCACCGCGAAGTACAACAATGCCAACGCCGGCAGCAACCGCGGTCTGACCTCGACGCTCTCGGTGTCGGACTTTGTGGCCCTCTCGGGGACCAACCTCGCCAACTATGACCTGCCGACCGGCGCGACCGGCGCACTCGGCACGATCACGCCCTTCATCATCAACCTGATGAGCCAGCGCGTCTATGACGCAACCACCAATGCTGATGCCACCCTGTTCACCAGTGGCGGCACGATCGCCGGCGTGAACGGCGAGCGCCTGACGCTGACCGGCAGCGGTGTCCTCTCGACCAAGAACGTAGGCAGTCAGCGAAGCTTCGCCAACTTCGGCACGTTGGCGCTGGGCGACAACAGCGGCACTGCGACGAACTACACGCTGGCCGGCGGCATCGATTGGGTGACCATTACCCCGGCCACCTTGACGGTGGCCGGCACGGTCGCTGCCGACAAGACCTATGACCGCTCCAACGTGGCGCAGCTCTCGGGCTCGACGCTTGTGGGGCGGTTGGGTTCGGACGATGTGACGCTGGGGAACGTCGCGACCGGGACATTCGCCAACAAGAATGCCGGTGTCGGCAAGTCCGTTAGCACGTCGATGACCGTGAGCGGCGGCGACAGCGGCAACTACATTCTCGTCCAGCCCACGGGGCTCACGGCGACCATCACGCCGCTGACCATCACCCCCACGGCCTCGGCCGACAGCCGCCAATACGATGGAACCACCAATGCCACGGCGACGGTGTCGTCCTCGGGCGTCATCGCGGGCGACACGGTCAACTTCGGCGAGTCCACGACGCCGCAGTTCGACGGCAAGGATGTGGCCAACGGACGCACCGTCACGGTGAGCAACATCACCAAGGGCGGCGCTGACGCGGGCAACTACGTGCTCTCGACCACGACCGCGACCGCGTTGGCAAACATCACGCCGCGCGTCCTCAACCTGAGTGGCACGCGGGTCTACGACACGTCGACCTCGATCTTCAGCCCCGGTCTGACCCTGGGGAACCTGGTGTCCGGTGAGAGCCTCTCCCTCTCGGGCACGGGTAACACGGCGAGCAAGAATGTCGGGACCTACACCGGCGGTAACTTCGCACTGGGCTCGCTCGCCCTCGCCGATGGCGCGGGTGGCCTCGCGAGCAACTACACGCTGAGCGGTGGCACCGATACCTACACGATCACGCCGGCGATCCTCAATGTGATCAACACCAAGGCTGACAGCAAGATCTACGACGCGAACACCATTGCCACCTTGCAAGATGCCAAGCTCAATGGCGTGCTCGGGTCGGACACCGTCGACCTGACGAACGCCGATGTAGGCACCTTCAGCGACAAGAACGTCGGCACGAACAAGTCGGTCACCACGGCCATGGGTATCGCCGGAACCGACGCGGGTAACTACACCCTCGTGCAGCCGGCCAACCTGTTCGCCGACATCACCTCGAAGCTCATCCATGTGGACGCCAATGGGGTCAACAAGGTCTACGACGGCACGGCAGCATCGGGGGCGACGCTGTCGAGCCAGGATCTGGCGGGCACCGACCAGGTGACTTTCAGCGCCACGAGTAATCTGTTCAATACCAAGGATGTGGGAACCGGCAAGGCAGTAAGCGTGGATGGGATTACTGCCAGCGGTACCGATGCGGGGAACTACACGCTGCTGAACACCAGCGCCACCACCACCGCGAACATCACGCCGTTTATCATCAACCTGACCGGGACGCGCGTATACAACGGCACGACGACGGCCAGTGCGAGCCTCTTTGGCACGAACGGCGTCGTCACTGGTGTCAATGGTGAAACGTTGATCCTCACCGGCGCGGGCAAGAGCGCATCCAAGAATGTGGCCACGTACAGCCGGGCCGCAAACGGCACGGGCGACTTCGACCTCGACACGCTGGCGCTCACCGGCACGGGTGGATCAAGTGCGGGCAACTACGCGCTGCTGGGGGGCGTCGACGCCTTTACGATCACCCCGCTCGCGGTGACGGTCAATGCCACCGGTGGCAACAAGGTGTATGACGCCACCACGGGGGCAACAGCCACGCTGGCATCCGGCGACCTGATTTCGGGCGACACCGTGAACTTTGCTTCCGGCGCTGCCAGCTTTGGCGACAAGAATGTCGGCAACGGTAAGGTCATTTCGGTCACAGGCATCACGGCCAGTGGCGCAGACGCCGGCAACTACACGTTCAACACTTCGGCGGCGACCACCGGTAACATCACGCCGCTGGCCATCAGCGGGACCATCGTGGCCGACGACCGCGTCTACGACCGCACGACCGGGGCGGTGACGCACGGCAGCTTGTCGGGCGTACTCGGCAGCGATGTCGTCGATTACACCTCGACCACGGGCAGCTTCCGCGACAAGAATGTCGGCAATGGCAAGGTGGTCGATGTCTCCGGTGTCATTGGCGGGGCCGATGCCGGCAACTATGTCGTCACCAGCAACGCAACAACGACCGCGAACATCACGCCGGCGACCATCGTGGTGGGTACGAGCGCGGCCGACAAAATGTACGACGGCAATGCTACGGCGACGACGGTCCTGTCGCAGACCGGTCTTATCGGCAGCGACGATGTGACCTTCAGTGGCGCTTCGTCCTTGTTCTCCGATGCGAACGCAGCCAATGGCAAGACCGTCACCGTCAGCGGCATTACCGCAGCGGGTGCCGATGCCGGAAACTATGTCTACAACACGGTAGCGACCACGCTCGCGAACATCACGCCGTACATCATCAACCTGCACGGGGAGCGCCAGTACGACGGCTCGACGGTCGCTGCGGCCGGTGACTTTGGCAATCATGGGGTCATCGCGGGCATCAATGGCGACACGCTCGACCTGAGCGGCGATGGCTCGGTCGGGGACAAGAACGCCGGTACCAACAAGGCCCTGACCTCGACCGGCACGCTGGGTCTTACCGGTAACGGGGCTGCGCTCACCAGCAACTACACCCTGGTCGGTGGCACGCACGACCTGACCATCACCCCGAAGCAGATCGTGGTCGATGCCACCGGGTCCAACAAAATCTACGACGGCGGTTCCCTGGCTGTGGCGGGCCTCGGCTCGACCGGCATCATCGGCGGCGACCAGATCACCTTCGCGGGCGGTGCGGCAAACTACAGCGACAAGAATGTCGCCAATGGCAAGACCATCACGGTCAATGGCATCACCGCCTCTGGCGCGGACGCCGGCAACTACGCGTTCAACACGACAGCCTTGACGACGGGCAACATCACACCGCTGGCCATTGGTGGCAGCATCGTCGCCAGCGACAAGACCTACGATGGCACCACCTCGGCGCAGACCCAGGGCAGCCTCACTGGCGTGCTTGCCGGAGACAATCTGGGTGTAAGCACCCAGGGCAGCTTCGTCGACAAGAATGCGGGATCGGGCAAGACGGTGAACGTGGCTGGCCAGCTGACCGGCGCGGACGCTGGCAACTACACGCTGACCACCAACACGACCACAACCGCCACGATCAACAAGGTGGTGCTCGATCTTTCCGGCACGCGCGTATACGACGGCAGCACCGTGGCTGGCGCTGACATGTTCAGCCATGCCGGGGTCGTTGCGGGCATCGCGGGCGAAAGCCTGTTCCTGTCTGGCCAGGGCGTGCTTGCCAGCAAGAATGTGGCCACGGATCGCGCACTTGCGGGCCTTGGTTCGCTGGCGCTCAACGACAATGGCAGCTCGCTCGCCGGCAACTACACGCTCGTCGGCGGACACGACGTGGCGACCATCACGCCACTGGGTATCAACGCGGGCATCACCGCCAACGACAAGGCCTACGACGGAAACACCAGCGCCACCACCCAAGGTGTTCTGAGCGGCGTACTGGCGGGGGACAGCGTGTCCTTGTCCACGGTCGGTGCCTTCTCCGACAGGAACGTGGGCAATGGGAAAACGGTGAATGTGACCGGCATGATCAGCGGTGACGATGCTGGCAATTACATTCTCAGTTGGAACCCGACCACGACGGCAAACATCACCCAGAACGCCTCGCAAGGCGCCTCGGCGATCGCACTGACCCAGATTCAGGCCTTGCTCGGACCCGATTCGCTAGCCACGCCATACGGTGTCGCCTCGAATATCACGGTCGGCGATTACACCGGTAACCACAAGAAGACCCGCCAGCCTGTGGAGAAGAACGTGCAGCGCTCGGACTTCAATTCCGGACTTTCGCTGCAGGTCGTTAGCGGTGGCGTGCGACTGCCTGCGGATGTGATGCAGTGAATAACCCCCTTCGAATTCGAAACGGCTTACCGATGACCATGGTTCAATTTCCCAAGCGCACCGCGAATGTCCTGGGTGCCTGCATCCTGCTGGCCATGGCTTCGGGCGCGGCCGCCCAGGTGCGCACACCACAGACGGGCGATTTGCTTCGCCAGGTGCCGGCAACACCTGCGCCTCAGCGTTCCGATGACACGGCTCTTACCGTCACACCGGAAGTCCCGCAGGCGCAAGGCGACAGTGCCCCCTTCCATGTCACGCGCATCGAGATCACGGGTGCCACGTTGTTGCCGGTCGAAGATCTGCACGCCCTGGTCGCTTCGGGCGAGAACAGTGACATTACCCTCAGCCAGCTCAATGCCCTTGCCGCGCGAATCACGGCGGCTTATCGGGCAAAGGGCTACCCTTTGACGGTTGCTTATGTGCCGGCGCAAACGCTGAGCAGCGGCACGGTTCGTCTTGCCGTGCAGGAAGCACGACTGGGCAAAGTCACGCTCGAGAACCACAGTGCGACGCACGACGGTCCGCTGCAGGCTACGCTGGCGCCGCTCAAGGAAGGCATGCCGGTCTCAGCGCATGGCTTTGATCGCAGTCTGTTGCTGCTAGGTGACATTCCGGGCGTGTCGGAGACATCGGCGCTCGGCCCAGGGGCCGAGCCAGGCACGTCAGACCTTGCCGTGCGAACGGACGATCGGCCCCGTTACACCGGCACGGTCGCGCTTGACGATTACGGCAACCGCTATACCGGTCGTGCACGCATGACTGGCACCTTCAATGTGAATGGCTTATTCCATCAGGGCGATGTGCTGGACGCTACGGCGCTCACCGCCGGCTCGAACATGAACTACGGGCGCCTTGGCTACCGGTACCTGGTGAATGGCGAAGGCACGGTAGTCGGAGCAGCGGTCTCGTCGCTCGACTACAAGCTCAAGGGTGACCTCCGCGTTCTTGACGCTCACGGCACCGCGCAGGTGGCGAGTGTGTTCGTCAGTCATCCGTTCATCCGTTCCACTGACGGAAATCTATACGGCCAGCTCGGTTACGACCGTCGCCACCTGAACGACTCGATTGATATCGTCGGCATCCGCACGTTGCGCCACACCTATGGATGGACGGCGACGCTTGCCGGTGACCAGCGCGATGCACGCGGCGTGACCAACTTCAGCCTGGCCGCCACCTATGGCCTGCTCGGGTTCAATGATGCGTTCGCCGAGTTTGTCGATGCGATCAGCGCGCAGACAAAGGGCCATTACCTGAAATACACGCTTTCCGTGGCGCGCCTGCAGCAGTTGTCGGACAACAACGCGCTGTACCTCGGGTTCCAGGGGCAGTGGTCGAACAAGAACGTCGACACGGCGGAACAGTTCTATCTCGGCGGGTCGAACAATGTTCGCGGTTACGACACGGGCGTGCTGGCCGGAAGCCAGGGACAGATGGTCAACCTCGAATTTCGCCGTAGCCTGCACGTGGGCTTGCCCGGCAGCCTCATCGCGCTTGCGTTTGCCGACGCGGGGCGGGTTAGCCTCTACAAGGATCGCTTCGCGCCGGGCACTAACAGTGCTCACATGCAGGACGTGGGTTTAGGTCTGCGTTGGCAAGGTGACGACCAGTGGGTCGTCAGCGCGGACGTCGCTCATCCAGTGGGTGCCCGGCCGGCGATTCTTGGCGACACGCACGATGTCCGTGCCTGGGTGCAGGTGCAGAAGGGGTTCTGAGGGGGTTCGTGGTTTAGAGCCAGGTCCCGACTGCGTTGAGGCGTGTAAGGAGAGCGTCATGACCACATCGAAGAGTCAGAACACCCATCCCGGATTCCTCTACCACATCGACCCCGAAGCCACGTCACATGATCTGATGAACGAAGCCACCGAATGGCTTCAGTACGCACGTAGCCTTACGCGGCTCCTTGCCGACTTCGTCCGTGAGTCCGACACCGTGGACTGCCAACGTCTAGCACACGGGCTGGAGGCGATCAGCGCGTTGACGGACATGGGTGTGCAGTGCACGGCGCAGGCGCATGTGCGAATGTGTTGGGAGAAAAAAGCCGACTAGCCGGACGTTCTCACACTCTCTGTGGTCAGCGACCTTCGATCTTGGTGGAGTGCATTGCCTTCGCGAGAGCCTTTCCCAGGTAAAGGCGGTCGGTGCGGCAGATGTCAAAGCCTGTAATCGTCAACGCTGCCATCCCGCGATAGGTCACGGACAGATCCTGCTTGCACGCCTCATTGCCGTCGAAACGGATGGTGGCTTGACCGCTTCTGCCGCCGATCAATGATCCGCCAAGATCGAGGGCACGCCAACGGTGCGTGCCAGCGGGAGCGGCGTCGATGACCGCCACTGTTCGGTCAGCATTGAGGCAGCCGACTGGCAGGGCGGCGAAGCTGCACTGGACTCCTGTGAGCTCGCCGCCCACCCCTCGACGGCACCACGCCAATCGGGCATTGTTCACGTCGAGCGGGGGTACATCGGGGTCGTTGACCTCGGTGATGGGCAACAGGGAAGACAGGGATAAACCAATGAAGAAGCGTTTCTTTCTGGCGACGATAGCAATCGTGGCCTCTCAGTCGGCATGCAGTACGCAGTATCGAATCGAGATGGAACCGAACGCCTTCCTGGCGACCTGGAATCAGGATATGCACGGCCCGGACATGACGCTTCATCGGCAGCAGCGGAACGGCGACCCTGGAATTCAGGTCAGGGTCGACAAGGCGAGTTCCTGACGAGCATCGCAATCTGGGCTTTATTTTCACGAGGGCAGGAAACAATGCCTTTTACAGCAAACTTGCCGGCAACCCATGCAAGGATCGGTAGCGTCGCACTTGGATGCATTTTGCTCGGCCTTTTCCTCGCGCTCGCGGGCTGCCGAGTCGGTACGTCCTCTCCCATGAAGGAACAAGCTCCCGATAAAGCCGGCGCTGTCAGCTACACCATCGTTCCGGCAGGCTCGTCAGGGGCTTACCAGCTGAAGCACAGCGAGCACGCCTTCGGGGCACAGCCCATCGTGCGCGACCCACCCGTATACCCGGCATCCTTGGTCGACAAGCAGCTTCCTCCTGTCAGCATTCACGCGAAAGCCGTCATCGACGAGCAAGGCCATGTCACCGATGTAAGAGACATGGACGGTGCATCTACACCGGACCATGCCGCTTTCTTTGCCGCCTGCCGTGAGGCAGTCATCCGCTGGCAGTTCACTCCGATGACGGTCGTTGAGGACATCGAAGACGGCAAGGGAAATATGTCCCAGACCCGTAAGAACGCACCCTTCAGTCTCGACTACGCATTTCGCTTCGAGCTGGTTGACGGAAGGCCGACCGTCACTGGCCCGCCGTATTCGACGCCCACACAGCCGAAGTAGGCCCATAGATGACAAGGTTTCCATCGCCTTGCAAGAACGCCTGCACCGCTGTCTGCCCCGCATTGCCCGAGTGTCACAGAGATCAATCGCGGAGCGATTTCCTGGCACCGGAAAGTGTCATCGATGCAAGGGCACCACACGCTGCGGCATAGGTCATTGCCTGAAGCACGCTTTCGCTTGCCGGTGAGCGGTAGTCCACTCCGTGCAGGAGCCAGCCTGTCGCAATCGCAGACATTGCCAGGCCCATCTTCGCGCTGAACGTCAGGAGTGCCATGTTCATCGCCGGTTCGCACCCTCCGGCACGCCTGGCAGCCGCGCCTGCAGCAAGAGCCCACAGGCCCATCAGTACACCGGCGCAACTGCCGCCATAAACGAATCCTGCGATGAGTAGCGTTGCGCCGCCCGTACTCGCTGCGACGTGGAAGCCGGCAGTAGCTAAAAGCATGCTGACGGCAGCGATCCGAAGCATGCGAGGTAATAGGTAGTGGGACGAGAGTCGAAGCCAGAGCGGTTGCATCAGCACGCCACCCGCCGCAATCGATAACAAGAGTTGGGTTACGTTGGCGGTTGAACCATAAGTGACGAAATACATCTCGAGCCGGCCGAACGTCGATGTCCCCGCCGAGACCGCGAACATGGCGATGAGTACGCAGCCGAATGGCGTGCTATCGGTGGATGTCAGCGGTTTCAGTTCATGGGTTGGCGGCTCATTGTTACCCATGGAGTGAAGGTTGGTGCGCAAGAGGAAAGCGCCAATAATGGCGGTTACGGAGACTGCCACGGCAAACACGAAGAAGGTGCGGCTTGCCGAAGCGATGTCGTGCATCAGGGCAGGTGCCAGCACGCCCGTTACCAGCACGGCGGCGATGCCGCCTGTAACGTATCGGGTAGACGTGAATAGCGTGCGTTCGCGTTCACCATCGGTGAGTAAGGGCAGGAGGGCGTTCTGTGGCACGTCAATGAAGACGTAGGCAATGCGAAAGGCACTGATGCACAGGATCGCCGCGGGCTCACGCAGGTGGGGATGCAGCAGGCCCGACGCTCCGAACATGATGAAGGCGATACCGCACGCCAGACTCGCCCACGCCTGAATGTGGACAGCCTTACTCGCGGTAAGCTGCCCGTGCGATAGGGTTCGCGCCACGACAATGTCGAGCGTCGCGGACAATGTCATGGTCAGCGCGAGGATTCGTGCCGCGTCGTGCGGGGGTACACGCCAGGCCTCGGTGAGTACGTAACCAAGCAACAATTCGGCCGTGTGCCAGAACAGGCTCTTGCCGCCGTGCGCGGTGCCGTACAGTGCCAGCCGCCACCGATCCAGGTTCACCGCTACACCCCCGCTACCCTTTGGCCTATGTCGTGTGAAGCCCGCGCTCGCCGCGAACATAGGGGCGGTCAATCGCGGACAGGTCTCCGAGGATAGCGGGCATATGTTTCACCAAAAGAAACATTCCTTGAAAGGAAGGCTGGCGGCGCCTAGCGCAACGGGGTCGTGTGGCGCGTCGGCCAGGATAATCACCGGCAGAGGTCGGCCGTGGCCGCGACGCGACACGTTGTCGATGACGATGCGTGACACCAGCCGTGCCGCCAGCGCCGCCGGTGCGCGACCGCCCAGCACGATGGCCGCGGGGTCGGCAATGGCGACGACGGCGGAGGTCACTGCCGAAAGACCGGGGGTCACGCGGTCCAGCCAGCGTTCCACGGCGGGCCATGCCGGGTCATATCCGTCGATCATGGCCTGGACGGTGGGCAGATCGTGGCCGTCCTCGACCAGCATGGCGCGCAGCGTTTCCAGCGCGGCGCGTTCGTAGCCGAGCTCCGGCAGCATGCCGGCGAATTCGCCCGCATTTCCATGGGCCCCGCGGTGGCAGAGGCCATCCAGAATGAGGCCGCCGCCAAAGCCGTGTCCGAAGAAGTAGTAAGCGAAGTCGCGATACTCCCGTCCGACACCATAGAGACTCTCACCGATGGCAGCGACACTGCCGTCGTTATCGAGCCACACTGGGTATCCTGTGGCGGTCGAGAGCAAGTGGTCCAGTTCGACGAGCGCGATCTGGTCGAGGGGCGCCGGCGGGTTCATACGCGAGCCGTCGCCGATGAAGAATCCCGTCGTTCCCACACCAAGGCCAAACACACGGTCTGCCGTTACGCCAGCTTTGCGAACCAGACGCTGGGCAAGCACAGAGATGCGCTTGACCAGCACTTCCCGGCCGCTCGTGGAAAGCGCTTCGTCGTGCCGTACCAGGACATCACCGGAGAAATCGATCAGGCACAGCGATATCGAATCGGTGGTGATCGAGACGCCCAGGGAGAAGGCGTAGGTGGAGTTCAGGGTCACCGCCACGGCAGGTTTACCGCGTCCCTGCGAAATGGTGTCGCCCAAACGCAACATGCCGCGTTCAACCAGGTCGTCTACAAGCCGCTTGACCGATTGGGCCGTGAGGCCGGTGGCGCGCCCGAGGTCGGCGCGTGTGGTTGTACCGTGGCGGCGAACCAGGTCGAGCAGGTCGCGCTCGTTCGATGACACGGTGTGAAGTGAATCCGGATCGCGCAGGAACTGCGGCATGACCTGGCTAGCGAGGGGCGTGGGTGCGGGCATGGAAGGAGAATCCTCGGAATCGGGCGTGACGCACATCGATTATGGCATTGGGGGGCACGCCGGCCGGCCGTGCCCCCGATCGTCACGGCGTCGGATCGATACGCAGGCCGAGGTGATTGCCCACTGGCCGCTCGCGTCCGGGAATGCCGGTGTGGATGGGGCTGTTGACGATCGTTGCCGCGCCGTCGCGGCGCAGGACCATCGTCGACGAGCCGCCACCATCCAGGTTCATCGCCGAGTTCGCTCCCATCTCTCGTAGCAGGGCGGTCAGTTCCGATAGCGGCATCCCTTCGCTATAGCCGGCCTGGCGACCATCGACGATGACCAGCCACAGGTGCCTGCCGGTTTTATCGATTCCGATCGCCGTGCGCGGCTCGTTGTCTTTGTAGTAGTCCAGGCGGGGGCCGCCGAGCACGCGCTCCTTGCCGTCAAGCATCAGCACCGGGCCGGCGCCGACCGCCTCCGTAGTACCTGAGGGACATGCCTTGAGGGTAATCACCGGATGCGCGCCATGGATGCACAGTGAGCCGTCCGAACGCGGATCGTCGCTGCGGTAGTCGGAGTCCAGATGGCCTTTCGACATCGAGACGCCGTCGACGGTGACGGGCTGGCCAGGTTGCGCGATGTAAGGCTTGTCGAGCAGGTGTCCGCCATCGAAGGGAAGGAAGTAGGTCGCGTTGACGGCGGCGTCCAGGTGTTCCTGTTCGACAAAGGTGGTCGTCTTGGTGGCGACGAACTCGGTTGGATTGCCGGCCGTATCGCGACCGACGTGGCCAGGTGTAACCACGACATGCATGCCCGGTGTGTCGAGGTCGGCCTGCAGTATGTGCACCATCATGGGTCGGGGTGCGCTCAAGTGTCGCCGTGAATAGAGCAGTCCCGGCCGGACCTGTGTGGGTGCGACATCGCCCATCGGTCGGTCCAGCATCGGTTCCACGATGACCCGGTCGGCGGCAGCGTGGTCGCGTACATCATCCTGCACGGCGTCGAGCAGGACGGGGGCGACCTGCAGCAGGATATGCGGGGCGTTGGGCGTGTCGAGGACATCGCCAAGGGGGACGCAGGATGGCCCGGCCGTGCACGTCGAGGTGGCATACGTCGACGCGGCCATGATCCGTCCGTCCGTGCCGGCGCGGATGGGCAGGATAAGCCACGGCACATGCCGGCGTCCGCACTCGGCCACAGCCGCGCGGACATTCTCCGGCTGCGCATCCCAGCAACTGGCGGTGGCGATGGTCGGCAGCGAAGCAAAGCCCGCATGATCGTCGGTGTGCACGGTGGTAGCCGTTGCGCACTTGATGAATCCCGCCAGCCCGATGGCCACGATATGCTGCTTAAAAGACATAGTTCATTCCAACAAAATAGGCCCGACCATTGTCCAGCTCTTCCTTGACCAGCGACTGGCCTGGTCCGATGAGCCGAGTAGGTCGTGCATTGGTGAGGTTCTTGCCCTGCACAAGCAGGCTCAGGTGCGGGTCGAAGGCATAACGGAGCTGGGCGTCGTAGGTCTGCGTGCGTGCGTAATAAATGTCGTTGACCGCGTTGTCCGTTGCAAAGCTGATTGGCATCTTGCCCGTGCGGTTTGCACTCACCTGGGCGTTGAACGATCCGGCGGTATAGAGGAGCGACGCGTTGAAGACGGTCCTGGCGGCGCCGGTGAGGGCGGGCAGGGTTCGCTGGCTGCCATCGCTCATCGTGATCGACGGGCCGGTCATGTCGAGAATGGTGGCGTTGAAAGTGCCACCCAGGCCTTGCAGCGGACCAGGCAGGAAATCGAAATGCAGATCGACCAGGCTCAGTTCCATGCCTTTCACCCGTGCATTGGCTGCGTTCTGCGCCTGTGTCGTGGTAACGAGATAAGTCCCGATCAGCCCGGCTGGATTGACCTGTGACTGCGTGCTGGTCAGGTTGATGATCTCGTTGCGGATGTGTTTGTCGAACGTGGCGAGTGAGACCATCGTATCTGCGGTGGCATACCACTCCAGCGACAGGTCGTAGTTGCTCGATTCACGCGGCAGCAGTGAGGGATTGGAGATCGATTGCGAGATCGTTCCTGCCGCCACACTCACCGACGGGATGCCGTTCTGCGCGAGAGCAGCGTAGGAGGGACGTGCAAGCGTCTTGCTGGCACCGCCACGGAGGACGAGTGAAGGGTCGAGCTGATAGGTGAATACCGCCGAGGGCAACAGTTTGCCGTAGCTGTCGTCTGCCTTCTGGCGGGCGAAGCTGGTCAGGCTATTCGCCGGTAGCGGCACCATGCCAACGACCGATTGTTCCGTGTACTCGTAGCGCGCACCCGCTGTTGCCGACAGCGCTTCGCCACGATATCCGATCATCCCATAAGCACTCTGAGTCTTCTCATCAAGATCAAAATCACCGATCGCGCTGTTGCGTGCATTCGTTATTGCGGGCGCGTAGTTGCCGGGATGGGCGAGAAAGTACGCTGTTGCCTTTTCCGGATCGATTAGCAGCATCGACTGCCCGGCACCGTCGTAGGGACGGAAGAGGACGTCCTCGGTGCCGATGCTTCCCAGGGTGACCGGCTGGGTTGGCACATACCCGAGTTCGTCGAGGTCGTAACGCTGCTTTCGGCTTATCGACTGGAAGCCGGTCTTGTAGCCCCAGCCGCTGGCGTCTTCCTGAAGGTTGTGGGTGAAGTCAGCCTTGATGGTGCCTGTTCCAAGACGGCTGTGTTCATCTCGCGACAGATAGCTCGTCTGGGTGTATTCCGCCGGATTCATGAAGTAGCTGGCATGGGTCGGCGTAAACAGTGCGGTATCGCCAGGCAGGGCGGTATAAGCGAAGCCGAGGTTTGGCGACGACGCGCTGGTGAAGACATCTTCCTGTGTGGTCTGCCTGTAGCTGCCAACGGCATAGTTCGCAGTGACATCCAGTTGACTGCGTTCCGCTGGCTCGTAGCTGCCGCCGAACTCGGCGTACTTGATGCGCCGGACCTGGTCGTAGTGGTCGAAATCGACCTGGGCCGCACCACGGGCGAAACTGCCAGTCGTTGGCGAGGTCAGTGTGGCGGGGCCGACACGCGAGAGGAACTGGGACCTGCGCTCCTCGTCGTTCTCGTGTTGGAAGAACCCGCCCGTGAGGTGCGCGCGTGCGTTATCGAAATTATCCCATTCGAGCTTCCCGAAAATCGATTCGCGCGTGCGCACGTTGTCGTAGGTGAGCCACCGATGGCGATCCGGTACAGCCACAAGGTCGCTCACGTCGTCGGACGGGCGCAGGACGGCACCCGTACCCGCCGCATTCTGGCGTAGCGCCGCGAGCTGTTGAGTGCCACCGGAGTAGCCGTAGTAGCCGTTGCTGTCCATGGCCGTGTCGAGCGAGGACGAGTCCCGCCGGAAGTAGCTCGACGACAGCACAAAACCGAAGTGTTTGTCGGCGCCGAACCGATCGGTAACCATCGCTTCGGCTTGGCCGGATGGTTTGGAGCTGGCTACCACGCGTTGATCCTCCCAGTGCGAGAGGTTGGCGCGCGTGGATGCGAAAAGGCCCGGTACATCGAAGGCGCTCCGTGTGCGCAGATTGGTGACGCCGCCGATAGCGTCTGCGGGCATGTCGGGCGTCATTGATTTGTAGACACTGACCTGCTGCGCCAGTGTCGAGGGCAACACGTCAAGCGAGACGTTCCGTGTGGTGGTTTCCGTCGACGGCAGGGCAATGCCGTCCACGGTGACGGTGTTGTAGTCCGGGTTGAGGCCACGCAGGTTCAGGAACTGTGCTTCACCGCGACCGTTATTGATGGTCATCGCGACACCCGGGATTCGCTGGACCGCCTCGCCGAGGCCGAAGTCGGGGATCGATCCGATTTCGTCCGACGAGATGCCATCGGAAATTATCGGTAGGGCGCGCTTCTCCGCTATCGCCTTCTGCACCGAAAGCGCCTTGCCCGTGACCTGCACACTCTCCAGCGCGACGGGCGCCTGGGTCGTGTCAACGGCGGGAGGCGCGGTTTGTGCGAGCGCCTGACCAACGGCAAGTGACAGAACCGTCAATCCGACGGGCGTGCGCATGCGCCATCGGCCCAATAGGCCTGAATCCTTTGTTTCCACGTCAAAACCCCTGGACAGGGGCGCAGACTATCTGCGCCGCCGGTGCACTTTAGTAACTAAAGGTTACTAAATATTGACAGTGACCGACAGGCGGCATATCCGGCTTCGGCAACGGTTCGCCCAAAGTGGACGAATCAGGTCAGCGCACAGAGCACGGATGCGAACACGCACCAAGCCACCGCAACCAGCGGTGGCCACCGGCCCGCTATGAGCCCAACAAAGGCGATGGCCGCGATGCCGAAATCCTTGCCCTCATGGATAGCGCTGACCCACACCGGGTCATAGAGCGCAGCGGCGAGTAATCCCACCACGGCAGCGTTGACACCGGCGAGCATGCGAACCGCTTGGGTTCGCGCTGCCAATGCGCGCCAGAACGGCAAAGCGCCGGAGACCATAAGCAGGCCAGGCAGAAAAATGGCCAGTAAGCTGACCGTCGCACCCAAGGCACCGCCTTCGCCGCCGTGCAGTTCTTTGCCGACGTAGGCCGACAGGGTGAACATGGGACCGGGGACCGCCTGGGCGGCACCGTAGCCGGCCAGGAAGCGGTCGGGCGTGATCCATCCCGGATCCACGACTGCCTGCTTCAACAGGGGTAGCACCACATGACCACCGCCGAAGACCAGCGCGCCTGTGCGATAGAAGGCGCTGGCGATCTGGCCAAGTGGAGGCAGGAACGGCGCCGCGATCAGGGCGATGGCCAGCAGTGCCGCATAAGCGACGAGGAAGCCGGTGCCGGCGCGTGGACCGTAGTGGAGCGAGAACGTCTCGCCTTGCCGAGCTTCGACCTGACGGCAAGCCCAAGGGCCAAGGGCAGCCCCACCCACCACCACCAGCAATTGCATCCAGGCGCTTGGGCTACCTATTGCGATGAGTCCGACGGCCGCCGCAGCCATCAACGCTCTGGGGCGATCCGGGCAGAGCGTACGTGCCATGCCGAGCACGCCCTGAGCGACGACAGCCACGGCGACCAGTTTGAGGCCATGAATCACCGCTTGTCCCCATGCGCCGGCGAACTGGTTGCTCACCAGGGCGAAAGCGAACATCAACAAAGCCGAGGGCAGGGTGAAGGCAATGAAAGCAGCCAGTGCACCTGCCCAGCCGGCGCGGAGCAGGCCGATCGAAAATCCCAGTTGGCTGCTGGCCGGACCAGGCAGGAACTGGCACAGGGCCAGCAGTTGACCGAAGTGCTGTTCATCCACCCAACGGCGTCGTTCCACGAACTCGCGGTGGAAATAACCTATGTGAGCAATAGGGCCGCCAAAGGAGGTCAATCCAAGGCGAAGGAAAACGCGGGCAACCTCAACCGCATGACCGGGGCGCGCGCGCTCCTGGGGGGTGTTCGTCATCGAGGTGCTCATGTGCAGTCGAACAGCGCCATGAAACCGAAGTCCATATGTAACTGCATGTGGCAGTGAAACAGGGAAAGACCCCGCTGATCCGCGGTGAAGTCCAACTCCATGGTCTGGTAGCCGCCCAGCATGACCACGTCCTTGATGATGCCGCTGGTCGGCTGGCCTGCGATGCGTGTGATCTCGACATTGTGTCGGTGCAGGTGCATCGGATGAATGTCGTCGCTGGCGTTGTGCATGCGGAGCCGGTAACGCCGCCCATGGGTCAAGGAGAACATCGGCTTCATGGCTTTCATGTCGAAGGCGAGGTCATTGATGGTCCACCGGTTGAAACCGCCAAGGACCGCGTTCTGTTTGGCAAAGGTCATCTCGATGATTTCATCGGCCTCGGTGGGCCGTGCACCGGGCGTGGCAAATCGCCGGTAGTCCCAGGCAAAGGGCTTGGCTTTTTCCCAACGCGGTTTGCCATGCTGACCGGCATATTCGATGACGATGCCCATACCGTGCTCCCGGTCGTCATCGGCCAGATCCCCCATCACCCATACACCCGGACGCTTCATCTCGACGATGGCGCTGATGCGCTCGGCCGTGCCCAGCCACAGCACGGGCACCTCGGCAGGTCGTGGCACCGGATTGCCATCCAGTGCCACGACCTTGAAGACATGACCGGGTAGGGCGAGGCTTCGGATCTCGGTGGCACTGCCGTTGACGATGTGAAACATCACGCGTTCACCAGCCTTTACGCGGATGGGTTCACCGTGACCCAGCATTTTTCCGTTGATGGAAAAGGCCTGATAACCGACCTCATAGCCGTGGGCTGCACCGCTTGCCAGTGAGGCCTTCATGGCGGTCTCGCCGTGTTCTTCCAGTGAGCGGTCGCGTGAGCCTGGCTGCAGGAAGTCCATGGCCATGTCGCCCCCCTTGCTGAAGAACGGGTCGAACTCCTTGAGCACCAGGAACACCTCGCGGTCAAAGGCACCCGGCTCTCGCTGTGGCTCGATGTAGACGGCACCGACCTGTCCACTGTATTGCCCCAAGGTCAGATCGCTGCCTGCCGCCACGTGCGTGTGATAGAAACGCAAACCCGACGGCCCCGGTGTGAAGGCCAGGCGTCTCATGTCATGGGGAGGAATGAAGGGTGTGCCCTCCTCGGCGGCACCGTCCACCTCGATCGGCACGGTTTGCCCGTGCCAATGGAGTTGCTCGGGCACATCGGTGTCGTTGTAGACGTCTATCACCACGGGTTGCCCTTCTTTAAGGCGAAGGATCGGCCCAGGGAACTGACCGTTGTAGGTCGTGGTGGAAACGATGTGATCAGGCGCAAGCTCAACCAGGTTTTTGCCGATGTGCAGGGTGTGGTCTGCTTTTGTGGACAGTACCGAAGCAGCCGGTGTGGCGAACGCTCGCTCCCACGGCAAGAGCGCGCCGCTCAGTGTCGCCGTCCCTCCCAGTTGCAAGAATTCCCGCCGCTTCATGGTCAATCACCGTTTCTCATGGGGAGCGCCCCATGTCCGGTTGATTCTAGCTCGTGCGGGCGGCATCCACTTCGCCCGGTGGCATCCCCATCGGGTACCGGGCGCCTTGCAGGCGAGTTGCCATCGCCTTGTATAGCGAGACTCTCGTTCCGACCTATTCAACACCTTTAATTCGAGTATCAGTCGCAATCCAGTTCGTTTCCCAAGTACGCCCACCATCCTCCGAGTAAGCCTGTTCAAAGCGCCACGATTCATCCGTGACCTTCGAAATAACGAACCGCACGAAGATAGCCCGGCCGTCGAGACTATCCTGCCCGAAGAACTCACCGTGACCGTCCCGAAAGCCGCCATACACAGGTTGGGTCATGACGCCGTTGCGCGCGCTGGCGAAGTTCAGGCTCCACTGTTTTGTCTGTGGGTTGTAGAGACGCAGGCTCGTGCCTTCGATCTGTCCGGCGGGACCTTTCACCCGCAACTCGACCAGGTTCGCGCGGCCGTCCAGAACCTTCCGTACGACCGTGGTTCCGCTGTACTGGACCCATTCGCTTGAGCCGGACAGCGGCTTTGCCAGCCGGCGAAGCTCGGTCTTCCACGTACCGGTCTCCCAGTCGAAGTCGTGTTGCCCGTCCACCGGGCCAGCGCCGAGGGAGGCTTGCGAAGGTACGGTCAGGGCGACCATAGTCAGCAACGCCACCCATAGAAGCGCACTGCTGAACCGGGTTCGCAGGTTGTTTAGCATTGTCTTGTCCCGTTTGGCGCGATGCGGGAAGGATGCGATTGCGAGGGGACCATGAACAAGAAGGCACCTGCAGGTAACCATGCCCAGATTGAAGGTTGTCCGCTTTCGGCGGCCTTCGCGGCGATTGGTGGGAAGTGGAAACTGACGATCCTGTATTGGCTTGCACATGGCGAACTGCACTTCGCGGGGCTGCAAAGGCGCGCTGCGCCCATTTCCCATAAGGTGCTGGCGGAGCAGCTGCGCGAACTCGAAGGCGATGGCATCGTCGTTCGGACGCCAACCGGTGCGATACCCGCGCCGGTGATCTACCAGCTGACGCCCTACGGGCAGACACTGCTTCCGATCATTGAATCGGTGCGCCTATGGGGTGAGGGGCATCTGCAAAGGACGGCCGCGCTTCCGCGGTCCGATGCGATGGCGTGTGGAAAGAAGATTGCTGCAATGCAGTAACATTGCGCATCCCCCTACCGAACACATCCGATGATCGACCTGATTGCCATCGACATGGACGGCACGCTGCTTGACTCCAACCACGCCATCTCGCGCAGGGTGAAGAAGGCCATTGCTGCTGTACGCGCCCAGGGCGTCCGTATTGTCCTTGCGACCGGGCGACCCTTCTCGGGCGTTGAGAAGTACCTTGAGGACCTCGGTCTGACTGGCGAGGATGACTACTGCATCACCTTCAATGGCGCAGTAATCCAGAATGCTTCGGACACGAAGTCGGTGGCGGAAACCACGCTTGGCTACGACGATTTCCTTTACTGCGAAAAGGTCGCACGAGACCTCGGCGTGCATTTTCACGTGCTCTACGAACGGAGCATGATGACGCCGAACGCGGACATCAGTTCGCACACCGTGCGAGATGCGTACATTTCACATACGCCTTTGCTTTACCGTTCCGTCGAACAGGTGGATCCGGCATGGCGTTTCCGGAAGTTCATGATGGTGGACGACGAAGCCATCCTCGACAGGGCGATTGCCAACTTTCCATCAGAACTCTTGCAGCGCTATACGGTGGTAAAGAGCGCTGCCGATTTCCTTGAGATCCTTCACCCGGAAGCCGGCAAGGGCAGGGCGCTTGCAACGCTCGCGGCGTATCTTGGCGTTCCCCAGGAGCGGATCATGGCGATCGGCGATCAGGAGAACGACCTGGTAATGCTGGAGTTCGCTGGCGTTGCGGTGGCGATGGGTAATGCGATCGATGCCGTCAAAGCCGTGGCGGACCATGTGACCACCAGCAACAACGAGGACGGTGTTGCTGTCGCGATCGAGCGCTATGCGTTAAAGCAGCGACCGGGCTTCAGTCCAGCTCTTTGATCCGGATGTTGCGAAACGCGATGCGGATGGGCGGCACGCCCTTGTCTTCGCCGCCCTGCAGCGCGATACGGCCTTTGTGGAAGCGTGCGAAATCCGCCATCTTCGCGAACTTCGTCTTCGCCACGAGGGCGGTCCACTCCGGTGTCCACAGGGTGGTGTCGACCGTCTTGTGTCCGTTCTGGAAGAACTGCACGTGGCCGTGGTCGACGATGATCTCGATGGCGTTCCAGTGGCCATGCTCGTTGACGTTCTCGATGTCCGAGGAGATCAGGTCGAAGAGGTCGCCGGACCGTTCGTATAGCGTATAGCTGTCCGGCTTGGTGCACACCAGGTCGGCGATCTGCATTTCCGGGCCGGTTTCCCATGTGTATCGGTACTTCGGTGATTCCTGGACGTTGAACATCACGCCAGCATCGGCGCAGGCGGTCATCTTCCAGTCGAGCTTGAGATCGAAGTTCTCGTATTCCTTCTCGCTGACGAGATCCGCGAAGTCGGTGTCCGGTGCTTTGAGGTCGCGATCGAGCTGGATCGCGCCGTCGACGACGCTCCAGTCTTTGCCCGTGCCCTGCTGGCCGAAGGAGTGCCAGCCCTGGAGCGTCTTGCCGTCGAAGAGGGATTGCCAACCCTGTGCCTTCTCGGCGGCGGTCGGGTTGGTGTCTGCGGCGAAGGCAGGGAGGGCGGCGAGGCAGCAGGCGAAGGCGAGAGCACGAAGCATGATGACGGTCCGGTATCGTGAAACGTCGAGCGTAACCGCGGGAGCGCCCGGGATAACCTGCCGTAGGTCACGTTGCGAGCGACGTTGATGCATCCGTTGTGCGCTTAACCGCGATCCTGCATAACCCAACGCTCGCCGACGACAGGCAAGGCAGCAGGGCTGTCGTCAAGCGGGAATGCAACGAGCCGGGTCGGTGCAACGCGCAAGTCCACGCCAGGGGTGAGAGCAAAACGACCCAGATCCTCGCTTGCCACATCGACTTCAAGCGTGTGGTCGATCTCCGCCACGTAGATGTCCAGGTGGGCAATGCTCCCTGCGAGGTAGACGTGCCGTAGTCGCGCTTCCCATGCCGGCTGACCTTCGGGCACCGAGAGGGACAGATGCTCCGGTCTGACGTAACCCACGGCCGATCGAAACCGCCCACCCGACGCGCCTGCCGGAAGCGACCATCCTCCAGCGCCCCATGCATCCCCCTGGCGTTGCAGTGGAATACGGTTCGTGCGGCCGATGAATTCGCAGACGAAAGGCGTGGCAGGATCCTGGTAGACGTCGTGCGGTCGACCTACCTGCTCGATGCGCCCCTTGTTCATGACGACGATGCGATCGGCGAGCTCGAGTGCCTCTTCCTGGTCGTGGGTCACGAACACGGTGGTCAGGCCCAGCTCTTCGTGGAGCTCGCGGAGCCAGCGGCGTAGAGAGGTGCGTACCTGCGCATCGAGTGCGCCGAAGGGTTCGTCGAGCAGCAACACGTCAGGCTCGACGGCCAGTGCACGTGCGAGTGCCACTCGCTGACGTTGGCCACCGGAGAGCTGGCTCGGATAGCGGTTGCCCAGTTCCGCCAGCTGCACGCGCTTCAGTAATTCATCGACACGCACGCGGATCTGGTCACGCGGAGGTCTGCGGTGCCGGGGTCGCACACGAAGCCCGAAGGCCACGTTTTCGCGCACGGTCAGGTGACGGAACAAGGCATAGTGCTGGAACACGAGGCCCACGTTGCGTTCCCGCGCACTGGCGGCCAGGAAGTCCTGCCCGTTCTGGGTGACGCTCCCCTCATCCGGATAGTCGAGGCCGGCGAGAATGCGCAACAAGGTGGTCTTCCCCGACCCGGACGGCCCGACGAGCGCGACGAATTCCCCCGGGGCAATGTCGAGGCTCACATCGTCGAGCGCCGCGATGTCGGGAAAGTGGCGGCTCAGCCTTTTGAGAGCGAGTGTCATCAGTGATTCTCAGCGGCTTGATAGCGCCATTCCAGGGCAGATTTCACCGCCAGGGTTAAAAGTGCCAACAGGGCAAGCAACGAAGCGATGGCAAAGGCGCCGACGTAGTTGTACTCGTTGTAGCGCATCTCCACTTCCAGCGGCATGGTGGTGGTGAGCCCGCGAATGTGCCCGGAAACAACGGATACTGCGCCGAACTCACCCATGGCACGCGCGTTACAAAGCAAAACACCGTAGAGCAGCGCCCAACGAATATTGGGAAGCGTCACCCGGAAGAACGTCTGCAGGCCGCTTGCGCCGAGCACACGGGCGACCTCTTCCTCTTCGCTGCCCTGGGCCTGCATCAGCGGTATCAGTTCGCGCGCGACAAAGGGCAGCGTGATGAAAATGGTCGCGAGGACAAGGCCGGGTACGGCGAAGATGATCTTGACCCCATGGGCCACCAGCCACGGGCCGAACCAGCCCTGTGCGCCGAACATCAACACGTAGAGGAGGCCTGAGACCACAGGTGATACCGACAGGGGCAGGTCGATGAGTGCACCGAGCAGCGCCTTTCCGCGGAAGGCGAACCGGGTCATGGCCCAGGCGGCCGCGACCCCGAAGACCACATTGAGTGGCACTGTGATAGCCGCGACCAGCAAGGTGAGCCGGATGGCGGCCATGGCCTCGGGCTGGTCGAGGCTTTCAACAAAGGCGTGAGCCCCCTGACGGAAGGCTTCGACAAACACGGAAGCCAGCGGCACCACGAGGAAGAGGCAAAGAAAGGCACAGGAAGCAACGATGATCGACGCCTGGCCAAGACGTCGCGCGACACTGACAGGGCGCCCGGCACGGCGCGCTTTCATGCGGACTGCTCCGCCCAGCGCCGGGTCCAGCGTTGCAGCACGGAAACCAGGACCAGGAGGACCAGCGAAAACGCCAGCATGACGACACCCAACGCCGCCGCGGTGGCGTAGTCGAATTCATCGAGCCTTTGGACGATGAGAAGGGGTGCGATTTCCGAGCGCAGGGGGATATTGCCGGCAATGAAGATCACCGAGCCGTACTCGCCCACGGCCCGGGCCAGTGCCAGGGCGAATCCGGTCAACAGGGTCGGCAGCAGCGTAGGCAGGACAACCTTGACGAAGGTCTGCAGCCTGGTCGCCCCCAGGCTTTCAGCGGCGTCTTCCACGTCCCGTTCGAGCGACAGCAGCACAGGCTGGAGGGTGCGCACGACGAAGGGGAAGCCAACGAAGACCATCGCGACAAGCACGCCGAGCGGCGCGTAGGCGACCTGGACGCCCAGCGGTACCAGCCAGCGGCCAAGCCAGCCGTTGGGCGCATAGATCGCTGTCAACGCAATGCCGGCAACGGCAGTCGGGAGCGCGAAGGGCAGGTCGATGAGGGCGTCGAGCATCCGGCGACCGGGAAAGCGATAGCGGACCAGCGCCCATGTCACCATCAGGCCGACGACCACGTTGATCGACGCGGCCAGCAAGGCGCCGCCGAAACTGAGCTTGAATGCCGCCAGTGTGCGGGGCGACGCAAGCAACCGCGGGATGCCGGCGACCCCGATCTCCGATGCCTTCCAGGCCAATGCTGCGAGCGGCAGCAGGACGATGAGGCCAAGGTAGGTGACGGTAAAACCGAGGCTCAATCCGAAGCCGGGCAAGACCCGTCGGCGCATGGTCAGTTGCCCGGACCGATCTGGTCGAAGATGGCGCCATCGGCAAAGAACTTTGCCTGGGCCTTGCGCCAGTCACCAAATACCTCGGCCAGGGTAAACGTCTTTACCTGCGGAAACTGTGTGGCGTACCTGGCGGCGACCTCGGGCGAGCGCGGGCGATAGAAGTTGCGTGCTTCGATGTCCTGGGCCTGGGGCGAATAGAGGAACTTAAGGTAGGCGTCCGCGACTTCGCGCGTGCCGTGTTCCGCCGCGTTCTTGTCGACGACAGCCACCGGCGGCTCGGCAAGAATTGTGATGGACGGGGTGATGATGTCGAACTGGTCGCCGCCGGCTTCCTTCTTTGCCAGCAGCGCTTCATTTTCCCAGGCGACAAGCACATCGCCGATGCCGCGCTGGGTAAATGTCGTCGTGGCGCCCCGTGCACCGGTGTCGAGCACGGGGACGTGCTGGAAAAGTGTCTTGACGAAGGCTCTGGCCTTGTCGTCGGTGCCACCGGGCAGTTTGAGCGCGTAGCCCCAGGCGGCGAGGAAGTTCCAGCGGGCGCCGCCGGATGTCTTGGGATTGGGGGTGACGACCTGGACCCCGTTCTTGACCAGGTCACCCCAGTCGCGAATGTTCTTCGGGTTACCCTTGCGGACCAGGAAGACAATGGTCGACGTGTAGGGTGAGGCGTTGTCGGGCAGGCGCGTTTGCCAGTCCTTGCCCAGCAGGCCACGGTCGGCCACGGCGTCGATGTCATAGGCCAGTGCGAGCGTCACGACATCGGCGGGTAACCCGTCGACGACGGAGCGCGCCTGCTTGCCGGAACCGCCGTGGGACATCTGGATAGTGACGGTGTCACCGTGCTTTGCCTTCCAGTCTGCTGCAAAGGCCGTATTCACAGCCTTGTAGAGCTCGCGCGTGGGGTCGTAGGACACGTTGAGCAAGGTGACGTCCTTGGCCACGGCAGGCAACGCTATGACAGTGGCTGCGAGGGCCAGGAGGGTGGGACGAAGCGTCATCGTCATGCTGCTCCTTGGGTAGCCGGATGCCACGGTAGGGGGAGATGACGATGAAGCTGGTCGGCATGTCGTTGCGGCGTGAAATTCGTACGCGAGTTCGCCGGTGTCCCTGTAGGAACCGCTTCAGCGGCGAAAGCCAGCGTGCCTCAACGCCGTCGCCGGCATAGCCGGCTCCCACATGAGCAAAAAAGCCGCCCTGAAGGGCGGCTCGCCAAGAAGTGGCTCAGGGAACGGTTAGAGCTGGATCGTTACCGCCTTTCCCGTGTAGTCCACTTCCTTGTCGGCCCTGGCCTCGAAGTCCACGCCAGGCCGCGCGCTCTCCGTAAGCTGCCGCACGCGGAACCGACGTTTCTCCACCATGCCGGGGAAGCTGCCCTGGCGTTCACCCAGGTGGAGCGTATGGTTCGCGTCGTCATACGTGAGGGGAATGCGGCTGAAGGCGCCTTTCTCGTAGCCGTAGTTGGTGCCTTCGTCCTCGTAGAGCGAGAAGCTGCCGTCGTGGCCGGGGTAGACATAAACCGTGATCGGCGCATCGGGTTTCTGCCCGGTGTACTGGACCGCCGGACCAACCGGGACGATGGCACCGGCGCGAACGAACAGCGGCATGCGATTGAGCGGTGCGTCGGCGTCGATGGTCGTGCCACCGGCATGGCGCTGGCCTGTCTGGAAGTCGTACCACTCCGAACCGGCCGGCAGATAGACTTTGCGGCTGCGCGTGCCGTATTCATGTACGGGTGCGACCAGGAACGCCGGGCCGAACATGAATTCGTCGTCTATCGTTCGCACCTTCGTATCGTTCGGGAAATCCATGGCCAGGCCGCGCATGATGGTCCCGTCGTTCTGCCAGGTGTCGCCGGCCAGGGTGTAGATGTACGGCATCAGGCGATAACGGAGACGGTCGTACCATGCGAGGGATTCGTAGACTTCCGAACCCTTAGGCGCGAGGTTGAAGATCTCGCGGTATGGGAACTGGCCGTGCGAACGGAACAGCGGCGTGAACGTACCGAACTGGAACCAGCGCAGATTGAGTTCGCGCCATTCCTTCAGGTCGGCCGCACCGGGCTTCTCGTAACGCGGTTCCAGTGCGAAACCACCGATGTCTGTCGTCCAGTTGGGTATGCCTGCCAGCGAGAAGTTCACGCCGGCCGAGATCTGGTCGTGCAGATTGCTCCAGCGCGATACCACGTCGCCGCTCCATGTGGCGGCGGCATTACGTTGCTGACCGGCGAACGACGAACGCGTCAGGATGAAGACGCGACGATCCGGCGCACTGGCACGCTGGCCCTCGTAGACACCGGTCGTATGCATCAATGGAAAGGAATTGAAGAAAGCGGCGCCCGGGCCCTGAGCGGTCGGTCCCATGCGAAGCTTTCGCTCGTCGATATCGAGGTTGGAGTGAATGTCGGGCTCGGAGGCGTCGAGCCACCACCCGTCGATGCCCAGTACGCCAAGGTTCTCCTGGATCTGCCGCCAGTAAATGTCGCGCGCTTCCTTCGCGTACGGATCGTAGATGGAGTTGAGGTAACCCTTGCCGATCCAGTCGCGCTCGCCCTTTTCGACGTTGCGGTGATAGATGTAGCCCTTGGCGTCCAGCTCCTTGTAGTTCTTCGTTTCCGGGTAGAACTTGGGCCATACGGAAATCATCAGCTGCACGTGCATGTCGTGCAGCTGTTTCATCATGCCCTTCGGATCGGGGAAGCGCGCCGCGTCGAACTCGTGCGAACCCCACGCGTTCTCGGGCCAGTAGCTCCAGTCCTCGACAATGTTGTCCAACGGCAGGCCCAGCTTGCGATAGCGTGTCGCGGTGTCGACGATTTCCTTCTGTGTTTTGTAGCGCTCGCGGCTCTGCCAGAAGCCGTAGGCCCAGCGCGGCAGCATGGTCGACTTGCCGGTGATGGTGCGATAGCCGGAAACGACATCGTCGAGATTCGAGCCCGAGACGAAGTAGTAGTCGACCGCGTGGCCTGCCTCGGAATACAGCGAAAGATCGCGCTGTTCAGCGTCTGGTTGCGGATCGAGATGGTAGAGCGCGATATAGCCTTCGTTAGGCTTCCACTCGATCTTGATCGTGTGCTTCGTCCCGGCGTCCATCGGCAAACGGATGTTGTGGTACCAGGGGTTCCAGTTCTGCCGCCAGTCGTCGTAGACCACCTTGCCGTCGATGGTGACTTTCGCGTAGCTGGACGAGTACAGCCGGAACTTCTGCGCGCCGGTGGACGAGGTTTCGAACGAGCCCTCCCAGACGACCCGGTCGGTCTTCTTCGCCGTCGGGTCGGTTGGCCAGGTCGTCAGGTCCTTGATGTAGGCGTAGTTGACCTCGTGTTCGACGCGAGTTGCCTTCAGCGCGCTGCCAACATAGTAACGGGCGGTCAGACCGCCTTCCTTTCCATCCGCGTCGTAGAACTTGAGCGTCTGGCCGGCCAGCGGATACTCACGCGGGTCGCCGAAGCGCGTGATCGAGTTGTTGTCCCATAGCAGGCCGTAGTTACGGGTGGAGACGACGAACGGAATGCCGACGTCCATGTTGTGCTGGGCGAGTTCGACATCCTCGCCTTTGTAGTTCATCTGGCGGTTCTGGTGTTGGCCCAGACCATAGAACGCCTCGTCGTCAGGTGATTCGAAACGCTGGCGAACCGCGACGAACGGCTTTCCCTCGATGGTTGTCTGCGCAAAGCTGCGGCCGCCGGCGCGTTCGGCAAGGATCGGTCTGCCCTGAGCGTCGGTAAATCGGACGGTGCCGTCCTTCGTGGAGACATGGGTTTCGAGGGCTGACGTCTTCAGCACGACTTCGTCGCCGGACTCGCCGAGCGAGAACGATCCGTCGCCGCCGGTTCTGACGGCCATCAGGCTGGCGGGCAGGTTGAAGTTGCCGTCCGGTGCGACCGTGACATGCACGATCTTCGGCGAAACAAGTTGCAGGCGTACCTTTTGTGCGGAGTGATCGACAGCAATGACGGCACCGTCGGCGATGCGCGTCGCGTGGCTGGCCAGTGGCGTGCCATGGGCTGATGGCGACGACGCGCAGCTGGCAAGCAGTGCGGTGGCGAGCGGCGTCACTAGCGCGACGGTAAGTGCTTTCTTCAGCATCGTGACTTCCTTCAGAACGTAGCGAGTTTGACGTGAAGCACCTGCGGCACGTCGGTGAAGTTGAGGCCGTAGTCGGTCTGGTCGCCGTTCCACAGGCGGTCGAAGATCCAGCGGCCGTTCTCGTAATGACCTTCTTCGACGCGAGCAAGGATGAAATTGCGCCGCGCGTTGGCTTTTCCGTTCCCGAAGTTCACGCGTGCCTGGCGGCCGGTGACGAGGT
Organism: uncultured Luteibacter sp.; assembly: GCA_966191635.1. Classification (GTDB taxonomy): domain Bacteria; phylum Pseudomonadota; class Gammaproteobacteria; order Xanthomonadales; family Rhodanobacteraceae; genus Luteibacter. The sequence goes on from CBIGPO010000027.1 coordinate 32,783, forward strand.
ACTCGTCCTTGCCGATCTGGCCGATCAGCACGCCGCCCACAGGCTCGGCGTTGCCAGGTGCCGGATCGACGCCGAACTGCGGCTGGCCGTAGCCGATGTGCACGGACCAGTCACCCAGATCGATATCCTGGGTATGCCGGTCGACCGGTTCAGCCACACCCCAGACCTTGCCCTGCCACGACAGCTCGGAGGGGTTCAATCAGTTTGTAGTTGTCCGCGAAGGCGTCGATCGTTTCGCTGTCGACCTTGCGCGCGCCGAGCGGGTAATTCGCATAGCCTGTGAAGTCCATGCCGAACGGCGAGAAGCCGATGGCTCGTTTGCCTAGCGCGGCGAACATATAGCGCGCATACGGTTTCGCATTGCCGGTTTCAGCGACAAAGAGTGCGTTGTCCGGCCGGGCGTAGCGATCGAGCACGGCGGTATACCGGTCGTATTCCGGCATATAGATATCCGGTGCCAGCAGGTCGAGCGAGGGTGCCGCTGCCTTCCAGACATCGAGCACGTTGTCCGTGGGACCACCGCTGGAGTAACCCCCCGGTGGGCCGGGCTTGAACGGGTCGCGCAGGGCCGCGTTGGCGTACATGGGAAGGTCGTAGACCGCCTTGCCTGCATGGGCTACCTGTTCGATGTAATGCGCGACCGACCAGGCGTGGAAGAACTCCGCCGCGTCGGCGCCGTAGACCTGTTGCCACGTGCCGGACTTCTTTCCGTCCCGCTTCAGCAGCGCGTCGGGCACTGTACCGGCGAAGAGCTTGTCGGCGGCGGGCGAGTGGTCGCGGTCGGTGCCGTACGTTCCCGATTCGTTCTCTACCTGCGTCATGATGACGGTATGGCGGTCGCCGTCGATACCACGCAGGTGCGTCATCAGCTCGACGAAGGCCTTGCGGTCTGCTTCCAGTGTGGCTGGAGCGTGCGGCGACAGCGATCCCAGGGTCTTGCCTTCGCGACTGATCACGCGAGGAAAACGGGTGTTGTCGAGCTTCACCCAGGCCGGTGCGTAGTTCGGGCCGTTGTTTTTCCACGTGGCAAACCACAGGAGCACGAGTCGCACGTTGTGCTCACGTGCCTGCGTTACCAGGGTGTCGAGGAAGCTGAAATCGAAACGGCCTTCGGTGGGCTCGATCTGTTCCCATGCAATGGGAACCTGCACGGTATTGGCGCGCATCTGCTCGATCGCGGGCCAGACTTTGCCCATCATCGCCGGCCATGCGCTTGAGTTGTTGACCTGCGCGCCGAGCACGAGGAACGGCTTGCCGTCGACCATCAGCGCATGGCGTCCTTGCTCGCTCACCATATGCGGCATGTCGTTCGCCCAGCCGGTGGCGCAGGTCGCAAGCGATAACAGCAGCGCCCCGGTCAGTGTCCTTCGTTTCATCGGACACTCCGTTGGATCGTGCCTTCCGTGCGGAAGGGCGATGCAGGCAGGCCTTCATCGTTGGTCAGGTTGGCGTGTTCAGGGTTGTCGCTCCATGCGTAACGCACGGCGACGGGATGGGCGACGGCGGTGCTGGAAACGACGATGTCGCTGCCCTCGATACGCGCCGTGGCAGGGTGGAAGTTCCGGTCGTCGCCAGCCACCTCGAAACCTTCGGGAGCGCCACCGCCGCGGACCGCGAGATGTCCGCCATACAGGTCGAAGCCCACGACGGCGTTCGCGCCGTCGATCTTCAGGTCGCGATAGCGCGGACCCGACCACGTGACAGTGTCGCCGAACGCCACATGGCGCATGGCAAGCGCAAGTCGGTGTCCAACATCCTGCTTGTTCGTCGGGTGGATGTCTTTGGGATTGCCGATGTCGATGATGACCGCTTCCCCGGTCGCCGGCAGTGCGAGGTTGGCGGATTGCGATTCGCGTAGCTCGGCCCATGGACTTTCGTCCGGCGTGTCGCCGTCGGATATCCAGTTGGCCAGCTGTACCCAGACGAAGGGCAGGGTGGGTGCTTTCCATTCGCTGCGCCATTGGCGAATCAACCCGGCGAACTGCTCGCGATAGGCCAATGCTTCGCCCTTGTTGGCGTTTGCTTCACCCTGGTACCAGAGTACGCCGCGCAGCGGGAATCCGATGAGCGGGTGAATCATCTTGTTGTAGAGCAGGGTCGCGAGCTGGTTCCGTTCTGCGGTGGCGGACACCGTGACGACGTCCGGGTGGAACAACCACGGTCCTTTCAGTGGATGCTTCTCACCATCCGCGGTCTGGATGTAAAGCAGGCTCGCATCGCCGTAGATACCACCGTTGTTCCCAAGGTCTTCGACCTTGACGGCGATAGTATTCGTTCCCGCATGGAGGCTTTCGGGCGCGACGCGATAGGCACGGATATCGTTCCACTTGGCCTGCGTTTCGCCGACCTGCGTCCCATTGACAAAGCTGGTGTCAGAATCGTCGATCGTGCCGAGGCCGACCGTGATGCCTTGTTTCGCTTCCCGTGCCGAGAGCGTGAACGTCGTGCGGTACCACGCCGTGCCGTCCATGCCGTAGTAACCCTCGTTCTCCCAGTAGCCGGGGACGACGAGGGGCACCCAGTCCTTCGTGTCGAGATCGGGCGAAGCCCATGCCGTACCGGAAGGCGGCGTGGTGCCGCTCCAGTGGGCAAGGTGGCGACGCGTTTCGTCTGTCTTGAGCTTTTCGTCGGCGTCCATTTCCTTCATGCGCGCGTCGATATCTTCGGCGCGGACTCCTGTCGTTGATGCGTTCATCCACGCTTCGATGCGGCTTCCGCCCCAGGTGCTATTGATAAGTCCTTGCGCTACGCCGCTCTTTGCCTTCATTTCGCGCGCGAAGAACCAGCACGCAGCGGAGAACTTGCCGACGGTCGCGGGCGAGGCGGCAGCCCATTCGCCGCCGGCGAGACGATCCTCCGGACCGGATGCCCACGTCTTGGGAATCTTGAACTGGCGTATGGCGGAGTCGGTTCCGTTGGCGATTTCATGGTCCGCGTCGCGCGCCTGCGACACCATGAACTCCATGTTCGACTGACCGGAACAGAGCCAGACATCACCAACAAGGGTGTTCTCTATATCGCGGTGTTCCTTGCCGTTATCTATGGCCAGTACGTACGGTCCACCGGCTTTGTGCGCGGGGAGGGTGATGTCGAAGCGGCCGTCGGTGCCTGCTTTTGCCTTGGACTTTTTCCCGTCGAACGTCGCATGGACGATCGAACCAGGAGTCGACCAGCCCCAGACGTGCATGGGCTGGTCGCGCTGGAGGACGGCGCCGCTGGTGTAGACCAGGGGGAGGTCCAGCTGGGCGTGAGCGCCAAGCGGCAACATGAGCACCGCCAGAGCCAAGGCGGATCTCACGGCGTGATGGCGGTTTGAATGCGGGCTATCGCTGTTCATCGCCATAGAAAACTCCTCGGCCTCCCGTTGCGAAATACACGCGCCCGAAGAGGCGTGGATCGCCTGTGACGTGGCCGATGCGTCCAAACTGGTGTGCGTCGTCATTGAGTCTTACCCAGCTCGTACCGTCATCGGTCGAGCGATAGAGGCCGCGTTTCCCATCGCGTTTACCTGCGACGAACAACGTGGGCGTGGAACTTCCATGCGCCGGCTTGCCGAAACCCAGCGAGTCGGCGACGTCGATATGCGCAGCACGGCCGATCAACTGGCCATCGCTGTTTCCGTGAATGAGTCCGTGTGCCGCGCTCGCGAACCACAGGTCACCGGCTGTGCCCGGTGCGGCATATGCCGCGCCGGTTTCGGCCGTCAGTGCGGTGGCGAATGCGCCGGTAAGCGCCCTGAAGCCATGGCCTCCGTCGCGGCTGACGTAGAGCTGGCTGTCCGCTGCCGACCACGCATAGAAGCGCTTCGGATCGACGCGGTCGGCGAAGACACGCGACCCGACCGGTACGCCCGCGGCGCGCGTCCAGTGCGTCCCGTGATCGACGGTCAACCAGGCGGCTTCTGCCTTGATGGGCATCCAAAGGACGGCGTCGCCATCGGCTGAGACGGCGATACTGCCTGCTCCGTCACCGTCAGCAGGCTCGCTGGCGAAGGCGCGCCACGATTGGCCGCCGTCTGGGGAATAGGCGGCACGCGCGGTAGCTGGCGTACCCCGGACGCGTCCCGCGCGAACGACGATGTCCTGCGCGCGTCCCGCGACGTCGATGCTCTCGGAGTTCATGTAGCGTGGTGGACCGGCAAGTTGCAGCGGCGCACGCGTCAGGTCATCGTGGCGAAATCCGTCGAGGTCGCCTACCGCGCTGATCAGCGGGGGACCCTTGGCGGGACTCGCCAGTCCAAGCGGTACGGTTTCCTCGAGGCCATCGTCCTGGAACCACCACGACACCCGCGCGCCACGGTCGAAGGCCTGCAGGTTTCGCGAACCCCAGATGCCGTATCCGGTGACGAACATCGCATGATCGCTATCGAACGGGTCGATGACGACCGTGGTCATCCAGTGCGGTCTGTGGTCGCGTGTCCAGGTGGCGCTGTCGTGCTCGAAGTCGGAGCGTGCGAATACCTCCGTCCAGTGTTTGCCGGCGTCAGTGCTTCGAAACAACAGGTCGCCGCCAGGCTTGTAGTGGGCATGCGTACTGGCCAGCAGGCGATCGGGATGCTTCGTATCGACGGCGATATCGCCCCAACCGAAGCCGCTGGCCCTGGCGTTGCGAGGAATCGGCGTCACGTCGGTCCACGCATGACTCTTCGGCTGGTAGTGCCATATTGCACCGTCGTTCATCGCATCGGGACCCGGTTCGTCACCGTAGGTCAGATACCAGCCGCCGCGACCGTCGGAGCGCATATGGGTCGGACGCAGGCCTGTCGGCTGCCCTGTCACGGGCCTCCATGTGTGGCCACCGTTGTGGGATTCGAATAGCGAGGTCTCGCGTGTCGACACGCCGGCATAGAGGGTCGATGTGTCGTAAGCGGTAAAGACGATACCGATGGATTGTCGACGCCAGCTGTTCTGCGCAGTGGATGAAAGGGTGGTCGCGACAGCGGGAAAGCTGTCGACGTGCTGCCAGGAGACGCCACGGTCGTCACTGCGCCACAGGCCGGCGCCGCGTGAACCGAACATCAGCTGGCGGCCATCGGTGGGATTCACGGACAAGCGCTCACCATTGCCGCGACCCAGTTCGTTACCGCCGAGTTTGAAGGGAAGATTGGTGCGCTGGAACGTCGCGCCACGATCGTCGGAGCGGAGAATGGCGCCGTTGCCAGCCTGTTCCGTCGTATAGGTGCCGGCCGCCAGATAGAGCCGCTCGGGATCGGACGGATCGAGGGCCATGCTGTCGATGCCGGCCAGGTTGACATCATCCGCATCGATCCAGTCGGTCAGCGGTATCCATCGTGTCGCGGTAGCGTCCCAACGGTAGGCGCCACCGACGTCGGTGCGCGCATAGCAGAGGCCTTTCAGGCGCGGGTGACAGGAAAGACCGCTGACGTAGCCGCCACCGCCGATTCGCACGTTGTTCCACGTATAGGGAATGGCATCGTTCGTGGCCGATGCGGCGAATGCACCGCTCGGCAGGAGGCCAGCCCCTATGGTCAACAGCGCGCTCCGCCATGGCCGCCTTGGTCGGTACCTTCCCATCCTTCTCCCCGAAAGCTACAGGCATGTCGGCAGCCCGCCTGGTGCGGGCTGCCGGGTCGTGCAGGGTCAGAAGGTGAACTGCGCCTTCAGACTGAACAGCCGATCGTTGATCTGGGCGTCGCGCGGACGCGAATCCAGGCCGAAGATCGTCGAGCGTTTCGTGTTGGTCAGGTTCACCGCGGCACCGGTGAGCGAGAACGCATCGGTGACATGGTAGGTGACCGACGCATCGACCTGGCCGAACGACTTGTCGTAGATAGGCAGGTTGCCCGTGCCATTGCCGGCCGTCGTTTCTACCCACTGGCTACGCCAGTTGTACGCGACGCGTGCGGAGACCGGGCCTTTCTCGTACATCAGGATCAGGTTGTAGCTGTTCTTCGACAGGCCTTCGAGGGGGACCTGCAAGGGACGGCCGGACGTATCGGTTGCGCTCGGGCTCGGCGCCTTGCTGTACACGTAGGTGTAGTTCGCCTGCACACCCAGGCCATTGAATGGCTCCGGCAGGAAGTCGAAGAAGGTCTGGTAGCCGGCTTCGGCGCCCTTGATAACGCCGTTATCGCCGTTCACCGGGCGAGTGACCTGATAAACCTGGCCGTTGTAGGTTTCGTTGAAGATACCGTTGGCAATGAAACCATCGACGCTCTTATAGAACAGTGCGCCATACAACATGCTAGTCGGGTTGTAGTACCACTCCAGCGACGTGTCGTACTGCTTGGCCTTCATCGGCTGAAGGTTGGGATTGCCTGCGGTGCCCGTAAGGGTGTTCGCGCCGCTGGCATTCGGTGTGGAGAGCGAAAGTGTCGGGTTGAGCTGGTCGAAGTTCGGTCGCGTCAGCGCCTTCGATGCCGCGAAGCGCCACTGAAGCGTATCGGTCAGGTGGATATTGAGGTTCAGGCTGGGCAGGTACGAGTTATATGTGCTGCTGACGCTGAGCGGCGAGTACGTGCCGCTTCCGTCCGGATCGGTCATGAAGCCCGAGGTGCCCACCTTGGTGCGAACGCCGCGCATGCCGATGTTGCCGTCGACCGGGATATCCCACATGCGCCAGCCAAAGCGAAGCACGCCGTAACCCGCATAGGTCTTCTCGGTCTGATGGTTGGCCAGGAAGGCGTTGTAGGTAAGCGGATCGGTGACGCCCAGTGCCGTGAGCGATCCCGGATAGTCCGACAACAGGTCCGGGTTCGGCGCGATGGTTTGCCCGAAGGTATTCGCTTTGCCACGGAAGAAGTCGTCAAACGAATTGACAACCCAGTCCGACGACGGAAGGGTAGACAGGTCCCTGCCGAAGTAGCTGAAGCGATAGCCGGTCGTTTCCGTATCAGCCTTGCGGTCTGTCGTGCGAACGCCGAATTTAACGGACTGGAAAAAATCGCTGTCCGGGGTGTATTCGGCGTCGGCGCGCCACGCGAACTCACGGCCCTTGCTCTTGTCGCGATCGTCCAGCGCGAAGCCCATCTGCTGGGTCGATGGATCGGTGAGCGAACCCTGCGGCACGGTGAGGATCGGAATGCCGCCGGAGATGTCCTGGAACATCGACGGTGCGGTGGTATGCGTGTTCAGGATGTAACGCAGCTGCTCCGTCGTGGCCTTGATGTACTGGAAGTCGGTAGTCAGCGTGAGCGAGTTCGTCGCGTTCCACGAACCGCCCCAGGAAATGTCGGTGGTCTTGGAGTGACGGGTCGCCAGGCTGGAGTTTGAGTCGACCGGGATGCCGGCGGTATACGCGCCGCTGCCGGCGTCGGTCGTACCGCTGAATGTGCCGCTCTGGAAGTCACCGTTGGGGCCGAACTGGAACGGGGCGCCCGGCTCGGGAACCATGCCGTTCGCGCTGCTGTACCCGAAAACCGCGTAGTCCTTCCACTGGAACTTATAGTCCGAGCGCAGCCCTTGCAGGTACACCTCGGAATCATCGTTCGGGCGCCACTGCAATGCCAGCGCGGTGCCCAGGCGTTTACGGTCGCCATAGGTTTCACCGACGCCGCCACCGTGCGGCACATTGAGCGTTCGTCCTTCGTAGCCGGGGTAGATCGTGTCCGGGCCGCCTGTGCCTTCGTTGACCTGATAGAACGGCTCGGTCGAGACCACGTCCTGACGGAACGAGTGCTTCTGATAGGCAAGGTCCAGTAGCGCGCCGAACTCGCCGATATCAGTGTTCCAGCGGTCGCTGAAGAGGCCGGATGCGGACGGATTGCCCTTGCTGGCCAGGTCGCTGTAGTCGTACTCGCCGGTGACGGCGATTTTGCGGCCGTCGAAATCGAAGGGTTTGTGCGTGCGCAGGTTTACCGTGCCGCCCAGGCCGCCTTCGATGATCTCCGCCGAAGGGTTCTTGTAGACGTCGATGCCGGCGAGCAGTTCGGACGGTACGTCCTCGAAGCTCAGCGCGCGACCGCCGTTGGCGGTGAACGCGTCACGGCCGTTGACCTCGGTGCGCACCTGGGTCAGGCCGCGAATGGCGATGCTGCTGCCTTCGCCGTAGTTGCGGTCAATCTGGATGCCTGAAATACGCTGGAGCGCTTCGGCAACGTTGCTGTCGGGCAGTTTGCCGATGTCTTCGGCCACGATCGAATCGACGATCTGATCGGCATTCTGCTTGATCTGTGCCGCCGACATGAGGCTCGCGCGGACACCGGTCACGGTGACCGCGCCGAGCTCGGTGGCCGTGGGATCGACCTGCTTGTTCGCCTCGGCCTTCTTTTGCCCTTCGGTCTTCTTCGGTTCGGTAGCCGGCTTGGTGGGCTGGTCCTGCGTGCCGGTGGGCGAAGCGTCCTGTGCGTGCACGGGCGCCTGCATCAGGGCGATGGCCATGGCGATACCCGCGGACAAGCGGGCGATAGTCAGGCGTTGGTCGACGCGCCGACCCCTGGTCTGTTCGGACCGGTGATTCATGCTTTTGGCTCTCCCCGAAATGTGTTCTTCGTTCCGGGAAGCTGTGCTCGCCGGATGCTTTCCACAATTACCCACCCGCGCGTCCCTCTTTACGCGCGGCCCAACCGTGTATTGCTTGTTGGTCCCCGTCGCAGGCCGTCGCCCCTCTTCGACGGGCGGCATACGACTGGGCTGCATGCTGGGGGGATGCGTTCTTGCGCACAATTACGAAATTGCTCTCGGGATTGACGTTTATTCGTTTGCGTTTGCCGCATATGTGCTTTCACGGTGCTCTTGCCTGTAGTTTCCACTCCATAAACCGCGCGGGGGCGCAGGTCGGGGAGAAAACACAGCATGCGTTTGCCTGACTTGGCCACTGGTTCCCTGCGCGGGCTGCTAGCGGCTAGCTTGCTTGCCTCCTGCGCATCGCTTGCGCAGGTCACAGCGCCAACGGTTGGCACCATCAATGCGGAAACCATCGACCGGACGTGGCATGAGTCGGGCAAGGGGTTCGATGCGGAACGTCGCCGCTTGCTGGAGCGTGTGGCCGAGGGCGCTGCGCAGGGGCCATTCCGTGCGGACTGGGTTTCACTGCAGGGCTATCGCGCGCCGACATGGTACGAAGATGCGAAGTTCGGGATCTTCATTCACTGGGGTATCTATACGGTGCCGGAGTTCGGCAACGAGTGGTATTCGCGCAACATGTACAGGCCGGGCACGCCGGAGTTCGCTCACCACGTCGCAACTTACGGTACCCAGGATCGATTCGGTTACAAGGACCTGATTCCGTTGTTCAAGGCGCCGCGCTTCGATCCGCGTGCCTGGGCGGTCCTGTTCCGGGAGGCCGGCGCACGTTACGTCGTGCCGGTGGCCGAACATCACGACGGATTTGCGATGTACGACAGCCAGTTATCGGACTGGACAGCGATGAAGATGGGGCCGCATCGCGACATCGTCGGCGAGCTGGCTACCGCCATCCGCGCCGAAGGCATGCATCTAGGGCTATCGTCGCACCGCGCGGAGCACGACTGGTTCTTCGATAACGGCCGGACGATCGCTTCGGATGTGAATGACCCACGCTATGCCGCGTTCTACGGTCCGGCGCATCCGCACGTCGCCACACGCGGGGACCTCGACCTGGCCGCCGACTGGACGTATGTCTCGCAGGCATGGCTCGACGACTGGACGGCCCGCACCGCGGAGATCGTCGAGCGCTATCACCCCGACCTGATCTACTTCGACTGGTGGATCGGGCATCCTTCCTTCCGCAATGCGTTGCCGCCGGTGCTTGCCTACTACTACAACGACGGTGCGAAACGCGGCGGCGCGGTGGTCGATTACAAGCTGGGCGCCTTTCCCGAAGGCGCGGGCACGCTGGATGTCGAGCGCGGCCAGCTTGACGGTATCCATCCCTCCCACTGGCAGACCGATACTTCGCTGGGGAATGCCTCGTGGAGCTATGTCAAAGGCGACACCTACAAATCGCCTGAAACCGTCATCCATACGCTGGTGGACGTTGTCAGCAAGAACGGGAACCTGCTGCTCAATATCGGGCCGCGCGCCGACGGGTCGATTACCGATGAAGAGCGCGCAACGCTGCTTGCCATCGGCGAATGGCTGAAGGTCAATGGTGACGCGATCTATGCGTCGAAGCCATGGCGGACTTTCGGCGAGGGCCCGACGCACAACGTCGCGGGCACGATGCAGGAAGGAAAAATGCGGCCATTCACCGCGCGGGATATCCGGTTCACGACACGCGACGGCATGCTGTATGCGATCGCGCTGGGCTGGCCGACCGATGGAACGCTGAAGATTCGTTCGGTCATGGCGGACGATCGCGTCCGCAAGGTGACGATGCTTGCCGATGGTACGGCGGTGCCGTGGAAGCAGGAGAAGGACGGGCTTCGGCTGACGCTGCCGGCAAAGCCGGTGGGCCGCTATGCATATGTGTTCCGCATAGAGAAATAGGGCCGTCATTCCCGGGTGGCCCAGCTGCGGTCACGTGGCAGGGTCAAGCGTTCCGAGTAAAGACACCAGGGCGAGAACGGTGGTAGCGAGCAAGGCTTCAATGAGCAGACTGCGTCTCAAGGCCCGCACGGCGCGCGAGGTGTCAGATGTTCCGACCACCGTGGCGACGCGAGGCACGAGCCGGTAACGATTGAGCCCTGCCATCGCCAGCATCGCTGCGAAGACGGTCACCTTCGCCAGAAGGACTTCCGCATATCCCCCGGTAGAAAACCGGGGTATGTGCGGTCCCATCACGATAATGGCGTTGGCCAGGCCAGTGAGTACCAATACGGCAACCAGCACGGTTCCAACGTTGGCAAATCGCACGGCGGCACTTGAGAGTAGTTGCAGGCCATCAGTGGTCACGGCAGTGGGTGTGTCAGCCGTTGCTATAACGACAAGGCCGGCAATGGCCCCCGTCCAGGCACCGGCGACGAGGAGATGTGTCACGTCGACCAGGAGATGAAGCGCGCCGACACCACCGCTTCCCACGGTGCCGTGCCCCGCCCAGGGCAACGTTGATAACGCGATGCCAGCGATACCGGACACCGTCGCCGCGCGCAGTCCGAAGGAGAACGGACGCTTGACTGCAACGACGAGCGCAAGCAGCAAGAGCGTGATACGAGCGATCCAGGCCGTGCCGAACGTGGTCTTCGTCAGCAGCACGGTGGCTGTTGACCACACCAGCGCGGGCGTGTCCGAACCGCTCATCGATTGGGCCATCGCCCAGAGGCTCGACAGGGATGCCAGTGTGGCGATCCCAACAGTCACAGGTAGCAGGATGTCCGTGCGACGAATGACGGCATGGGGCAGTCGTGCCTTGCGCGATGCCCACACCATGAACAGGGGCAGGCCAAACGACAGCATCAGCCCGAGGTAGATCGCGAAACGGCTGACTTCGTCGAGCCGGTTGCCCATGTTTACTTCACCTGGAAAGCAAGCGAGCCCTGTGCGGAGTGGGTGTCTTCCGCGACCACGTGCCATTCAAGCCGGTACGAACCCTGCGGAAGGGTGCGAAGTGGTGTGACGACAAGCGCCTTATTGTCCGACGAGGCTGTGATCCCGACTTTCATGGACATCGGGCCCATGGTCATGCCCGGCATTGCGGTCATGGTGAGTGTCGCGGTCGACATCGGAGGCAGAAGCGGTTCGGAGAACGTCAGTACGATCGTCTTCGGCGATGGACCCGTGGCGCCATCGGCAGGCGCCGCTGAGACCAGCTGTGGATGGGCAAGGGCAGCGCTACTGGCAAAGAGGGCGACTGCTGCCATAGCGCGAAGAAAGGTGTTGCGGGAAAGGTTCACGGGGATACCTGGACGAGGTTGGAGAATTGTGGCGGGACTCTATCCCGCCACAATTTGCCGACGCAACTCTGGACATGCGTCCAACCTCTGCAGACCGAAGCATCACGCTGCGTGGGGGGTGATCGTGATTGAAGTGCCTGGGCGAAGCGAGATCGTCCTGGTCCAGGTGCCCCATTTCAAGCGTGTCTGTTCGCCGCCGACACTTCGCACCGTGACTGATGCGATCTTGCCGTGGCTCCAGGACAAGTCGACCCTGAAACCACCACGCGCACCTATGCCCGTCACGCTACCTGATGCCGCCCATGCCTTGGGCAATGCCGGCAATAGCTCGATCAGGCCGGGCCGCGAAGACATCAACATCTCCAGCATGGCTGTAGGTGTGCCGAAGTTAGCGTCGATCTGAAAGGCATCGGCATTGGCATCTATGTTGTACACATCGAAGAAATTCTGCGCGGTACCGTTGCTATGATTCTTCGATGGCAAAAGATTGGTGAGCAACAGCCGATAGGCCTTTTCGGGTTCTCTGAGGCGTGCCCAGCAAATCGCACGCCAGGCACAGGCCCAGCCATAGCCACTCGTGCCTCGCGCCTCGAGCAGCCTGGTAACACCCTCGATCAACGCAGGCGGGCTGTCGTCGGTTCGAATGCGATCGCCGGGAAAGAAGCCGATCAGCGGGGACAAATGCCGGTGCGTGGTTTCGCCGAGGTTGTCCGGCGTCATCCATTCTTCCAGCCAGCCGGTCTTGCTGCTGACCTGAGGCAGATAGAGCCTTGCCTGCAGCTTCGCTATCGATGCGGCATAGTCAGCGTCCTTGCCCAATAGCAAGCTTGCCTGACGATAGTTCTCGAACAGGTCCCAGACCAACTCCTGAGAATACGTGTTGCCCTTGGCGTCGGTCGGTCCATGCTCTGGCGACCAGTCCGCATCGTCGATCAGGACATCGCGTGCAAGACCTGTCGCCGGGTCCTTCACACTGACGCTGATCAACCGCGATTCCCAGAACTCGCAGGCGCCCTTGATGAAGGGATAAATACGCGCCAGGTAGCTGCGATCCAGGTTGTACTGATAGTGCTGCCATAGGTTGTTGCACAGCCACGCGTTGCCGGCAGGATGCCACCGCCAACCCTCACCGCCGTAGATATTGGTAGAGATACCCAGGGTCCAGCCAGCGATCTTGCCCGAACTATTGCGATATCCGTTGCGTAGATCGTTGAAGTACTGGTGGGTAATGGCTGTCCAGGAGTCCAGCTGACTGAGGCAATAGTTGGTCAATGCATCGAAGCACGAAGGCAGGCCGGCGCGATCGGGCAGCCAGTAGTTCATCTGGATATTGACGTCGCTGTGGTAGTCGGCCATCCAGGGCGGTGAGTTGTTGTCTAGCCAGAGGCCTTGCAGGCCAGTCGGCAAGCTATCGCGCGAACCGGCGATCGTCAGATAGCGTCCGAACTGCAGATAGGAGGCTTCCAGTTCCGGATCGGCAGGCGAGCCCGCGGCTGCCCGAGCCTGGAGGCGTGTCCACGTGTCCATCTCGCGCTGTGCTTTCGTCGATGCGCCGAGGTTGACACTCATCGCGTCGAACAAGGAACGATAGTCGGCTACGTGGGTATGCAACAGCATGGCCGGCGTCTGCAGGGCGGCAGCTTTCGTTTTCTGAATCGAAAGCTTCAATGGATCGAGCGACGCATCCATATAGTTCTTTGCCAGATCTGGCGTGTAGTTGGTGCCGCCGCAAAATATGACCGTAAGCGCGCTGCAGTTCGCAAAGTGGAGTCCCTTTGCGTCTGCCCTTACGGTACCGGACTCCGCAACGGCCAGGATGTTCGCCGCATACTTGAGGCCGTTGTCCAGAACGCCTTCGAAATGGCTACTTGCGCTATCGGTCGCCTCTGCGCGAGAGGTTTCGCCGTGCATGCCATGCAGCTCGACCGAACCTTTATAGTGGCCACCGCCCGCCTGGGACAGGCGGATGGCAATCATGTCATCCGGGTGGCTGGCGAAGACTTCACAGGTATACGCGACGCCGTCTTTTCGATACGAAACGCGGATGCATCCCTGGCCCAGATCCAGCTCGCGACGATACCCGGTGATATTCGCGGCCTCGTGCCCCTCCACCGACAGATACAACTTGGCCAGCATCACCAGACTACCGAAGTGCTCGGTGGTGTACTCAAACTGACCGTCGTCACCCAGCACGACATCACGCTTGCCCAGCCACATCGAGGCATCCGTGAGATAGAGGAAGCTGGACGCGGGGTCGCCGCCGACCAGCGCACCAAGGCGTCCGTTTCCGATCGGCAAGCCTTCGCGCAGCACGTTCGCCTCCGGCGCCGGCGTGTTGTACCAGAGGTTATGCGTCGCTGTTGCCGCCGGCATGACCCCGGTGGGGCGTTGTACGGGGTTGCTTTGCGCAAACCTCGGCAGGCCCATCCAGGGCAGCATGGCCGCCATGGCGCCGGTCATCTTCAGGAATCGGCGCCGGTCGATCAGATCGGAACGCGCTTCGTCCATGGTCGTCTGCTGACCTTCGCTACTCATCGACACCCTCTGGGAATTATCGCCGGCCTTTTGCAGGCGTGTTCCAATGACCTAGGAAATACATTTGTAGTACAAATGAACCTAGACCGGCATCGGTCGTCATGTCAAGCCACGAACGAGTCGTTGCCTCCGACCATCGTGGGGTTCATTTCATGCTGCGCCGCAGCTTGTTGCGCGGGTGAAGCTAGGCATAATCATTAAATACTACAAATAGACGGTGGCAGCTGACCGGTCTATCAGGGGAAGGGGTGACTGGGATGTCGAGTCTTCATGGCGTCGTTGTAGGTAGCGGTGCTGGTGGGCGTCAGACAGGCAAGCTGTGTGTGTTCATTGAACGGATATTCCACAGAGTGGGGGAGGGTAGCCATGCAGCTAACGAAATTGGCGGTCGCCGTGCGGCGGTCTTTTGTAGCAACGGGTGTCGCCTGGATGGTGGGTTACGGCGCACCAGGGTATGCACAGACAGCGCCAGCACAAGCGCCAGCACAGGCGCAAGGGGCGGCTCCAGCCGAAGCGCAGTCATCCACGCCACCCGACAAGACGGCCAGTCCTGCGAAGGACAAGAGCAAGGAAGACGACAAGAAGGTGACCGAGTTGGGTGCGGTGGCTGTCACCGGCCAGCTGGCGGCGCTCCAGCGCGCGCAGGCGATCAAGCAGGACTCGGTCAACGTCGTCGACTCCATTTCTGCCGAAGAGACAGGCAAATTTCCCGATCCCAATGTGGCCGACGCGCTCCAGCGCGTACCGGGCGTATCGGTGAACCGCAGTGGCGGTGAGTCCAGCCAGATCGCCGTGCGTGGCTTCGGTCCCGAATTCGTCGCTGTGACCATCAATGGAAGGAAGATGGCTACAGCCTCCGGCTCGCGCGCCTTCAACTTCGATGTACTTCCGTCGGAAATCATCAGTGTCGCCCAGGTCAACAAGACCTCGTCGGCGGATATCTCCGAAGTCGATATTGGCGGCGTGGTGGACATCCAGACCGCGCGGCCGCTGGATTTCAGCGGCTATCACGGGGCATGGAGCGGAGCGGGCGTCAACAGCAACCTGACCGGTGACTGGAAAGGCAAGACCACGCCGAAGGCCTCTGGCCTGTTCGGCTGGACGAACAAGGACCACACCTTCGGCTGGATGGCTTCGGCCACGTACTACAAGCGGACGGACACCCAGCTCAATACGCAGGCTAGTTCCTGGTACGCCAACCAGGACATCTACACGGTGCCGGGCGCGGCCAACCCCACGTATACGAACGTGGCGGTGCCGGAAACCCTGGCAAGCAACGTGCTGGACGAGACACGTACCCGCAAGGGCTTCAGCGGCGCCATTGACTGGAAGCCGATCGACCGCCTCACCGTTCAGTTCGACACCTTGTACTCGAGCTACAAGGTCGACCCGATCGAGCATGAGTTCGGCGAGTACGGCAACACCTCAGACATCCAGTCGATGACGACGGATGCCAACGGCACCGCGCTCAACTTTATACGCAAGAGCCAGGGTCCGAACGTCATGGCGAACGACTACGTCGCGTCGTATACGCCCAGCTACGAGAAGAGCTACCAGAACGGTTTGAACCTCGGTTTCGACATCGACGAGTCGACCAAGCTCATCCTCGATGTATCCAGCTCCAAGGCTTGGAACAAGCAGAGCCCCAATGGTTACTTCCTTGTGGTTGGTGCGAAAAACTTCGGCACCAATCCGACCTGGACCAACAACGGCAACAGCGAGCCGCCGAGCTATTCGAACATCCTGTCGACCACCAACATGGACAACCTCGCGGCGCATTGCTGCAATGCGGGCTCCGGCAACAACGTGACCAACAAGGTCGACAACTACCAGTTCAAGCTGGACAAGAGCTTCACCGACAGCACGCTCACGCGGTTCGAGGCCGGCTTCCAGTACACCAATGAATCGGTGAAGTCGGTCAGCTGGGGCACGCCGAACAGCATTCTTTGCAATGCCTATTGCGGTTATTCCGTCGACGTTCCGCCGGATGCCATCGGTGCGTACATCTACAACGCTCCGTCGAAGGTGAAAGGCGTCTCGTCGCCGGGCCAACCGGCGCAATGGATACAGTACGACCCGCGGGCCTATCTGGACTGGCTGGCCTCGCCGGCCGCGTATAACCAGCTCCCCGACGACAAGCGCGCCGCGCTGCTTGCTGGTCTGGCGGCCAACGGTGGGACCTTTGATGCTGCGCCCAACCCGGGCAGCTACAACAACGTGGGTGAGAAGGAGAAGTCGTTCTTCACCAAGGCCGTCTTCGAAGGCACGATGTGGAACATGCCCTGGGCGGTCGACGTCGGGGTGCGCTATCTCAACATCGTCTCGACGTCCACGGCGGTCAACCAGCCCCCGATCGCGTACTACGTGGATCCGAACGACACCAGCAACGGCCAGGTGACGTACGGCCCACTGGCGTCGCAGTCGGCCAAGGGCGGCTACCACAAGTGGCTGCCGTCGATGAACTTCAAGTGGAACCTGCTGGATAACCTGATCTACCGCTTCTCGCTGTCCAAGACGCTGACGCCACCCGCACTGAGCAACCTTTACTACAACAAGAGCTTTGGCACGCGCCCGAACTCGCTGACCATCTCGCAGGGTAATCCGCAGCTCCAGCCTTACACCTCGCGGAACTACGACATGGGTCTGGAGTGGTACATCGACGACGCCAGCTACGTCGCCGTCGAGGGTTTCTACAAGAAGGTCAGCAACTTCAGCACGCTGGTAAGCACGCCGGTGCCGTTCCTCGCCGACCAGAATACCGGGCTGCCGTTCATCTGGTCGCTTACCCAGCCGGTCAACCTGAACTCGTCGAACATCTACGGCGCAGAAGCCACCTTCAACTACCAGTTCACGCATCTGTTGCCCGATCCGTTCAATGGCCTCGGTGTGGCCCTTAACTACACGCACGTGAAGAGCAGCACCACGCTGACTCCGGGCGTCATCTCGACGTCGGGCAAGTTCGCTGTACCGGGTATCGGTGACTCAGCCAACGCGAGCGTGTACTACGAGAAGGGTCCGGTGCAGGTGCGCCTTGCGTACAACTGGCGCGGTAAGTACCTGGAGAGCATCGCCTATGGCTCGGGTGCCCAGCCGGCTACGCGCAGCGACTATGGTCAGGTCGATCTGAGTGCGAGCTACGCGGTGAACAAGCACCTGTCGGTGTTCGCATCCGGTACGAACCTGACGCACGAGCACCTCTACGATTACTCGGTGTACAGAAACCGCTTCCTGTATGCCGAGGCAGATGGCACGGTGTACACGGTAGGCGTGCGCGGAACGTTCTGATGTCCCCCGGGGCATGATGTAGCCCGGTACCGGTTCGCCAGCGTGCGAGCCGGTGCCGATGCCGTTGTACTTGAAGCGAGGTGTCTAGTGAGTCGATCCAGGAATGTCGCAGCTGCCCTGCTACTGGTGGCCCTGTCTTGCGGCATCGCGTCCGCGGCCCCTGCCGCGGCCGGCCAGCCGATGACCATCGAGAAGGGGCACTTCGTCCTCGACGGTAAACCGTTCCGTATCGTTTCTGGCGAGATGCACTACGCCCGTGTGCCGCGCGCGTACTGGCGAGATCGCCTGAAGATGGCCAAGGCGATGGGCCTGAACACCATCACGACGTATGTGTTCTGGAACGCTCACGAGGCGACCCCGGGGCACTACGACTTCAGCGGGCAGAACGATGTCGCCGAGTTCATTCGCGAGGCGAAGGAGGAGGGCCTGTACGTGATCCTGCGTCCAGGCCCCTATGTGTGTTCCGAATGGGAGCTCGGCGGCTTGCCCGCCTGGTTGCTCAAGGACGCGGACGTTAAGCTGCGCAGCAACGACCCGAAATTCATGCAGCCAGCCCAGCGCTGGTTGCATCGGTTGGGAGAGGAATTGGCACCGCTGCAGTTGAGTCGCGGTGGCAACATCATCGCCGTGCAGGTCGAGAACGAATACGGTAGCTTCGGTACGGATACCGCCTATCTGGAACAGATCCGTCGCGGCATCGTCGACAGCGGATTCAATGCTTCGCTGCTCACCACGTCCGACAGCGCGGAACAGCCGGGCTCATTGCCCGGCGTTTTGCAGGTCATCAACTTCGGTGTGGGCCACGCGCCGCAGAAGTTCGAAAAGCTGCATACCTGGCAGCCCGGCGGCCCTTACATGGTCGGCGAGTACTGGATCGGGTGGTTCGACCATTGGGGCGCACCGCACCACGTCGCCCCTGCGAAAAAGGTGGCCGACGAGCTGTCATGGATGCTGAAGCAGGGGTACTCGGTCAACTTCTACATGTTCCACGGCGGTACCTCGTTCGGCTGGATGAACGGCGCTAACTGGGACGATGACAGTTACCAGCCCGATGTCACCAGCTACGACTACGACAGCCCCCTCGATGAAAGCGGGCGTCCCACCCCGAAATACCTGGCGGCACGCGAAGTGATCGCCAGGGAAACAGGCGCCTCCTTGCCTCCTGTGCCTTCCACACCGCCGACGCAGGCCATCGACGGGATTCGATTGGGTGAATCGGTGTCGCTGTGGGATAGCTTGCCCGCACCGGTGTCCTCGGCCGAGCCGAGAACCATGGAGTCGTTGGACCAGGCCTATGGCGACATCCTCTATCGCAAACGCATCGATGCCGACGCATCCGGCGAGTTGCGTATCGACACCTTGCATGACTACGCCCAGATCTACGTCAATGGTAAGCGGGTCGGCACGCTCGATCGCCGGCTGAAGCAGGACCGCCTGAAGGTCGGGTTGCACAAGGGCGACACGCTGGACCTGCTGGTGCAGAACGACGGACGCATCAACTTCGGCGAGAAGATGTTGAACGAGCGCAAGGGCATCCTTGGCGGCGTCAGCCTGAACGGCAAACCGTTACGTGACTGGCAGAACTACTCGCTGCCGTTCACTGACAGTGCGTCGCTGCATTACACCGCCGCGCCCTGCAAGCATGCGCCTTGCTTCTATCGCACCACGTTCGACGCGCCGGTCGCCGGCAGCGCCGCCGCGGATACCTTCCTGGACACGGCCGGCCTGGGCAAGGGCTTCGTCTGGCTCAATGGCCATGCGCTGGGTCGTACCTGGCGCGTCGGCCCGCAACGCACTCTTTACGTACCCGGCGTGTGGCTCAAGCCGCATGGCAACCAGCTCGTGGTGCTCGACCTGCTAGTGGAAGGTGCGCCGGTGCTCAGTACGCGCAAGCAGCCCATCCTCGGCACGTCCACGGTGGGCATCCCATGACAAATTCATTCCTACCGACACGAGGCGTATCGATGAGCGATTCCAAGGCAAGCATCCTGCGAGGCGCGGCTATTTGTGCGCTCATGTGCGTCACGGGCATCGCCGCCGCGCCGGTGAAGGCGGATGAGACCCCGTCCGTCCTTCCGCAGATGGGCTTCAACAACTGGAACTCCACCCATTGCCGCGCCGAGTTCGACGAGGCGATGATCCGCGGCGTCGCCGACAAGTTCATCAGCCTCGGGCTGCGCGATGCCGGTTACCAGTATGTCAACATCGACGATTGCTGGGCCAACTGGCAGCGTGACAAGGACGGCCACCTGCAGCCCAACCCGAAGCGTTTCCCGAGCGGCATCGCGGCGCTCGCCGACTATATCCACGAGCGCGGCCTGAAGTTCGGCCTGTATTCCAGTGCGGGTACCTCCACCTGCGAGCCGCTGGAGGAGAATCGCGGCTTCCCGGGTGGCCTGGGCCACGAGAAGGATGATGCGAAGACCTTCGCGTCATGGCATGTGGATTACCTCAAGTACGACAACTGCAACAACCAGAAGGTGGACGCAAAGAAGCGTTACACGGCCATGGCCGAAGCCCTGCGCGGCAGCGGTCGGCAGATCTTCTTCAGCATGTGCGAATGGGGCGAGAACAAGCCGTGGCTGTGGGCGGGGAAGGACCCTGTCGACGCCGGCTCCTGGCGCACGACCGGCGACATCAGCGACAACTACGCGTCGATGCTGAAGATCTTCAAGCAGAACGTGGTTCTCGATCGCTACGCGCACCTCGGCCACTGGAACGACCCGGACATGCTCGAGGTGGGTAACGGCGGCATGACGGACGTCGAGTACCGCAGCCACTTCAGCCTGTGGTCGATCATGGCTTCGCCGCTGCTGATCGGTACCGACCTGCGCACCGTGAAGCCCGAGGCGCTGCAGATCCTGCTCAACAAGGACGTCATCGCCATCGACCAGGATCCGCTCGGCGTGCAGGGCAAGCAAGTGCGCGATGCCGGCGGCATCCATGTCATCGTCAAGCCGCTGAAGGATGGCGGTCGCGCGGTAGCGGTGTTCAATGAAGCCGATACCGCGAAGGACGTCACCGTCGCCGCCACCGAGATTGGCCTGAAGGCCGGCGGGAGCTACACCATGCGTGACCTGTGGGCACACACGGACGCGAAGGGCGACGGCTCGATCAAGACGAAGCTGGAGCCGCATGCCACGGTGATGTACCGCATCAGTCAGTAACCTGATGGTATCGACCGGGCGATCTGGCCCGGTCGATACCGCAGTAAGTGGCTTGCTACTGCCATAGTAAATCCGCGCGCCGTCATTGTTCACGAAGTCGCTTTAGCAAACGGAGTCTTCGAATGACGGCAAAGGCCGCCACCCCGTAAATAACGAATCCAAGCGGGACGCTCGCGAACCACACAATGAACGTCAGGGGTGTTCCCTCGGCAAACGGATGCTCTGCCGACCCGATGTTCGGTGCGGGCACGAGGGCCTGCAGAAGCCAGTTCTGCCAGAACAACACATTCGATAAGGTCTCGTGGCCTGCATCGTCGGCGGCGAACGACGCAGCGATGAGTAGAAGCGTGACCGCTACGCCGATGACTGCCGCCAATAGAACTCTCTTGATGGTCACGGCGCGTCGCCGTACCAGAACTCGCGAAACGTGTCGCTTCCGTAGGTCTTCCCGTCGTAGTGCAGCGTGTTGCGCTCGATGCGTGGCGGCGCCTTGGTCTCCTTGCCACCTGCATAGGTGGACCGGTTGACCGTGGCCACCAGCGACAGGTCGGCGAAGCCGTGACTCGTTGTCTTCTCCACGGCCACCGTGATATCCGCATCCTCCAGCACGCCGTCACCGTCCGAGCAGGCCGGGATGCCTACCACGCTATGCCTGCCGGACAGGTTGGTAGCCATGACGGCGCGTAATTGCTTACCGTCACGGATCCATAGGGTGAGGTAGTCGTCGGAGTTGTTGTCTGCGCACTTCGGACCGCTGGTTGAGCTCGCAACCCGCACGCCAAAGGCCCTGACGCCCGGTGCCAGGATGTAGCGTGCCGTATCGATGGTGTAGTCATAAATCTGGAAGGCGGCATCTTCCTCGACCTTTTCGCGTGCGCCGGCCACAACGCGGCCATGGCGGAGCAGGGCGACCACCTGCAGTTTTGTTCCGGGTTCTTTGTCCGTCGGGTCGGCCCCTTTCGGCAGGAAGGCCATGGCGGCGATCGTGGTATCGGGTGCACCGGGCATGGGTTTGCAGGCAGATGCGGTATCCGTTCCGAAGGAAGACACCAGATCGCCTTCGGCATGCGCCCAATCCGAGACGGCGCTCACCGTTGGCTCGTCACACGACTGCGCCTCGTTGGCACGCGCGAGCGGCGTGGCGGCCAGCGCCAGCAGGGGAATGCATTGGAAACCAAAACTCGCACGCAGCCCGGTCCATGCCAGCCATCCTCGCTTCGAATCCATGTTGCCCCTTGCCCCCGTGTGCCGAGACGGCGTGCCACCCTGGCGCGCCTATGTCCGACGGTGCCATTAAACCGCACGGCGGGAGGCACGGACAGGCCCGTGCGCTGACGAAATTCGGGCATTGGGCGTACAGGCGAGCCTTCTGTGTTCTCCAACCGGGCGGGAATAAAATCCAGCCCCGGACGATCTTACCTGTCGTGGGCATCCATCCGGTGCCGCGAACCAGAGGTCCCTGTCATGTCTATTCCCGCTCAAGCCTCATACGCAGTCTCCACCTTGCGGCCGACGTCGTACACGACGGTGGCCGTCGCCATGCACTGGCTCATCGCGCTCCTGATCTTCCTCAACGTCGGCCTTGGTCTCTTCATGGAAACCTTTCCCAAGAAAGCGCCCGGACACGACGAGGTGTTGTTCTACCATGCCTCGGTCGGCAGCCTGATCTTCATGCTCGCCGTGTTTCGTCTGTTCTGGCGAAGCACGCACAAGCCACCGGCGTTGCCTGCCCATATTCCGTCGTGGCAGCAGAAGCTCGCTCATACCCTGCACTGGGTACTGTATTCGTTGATGCTTCTGGTTCCGTTCACCGGTTACCTGCATCGCATGGCGGGCGGGCATCCGGTCAGCTTCTTCGGGATAGGCTTCTTGCCCGTTCTCGTTGGCAAGGACGAGCCGTTGCGCTTACTTACCGACACCCTGCATGTGTGCCTTGTCTGGGTCCTGTGTATCCTCGTGGTGGGCCATATAGGCGCAGCTCTGAAGCACCGACTGATCGACCGCGACGGCGTTATCCAGCGTATGTTGCGCGTATAACCGGTATGGCAGCCTGTGGGGTGGGCCTGGCATGAGGGCACAGTCATCATGATGTCGACGAGTAGTCGTGCCTTTGTCGATGATCTGGCATTACGCCATCTTGACGCTGCCTACAATCTCGGCCGGTGGCTGCTGGGCAGCGAGCAGGATGCGGCGGATGCCGTTCATGACGCCTATCTCCGCGCTGCACGCGCTTCGGATACCTATGCCGGCGGCAACGAGCGCGCGTGGTGGCTGGCAATCGTACGCAACTGTTGTCTCGCCCGGCTGGCCGCGCGGAACAAGGAAAAGAAAAACGTTGCGATCGATGACAACCCTGTCGCAGCCGAACGCTGGATGCCGCGCGTCGATGCGGACGATATCGAAGAGTGTCTGGATAGCTCCAGGCGCAGGCAACTGATCACCCAGCATCTGCAGAACCTGCCGGAGAACTTTCGCGAGGTGCTTATTCTGCGCGAGATCGAAGAACTGTCTTATCGGGAAATCGCCGACGTACTACAAACGCCCATCGGTACCGTGATGTCCCGTTTGGCCCGCGGGCGTGCGCTGTTGCAGAAGGCACTGACCGATAACGGCACGATGGAGGCCCCTCATGGACTGTAAAGCTGCTAATGAACTGTTGCCGCTGTACTTCGACGGTGAGCTGGACCGTGCCACCGGTCGCGAGTTCGAGGCTCACCTCGATGAATGCCCCGATTGCCGCGCGACCTTGATCGAACTCGATGCATTGCGCGGCTCATTGCGCAAGGATGCGCCGCGCTATAGCGCGCCCGAGGCACTGCGTACCCGTATTCAGCACGATATGGCAACCTCTATCGTCCGTCGGCCCGCTCGCGTGCGGCTTCCCCGGCTCGCATTGGCTGCCTCATGGGTACTCGCGTTCGCGGCGGGTGGCATCACGTTGGCAGCGTGGAACCATGCATCGACCTCCGGACAAGAGCAATCGCAACTTACGCGCGATCTGTTCTCCAGTCACTGGCGTGCCTTGGCTGCGGCTTCCCCGATCGATGTGGTATCCGCGGATCAACATACCGTCAAGCCTTGGTTTGCCGGAAAGATTGCCACGGCACCCGTCGTGCAGGATTTTTCCGCACAAGGATATGCGCTCATCGGTGGCCGCATCGACTATGTCGGCACCGAGCGCGTTCCCGTGCTCGTCTATCGGCACGGCAAGCATGTGATCGACGTCTACGTATTGCCCCTGACGGCTGCGCCTGGCAACAACGAACCCGTGCAGTTGCAAGGGTATGTGCTTGAAGGCGCGACGCTGGGCGGGCAACCTGCCGCGATTGTTTCAGACATGGATCAGGCCGAGCTGACGCAGTTCAGGGATCTGTTGGACACGTCGAGCCGTTCCGACAAGACTCCAGGCGACCGATGACCTGATAAATGCCGCCCACTCGGCGCAATCTGGTTGGGGATGCGGGTCTGATCAGGTGGACTCACGCTGATAGGCGTCGTACGTCGGGCGTTTGAAGGTCAGCCGCAACGCTGACAGCAGAAAGTACAGCCCGCCGAACGCCGCGTACGGTGCCAGATTGGCGATCGACGGAGCGTCTCCGAACGCCTGGACGGTCATGAAGACGCCAGCCAGCGCCGACTGCACGCCGCTGATCATCATGAAAACCTGACCGCCCATCTTCCTGCGGCGGATGCCAACGAAGAGCTGGAGTAGCCCAGCCAACAGGGCCCATATGCCGAAGACGAAGAGGCCGCCAGCGTTTCCGCGGACTGCCAGGGCGACGACGAGTATGACCGCCGTTGCGATACTGACCACGGCGTTGAGTCGCTGACCGGGATTGGTGCGTAAGCCGCCAGATCGTCGCGCGTCGAGAATGTTGGCGAGCGCATCCCACGCCGGGTAAAGGACCAGGAGGGCGACGGAGACGAGGAGCGGTGCGCCGAGGTTCGATAGCAGCACCACCAGTGCTACCCAGGCTAAGGCAACGCCAGCGCGAAGAAAGTAGAAGTTGCGAAGTGTGTTCATAGGGACTCCTCAGTGAGTGAAGTACCCTACTAGTAGGTAGGTTAATGCGTCAACAGCTCATAAGTATTTTGGTTTTACTGGGTACATGTTGTAGAACGTGCCTACCAAATGGTAGGTTATCGCCATGAGTACTCAACAGAAACTGATCGATTCCGCGCGATATCTCATCCAGACCCGCGGCTACAACGGCTTCAGCTATGCCGATGTCGCCGAGCAGGTCCAGGTCCGGAAGGCGAGCATCCATCATCACTTTCCGGGCAAAGCCGATCTGGCGCGTGCGGTCGTTGAAGAATCGCGGGCCGGCATCGTTGCGCAGATAGCGTTGCTCGATGGAGACGACTTTGATCCGGTGAAGAAGCTGGGCTTTTACACGGGCTACTGGGAACGGTGCATCACCGATGCGTCGGCTCCGTTTTGTGTCGCTGGCATGCTGGCTGCGGAACTGCCGTCGTTGCCACCCGAGCTGGCGGGGTGTGTACGCGCGCATTTTCGTGACTTGTCGATGTGGCTCGAGACCATCCTCACCAAAGGTGCGCAACAGGGCGTGTTCCGGCTTCAGGGTGCGGCCAGTACGGAAGCCGAGGCGTTCATCTCGCTTATTTACGGGGCCATGCTTACCGCCCGGGCGTTCGGTGACCCATCCAAGTTTGCCGATGTCGCTCGCGGTGGTTTGCGTCGGCTCGTCAGCACGACCGCCGTCCCGGTGGCGCAGAGTTAGTCCTCTCCAGCCCTCGGCTGCCCAGACATGCGAAAATACCCGGCCACACCGCCTGACTGCCTGCCTGCATGATCCGACTCACCGACATCAAGCTCCCGCTCGATCATGCCGAAGGCGCCGTCGAGGCGGCTATCCGCGCCAAGCTGGGGCTGGGCAAGAGCGGAATGCTTGGCTTCACGGTGTTCCGCCGCGGCTACGATGCTCGCAAGCGCGGCAATATCCAGCTGATCTACACGCTGGACGTGGAAGTGACGGACGAAGCTGGGCTGCTCAAGCGGTACGCCGACGACAAGCACGTGCAGCCGTCCCCAGACACCACCTATCAGTTCGTGGCGCAAGCGCCGGCCGATCTGAAGCAACGCCCCATCGTGATCGGCCTTGGGCCGTGCGGCCTGTTCGCCGGCCTGCTGCTCGCGCAGATGGGCTACAGGCCGATCATCCTTGACCGCGGCAAGGCGGTGCGCGAGCGTACCGTCGACACCTGGGACCTGTGGCGCAAGCGCAAGCTGGATCCCGAGTCGAACGCACAGTTCGGTGAAGGCGGCGCAGGCACGTTCTCCGACGGCAAGTTGCATAGCCAGATTTCCGATCCGCACCACCACGGCCGCAAGGTGCTCACCGAGTTCGTGAAGGCCGGCGCGCCCGAGGAAATCCTCTACGTCAGCAAGCCGCACATCGGCACCTTTCGACTGGTGACGATGGCGGAGACCATGCGCGGGACCATCGAAGCGCTGGGTGGCGAGATTCGTTTCACGCAACGCGTCGACGACGTGCTGGTCGACACCGCCGCCGACGGGTCACGCCAGCTCCGCGGCGTGGTATTGGCCAGCGGCGAACAGCTGCTGAGCGATCATGTCGTGCTCGCCGTGGGACACAGCGCGCGCGATACGTTCTTCATGTTGCACGACCGTGGTGTGTACATGGAAGCCAAGCCGTTCTCCATCGGCTTTCGCGTGGAGCATCCGCAGTCGATCATCGACCAGGCACGCTTTGGGTCGCAGGCGGGTCATGCCCTTCTCGGCGCTGCCGACTACAAGCTTGTGCATCACTGCAAGAATGGTCGCTCGGTCTATAGCTTTTGCATGTGTCCGGGCGGCACCGTGGTCGCTGCAGCATCTGAGCCGGAGCGCGTGGTTACCAACGGCATGAGCCAGTATTCGCGTAACGAACGCAATGCGAACGCTGCCGTTGTGGTGGGTATCGAGCCGAAAGACTTCGCCGCCTTCGACGACAGCGGCAGCCCGCTGGCCGGCATCGCTTTGCAGCGCGCACTCGAATCACGCGCGTATGAACTCGGTGGCCGCGATTACACCGCGCCGGCCCAGTTGGTAGGCGATTTCATCAAGGGCAAGCCTTCCGCCGAATTTGGCACCGTGCAGCCTTCGTACAAGCCTGGCGTGCATTTGACCGATCTCGCGCCACTCCTTCCTGAGTACGCCATCGACGCCATCCGCGAAGCGCTCCCGGCGTTCGATCGCCAGATCAAGGGCTTCGCCATGCACGACGCGTTGCTCACCGGCGTGGAGACCCGCACCTCGTCGCCGGTACGCATCCGCCGCAACGACGACTACCAGAGCCTCAACACGCGCGGCTTGTTTCCCGCGGGCGAAGGTGCCGGTTACGCAGGCGGCATCCTTTCCGCTGCGGTCGATGGCATTCGCGTGGCCGAAGCGGTGGCGCGGAGCATCAACGGCGCCCGTTGAAAAAAAGGTCCATCGTGGATTACCGGGGCCCGGGCGCTCGGCTTTCAGGCTGACATCCTTTCGCACCTCGCACCTCGCACCTCGCCCATGGCTCGCCTTCGGCCTCGCGGGCTCGGCTGCGCCATCGCTCTCTACACTTGG
>CBIGPO010000028.1:0-56060 GCA_966191635.1 uncultured Luteibacter sp.
CCAGGCGCAGCACGCCGTGCGCAGCGGGATGCTGCGGGCCGAAGTTCATCGTGTAATTGCGAATTTCTTCCACGGCTTAATTCTCCCGCCAATGATCGGCGGATTCCGCCCTGGCCTGATCGAGATCGGCGTCGTTACGGATCGTGCGCGGCACCAGCACGCGCGGCTCGATCGAGACGGGTTCGTAAATCACACGCTTCTGTTCGGGGTCGTAGCGCACTTCGACGTTGCCGATAAGCGGGAAATCCTTGCGGAACGGATGACCCACGAAACCGTAGTCGGTGAGGATGCGACGAAGATCGGGGTGACCATCGAAGATGATGCCGAACAGATCGAAGGTCTCGCGTTCGAACCAGTCCGTACCCGGCCAGACCGGCGTGACCGACGGAACGATCGGGAAGGCATCGTCTTCGCAGAACACGCGCAGGCGGATGCGCTGATTGAGTTCGATCGACAGCAGGTGGATCACCGCGGCATAACGACGCGGCTGTTCGACCTTACGCGGGCGATCGGCCCACGTGAAGCGCCCCATGGCCTCACCTTCCACGCCGCGCGAGAAGCTCTCGCCCTGCGCGGTGTCGGTGTCCCACTCGGTCTGCCCGTAGCTGAGGTAGTCGACACCGCAGACGTCGATGGGGGTCGTGAAGCGGAAGCCTGCCTCGTCGCGCAGCGCGGTCGCCACGGAGATCAGGTCACGCGGAGCCACCTCGGCGGTGACTTCATTGCGGTCGACCTTCACCGTCAGTATGTCGCCGAAGCGCGCGGCGAGCCGTTCGACCAGCGAGGTCTCGTTAATAACGCTCATGTGCGATGCCCTGTTAACGCGCGATCGTGTGGGTGCGACGGATCTTCTTCTGCAACTGCAGGATGCCGTGGATCAGCGCTTCGGCCGTCGGCGGGCAACCCGGCACGTAGATATCGACCGGAACGATGCGATCGCAGCCGCGAACGACGGAGTAGGAATAGTGGTAGTAACCGCCGCCATTGGCGCAGGAACCCATGGAAATGACCCACTTCGGCTCGGGCATCTGGTCGTAGACCTTACGCAGCGCGGGGGCCATCTTGTTCACCAGCGTGCCGGCGACGATCATCACGTCGGACTGGCGCGGGCTGGGACGGAAGACGACGCCGAAGCGGTCGAGATCGAGACGCGCGGCACCCGCGTGCATCATTTCGACGGCGCAGCAGGCAAGACCGAAGGTCATCGGCCACATGGAACCGGTACGCGCCCAGTTCATCAGGGCGTCGATGCTCGTCACGCCGAAGCCACGATTGACGACAGGGGCATCGCCGTTGGGACGCAGGATGTCATCGACAAGGTTGAGCGGCGTCGGGTTGTGCATCACCCGATCGATGGTGGTCATCACTCCCATTCGAGCGCTCCCTTCTTCCAGACGTAAGCGAAACCGACCACGAGCAGCGCGAGGAACAGCGCCATCTCAATCAGCGCGATGGCACCAATCTTGTCGAACACCACCGCCCACGGAAACAGGAAGGCGATTTCGAGATCGAAAATGATGAAGAGGATGGCAATGAGGTAGTAGCGCACGTCGAACTTCATGCGCGCGTCCTCGAAGGCCTCGAATCCGCACTCGTAGGGCGAGAGCTTTTCCGAATCGGGACGGCTGGGGCCGGCAAGCATGCCGATCGCCATCAGGACCACGCCTAGGCCTACGGCCACGGCAATGAACAACAGGACGGGCCAGTATTGGGCAAGCACGATGCTGCGTACCTCCGCGCCTCACTGGGCGCATCAGTGACCGTCGGCGGGGACGAGCGGTCCGGCTAGGGTCGCCAGAGCTTTTATCGAATCGATCCAAATGGACCGATCCGTGTCGGGACGCATTGCGTACCAACGACTCCGGATATCCACAATCTCACGTTGGGGAACCGATCTATTGTACCAGTGCGTGCAGGTATCACGACAAGTATTAATAAGGGGAAAACTTGCCGAACACCGACATCCGGCGCCGGAAGGCGCCGATACGTCACATGGTCTGGGTCGGACGCTCGGAGGCGAGGCTGCCTGCAAGCAAGGCTTCGATCCGCTGCCGGGCGCCTTCGCTCTCGGGGGATTCGTTGAACTGGATGCCGACACCGGCCGTTCGATTGCCCTGCGCACCCACGGGCGTGATCCAGACGACGCGACCGGCAACGGACAGGCGCTCGTTCTCGTCGATCAGGGTGACCAGCAAGGCCACCTCGTCACCCAGGCTGTAGCGCTGGGCGGTCGGCGCGAACAGGCCGCCGGTCTTCAGGAAGGGCATGTACGAGATGTACAGGGAGTTCACGTCCTTGATCTTCAACGACAGAATGCCCTGGCGCGGCGACGAGCTGGTGGCGTTCATGGACACGTTGATTCCCCTGGCTTGACCGTCATCCTAGCTACCCGGCGGCCCGGGCCACAAGCCCGACCGGTTCGGGATCCTGTCCTGCCCAGCCGTAGCGGTCGTAGATCCATGGCGTGGAGAGGTCGGCGGTGAGCTTGGCGAAAGCCGGGCCGGGGGCACCACGCAGAGGCAGCAGCCACTCATCCCCTGCCCGCTCGATCGGCGCAAGGCGCCACGGCCAGACCTGCACCCCCCGCCCGTCTGCCAGAACCAGGCGCAAGCGGACTCGGGCGATCGGGCCGGGTCGCCATGGCAAGCGTAGCGCGCCGACACCTGGCGCCGAGGGCGCCCGGTCGAAACGCTCCGGGCGCGAGGCCACGCCAAGCATGCGTTTGCGACTGAGCGCCATCTGCGTCGCATGCTCGAGGACGGCATCGATCTTGGTCGCCAGGCGCTCGGGGTCCGAATCGGGAACGACCAGATCCTCCGGCGCCGAACGTTCCGTGCCATGGACCATATAAGTGAGTATCTCGGCCATCGAACCCGCGGCCGAAAGCGCCAGCCGGGCAAGGACATGTGCCGAGCCATGGTCGGGATGGCTATCGCCCAGATCGGGGATGACGACAAGATTGGGCCGCACGCGCTCGACGATACGCCGGATCGCGCCCACGGCCTCCGACGTCCGTACACGCAGCTCCTCGGTAACCCGCATGTCATGCCAGCCCAGGGCGTGCAAATGTTCCGGTCCCACGCCGAGCCGGCCCAGTGCCGCGGCAACCTCGAGCCGGCGTCGCGCGCCCCAGCGGGCCCGGCCGGCCGCATCGATCACGAGGCGCCGCTCCACCCAGCGCTGCGGCCAGGGATTGTCGTCGCCATCGGTGAGCAGCAGCACATCGGCACGCCCGCCCGCAGCGAGCGCGCGCTGGATCAGCATGCCGGCGGCCAGAGACTCGTCGTCCGGATGGGGAGCGACGACAAGAAGTCGGGTACTGCCGTCGATGACGGGGTCGCGGGACAAAGGCAGTTTCCTCAGATATCGCGGGGGATGTGCCGATTAGGGCCGAAGGCCCGATAAGACAGCGTCAACGCCAGGCGGCGAGCAGCTCGAGCAGCAGCAGATCGACGCGGAGCGGTCCGCGCAGCGCGTCCCTCGCGCGGTTGGCCTTGCCGTACCAGGCGTCGAGCGATTCGTCGTCCAGCTGGCTTTCCAGCGGCGCGACCATCCCCGCGGCACGTGCGCGGAGCTCGTCCGTGGCGGCCTGCGCGGCGAACCACAGGTAACGTGCCGGTTCGGCGGCCTGCCAGCGTTTGACCACTTCCATCGCATCGCCACGGCCAGCGGCCAGGGCCTTGAGGTCATGGCGCACCTCGCCGCGCTGTTTCAGCGCGCCATCGGCGGCCCAGGTGTGCGCCATGCCGGGATTGCCGCCCGCGGCGTCGAGTGCGGCTTCGGCATCCTTCACGCCTTCGCCGGCCAGCCAGGCCAGCGAAGCCTCACGCGAGGGCACCAGGAAATCGATGCGCTGGCAACGGCTACGGATAGTGGCAGGCAAACGCGCCGGCTCATCGGCCACAAGCACCAGCAAGGTGGCTTGCGTCGGTTCTTCGAGGGTTTTCAACAGAGCGTTTGCCGCCGCCGCGTTCATGGCGTCGGCCGGATCCACCGTGGCGATCTGCCAGCCACCGAACTGGCTGGACATGGCCAGTCTGGCGGACAGCTCGCGAATCTGGTCGACCACGATCTCGCTGCGCGTCACGCCATCCTTACGCAATCCGAACGACAGCGCAGCCACGTCGGGGTGCGTGCCGGCAGCGACCAGAAGGCAGCTGCGACAGACGCCACAGGGGGTGCCGTCCGTGGTTTGCTGGCAGAGCAGGCCCTTGACGAAGGTCGTCAGGAAATCCCGCTTTCCCAGGCCAGCCGGGCCGGCAAGCAACAGGGCATGCGGCAACGCGTCGCGCTGGCGGCGTGCCTGCAGGCGTGTCCATGCGTCGGCATGCCAGGGGCGCAGGCTCACGAGGCCACTCCGGCGAGCAGGTCCGCCACGCCTTCGATGGCTTGTCCGAGGACTGCCTCCGGCGTGGCGCTCGCGTCCAGCACGCGGAAGCGCCGTGGCTCGGCCGCGGCCCGTGCGCGATACGCACCGCGAACACGCTCGAAGAAGGAATCGCCTTCCACTTCGATACGGTCCGCCTCGCCACGGCCGGCGGCGCGTGCGCGACCGGTGCTCACGGGCAGATCGAGCAGCAGCGTGATATCGGGCTTGAGGGCCAGCGCGGCCCAGCCCTCCAGTGCTTCGATGCGTTCCACGGGCTGGCCGCGACCGCCACCCTGGTACGCAAAGCTGGCATCGGTAAACCGGTCGCAAAGCACCCAGCGGCCGGCGGCCAGCGCCGGCTCGATCACCTGGCGCACCAGTTGGGCGCGCGAGGCGAACATCAGCAGTAACTCGGCTTCCGCACACAGTTCGTTATTTGCTGCGTCCAGCACCACGCCACGTACCGCCTCGCCCACGGCCGTGCCACCAGGTTCGCGGGTGACGACCAGATCAACGCCCTGCGCACGCAGGTGCTCCTCGAGTCCACGCAATAGCGTGCTCTTGCCGGCGCCTTCGCCGCCTTCGAGGGTAATCAGTCGGCCGCGCTTGGGTGTCGTCACTGGCATCGTTTCAATTGGTAGCAGGCCACGGCCCGGTTGTGGTCGTCGAGGGTCGCCGAGAAGACGTGACTGCCATCGCCCCGGGCGACGAAGTACAGGTCCTTGCCTTCGACCGGATGCAGCGCCGCCTGGATCGCCGCGCGCCCCGGCAGGGCGATCGGCGTCGGCGGCAGGCCGACCCGTGTGTACGTATTGTAGGGCGTGTCCGTGGTGAGGTCGCTCTTGCGGATATTGCCCGCGTAGCTGTCGCCCATGCCGTAGATCACCGAGGGATCGGTCTGCAGCAGCATGCGCAGCTGCAACCGCCGGATGAAGACGCCGGCAATACGCGGGCGCTCGTCCGCCCTGCCCGTCTCCTTTTCGACGATCGAGGCGAGGATGAGCGCCTCGTACGACGTCGCCAGCGGCAGGTCCGGTGCGCGCGATGCCCAGGCTGCGTCGAGCGTCTTGATCATCGCCGCATGCGCGCGCTTGAGGATGCTGGAGTCGGTGTCGCCCTTGACGTAGGCATAGGTCTCCGGAAGGAAACGCCCCTCCGGGTGCTCACCCTCGTTACCCAGACGCTTCATCAGTTCGTCGTTTTCGACGCTGGCGGTGTCGTGAGACAAGGTGTCGGTAGCGGCCAGCGCTCGGCGCAGGTCCGCGAAGCTCCAGCCATCGACAATGGTGAAGTTGCGTTGCATGACCTTGCCGCTGGCCATATCGCCGATCAGGTCGCGCGGCGTCATGCCGGTGCGCAACAGGTATTCGCCGGCATGCAGGCGACCCGACGCACGCATCTCGATCGCCAGCACACGCCAGTAAAGCGGCGAAGCCCGCGTCGCGCCGCGGCCGCGCAGCTCGCGAACGATGTCCTTGAATGAGGCGCCTCGCGCCACGTCGATACTCTGCCCGGCCACCGGCACGCTTAAAGGCGTGCGCGCAAAGCGCGACCAGTCGAAAACGAGCCAGCTACCCACGGCAATCGCCGCGACCAGCACCACCAGCAAAATGACCCGCCAGAGGACGATGCCGCGCACTTTCATCAATCGGAATCCTTCGAACTGTTCGGAAGCGGCAGGCCGATCCCGCGCCAGTGCGCCTGCCAATGGCGGGTGACCGGGCCGGGCTGCCAGGTTCGGCCAGCGAAAGCCCGAACGGGAAGAATGCCCCGAACCGCTGACGTGAGGAAGACCTCGTCGGCTTCGATGAGCTGTTGCGGCGATAAATACCGGATGTCCGCGTCACTTGTGGCGAGCACTTCCGCGCGCGCCACCCCGGCAACGCCAGAACGGCCCACCGGCGGCGTGACGAGACGCCCGGCCAGCACAGCGAACAGATTAGCGGCCGTCGCGCAGATGACGCGGCCCTGCTGGTCGGCCATCAGGCCCTCCTGCCAGCGCCCGTCATCCCACTCCGAACGCGCCAGTACCTGTTCGAGACGGTTGAGGTGTTTCATCCCGGCCAGCAGGGGCTGGTCGCCCAGGCGCGTGTCGCACAGGCGTAGCGCGATCCCGTGGCGATATATGTCCGTCGCAAGCGATAGCGGGCCCACGCCGATCACCGTTGTCGGCTTTGCCAGGCGAGGACGTGAATAACCGCGTTCACCAACCCCCGCCGTGAACGTGATACGGGCCACGGCGTCGTCCAGCCCCTCGGACAGACGCCGCACTTCGGCCAGCATCGCATCGACATCGGGAGCCGTGAGGCCGAGACGCGCCGCCGAGGCACGCAGGCGTTCGGCATGTCGTTGCCAGAGCGGCACGGCGCCCGCGACCACGCGCAGCGTCTCGAACAGACCGTCGCCGTACATCACCCCGCGATCCGCTGCGTCCAGCCGGTCAGTCTCGATGAAGTCGACCGACGTGCGCATGCTCATGCCGCACCGAAGATACGCAACAGCCCGCGCGCTTTCGCACGCGTCTCGTCGAGCTCCTTGTCCGGCACCGAGTCGGTGACGATGCCGGCGCCCGCGCGCAATGAGACCTGAGACCCTTCGACCATGAGCGTGCGGATGAGGATGTTGAGGTCCATGTCGCCATTGTCGTCGAGATAACCGATCGCGCCGGTATAGGCGCCACGCGGCTCCCGCTCGATGTCGCCGATGATCTCCATGCAACGGACCTTCGGGCAGCCAGTGATGGTGCCGCCCGGAAAGGTCGCCGCGATCACCTGGCCGGGCGTCACACCTTCGCGCGCACGGCCACGCACGTTGGACACAATGTGATGCACGTGGGCATAACTCTCCACCACCATCAATTCGTCCACCCTTACGCTGCCCGGCACGCACACGCGACCAAGATCGTTGCGCTCAAGGTCAATCAGCATGACGTGCTCGGCGCGCTCCTTCGGATGCGTCGTGAGTTCGCGGATACGCGCCACGTCATCGTCACCAGGCACGCGCGGGCGCGTACCGGCGATGGGACGTGTCTGCAACACGCCATCGCGCGACTCGACCAGACGTTCCGGCGATGAGCTGACGATCGCCCATGCCGGCTGCTGAAGCATGCCCGCGAACGGTGCGGGATTTGCCGTACGCAGCGCGGCCATCAGGCTCGCTGGCGACGGCGCTTCAGCGAACCGCGCCGACCAGCGACGCGATAGATTCACCTGGAAAACATCACCCGCACGCAGGTGCTCGTGGATGCGCACCACGCCATCGAGGAACCGCGAGGGCTCGTCTTCCTCGACGAGCTCGGGCATGGCGAGCGTGAGATCCGGCAGTGCCACGTCGAGATCCGCGGCAAGCACATCCAGCCAATGAGTGGCCCCCACCTCCGCGATCAGGATGGTGCGCTGCTCGACGTGATCGACGATCGCCGCCGCGGGCGTACGCAAAGCGAAGGCGACAGGTGCCGCACCACTGGACGGTGGCAGCCGCAGGCTCGGCTCGATCTGTCCCACCAGTTCATACGCGAGGTAGACAATCCAGCCGCCATGGAACGGCAAGCCGTCCTCGACGCGAGCGTGGTGGCGCGTCGCCCACGCGGCATCGAGTGCATCGAGGAAACTGCCAGGAACGATGTCGCCCGAGGCGTCGCGCACGACGTCATCCGCACCGAGCGTCAGCGATGCATCGCCTGCGGCGAAGAGGATGTCGAAACGTGACTGTGGTGTTCCGGTGACCGCACTTGCCAGCAAGGCCGGGTAGCGCTCCGGATACGACGCGGCCGGCGCGAGGAGATCGCGCCGGCCGGCCAGGGTTCGCGTGACGAATGCCACGCAGATCAGACGCGACGGAAGACGAGCGTACCGTTGGTGCCGCCGAAGCCGAACGAGTTCGACACGACAATGTTGAGGTCCGCCTTCTCCGCCTTGTTCGGCACGAGGTCCATGCCAAGCGCAGCAACTTCCGGATCCACATCGACGAGGTTCATCGTCGGCGGGATCACGCCGTCGCGCAGCGCCATCACCGAGAAGATCGCTTCGACACCGCCGGCGGCGCCGAGCAGGTGCCCGGTGACCGACTTGGTCGAGCTGACGGCGAACTTGCCCTTCGCCGTGGCGTGGTCGCCGAACACGTTGCGGATGGCCTTGGCTTCGCCAAGATCGCCCACCGGCGTCGAGGTGCCGTGCGCGTTCACGTACTGCACGTCCTCCGGCTTGATGTGCGCGTCATGCAAGGCATTGCGCATAGCCAGTTCAGCACCATCGCCACTCGGCGAGGTGATGTGATACGCGTCGCCGCTCATGCCGAAGCCGACGAGCTCGGCGAGGATGTTCGCACCACGCGCCTTGGCGAATTCGTATTCCTCGAGCATCAGCATGCCCGCGCCGTTCGACAGCAGGAAGCCATCGCGACCGATATCCCACGGACGGCTGGCGTGCGTCGGATCGTCGTTGCGCGTGGACATCGCCTTGGCCGAGCAGAAGCCCGCCATCGCCGTCGGCGTGGTGGCATGCTCGGAACCGCCAGCGAGCATCGCGTCCGCATCACCATACTGAATGAGGCGCATCGCCATGCCGATGTTGTGCGCGGCCGTCGTGCATGCCGATACCAACGCGATATTCGGGCCTTTCAGGCCGAAGTAGATCGACAGGTTGCCGGCCACCATGTTGATGATGGAGCTGGGCACGTAGAACGGCGAGACCTTGCGCGGACCCTTTTCGTTCAGCTCAATGGCGGTGGCTTCGATCGTGTGCAGACCGCCGATACCGGCTCCCGCGGCCACGCCGATGCGACCGGCATTTTCTTCGGTCACGACCAGGCCCGACTGGCGGAACGCATGAGCGCCAGCGACGATGCCGTAGTGGATGAACGGGTCCATCCGCTTGAAGTCTTTCGCAATGGAGCGACGTTCGTCTTCCAGCGCCTTGATGCCCGCCTCGTCGGTCGGCATCGTGGTGCCGTCGAAGAACGCGTCAGCCGCAACGAAATCGCGCACCTCGCCCGCGATGCGGGTGTTATAAGCGCTGGTATCGAAATCGGTCACAGGGCCGATGCCGCTGACACCTTCGACGACGTTCTTCCAGGCGGTGGCGACATCGTTACCGACCGGCGACAGGATCCCCATGCCGGTAATTACCACACGTCGTTTACTCATGCGTTTGTTCCTTAGCACTTTATCCACGCAACCATACGCGAGCGCAGGTTACGAAAAGCGGAAACGAAAACTGCGCCTTTAGGCGCAGCTTCCGTGTCGCTCGGAGATCGACGGGAGGCGAAACCCCCGATCGACAACCAGACGCTCTGTCAAGATTATTTCTGGTGAGCAGTGATGTAGTCGATCGCCTGCTGGACAGTCGTGATCTTTTCGGCGTCTTCGTCCGGAATCTCGGTCTCGAACTCTTCTTCGAGAGCCATCACGAGCTCAACGGTATCCAGCGAATCGGCGCCCAGATCGTCCACGAACGACGCATTGTTGGTGACTTCATCTTCCTTGACGCCCAGCTGCTCGATAACGATCTTTTTGACGCGCTCTTCGATGGTGCTCATGTTGCCTTTACCTCCCGAGGGAAAATTCCGGCGGCATTGTAGTGGCTAAGGGCTTGGCCCGCCAACACAGTGCCACCACGTGGATGACGCCCGGTTTTTCTTATGCCGGGCGCGAAACGATGATTGTCTCTTAAAAACGGGCCGGTGGCGACTGCCGCCGGCCCCGGCCGATCAGGGCCGCTCTGTCAGGGCATGTACATGCCGCCGTTGACGTGCAGCGTCTCACCGGTGATGTACTTCGCCGCCGGCGAGGCCAGAAAGGCCACCGCCTCGGCAATATCGTTGGCCTCGCCCAGCTGACCCAGGGCAATGCCTGACAGGAGCGCCGTGCGCTGCTCTTCCGGCAACGCGCGGGTCATGTCGGTATCGATGAAGCCCGGGGCCACCACGTTCACCGTGATGCCACGCGAACCAATCTCACGGGCCAGCGATTTGGAGAACGCGATGATGCCGGCCTTAGCCGCTGCATAGTTAGCCTGACCCGGATTGCCGGTGATACCGACCACCGAAGCGATGCTGATGATGCGGCCCTTGCGCGCCTTCATCATGCCGCGCATGACGGCTTTAGACGTCCGGAACACGGAGGTCAGGTTGGTCTCCATGATCGCGCTCCAGTCCTCTTCCTTCATGCGCATGAGGAGCTGGTCGCGCGTGATCCCGGCATTGTTGACCAGGATGGAAACCGCGCCGGCCTCCTTGGCGATGCCGTCGATCAGGGCTTCGATAGCAGCCGGGTCGGTCACATTGAGTACGCGGCCGTGGCCGCCGTGGGCGGCAAGGCGCTCACCGATGGCCTGGGCGCCCGACTCCGTGGTCGCGGTGCCGAACACCGTCGCACCAAGTGCCGCGAGGCGATCGGCAATGGCCGCGCCAATGCCGCGGCTGGCGCCGGTGACAAGCGCAATTTCGCCCTTGAGGGTATGGGTCATGGGAGTTCCTGTCGTAACGGGGAAGGTCAGGCTGTTGCGAGCACGAGCGCCGCGTCGAGTTCGGCGGGCGTGCCGATCGGCTTGGCCTCGACGGACTTGTCGATACGCTTTATCAGGCCGGAAAGCACCTTGCCCGGGCCGCACTCCAGCGCCTGCGTGATGCCGTTGGCGGCCAGCGCCTGGATGCATTCGGTCCAGCGCACCGGTAGGTAGAGCTGACGCATCAGCGCGCCACGAATGTCCTCGACCGAGGTGTGTACCTGCGCGTCGGCGTTCTGGACGACCGGGATCGACGGCATCGACCAGTGGATGGCCGCCATGCGCTCGCCCAGCTTGTCCGCGGCGTCGCGCATCAGCATGCAGTGCGAGGGCACGGAAACAGCCAGCTTCACGGCCTTCTTCACACCGAGCTCGGCCAGGCGTGCCAGGGCGCGGTCCACAGCTTCGGCATGACCGGCGATGACCAACTGGCCGGGCGAATTGAAATTGGCGGGCGCGACGACCTGGCCCTGGGCGACTTCCTCGCAGACCTGGGCGATCTGGGCGTCGTCACCACCGAGGATGGCGGCCATGGCGCCGACACCGGCCGGCACGGCGGCCTGCATGAGGCGACCACGCTCGGCGACGAGACCTGCCGCGTCCTTCAGGGAGATGGCACCGGCGGCGACAAGTGCGCTGTACTCGCCCAGGCTGTGCCCGGACAGATAGGCCGGGCGGGCACCACCCTGCTTCACCCACACACGCCACACAGCCACGCTGGCGGCCAGCAGGGCCGGCTGGGTGTTCTCGGTGCTATTGAGGCGATCCTCAGGGCCGTTCTGGCTCAGCTCCCACAGGTCGATGCCGGCGCCCTCGGAGGCTTCGTCGAAGGCCACACGGACTTCGGGATGGGCAGCAGCGAGGTCGGCAACCATGCCGACGGACTGCGAGCCCTGACCGGGAAAGACGAAGGCGAGCGAGGCGCTGGATGCGGTCATGCGAGATGATTCCGGGACGTCAAACCGCGAATGGTGCCAGTAACTTGGGGGCGAATGCACCATTCGCGGGCGTGTGGTGACCCTCCAGGCCCACAGTGGGGGCCTGGAGGGTCACCACTGTGGGCCTGGAGGGTCACCACGGTGGGAGCCGCTTCAGCGGCGAAAAACCAACGAAGCGGCGTAGCCGGATGCCCCATCGCCGGAAGCCCATCGCCGGCATAGCCGGCTCCCACACAGAGCCTGGCAACCAGGCAATGTCCGAATCAGTACCTGAGCAAGGCCGAGGCCCAGGTGAAGCCACCGCCGAAGGCCTCCAGCAGGAGGTTCTGGCCGCGCTTGACCTTGCCCGAACGTACCGCGTAGTCGAGCGCCAGCGGCACGGAGCCCGACGAGGTGTTGGCGTGCTTGTCCACTGTGACGATGACCCGATCCATCGACATGTTCAGGCGCTTGGCTGTCGCCTCGATGATGCGCAGGTTCGCCTGATGCGGAATCAGCCAGTCGATCTCGTCTTCCTTCATGCCAGCATCCGCCAGTGTCTCGCCGACCAGCGAGTCGAGCGTCTTGACCGCGACCTTGAACACTTCACGACCGAGCATGTTGATCTTCACGCCGTGGTTCGGTGCATCCGTGAAGCCAGCGGACACACCGACCGGATTGAACAGCAGGTGCTTGAAGCCACCATCGGCACGCATGCGCGTAGTGAAGATACCCGGCTCGTCGGAGGCTTCCAGCACGACCGCGCCAGCACCGTCACCGAACAGCACGCAGGTTTCGCGCTCCGTCCAGTCAACCATGCGGGTGAGCGTTTCGGCGCCGATCACCAGGGCTTTCTTCGACTGGCCGCTGCGCACGAACGCATTGGCGATACCCAGGGCATAGACGAAGCCCGAGCAAGCGGCGTTCACGTCGAAAGCGGCGCAACCGTTGGCACCGAGGCGGTGCTGCACAAGGCAGGCGGTGGACGGAAAAATGATGTCGGGCGTGGTCGTGCCGAGGATGATCAGGTCGATCTCGGACGCCTTGACGCCAGCTGCCTCGAGAGCGCGCTGGGCAGCAAGAAAGGCAAGGTCGCCCGTCGTCTCACCGTCGGCGGCGTAGTGGCGTTCGGAGATGCCGGTGCGCGTGCGGATCCACTCGTCGGTGGTCTCGACGATTTTTTCGAGGTCGGCATTGGTGACCACCCTATCAGGGAGGGCGCTACCAGTACCGATGATGCGGGCGTATTTCAGAACCGTTCCCCTGTTCAGGGCCATAGGCCATAAACGCAAAACGGCGCGTTTCCGCGCCGCCTGCGTTGTGATCATCCCTGGGGAGGGAGATCAGTCCTCGACTTCAACCGCACCGCGGGTGTCGATGACCTTCTTACCGCGGTAGAAGCCATCCTTGGTCACGTGGTGACGCAGATGCACTTCGCCGCTGGTCGGATCGGTCGACAGCTGAACGGTCGTCAGCGCATCGTGCGAACGACGCATGCCACGGGTGGACGGGGTCTTGCGGCTCTTGGCAACTGCCATGACAAATCTCCAGCGAAATTACTTTATGAGTCCGCGGAGTGCCGCGAACGGGTTTTCAGACGGATCCGGCGAGGCTTCTTCTTCCTCGTCGGCACCAACGATGTCATCGGGCAGCTCGTAGTCCGGGTTGACCGGAACCAGGGGCAGCGCCAACAGCAGTTCATCTTCGATCGTCGCGACCAGGTCGAGCTTGCCGTCCTGTTCGACGAGAAGTGCCTCGTAACCCGGGGGCAACGCGGCTTCCTCACTTTCTTCGACAATCAGTCCGAGACGTGTATCGATCTCAACCGGAAGCACGAACGGTTCCAGCGAACGCTGACAGATCACGGTCAACGGCGCCTTCGCACGGACGGCCACATAGGCGATATTGAACTCGTCGCGACCGAAGTCCAGCTCGTAGGTTACGTCGCCCTCGGGCGACGCAATCACTTCACCGAGGCGGGCAAAAGCCGACACAGGAAGCGAGCCCTGGAACGAACGCCGCGCACGAACTTCGCGCCAAGCGTCCACGGACGATGGCAAGGTCACGGACATAATCGGGAAATGGTAGGCATCAACCTGCCTGAAGTCAACCGGTTAGCGGGTGCAAAGCGCAACAGCCCATGCTTTTGCGCAGGCTGGGGCCTTTCGTGCAGACTCACAGGCCAGGATGTAGTTTGCCGCAGCACACCCAACAGGGGGAAGAGCTAGCGTGTTTTCTTTTGCTTATTATGCACTTGCGACCATCATTGTGGCCGCTGCCGGGCTTTGTGCCTGGGCCGCGTCCCAGCAGCGCACACGGCGACGCCATAGCGCGATGCAGGATCTGCTCGACAACGCCGACCGCCTCGAAGCCGATCTCAAGGATTGCCGCGACCGTCTCCAACGCGCTCACTCCGTGATGTCGGTCAGCCCGGACGTGCCTGCCGCGGGCGAGGTCGAGGCGCAGCAGGCCGTCGACTCGGGCCTGCGCGCCCTGCTCCAGCAGCGCCTGTGGATCCGCGACCGCGCACCGGGCGCCAGCCAGCGCGAGCTGGATGAGGCCGTCAATGGCCTGGTGCGGGCGCGTCACCAGCTGGAACCGCGCCTGCGCGCGCTGGACGACGCGCAAACCGCGCTCGACACGGCGGTGCGCGAGCACATTCATAAGGAATTCTGAGTGTCCGGGCAGCCCGTCGTCATCCTAGCTTCCACCTCGGCTTATCGCGCCAGCCTGCTCCGACGACTGCTGGACAGGTTCGAGCAGGCTTCCCCGGGCACCGATGAAGATCCCCTGCCCGATGAAGCGCCCGCCGCGCGAGCGGCACGCCTGGCCGAAGCCAAGGCACGCGCGGTCGCCTCGACGCGTGGCGGATGCGTGGTGATCGGCTCGGATCAGGTGGCGGATCTCGACGGCACCGTCCTCGACAAACCGGGCACAGTGAACGCCGCGCACAAGCAGCTGTCGGCCAGTTCGGGCCGGGAAGTGATCTTCCACACCGCCGTGTGCGTGGTCGACGCCAGCGGCAAGGCGTCGCTCCACGTCGACGAAACGCGGGTGCACTTCCGCCACCTGTCCACGCAGGACATCGAACGTTACGTCGAACGCGAACGTCCGCTGGACTGCGCCGGAAGCTTCAAATGTGAAGGACTGGGCATCGCGTTGTTCGAGCGGATCGTCAATGACGACCCGACTGCACTGATCGGCTTGCCGCTGATCGCAACCTGCCGATTACTTCGCAACGCCGGAATCGCCCTGCCCTGACGAGTCGCGAACAGGGATGACCGATGCCCGGTACGCCTCGCGCCAGACGACACAATCATCGGGCTGCCTGAGGGATCCCGGGACGGACCGCGCGGTAGCGTCATACATGGCAAAGCGTCGACGGCCGTCGAACAGATCCAGGCGCGTCACGGGTCCGGTGATGTCGACACGCGAGCATACCGAGGCAAGCCAGTCGCGCTTTTCGCGTTCACGCAACGAGGTTTCGTCAACGACCAGCAACACGCGTTGGCCGGCATGCTTCGCCAGACCCTCTTCATCGACACCCCACGCGGCGAGCTGAGGCGCGCGGCCATGCTTCGTATTCAATGGGCTGTCGAGTGAATACACCACGTGCGAACCGCCGAGCTCGAAACGAAGTTCCGCCGCCAGCATGAAATTGTCAGCGACGACGAGGGCCGACGGCTCCATGGCCAACTGCGACCGCACGGCCTCGCTGCTATCGCGCCAGCCGGTGAAGTTGGACGGAAAAGCCTTCACGCCGGCGAGCACGCGGGCGCCATCTGGCGAGGCGGCCAGGCCGAGGTAGCCGAGGCCGGCGAGCAGGCCGAAGCCCGCAAGGAAAAAACCGGCCAACGCCACCCGGCGCCAGACACGCCCGGCATCCGCCAGCATCGAAGGCAACACGGCGCAGAGAAGCACGTAACCCGGCAGCGGCCAGTGCGCGCGAAAGCGAATGTTGTCGGCAAACAGGCCGAGCACGAAATAGAGAACGACAAAGCTGCCGGCGATCGTCGCGACCACATCGAAAGGAGCCTCGCCGCGTCGACGCCAGGCCTGCCACAAGGCCCACATCAGCACCACCCATGCCAGGGGCGTGCATGCACCCGCCTGCTCCAGTGGCTGGACCAGGGCATCCGCGTGGAACCGCCAGGGATTGCGCTCCACCAGCTGGAACGCCACGCCGGCACCGCGCGCGGCGACGTTATAGATCACCAGCGGAAGCAGGCCGAGCGACGCTACCGCCATGGCCAGCCACAAGCCGGGACGCCGCCATTGCTCGCGGCCTCGCGGCGTGACCAGCAGGAACAGCAGGCCGGCCAGCATCGGCATCGCCGCGCGGTAGTGGCTCGTCCAGGCGATGGCCAGCCCGACACCGAGCAGGCACCAGTCGCGAGTGCGATTCGTCTCCAGTGCAGCCAGCAAGCCCTGGGTGGCGAGGACGATGGCGAACGTCAGCGGCACATCGGGCAAGGCCAGCACGCCCATGCTGCCGAGCAGCAGGATCAGCGCCACCAGCAGCGACAAGTCCAGGCTGCCCACCAGCGGCAGCAATAAGGCGAATGTCGCCGCCTGCCACCGTGCGGTCTCGCCGCCTAACCGCTTCGCCATGCTGCCGACCTGCCACGGCAGCGCCGCGCCGATGAGCAGGAACGGCAAGCGCATGGCGAGACGTCCATGGCCGAAGATCCCTTCGGACAAGGCGATCAACCAGGCTGTCAGCGGCGGCAGGTCGCTGTAGCCCCAGGCGGGGGAAAGGCTCTCCTGCCAGTAGAAGGCCTCGTCTCCGAAGGGCGACAACGTGGCCGCTATGACAATTTTGAGCAGCAAGGCCACGACGAACATGACGAGGAACATGCCTCGCCACGATCGCGCCGGCGCCGCTACACTGGACCGCTCAAACATCGACATTGCCAGGCCTGGGGGCATACGCATCGATCATGTCAGCGACGACTCCGCTCAACGATGAAATGCTCCGCCACCGACTGGATGGCGCACTGGCGCAGGTCAACAGCGTGCTGCTCGGCAAGCCACGCCAGGTCAAGCTGGCCTTTACCTGCCTTATCGCAGGCGGCCACCTTCTCCTCGAAGACGTGCCCGGCGTGGGCAAGACCACGCTGGCGCACGCTTTGGCCGCCACGTTCGATCTCGAATTCCAGCGCATCCAGTTCACCAGCGACCTCCTGCCATCGGACATTATCGGGGTCAGCGTCTACGAGCGCGAGACGGGCCAGTTTCGATTCCATGCAGGGCCCATCTTTACCAGCCTGCTGCTCGCCGACGAGATCAACCGCGCCACGCCGAAATCGCAGAGTGCCCTGCTCGAGGCCATGGCCGAGGGCCAGACCACGGTCGATGGCGTCACGCACGAACTGCCCAAGCCATTCTTCGTCGTCGCCACGCAGAACCCGCTCGATCTGGCCGGCACCTTCCCCCTGCCCGATTCGCAGCTGGATCGCTTCATGTTACGACTCAGCCTGGACTATCCCGATCCGGCCGCCGAACGCGCGCTGCTCATCGGCGAAGA
Organism: uncultured Luteibacter sp.; assembly: GCA_966191635.1. Lineage (GTDB taxonomy): Bacteria > Pseudomonadota > Gammaproteobacteria > Xanthomonadales > Rhodanobacteraceae > Luteibacter. The sequence continues at coordinate 17,317 of CBIGPO010000028.1, forward strand.
CCGCCGCGACATGATGGCCTCCCTGAAACCGCGCCTGGACGTCGCCGCGATCAGCCAGCTGCATGCAGCTGCGCAGGCGGTCAAAGTCAGCAGCACCTTGCTCGACTATCTGCAGGCCCTGCTGACGGCCAGCCGCAAACATAATGAAGTTCGCGTTGGCCTCTCGCCGCGCGCCGGGCTGGCGCTGCTGGCGGCATCGCGTGCCTGGGCGATGATCAGCGGCCGCGATTACGTCATCCCCGAAGACGTCCAGACGGTTTTCGTACCCACCGCGGCACATCGACTGGTACCTGGCCGGGGCAGTCACCGTGAGGCGATCGCGCGGGCGATCCTCGCCGAGACCGCGGTGCCCTGATGCCACCAGCGGGCGAGCGGATCGTAGCGTGGGCGGAACGGAGGCTGCCTTCGCTGACCCGGATGCGCAGGCGCGAGCCATTGCCGATCCTGCTCCATCGTCGTCGCATCTACATCGTGCCGACCGGCTTCGGTATGGGCTTTTCCGTGATGCTGGCCGTGATGCTCATCGGCGCGCTGAACTACTCCAATAACGCCGCGCTGATGCTGACCTGCCTGCTTGGCGCGGCAACCGCCGGAAGCATGCTGGTGGCCTTTCGCACGCTCAACGGCGTATCCGTCGGCGGCTTGCGCGCGGGTACCGCTCGCGCGGGGGAGGCGATCCGTGTCTCCCTCGACATCGCCGCGAGCCAGCGCGAGCGCATGGCCGTCCGCCTCGATGTCGCCGGCCGTGAACACGTGGTCGTGGTGACCCCGGGCACGCCGACGGCGATCGAATTCGCACTGGACACCGACTTCCGCGGCTGGCTGTCGCTTCCGCGCATGCGGCTGCACACCAGCTGGCCGCTGGGCATGTTCCGCGCATGGAGCTGGCTCAATCCGGATACTCCCGTGCTGGTCTATCCGCGCCCGGAGGCGCTCGGACCGACGCCGTTCGAACCGGAAGGCGATGCCGACCGTGGCCGTCCACGCGCCGGCGACGAACTGGCCGCCTTGCGCGACTACCGCCCCGGCGATCCGCGCCGGCAGATCGCCTGGAAACTCAGCGCGCGCCACCATGGCCTGCTGGTGAAAGACCTGGAACAGCCCGCGCCGAAGGAAGACTGGCGCCTGGACTGGGAGAGCATGCATGGACTGGACGATGAATCCCGCATCTCCCGGCTCGCCCGCTGGATCGATGAGGCAAAGGACTCAGGAAGGCGCTGGAGCCTGCGCCTGCCGGACGGCTACTTCGATATCGCGCAGGGCGACGAGCACTACCACCGCTGCATGACGGCACTGGCCTTGCGCCCATGACGCCACTCCGCCTTTCGCTGACGCGTGCACCGGTCGACGAGCCTTTCCTCGCACGTCGCCCCTTCGACCTGCTCTGCCTGACCATGGCCTGCGTACTCGGCGTGCATGCGCTGCACCTGCCCTGGTGGCTCACGCTCACCCTCGCAGGCGTACTTGCGGCGCGCTGGCGCCAGCGCCGCAGTGGCGGACGCAACGCGCCGTACTGGATCAAGCTGCCACTGGTCGTCTTGCTCCTGGCCGTGATCATCGCGTACTACGGCACCCTGTTCGGGCGTGAGCCGGGCAGCGCGTTCGCCGTCGGCCTGCTCGTACTGAAGATGCTCGAAAGCGAACACCGTCGCGATGCGCGGGTAGCGGTCGCCTTCGCCTGCTTCGGACTGATGAGTGCCCTGTTGTTCGACCAGGGCATCGCCGCCAGCTTCGTGGTGGCACTGGGCCTGGTACCCGCCGTCGCCACGTTACGATCGCTCGAAGTAGTCGACCCGGACCTGCTCCTACTGCGGCGCGAACTGCTGCCCGTGTTGATTACCTTGCTCGCCGCCGTCCCGCTGGCCGCCTTCGCCTTCGTCTTCGTGCCTCGCCTGAGTTCGCCGTTGTGGGGAGCGCCGACCGCGGATAAATCCATGACCGGACTTTCCGATCACATGGCGCCGGGGGAGATGGCCGAAGTACTCACCGATGACACGCCCGCCATGCGCGTGACGTTCGACGACGTCCCGCCGATGAACGCGAGCCGCTACTTCCGCGCGTACACGATGACGAACTTCGACGGGCAGAGCTGGAGCCCGGACTACGACGGTGGTTCACGCAATTCGGGCACACTGGAAGGCGAGCCGCGCTTCAACTACGAAGTCACCCTCGAACCGACACGCCAGCGGGTTCTCCCCGTCATGGATATGCCGGTGAACGCTCCCGATGACGCAAGGCTACGCACCGACCGCACCGCCGTGGCCGACCACCGCATTGATGAGGTGTACCGCTATCACGCCTCGGCCACCACCGATTACCGGCTCGACGCGACCATCGACGCCCGGCAGCGTCGCCAGGCACTCCAGCTACCGAACGGCGTGGGAGCGCAGGCCCGCGAACTCGCGGCCAGCTGGGCCAGCCGGTACGGCAACGATCACCTCGCCATTGCGCGCGCCGCCCTCGCCATGTTCCATGACGGCGGATTCCGTTACACCCTCGCACCGGCACCGCTCGGTCGCGATCGCATCGACGACTTCCTCTTCCAGACCCGCGAAGGATTCTGCGAACACTTCTCGTCCACTTTCACCTTCCTGATGCGGGCGGCCGGTGTTCCCGCACGTGTGGTCACCGGCTATCAGGGCGGTTACTGGAACAAGCTCGGCTCGTACCTCCTCGTACGCCATGCCGATGCGCATGCCTGGTCGGAAGTCTGGCTGGAGGGACGCGGATGGGTGCGCTTCGATCCCACCGGCGCCGTCCGGCCGGAACGCGTCAGCCTGGGCGCCGCGGCCGCCGCCGCAGCCGGCAACAGCAGCGAAGGCGGCCTGTTCGACATGGCATGGTTACGCAACGCGCGCGATCGCTGGGATGTGGTCAACCAATGGTGGAACCAGGCCGTTAACGGCTTCGACGCGCTTCGTCAGCAAGGTATCCTTCAACCGTTCGGCATCCGACGGGCGGACGTGGGCGATCTTGCGATCATCCTTGCCATCGGCTGCTCGCTGTTGGTTGCCGGTGCGCTTGGCTGGGCGATGTTCCAGCGACGTGAAGGCGATGCGCTGGATGCATGGATGAGGCGTCTTGAACGAAAGCTCGCGCGCGCGGGCGTGGCTCGACGGACCGGTGAAGGTCCGCGTCACTTCCTCGCTCGTGCAGCCCGCTCACTACCCGCCCAACGAAATGCCTTGGAAAGGTTGAGCCAGCTTTACTTGCGGTCACGCTATGCTTTTGACGAACCCCCGCCTGAATCACTCAGTGAATTCAGACAACGGGTGAAGGAATTAAAGGCGCGCCGCGTGGTCAAATAAGGACATGGCATCGGCCGTGTCCGGTGCCTCTGGGAGATGTGACATGTCCATGTACAAACCGCTGGTCATCGCCGCCGCGACGCTGGCCCTTGGCGCATGCGCCACGGTGCCACAGCCGCTGCAGGGCCAGTTCAACGACGTCTCGACGTCCGGCGCGCAGCAGGGCGGTGCCCCGGGCGCGAAGGTCCGTTGGGGCGGCGAGATCATCAAGACGGAGCCGGGTCCGCAGCAGACCTGCTTCTTCGTGCTATCTGAACCGCTCGACGACGAAGCCCGCCCGACCGCAACCAAGTCCGACAGCCAGGGTCGCTTCGTGGCCTGCCGCGACGGCTTCTACGATCCCGAAGTCTTCACCCGCGGTCGCGAGATCACGGTAACGGGTACGCTGCACGGCGCTGTCTCGCAGAAGGTTGGCGACTTCGACTACGCCTACCCGCGCGTCGAAGCCGATGTGGTCTACCTCTGGCCGAAGCGCGTACCCATCCAGCGCTATGGGCCTGGGTTCTACGACCCGTTCTGGGGTCCGGGCTTCGGTCCGGGCTGGGGTCCGTACGGGTATGGCCCCTGGGGCGATCCCTATTGGTACCGCCCGCGCACGATCATCGTGCGTCCGCCTCCGCAGCCGCGGGCGCGTTGATCCGTCAAAAAAGCCGGCTTACGCCGGCTTTTTTGATGTTGTGGGAGCCGATTCATCGGCGATCCCGCGGCAGCGGGCCAGATTTCGGCAAGCACCCATCGCCGCTGAAGCGGCTCCCACAAGAGGCGGAGGCGGAACCCACCGGAAGTGGGAACCCATAGGAACTACTCAGCCCGGAGGCCAGGTCATCTGACGACCGGCCAGCAGGTGGACGTGGATGTGAAAGACCGTCTGGCCACCGTGCGTGTTGGTGTTGATCACCGTGCGATAGCCATCTTTCGCCAGACCCTGCGCCCTCGCGAACGAGGCGGCAGCCAGTAGCAGTTTGCCCAGCAGCTCAGCGTCGCCCGGCACGGCATCGTCGAGCGTAGCGATAGCGCGCTTGGGAATGAACAGCACGTGCACCGGCGCCTGTGGATTGAGGTCGCGGAAAGCGAGCACGTCCTCGTCTTCGTAGACGATGTCAGCGGGGATCTCCCTACGAACGATCTTGGCGAAGATGGTGTCGGTCATCGTGAGTCCTTTGAGGGTCAGCCGAGCGACTGCCGGCTACCGAAAGCATGGGCGAGCGTGCCGCGATCGACGAACTCGAGTTCGCCACCGAGTGGCACGCCATGGGCGAGACGGGTCGCGCGGATGCCGGCAGCCCTGGCCAGCTGACCGATGTAATGCGCCGTCGCTTCGCCTTCGACCGTCGGGTTGGTGGCGATGATCATCTCCGCGATGTCGCCCTCACCCAGTCGTTCGACGAGCAGGGGCAAACCGAGCTCATCCGGTCCCAGGCCATCCAGCGGCGAAAGGCGACCGAGCAAGACGAAGTAGTGACCGCGGTAACCGGTCGCCCCTTCGATCGCGGCGAGATCGGACGGCGACTCGACTACGCAAAGTACCTGCGCGTCGCGGCTGGAGCTCGAACACAGTGAGCACACGGGTGTCTCGCTGAAGTTGCGGCAGCGCGTGCAGTTCCCCACATCACGCATCGCCGACTCCAGCGCGGCCGCCAGCCGCAGGCCACCCTGCCGCTCGCGCTCGAGCAGCTGGAAGGCCATGCGCTGGGCACTCTTCGCGCCGACACCCGGCAAGCAGCGCAGGGCGTCGATCAGTTCGCCGAGAAGGCGGGAGCCGTTGCTCATCGTGTGGCGTGTCTGCTCGTCAGAACGGCATTTTGAAACCGGCGGGCAGGTTCAGCCCGGCGGTGACGCCACCCAGCCGCGTGCGGCTGATCTCGGCGATCTTGTTCACGGCGTCGTTCACTGCCGCGGCGACCAGATCCTCGGCCATCTCCGGATCGTCGGCGAAGGCCTGACGGTCGATGTGCACGGAGCGCACTTCGTGGCCGCCCGACATCGTTACGCTCACGAGACCACCACCGGCGGTACCGGTGACTTCCGTCTTGGCGAGTTCATCCTGCGCACGCTTCATGTCTTCCTGCATGCGCTGGGCTTGCTGCATCAGCTGACCAATTTGACCTTTCACGTTCCTGGCTCCACGGGTTTGATCGATTGCGGAATGACGCGCGCGTCGAATTCGCGCTTGAGCGTCTGTACGAAGGGGTCGGTCTCCATCGAGGCGACCGCGTTGGCCTGCGCGTCGATCTGCGCCTGGGCCCGGCGTTCCGCCGGGGTGCCCAGATTGCCGTGATCGGCAATGAAGCGGATGCGAACGCGCCGCCCGAGCGCATGGGAGACCTTTTCTTCCATCTGGCTGGTAAGCGGCTCCACCGCCAGATGCATGTGCTGGGGTTGCAGCGCCAGCACCATGCTCTCGCCGTCGAGCTCACGCAGCGACGAGTTCTGTGCCAGCTGGCCGATCGGGCCGCGCAGGTTCGCGCGCTCGATCACGTCGTGCCAATCGGGAAGGCCGTTGGCATCGAGGGCCAGCGGCCCCTGAGGTGTGGCGGGCGCGACGGGTGCAGGTGCGGGAGCTGGCGTCGCCACGGCCGGGGACGGACGGGGCGCGACGGGAGCCGGTGCCGGTGTGGCCGGAGCCGCTGCTGCCGGCGCCGGTGCGCGCGACGGTACGGCGACAGGCGCTGGCGCCGCCGCACGTGACGGCGCAGCAGGCGCCGATGTCACAGCACGCGAAGCCGATGGTGTAGCACCCTGCCCGGCTTCCGCAGGACGGAAGGCGAACATGCGCAGCAAGGCCATCTCGAAGCCGATCCGTGCATCCGGTGCCAGCGGCAGTTCCCGGCGGCTCGTGGTGGCGATCTGGTAGTAGAGCTGCACGTCCTCGGGCGCGAGGCGGTTGGCGATGTCGGCCAGGCCGGCGTCACCCTCTTCCTCGCGATAACCGGGCACCAGCTGGATCAACTGGATGCGATGCAGCACCGTGGCGAGATCGTCGAGCACGCCGGCGAAGTCCGGCGAGTACGACGCGATACGGTCAGCCTCACCCATCAGGGCGGCGCCGTCGCCGGCGGCAAGTGCCTCGATCACACCAAGCACTTGTCCACGCTCGACGCTGCCGAGCATGGCGCGCACGTCGGCAGCGCGCAGCGCGCCGCCACCGTAGGCGATGGCCTGGTCGAGCAGCGACAGGCCGTCACGCAGCGAACCGTCCGCGCCGTGCGCGAGTTCGCCGATAGCCTCGTCTTCGTACTCGATGCCTTCGGCAGCGAGGATGTGACGCATCTGCCCGGAAATCTGCTCCGGCAACAGGCGCTTGAGGTTGAACTTGAGGCAGCGCGACAACACCGTCACCGGCAGCTTCTGCGGGTCGGTCGTGGCGAGCAGGAACTTCACGTGCGGCGGCGGCTCTTCCAGCGTTTTCAGCAGCGCGTTGAACGCCGGCTTGGAGAGCATGTGCACCTCGTCGACCAGGTAGACCTTGAAGCGCCCGCGCGACGGCGCGTACTGGGCGTTCTCGATCACCTCGCGGACATCGTCCACACCGGTGTTGCTGGCCGCATCGATCTCGAGCAGGTCGACGAAGCGACCGGCGTCAACGGCCGTGCAGACCGCGCACTCACCGCAGGGATCGGCCGATTCGCCACGCTCGCAGTTCAGCGACTTGGCGAAGATGCGCGCGATGGTCGTCTTGCCGACGCCGCGGGTACCGGTAAAGAGATAGGCGTGATGCATGCGCCCGGAGTCGAGCGCGTTCGTGAGCGCGCGGACCACGTGCTCCTGGCCCACCAGTTCGGCGAACTTGCGTGGGCGCCACTTGCGTGCGAGGACCTGATAGGACATGCGTATTACCTTGGGACGACGGTGGATTGTGCCAAGGACCCGGGACGGGTGAAAGCGCGGCCCGAAAAGCGCGGCCCTCAAAAAGGCGATGACCCTGCCAGCCACACCCCGGCACCCGAGTCGTCCGCTACCGTTGCTTCCTTCCGGACCTGGCGGAGTTTACGGACTATCGTCGCGGGGGGACCGACAGGGTCACCATAAAGACGTTTGGAACTGGCGGAGAGAGCGGGATTCGAACCCGCGATACGTTATTAGCGTATACACACTTTCCAGGCGTGCTCCTTCAACCACTCGGACACCTCTCCACACTTGTACATCCTCTTCCCCGGCTTCCTGTCCGGCAAAGAAGCGGAAGGATAACTTCAGCGGTGCGGCGAGACAAGGGCAGAGCGAAGAAACCGCATCAGCCCGCGGTCGGCCGGGGTGCCTCCGGCTCCGGAAGCGACAGTCGCTCGCCCGGACGAGCGATCCGGTACCCACGTGAGACCAGCGTTTCGCCGTCTTCGACGCTGCCGTAGTGGTACAGCGCCAGGCGCGCGCGGACCTCGTCCGGGTACTCGCGTTCCAGATCGTCCACGCCCGTATGTGATGGATTGCCGATGACGCCACAATCGTGGGCGATCAGCTCGCCGTGCGCCCCGTGGAGCGCCAGCGCCTCGGGAACCGGACGGGTGTCGCCGGTGTAGACAAAGCTGCCGCGCAGGGCGAGGCCATATGAGGTGCCCTGCACGTGATGACGCGTCGGGAAGACGTCGAACCACTCGCCTTCGTGCCAGAACCCCCGCGTGCAGGGGATGAGGTGGAAGGCTTCCCAGTAGTTCACGCCACCCTCGGCCAGCGCACCGGGGTAGTCGGCCACCCTGCCCTGCAGCCATGGCAGGAGCGCCGCATGCAGATACACCCGGGTGCGACCACGCAGGGCTTCGTCAAACCAGAGGCGGAAGAACAACCGCTCCATGCCAGCCACGTGGTCCATGTGCACGTGCGTTACGTAAAGGGCGGGTGGTGGGGCACCGTAGGCCGCGATGTAGCGATCCAGGGTGTCCGGTCCGCAGTCCACCAGGAGCAGCGGCCGGCCGCCACGCTCGACCACCACGGCGGAAGATCCGAGTTCCACGGCATGCGCGGCGCCGGTGCCGAGGAAATGCAGGTTCCAGCTCACCCTTTCAGACTCCGCTCGTAGTGGTCGATCAGGGCCGGCCAGAGCTCGGCGTCGAAAGTGTCACCCGCGGCATCGCGGGCGCCGACTTTGATGAGCGATCGTTTCAGTCGTGCCAGGTTCGCGCGCTGCCAGTGCGCCGATGGCCGACGCAAACGGCCGCGGTCGAAGTCGATGAGGTAAAGGCCTTGCGGGTTGACCAGGATGTTGTGGGCATTGAGGTCGGCGTGCCAGGCGCCTTCGCGATGGAAGCGGGCGATCAGCTCGCCCACCTTCCCTGCCAGAGTGACGTTGAACGCGCCGTCGTTCAGGCGCTCCGCCAGCGTGGCCGCGTCGGGAATGCGCAGGGTGATCAGATCGGCCGAATAGCGCAGCCAGTAACGCACGTAGCGGGACGCCAGGGGCGGCGATACCGGTAGGCCACGGCGCTCCAGCTCGGCCAGCAGCCTGAATTCGCGTACGCTGCGCGTGCGTTGCCGGCCGGTGAACAGATAGCGGTCACCGAAGATTCGGGCCACCATGCCGCCACGCCGGTAGTGGCGAAGCACCGCTTCGCCGGCAGGCGTTTCGATCACAGCAACGCCTCCGCGACCGCCGGCCTGCGAGCGCAAGGCATCGCGCTCGCTCCAGTGGGCGGGCGAGAACCAGAGGCTATCGACTTGAGGTGTACGGGCTGCGTCGAACAGAATCGTGCCGCCCGCCGCCTCCGCTACTCGTTGTTCAGTCATTTTCGGGCCGCCCTGCAGCGGCCTCCTATCCGGTGATCCGATCGTGCCCAGTCTAACAAGCCGCCCCCTCCCGTCGGGAGACTCCAGTCTCTGCATCATGCGCACATCTGCGATCGGCGATGTGACGCACGTGACGCCGCTGATCCGCACATTGCAGGAAAAGGCGCCAAGGACGCGGCTCACCTGGATCATCGGCAAGCTCGAGCGGCGCCTGGTCGGTGACCTGCCCGGCGTGGAGTTCATCACCTTCGACAAGGGTCAGGGCCGTGCGGGCGTACGCGCCGTGCGCGAGGCCCTCGCCGGCCGGCGGTTCGACGCCCTGCTCCATATGCAGGTGGCCATGCGCTCCAACCTGCTGAGCCTGGCGGTGAAGGCCGATCGACGCATCGGCTACGACCATGCCCGTTCCAAGGACCTGCATGGGCTCTTCGTCAACGAGCGCATCCCCGCACGCACGGGCGAGCACGTGCTAGACGCCATGGCCAGCTTCATCGAACCGCTCGGCCTGAAGCAGACCGAGGTGCGCTGGGACATCCCGGTGCCCGACGACGCGCGTGCATGGGCAGCGGAGCAGCTGCCCGGCGATGCGCCGACACTGCTGGTCAGCCCGATGTCCAGCCACACGGTGCGCAACTGGCGAGTGGAGCGTTATGCCGCGCTGATCGATCATGCGATGCGCCGCGGCCTGCGGGTCGCCTTGGTCGGCGGTCCTTCGGAACCAGAGCGCGCCCTGGCGGACAGCATCCTCGCCGCGGTGAAACAGGCACCGATGGACCTTACGGGCAAGGACACGCTCAAGCGTTTCATGGCCCTGCTCTCGCGCAGCACCATGATCCTCACCCCGGATTCGGGCCCAATGCACATGGCCAACGCCGCCGGCGTGAAGGTGCTCGGCCTGCACGCGGCGAGCAATCCGGAGCGCTCCGGACCGTATTCAGACCGTCGCTGGTGCGTCGACAAATACGACGACGCCTCACGCAAGTTCCTCGGCAAGCCGGCTTCAGAAATCCCGTGGGGCACAAAGATCGAAAAAGCCGGCGTGATGGACCTGGTCGAAGTCGACGAGATGGTCGCGCGCTTCGAAGCCTGCGCCGAACACCTGCAGATCGCGCTGCACGGCTAAACCGCAAACCTGCGGGGCAGGCTTGTGGAGCAGACCTGTGGGGCAGACCTGTGGGAGCCGCTTTAGCGGCGATGGGTGCTTGCGACAGACTTGTAGGAGCCGATTTCATCGGCGATCCCGCGGCAGCGGGCCAGGTCGCAGCAAGCACCCAATCGCCGCTAAAGCGGCTCCCACAAGAAGCGATTCCCACAGGTTTCGTCAGGCCTGCGGGGCGCGGTAATCCTGATACGACTTCTCTTCAACCAGCGTGGAGCCAAGCTTCACATTGATCTCGCGCTTGATCGCCGCGCGCTCGTCGTTCTCGATATACACCGAGCGGGCGAGCTGGATGAACTCCTGATCGAAGGCCTGGGCGCGCTCCTTCATGCGGATGTCGTCCTCGATCTTCCACAGGCGCTGGTTCACCGCCAGCAGGCGCGCGGTCTCATCAACGATGTCGGTTTCCGAGGCCTTGTCGTTCTTCCACGTGGCGTCGAGCAGTTCGAGTTCGTTGCGCACGTTGGCAAGCTTCGCCTCGTCCTTGATTTCCTGCAGCTTGATCTGAAGGATCGTCATCTTGTCGATCAGCTCGCCGTAAGAAACAGGGGTCTGGATCAGGCTCATGGCAAATCTCCGGTCGGTCAGGCGCCGGAGGTTAGCAGTTTTGCGCTGGCTCGACTGCCACCGTAAGCCGCCATCCCCTCGGCCAGATGGTCGAACACGGCGCGGATGCGCCGGCTCGCACGCTGGTCCTCGTGCATGACCACCCAGACAGGCAGCGGAAGATCCACAGCCTTGGAAAACAGCCTTACGAGACCGGAACGCTGAGCCAGCGGGGCCTGGCATACCCCGATGCCGAAGCCCGCGCGGATCGCGGCCAGCGCCGCAAGATCGTTATCCGTGCGGAGGCTGAAGAGTCCGCGCTCATAGGGCAAAGCGAGCGGTCGCGCGCTCCGGACATAGGGCGGCTCTTCGTCATACCCGATCAAGGCATGCCCCGCCAGGTCGGCCAGCGTCTTCGGCCGTCCTGCTGCGGCGAGATAGTCCGGGTGTGCAAAGAGTCCTATCGGAATAACGCAGACCTTGCGAGCGACCAGCGCATCCTGGGCCGGCGGCGCACTGCGCACCGCGATATCGGCATCGCGACGCAACAGATTTTCCGTCCGATTGGTCGTGGAAAGCTCAACGATGATGCCGGGGAAACGGTGCCGCATGGCTGCCAGGATGGACGGCAATACCTCCACACCCATGACTTCCGCGGCGGTGATGCGCACAACACCGCGCAGTTCGTCTTTCGCCCCCGACGCCGCCCTCAGGACAGAAGCCGCGGCAGCAGCCATGGCTTCCGCATGCGGTCGAAGCTCGATCGCGGCGTCCGTCGGAATCAGCCCGTGCGAGGCCCGGGAGAAAAGGGGCACGCCGAGCGATGCCTCCAGTTCACGGATGTGACGGCCGAGGCTCGGCTGGGTCATGCCGAGCACACGTGCCGCGCCCGAAAGGCTTCCCTCGCGAAGCACCGCAAGGAAGGAGCGAAAAAGATCCCACGCCGGCCCATTTACGTCCATACAAAAATGTATATCACATCAAAGCCTTTAGGCAATTCCCGTATGTTACGCAGGCGACCAGACTCTTCCCATCCCAAAGGAGAGTCCCATGCAAACGACCACCCGCCGAACCGCACTTGTCCTGGGCGCCACCGGTGGCGTCGGCGGTGCCACCGCACAGGCGCTTATCGATAAAGGGTGGGTGGTCAAAGCGCTCACCCGCCGAGCCATGCCAGCCGACGGCCCTATCCAGTGGCTCAAGGGCGACGCTATGAATGCAGCGGATGTCCTCGCCGCAGCGGCAGGCGCCCAGGTCATCGTGCATGCCGTTAACCCTCCCGGTTACCGGGACTGGGAGCGCCAGGTGCTGCCGATGATCGACAACACGATCGCCGCCGCCCGCGCTGTCGGCGCTCGCATCGTATTACCCGGCACCATCTACAACTACGGCTCCGACGCGTTCCCGCTGCTGCGCGAGGAAAGCCCGCAGAACGCGCCCACACGTAAAGGCGAGATCCGTGTCGAACTGGAGCGGCGCATGGAGACGGCTGCACGCGAAGGCGTCGTGCGCTCATTGATTCTCCGTTGCGGTGACTTCTTTGGCCCGAACGCGGGAAACAGCTGGTTCGCGCAAGGAATCGTCAAACCGGGCAAACCGCTGCGCGTCATGCACTATCCGGGACCACGCTCGCTCGGCCACGCATGGGCCTACCTGCCGGACGTCGCCGCTACGGTCGTCGCGCTGCTCGACAAGGAAGATCGTCTCGACACCTTCGCGCGCTTTCATTTCGCCGGGCACTACGTCACGGGTGACACCCTCCATGCGGCGGTGCGCAGGGCATCGGGTCGCGCTGACCTGCCCTTGCGTGCCTTCCCCTGGCCGCTGGTCACCCTGGCAGCGCCTTTCTCCGAAACGCTGCGGGAACTGCGCAAGATGCGCTACCTCTGGCGCACGCCGATCGAACTGGACGGCACACGACTGCGCGGGTTTCTTGGGTCAGTCCCGTCCACGCCGCTCGAGACCGCGCTGCACGCCACGCTCAAAGCGAAATCGCACCCGTGATGTCGAGCAACAACACCACGTTGAGGCTGAGCACGACGAGCGCTCCGAGGCTCGCCAGGACCACAACAGGCCAGCGGTTGTGGAACACCCCCATCGTGTCGCGGCGGCTGGTGAACCAGACCAGCGCGATCATCGGGAACGGCAAGGCGATGCTCAATGCCACCTGGCTCATTACCAGCGCACGTGTCGCATCCACGCCAGCTATCACCACGACGAAGCTCGGTACCATCGTGACGGACCGCCTCACCCACAGCGGAATGCGGAAGGCGACGAAGCCCTGCATGATCATCTGCCCCGCCATGGTGCCCACCACGGAACTGGAGAAGCCGGACGCCACGAGAGAGATCAGGAAGATGGTCGCTGCGGCACCGCCGAGCAGTGGCACCAGCGTCTGGTACGCCGTTTCGATCTTCGCCACGTCGGGGTGACTTCCGTGAAACGCACCGGCCGCCATCACCACCATCGCCAGGTTGATCAGGCCAGCCACGGTCAGCGCCAGGACCACTTCGAGATTGGACAACCGGATGATCCGTCGCCGCTCCATCTCGCTCTTCGGGCGGGCGCGCCGCTCGGTAAGACCTGAATGCAGGAACAGGGCATGCGGCATGACCGTCGCGCCGATGATGCCTACCGCGATCGCCACAGCCGCGCCGTCCGGCAGGCTCGGCACGAAGATCTGCTGTCCCAGCGACGCCCAGCCCACCGGGGCGACGAACAACTCGATCAGATAGGAAAGGCCGACCACGCCGACCAGTGCACCGATAGCCAGCTCGAGCCGGCGATAACCCATGCCCTCAAGCAGCAACAAGGCGTACGTCACAATGCCTGTGATCGCCATGCCCACCAGCAAGGGCAAATGGAACAACAGGCTCAGGCCGATCGCTCCGCCAAGGAACTCGGCAAGGTCAGTCGCCATCGCCGCCAGTTCGCTGACCACCCACATCACGTAAACGAGCGGCTTAGGCAGACGCTCGCGGCAAAGCTGGGCAAGGTCGCGACCGGTCACGATGCCCAGGCGCGCCGACAGGCTCTGGAACAGCATCGCAACCAGATTGGCCAGGACGACCACCCACAGAAGCCCATAACCGTATCGCGCACCGGCCTGGATATTGGTCGCGAAGTTACCGGGGTCGATGTAGGCCACGGATACGACCACGGCGGGCCCGGCAAAGGGCGCCAGCCCGGCCAGCCCCGTCCGTCGACCCTGCAAGACCTCTTGCATGACCTGGGTATCGCGCGCTCGCCTGACTTCGTCTCTCACTACGGCGTCCGAGTGGCGCAAGGCGCCGATGACCGGATTAGAGCCAGCATCGCGTACACGACGCGTCGTTGTGTGAAATATAACAAGGAACGCTTCGCAAGCCCTCCACACGCGGCGGCCTATACCTCGAGAGGATTTCCGGAGCAGTCATGACCACGATCACCCATTCAGGCCCCCGCGTCAGCGGGTTCTCCGCCGCCAGGCAGGACGACATCGGTTACTGCGTCCTGGCCGAGTTGAGCGCCTCGCCGACCGACTCCTGGTTGCGCCTGTTCGCATCGCGTTGCGAAGCGGTGTTTTCGCGGCACACCTCACCGGACATCCGCTGGGTGGAGAACAAGATCTGGTTCCGGGTGCCCTCTCCCGATCTGGTCGGCGAATACGCCCGCCTGATTGTCGAAGCAGCCACCGGCGCCAGCGGCGACGACGACGAGGAGCAACGGCGTGAAGCAGAGCGGGCGGATGACCTGGCGCGGAAGTCGCACGACCTCGACGACCTGCTGAACCAGGTGAATGCGGCGCTGCCGGAGTGGGCGGAGTTGGATAAACCTGCAAGCCAGCAGAAAGCGGCAGGCTGATAGGGTCGGCCAAAGGCCGAAGTGTCCTGGGCACGGCGAAACGGATTCCTGTGACCGCCTTCACACACGCGGACTAAAGGCCGCGCGACGCTCGCCGATCCATTCTGGGAGACCCCGGAGCCGAGTCGTCATGTCTGTCCAGAATGCCCGCCACCGCAACCTGCAAGCCGTCCTTTCCCAGCTAGAGGCTGAGGGCATCGTCGGCTATGCCGAACAGGCCGAGCACCTGGGCAATGTGACGGAAGGACGGCTCGCGGCCATGGCGCAGGGCAGCCCTATCGACGTGCTGTTCGCCCAACACGTGGAATGGGCGCTGCACCGGCGGCGCGGCTGGATGGACGAGCTCCACGAGGGCGATCCGCTCGAAGTTTGACGGCAGAACGCGCTTCCGCAGCTCCTTTCGAAATCCGAAAGGCTGTCGAAAGATCATGCGAAGAGACTCCGCGCACGTCCCCGCGAAGTCCCCACTTTGATTGCCCTGCAATGGATTGTTCAGAGCTTCCGCCATCGTAACGACTGGCAGTCGCGCCGCTCCGCGCGTGTCTATGCAGCCGGCTACGCCGCGCGCTGCCTCGTCGCGCCACTTCGCCATCTACGCTGGCTCGGCCTTCTCCAGACCCACCCCGCCCTGCGCGCCGCCGCGCAACGCGATGGGCGTTTGGTCGAGCGCTGGCAGCATCGGTTCATCAGCCGCCGTTTCGGCGCTCGCAAGCGCCTCGATGCGTTGATGGATCACTATGGCTTCGTCGTCTCAGCCCTGCCCCGGGGCTTGCTCGAGCGCATGGTTGTCGAGGGCCAGGTTGTTCTCGCCGAGGCCACCATGAAGAACGGCGAGCCACTGCGGGTGCTGCTTATGCCACCCACCCGCAAGGGCTGCGAAGGCGAGTTGAACGTCGCCTTGGCCACGGCCGATGACACCCTGCTTTTCTCGGCCACCATCACCATCCTGCCTTCGTCGGGCGAGCTACTGGTCGGTTGCCTGCAAGGCCCGAACACCGAAGACGGACAGGAACGCGTGCGTCAGGTCACCCGCCAGTGTCACGGCCTGCGCCCGAAGAATCTCCTGCTGTCACTGCTCTATGGCTTCGCTGCCAGCCACGGCCTCCCCCGTCTGCGCGGCATCAGCAACGATGGCCACGCGCGCTCGGGGCGGATCAAGGCCAGCTACGACACCTTCTGGATTGAATCGGCCGGCGTACTCGCATGCGACGGCTTCTTCGACCTGCCATCGACCGAGCCGGAGCGCAGCGAACTCGACGTGGCCAGCAAGCATCGTTCGGCCTTCCGGCAGCGAGAGGCACTGCGCCACGCGCTTGTGGCGAGCACGATGTTCGCACTGGGTCAGCCGACCATCGAGGCGATTACCACCGAGCACGATGAGGACCTGCGCGCGGCCTGAGTCATCCGATACCGGGCCGACATGGGCTTTGCCCTCATCGCGATAGATGGCGTATTTCATGGGATTTCGAACCTTCGGAATACCATTGACTTCTTATATGATGCATTTACACTATGTGTATGCATCAGTCCATACCAGCCACCGAACTCCCCTGCGCCTGCACCACCATGCGCAAGGCCACTCGCGCCCTCAGCCGACTCTACGATGACACGCTGGCACCGCTGGGCGTCACCGTGGCCCAGTTCGGCATCCTCAAGGCTATCTGGCGCGAGCCGGGCCTGGCGTTAAGCCGCCTGGCCGATGAAATGGTCATGGACCGCACCTCGCTCTACCGCATGCTCACGCCGATGACCTCGGCGGGCTGGATCGCCATCGCCTCGCCCACGAAAGGCCGGGCCAAAACAGTCACCCTCACCGCGGAGGGAGAATCCCTGCTTACCAAGGCGCGCCAACTCTGGGAGGGTGCACAGTCCCGCGTGGTCGGAGCCTACGGCGCCGATCGCTGGCAGGTACTCGAAAGCGCGATTTCCGAACTGACCCGACTCAGCGTCGGGCTCAACGCCTGATCCATCCCCTGCGCCATCCCTACGGGAGATTCCCATGCCCTTCGTACGCATCGACCTGCTTCGCGGTAAAGACGCCGCCTACCGCAGCAAGCTAGGCGAGGCTGTCTACGACGCCCTCACCAGCATCGGCGCCCCCAAAGACGACCGCTTCCAGGTTATCGCCGAACACGACCCCGGCGGCCTCGTCTTCGATCGCACCTACCTCGGCATCGACCGCGGCGACAACTTCGTCTTGGTGCAGATCACCTTCAACGAAGGTCGAACGCTCGACCAGAAGAAAGCCCTCTACAAGGCCATCGTAAAAAACATGGGCGACTCGGTCGGCATGCGCCCCCAGGACGTCTTCATCAACCTGGTCGAAACCAAGAAAGAAAACTGGTCCTTCGGCAACGGCGAAGCCCAATACACCTAAACGGTTTGCGTGAGCCTCTTGAGGGGCTTTATGAGAGGCTTTATGTGGGAGCCGACTTGTCGGCGATGGGTGCTAGCGATAACACTCCAACGGAAACCGCCATGCCGACCTACGTCATCCGCAGCACCCTCCCCAACCTCACTCCCACAACCAAACAACGCATCGCCCACGCAATAACCGCCGCCCACGCCGAAATCACCGGCGCCAACACCTACTTCGCCCAGGTCGTCTTCGACCACGCCCCGGGCGAAGACTGGTTCATCGGCGGCATACCGTTACAAGGCGACACCCTCTTCATCCACGGCCACGTCCGCAGCGGCCGCACCGACGATCAGAAGCGAACACTGATCGAACGTCTCGTCCGCGACATAGCGGCTGCTTCGGGCTTGCCGACGCAAGGCATCTGGATCTACCTCAGCGAAATTCGCCCCAGCCTCATGGCCGAGTTCGGCCACGTGCTACCGGAACCCGGCGAAGAAGCCGCATGGTTCGACGCCCTACCCGAAGAAGATCGCCGCGTGCTGGCGGCGATCGGAGAGCGTGCACGTTCTTAACGCCCCCGCGAAATCCACACCGCCTGATTCACCGCATCGATAACCACCTGCGGCTTGTCGTACTGGATGTAGTGCCCCGCATCCGGAACGATTTCGTTCACGCCACGCGTGGACATGGCGGCCACACGAAGATGCAAACCCTCCCATGACAACGTCTTGCGATTGCGCTCGTCCTGCGATTCGCCGGTCCGCGTGGGGAACGGCGAATGCGTGAGCACGATGATCGGTATGTCGCCGAAATCGGTGCGCGTCTTCCGGGTCTCGTCCGCGCTGGCGTAGAACACGTTCTCTCGCTCGGACGCGACCGCCGCCTGCCACTTCTCCGTGGCGCCATAGGTCGCCTGCGCCTGGTTGATCGCCGGGCTGAAGCGTGGGTCGTTCGTATCGCCCAGGCACTTCTCGAACATCGTCGTGCCCTGCACGAGCCCTTGTCGGGCAGCATCGATACAGGCGTGCTGGTCTCTCAGGTACTGGTCGTATTTCTCCTTGTCGCCCGGCGCGCTCAGTGCCCAGCCTTCGGCCGACTGATCTTCGTGCGAGCCCTCGACGATGACCATTCCAACGACGTCATCCCTGTACTTGTCGGCGTAGACACGAACATTCATGCCCGCCAGCGAATGGCCGACCATGACATAGGGGGGCTTGACGCCTGCAGCCCCGAGCAAGGCATGAAGATCTTCAGCCTGATTGACCGGCGTGGAAGCTCGCCGCGCAGCATCGCTGAAACCAAGACCAGCGCGGTCGAACGAGCAGACCCGCGTGGTCTTGGCCATCGCCGGCTGGACCATCGCCCAGGAAATCGTCGAATCGCCCATGCCCGCATCCAGGATCACCGTCGGCGAGCCGGCGCCAAGGCAATACAGATTGAGCCGCTGGCCACTGCCAATGTCGACCAGCCGCGCGGGCCGCGTATAGACCGCATCGTCGATCACGGGGGCCTTAGGTAACTTCGCCTGCGCGAAGCACGATGCCGACGCCGCGAACAGGCAGAGCGCCGCGATCAAGTCCTTCATCCCCTGTTCCCTCCAGAAGCGCCCCCCTGTGGGCGCGCTGATTCTTCCTTCGGTCCCGCTCGCCGTCAATCACCATGCGGCAGACCGGTCGACGATAGCCTCTCCACCATCTCTGTCTGCAGAAAGTCGATGAACCGGCGAACGCGTGGCGGCTGGTACGTGTTCGCGTGATACATGGCGTGGATGGGCGACGGAGCCGACCAGGCCGGCGCGTTCACCAGCACGAGACGCCCTGCGCGAACATCGTCCGCGACCGCCCATTGCTGGCGGTAGGCGAACCCCAGCCCGCGTAGGGCCCACTTGCGGATGACCTCGCTATCCGTGCACTCGTGATAACGACGCACACGTACCGTCGCGTCGCCCAGGCGCCACTCGTCGCGCGGGCCAGCATTCGTCGTCAGCACCAGCGTGGGAAGTTCAACAAGATCCTCCGGCCGCGTCGGTACGCCGTGAGTCGCTATGCACTCTGGCGACGCACACACCACGCGACGGCTATCGACCAGATGCCGCGCAACCAATGAACTGTCCTCGAGCGGACCGACGCGAATCGCGATGTCCACGTCATCAGGCACGAAGCGCGAGATCGAATCTGCCAGCGAGAGGCCGATGCGCACGTGTGGATGGATCGCCATGAACCCATCGAGGATGTCCAGTAGCAGGTTGCGCCCGAGATCCGACGGCGCCGAAATACGCAGCGTGCCACTCACGGTATCCGTACCGCTACGCACGGCACGCTCGCCCTCTTTCATCGCGTCGATGGCAATGCGGCAGTAGCCCAGGTAAGTACGGCCTTCATCCGTGAGGCGAAGCTGCCGCGTCGTTCGCTCGAACAACCGGGCACCCACCGCCGCCTCGATCCGTTGGACGCACGCACTGGCGGCCGCCGGGGACAGACCCGCGCGCCGGCCGGCTGCGGACAGGCTACCCAGGTCGGCGGCGTCGACGAGCAATTGCATGTCGCTCAGGCGATTCATGACCCGGATCATCTTCAAATAAGAATTGAAGGTCAATGAAAAAACAGGCCAATTATCAAATGGCAAGCCCGCAGCGAGAATGACCCCACCCACCCACACCCAAGGCTTGCCCGCCATGAAGCGCCCTTCCCTGCTCGCTCTCGCCTCCGCTCTGGCTTTCGCCACCGTACCGCTCGGAGCCTTCGCCGCCGAAGCCACGCCTTCCGGCCCCGGGGTCCTCGAGGGCGCCTGGAAGCTGGTCCGTTGCGACAACGTCTATCCCGACGGCCACCGCGTCGAACTCTACGGACCCAACCCCGAAGGCCTGTGGCTCATCGATGCCCAGGGCAACTACATGATGGATATCGTGCGGGCCAAGCGCATGCCATTCGCCGTCAACGACAAATCCAAGGGCACGCCCGAGGAATACCGCGCAGCCTCCATGGACTTCAACGCGCACTTCGGCACGGTCAGCGTCGATGGCATGACCATGCACAGCCACATCGCGCAGGCGTCGTTCCCGAACTGGGATGGCAAGGGCGGCGACAGCTCATTCGTCATCAAGGGTGACGAACTGACCTACACGGTGGCGAAGCCGTCGAGCGGTGCAGCCGAAGGAGCGCATGGCGAAGTGGTCTGGCGGCGTGTTCATCCCTGAGGGCGCGCGTCACGTCAGAGAAGCCGGATTCCGAACGGTTTGATGCATGCAGCAAAGATCGCGAAGCATACGATCGTGATCAAGGCGCTAAGACCCAGTGCGGGCCAGAAACCAAAGCGCGCCAGCAAAGCGGGAAACGCCAGGAACATGGGTAGCGTCGGCACCACATACCAGAAGGTGTACCAGGCGTGGTTGGCGATCTTTTCGGTGGGCTGCTTCTCGATATAAAGCCACGTCAATGCCAGTAGCGTGACCAGTGGCAATGAGGCAAGGAGCGCACCGAGTCGGTCGCTCCGTTTAGCCACTTCGGAAACGGCGACCACCACGGCGGCCGTGATCAGGTATTTGGTGATGATCCAGTACATGGCAGCTGCCCCTGGCGTCAGTTCGCGAATCCGCCGTCTATCTCAACGGTAATGTGTTTGAGTTCCTCATGTACCGAAAGGTAGCTCCTCACCTTCTTGGGCGCGACATAGGTATCGGAGCGTAAACCCAGAATGCAGGCATAGTTGCCGCGCCCGACGCGCCACACGTGAAGATCGGTAATCGTCGCACCGGGCAAGTCCTCGCGAACCACGTCGCGAATCTCGTCCACGACGGGGCTGTGCATCTCGGCGTCCAGAAGAATCCGGCCCGACTCCCTCAGCAGGCCGATGGCCCACCTTGCAACGAGTATCGCTCCGACGACGCCCATCACGGGGTCAAGCCAGACCGCGTCGAAGTATTTGCCACCGAACAGGGCGACGATCGCCAGAACTGACGTGGCGGCATCGGCCACGACGTGGATGTACGCCGACCGAAGATTGACGTCATGGTGCCCATGCGCGTGGTCATGGTGGCCGTGGTCGTCGTGACCATGGGTGTGCCCGTCATGATGGTGGTGCGAGTGATCGTCGCTTAGCAACCACGCACAAACCAGATTGACCACCAGACCCAATGCGGCGATCGCGATCGCTTCGTTGTAGAAGATCGGCGTCGGGTTGGCGAAGCGTTCACCGGACTGGATCAGCATCAGTACCGCGACCATCACCAGCAACATCGCGCTACTGAATCCGCCGAGGATTTCAACCTTCCAGGTCCCGAAGGCGAACCGGGTGTCGTTCGCATGCTTGCGGGCGTATGCATACGCGAGCAGCGAAATACCCATGGCAACCGCGTGCGAGCTCATGTGCCAGCCATCGGCCAACAGCGCCATCGAGTTGAGCACGTAGCCACCGATGATTTCGATCACCATCATCGTGGCGGTGATAGCGACGACCCAGCGGGTCCGCGCTTCAGCGGCAAGGTTCGCTTCATTGAACTGGTGCGAGTGCCCGGGGCGCTCTACTTCGGTCATCATTCCGCAAATCCCCATATACTAGGGGGGAGTATATACGGAG
Source organism: uncultured Luteibacter sp. (assembly GCA_966191635.1). GTDB lineage: Bacteria > Pseudomonadota > Gammaproteobacteria > Xanthomonadales > Rhodanobacteraceae > Luteibacter. The sequence continues at coordinate 38,822 of CBIGPO010000028.1, forward strand.
CCTTTCGTCCATGTCGCACATCCACCATGACAACGGCAAGACGCTTGCCCGGGTCAGGCGCATCAAAGGGCAGATGGTGTCGCTCGAACGGGCCATCGAAAGCGGCTCTGAGTGCGGCGCGGTGCTTCAACAGTTGGCGGCGGTCAAAGGCGCCGTCACAGGCTTGATGCTGCATGTAATGGAGGGGCACATGCGCGGACACCTGGAGTCCCATGATTCCGGGTCGGACTCAGTGGAGCTTGATGTGCTGATCTCGGCTCTGCGGTCCTACATGAAGTAGACGAGCGACGCCCGGGTCAAGCGCGGGTGAACAGCGCTGCCCACACCAGGGAAACACCGGAGCAGAGGATCAAGGCATCGACCACATGGGCGAACCGGTGATTCGGAATCCGTCCAACGATCGCCTTGCCGAAGAACGTTCCCGCCATGAGCGATGCGCCGACAATGAGCCCCTGGACGACTATCTCTCCAGACAATGCGCCGAATTCCCGGAATGTGGTGACCTTGCTGACGTACAGCGCCAATGCCGTCGCGGCTTCCGTCCCAAGGAACGGTCCGCCCACCAAGCCGTAAGACGTGAACACGGGAACGCTGAGCGGCCCTGTCGACAGGACGAGCCCTGTCAGGAACCCAATAGCGGCCCCACAAACGGAAAGCCCCCACAGGGGCATCGGTCTGGACGGAGGGCGCAGCCGGCGAAGCGCCAGCAGCGAGAGGAAGAAGAGTCCTAGCCCTGCGTCGATCCATCTCGGCGGCAAAGCAAGGAGCGTTCGCGCGCCCAGCGCAGCAGCAGGAACGCCCGGTGCGGCGTAAGCCAGCACGGCCTTCCAGTCGATTTCCTTCCACCAGGCAGCAACGCGTGAGACGTTGGCAATCACCGCCGCGACAGCCATGACCGGCACGGCATGCTTCGGCCCGAACTGATAGGTCAGCACGGGAAGCAACATCAACGACGAGCCGGTTCCGATGACGCCGCTGAGGCAGCCAGCGACCAGGCCGACGGCAAGGACAAGAAGGAAGGAAGCCAAACGGAACCGCTGTGATCAGGGGAACGGTGATTCTAGCCCTTCAGCCAGAATCACCGGATGCCGACGCATCTCACCACTGGTTGTCGTCGTCACCACCGCCGCCGGACGAGCTGTCGTCCCACGAGCTGTCGTTGTTACCCATGTCGATCGGGTCGTCGCGGAGATCTTCGTACGCCTGTGCAGACGGATCCGGCTGTGAGGACGTATCCGGGCCCAGATTGCCGAAGCCGTTCGCGGTAGCGTTGTGCGTTTCCCCACCGTCGCGGTGGGAACGGAGCGCCTCGTCGAGCAGGGCGCCGGCGGCCAGGCCACCAAGGCCGGCCGCGACGGCCGTGCCTACGCCAGACGACGGCGGAGGCGCATAGCCGGGATTGCCATAGCCCGGATTGCTGCCGTAAGGCTGGCCACCGTAAGACGGACCGCCGTTCATGGGCGGCGCCGGCGGGTAGTTGTTACCGAACTGGCCGTTCGTGTTCTGCCGACGACGCATCATGAAGAAGATGATGAGAACTACGATGATGCCGCCAATCAGCCAGCCCGTAAGGTGCGACTGCCCGCCGGCTTCGGTGCTGGCAGCCGGCTGGGGCTCACTGAAACGAGCGGACGCGGCGGCGGCAGGTCGGGTGGAAGCCCGGGCGGAAGGCGGCGCGAGCGCAGCATCCAGCTCGCGCTGGAAGTGCTGGAACTTCGCCGGGTCCGTGAACTTCGTGGACGGGTCCAGGGTTGCCGCCTTGGTCGCCTCGGTCTTGGCTTCGCCGATATTGCCCTCGTGGGCAAGGACTTCGGCCAGAACGTAATGGGCCTTGGCACTCTGCGGGTGCTCGGAGACGGCCTGACGCAGCGCGACCTCGGCGGCCGGGTAGTCGCCCTTGGCAATGAGTGCCTGGACATCCTTGGGGGAGTCGGCGGCGCTTGCAGCCACCGAAGTGAGGGCCAGCAGGACTAACGTGAGAATCGGCTTACGCATGACGTTCTCGGGAGCTCAGGAAGACGCTTAGTGTCATGCGTCAGTCGAGAGTTTGCGAGCCGCAAGAAAATGCTGTTCAGCGTGGATTTCTTCGTTGATAGCGTCGTCTTGGAGGCTGTGCGAATTGCATTGTCACGCAGCGTGACACTTGCCACAGCACGCGACCCTCGTTAGCATCGATTCTGGAGACGCCTTAGGGACTCTCCTACAGGTACCTCGAGCTGGTGATAAGAGGCCCTGCCGCCTTCGTTGAAGGTCCTCACCCAGAGTGGGATATCCAAGAGCTTCCAGCGATCTAAGGGCCCCTTTGGGGCCCTTTCTTTTTTCACGCCGACCGGCGAGGGCGACGCCCTTGGCGCATATTCCGGAGGATGGCGTTCAGTCCGATCTTCTGGACACCGCCGTTCCGATGCGGCGAATCGAATCGCTCGTACGCGCTCTCCACGAAGAAGATGGCCCTGCCTGCCGCGACCATACGAACATTGAAGAAGACGGTGTAGTCGCCGACCGCGCCCCCTCCTTCAACCGTGAAGAAATTACCCCTGCCTGTGAGGTAACACCGCCTGGCCTGCAACGTACGGACGAGGTCAGGCAAGCACTTCGAGAGCGTCCAGCGCTCAACACAGAAATTTCGAGTCTCGCCGCGCCGTGTGTCTGTATAGGCGCGCACCGACGCAACTGGAGCATCAGCACTGCAGGAGGTCGTGAAACAATGGTGGGAGAAGTGAACGATTAGGGTTATTGCGAAGGCGACTTTGCCTGGACGACCCGGCTTTCCTTCAACGGCTGCAACATGCACCGTCAAATCGAAAGGATCGAGATGGGTCAGGTTGTACACGACTCCATCCAAGTCATGGGCATGCCACGCCGGGCCTGAGCATTCAGTCAACTTGGATCTCGGCCAGACGCTCGCCAAACCTGCAACAGCCAGCGGCAGCATGAACGCGCGTTTGGCCTACCAACGGACGAGGCCCCTGACGCCAATGGCCAAGTCCTCGACAGCCTTCTCGAGACCGTCTACGAGCGTACCGAGGTGATCGACCTTGTGCTCAATGCGGACAGCCGAAGCGGGAATCCACACAAGCATCCCGACGATGACCTGTCGTTGTACATGCAATGGCAAGTTGCCAAAAGCATCGTCCAATGAACGCGTCTCCGGCTCTCTGAAGGTTTCATTGACAGCCACGCACAGATCTCGCTTTTCAAATGCCATAACCATGGCGAACGAAAAGCTTACGCTGGCACCCATCCACACGTCTGTCGGTAAATTCCTACGACATGCCAATGCGCAATGCGTCCGAACATCATTCCGAATTTTCGGACCATGACTGGGGAAACGAGATTCAGAATTCTCACGAGGTCTCGCGTCAAGATAGCGAAAGACTCACAAGCGCACTCACCCCTACAGACAACCCAATGTTGTTTTGCTACGGTCATCCCGTTGCCTGCGTCGTCGAAGGATCGCCAGTGACAGTCGCCCCAGCGGACGGCTTCTCTACGTACCAAAGCCACCACAACACCGGCTGCAGGCAGGCAGAAGCCCCCCTGCCTCGCTGAGCTTTTCCCGCAGCGCTTCTATGCTCGAGTGCTTCCAGATGCCTTCAAGGCCGACGTCCCGAACATTGGCGATCGGAAACCGGTAGCACCGCCCATGAACGGGTACGGATTCGCCATCGGAGTCGACCATCAGGATGCGAAAGGCATCGTGGCAACGGCGGCCAACGAATTGCGAGGGATGACGATAATAGATATTGAGGTCAGGCTCGCTCGAGAGATCGGGCTGCATCGTGACCTTGAACGGCCAGATGGTCCCCTTGATGTCGGTCAGTTCTTCGGCCAGACGGACGATGTCGATCGATGTGGGGTCGGATTCGAAGCTGTTCGAAGCCGTGGCAGGATAGGTCGCGCCATAGTGCGCATTGTGTTCGTTGGCCAGCGCGGGCGTCACGAAATTGTTGTGGATCAGCCCCACCTGCATCAGTGGCAGATCACTGATGTCGTTAAGGAAGGTCTTGAGATGACCGACGTTATATTCGCTGATCGTGCAGAAGATGGAGATCTCGGGTGGATCCGGTAGCGCCGCAACGGCCCTGATACCCTCCACCGCCCGCGCAAAGCTGCCATGGTGGCGCCGGATCTGATCATGCAGGGCCGCAGGACCGTCCAGCGAAACGAACAGACCGCGGCAGCCGCCCGCCACCAACTCCGCTGCCCGTTTAGGCAGAAGCAGGCCGTTGGTGGTGACCGTCGTATGCAAGCCCAGCGCGGAGGCATAGGCCAGCGCGTCACCGAGCGGCCGCCAGGCGAGCGGTTCGGTGAAGGCGAAACCCATGCGCGCATCGGGACAGAAGGCCGCCATATCGTCGGCGATGCAATGGAACAGCTCCAACGGCATGGACCGCGTCTGGGCCCCCATGAGATTTGCGCCGAAATTGGTCTCGGCATTACCGGTGCCAACATCACACATGACGCAACGCAGATTGCAGAAATTGTTGACCCCGAGGACGACATGCTTCGGCCGCGCTGCGACCGTGAGGCGGGCTGGCTGAGCTAGCTGGCTGAGTGCGAGCATTGCGGGTGAATTCCTCGAGTGGTCATGTTTGTTTCATGCGCCTCAAGGGGGTAAGTGCCGTATTCGGGGCAAAGGGTTCATGTCCGCCGCTTCTCCTCGCTAGAACCTGGAAAGGCCACCCAGAAGAGCGGCCTTTCCATCCCAAACGTTAACGGAGATCAAGACGACCCAGGGGCCACTTCAGACTCTCTGTGCCTGTTTCTCCACATCGCGGCGTGGCTGCCGCCGCCGCGTTAATCTTGCGGACTGGTGCAGGCGGCGTAACGGTCGCCCTCCACCTGCGTAACCTCGCCGCGGCCTTCGACCGTGACGCTGCCTGTGTAGTGCTTGGCGCTGTCGAAATCCACATGCGCCGAAGCCGCTGGGGCCCCCTTGCAGGTGAGTTTCCACGCCAGCGAGGTACTGCGGCGTTGCTGGTCCGTGGCGGTGCACTCACCCTCCGCCGGCGTCCACGCGGCGAACGTGGTCCAGGGATCGGCACCTTCATCCACGCAATGCCAGTGCACTTCCGGTGCGCCTGCCTTGCCGTTGACCACGTGCCGCACCCGGATCTTCCACAGCCCGGGCATGGCGCCGAAGTCACCGGGATCGGCGTGGACAGGTGTGGCCGCAGTCATGGCAAATGCAAACGCGGCAGCAGCGGCCAGCGGGGTCAGAGTCATTACTCTGATTCCCCATATGGGCAGGGAAGGCTTCATCATCATCTGACTCCTTGCGAACACGAAAACCCTGCCCGCTTTCGCGGGCAGGGTCGTTATCGAGCGAACCTTGAGCGATCAGTCAACGATCGCGGTGGTGTCGCTGACATCCTTCTTGGTGAAGTTGAACATGTCCATGAGGTTGCCGATGGCCGGCGCGTTCACCGGTACATACGGGTTCTCCTTGAACGTCACCGGGTTAGGCAGGTTGTCGCGGCTGCGGGCGGAGATCTGGTCCTTCAGGTTCCAGTTGGCCTCGACGAATTTGTCGAACGAGACATGGTCGTAGTACGTGTGCACGACCTTGCCGCCGAGGGAGTACTTCGACACCACCAGCAGCGGGATGCGCGTGCCGTCACCGAAGAAGTCGATCGGCTGGATGTAGCCCGAATCGTAGTAGCCACCACCTTCATCGAAGGTCACCATGATCACGGTGTCGTCCCACACCTTCGGGTTGGCTTCGGCCATTTCGACGATCTTGCGCACGTAGCCTTCGAACAGGTCCAGCTTCGACGAGGCCGGATGGCCGTCGAGGAGGGCGTCCGGCTTGGCGATGGAAACGGCCGGCAACGTGTTGTTCTGGATGTCGTTGTACAGGTCGTTGATGTCCTGGTTCTTGGCGCGCAGTTCCGGGTTGGTCATGACCTGGGTGGAGTACAGGAACGGATCGCAGATGTTGCAGAAGGTGCCGGCCTCGCCGTCTTCTTTCCCGCCACCGAAGCCTTCACCGTAGTACTTCCAGGAAACGTTGTGCTTCTCCAGCAACAGCGCCAGGTTCTCCTGTGTGGTCGGCGGGATGGTGAACTGGTCGGCGCCCAGCGGAGCCGGTGTGCCGTCACCCAGGTAGCCTGGGTTGTAGTTGTTCACCAGGTAGTAGGCCTTGGCCTTGCAGTCCGTGCCCTTGAACGACAGGTACGGTAGCGAGCGCAGGTAGTTCTTGATCTGCTTCACGCCCGGCTGGCTTTCGTCAGCGCAATTGACGTACGAACCACCGCCGTAGCCGTCCTGCACCCACCAGTTGTTGGTACCGAACTGCGTGTCCGGGTTCTCGATCTGGTTTTCCGGCGGGGTGGCCGGGTTGCCGTTGGCGTCGGCGTAGTAGATCAAGGTGCCGAAGCCCAGCATGATGTGGTTGGCACCCGTGCCGCCCATCACCGACTGGTGGAAGTTGTCGCTCAGCGCATACTTCTGGGCCAGCTTCTTGAAGTAAGGCGCATCGCCCTGTGCCATGTTCAGGAACTGCATGGCGGTGGAGCCTTCACGGGTGGTCTGGTCGGTGAAGTTCGCCGGCAGCGGAGCGCCGTTGTTGCCTGCGCCCATGGTGGTTTCAACCCACGGGAACAGGTCGTTGCGGCAACCGCTGGGGTTGGCGGCGGTGGCTACCTTGGTGTCGCAATCGAGCTGCTGCCACATCTGGAAGAAGCGATGCACCGGGCTGTTGGCGTAAGCGTCGTAGCTGATCGACGCATGCATGTCCACCGGCGCGTTGGCGAGCTTGGCCGGGAAACGGGTATCGACCACGCCGTTGGGCAGGCCCGTGCCACCGGCAGCGAGCATGTCGTAGGTGCCTTCGGGCAGGGCCGGCTCAATGGCCTGCGCCTGCGCCGCGGAAGCGAAGGGTGCCGCGGTGGGGGCGCCACCGGTGTTCATCTGCGGAAGCGTCTTGTACCTGCCGGCCTTCTTCGGCGACATGTCGAACTTGCCGGTGCTTGAGGCCATGAACTGCGTGGCAAGGTCGACGTTCGGACCCGGCGTGCCGTCGGCATTGACGATGCCCTTGGACAGCAGGTTGTCCACCGACTGCCCCTTCGGCGCAGTGTAGGTGCCATAAACGTGGTCGAACGTGCGGTTCTCGCCGATCAGCAGGATCACGTGCTTGATCGGCGTGGCGGTATTGTCGCTGTTGTCCTGTCCACGGGGCGGCTTGTGCAGTACGACGACGCCGCCGGGAAGGCCAACCTGGTTCTTGAAGGGAGCCACGGGCACATTCTGGCGGAACTGCGCATCGTGGTCGGGCGGAGTGGTGTCCTGAGCGCTGACGACACCGGCGAGGCCGACGGAAAGCGCACCAATCAACAACGGCAAAAGCCGTGTGCGGCGCAACGATGTAACCATTGTGAATCTCTCCCTACTGGAAGTCTTCCCCCTGATTCTTGTCGACTAAGGTTGTGGGTGGCCCGTCGACCGCCGTGAGCATCTGCCCCGCATGTGACCAATCGTTGTCACGCAGGCGACAATGCGCGAGGGCGTGATGACGTTCACGTGTCAACGCAAGATATTGCGAACAATCGTTACCACCGCAACAAAAAAGGTTCTTCGCGCATTTCCGGGGAGGCATGCGGTGCTTTGTTCGCGGGCTCGCGGGCTCGCGGGGAGACCTTGGTGCCCACCCTCGAGGCGAGTTCCGCACAAGTGGAGCGGCCGCAGGCCAATAAGAACACGGGCCGCGCAGCGGCCTTTCCGCTACGAAACGCGGAGGACTGTCTGAGCAGCGAGGGTGGGCACCGAAGGCTCTGCGCCTCACCCTCCAAGCAGCGAAGGTGGGCACCTCACCCCTCCACAAAAACGAGGGTTCAGACCAGTTCGTAAGGGCGCATCATTTCGTTGTCTTCATGCTCGAGGTAATGGCAGTGCCAGACGTATTTGCCTGGCTCGCCGTCAAAGCGCGTGATGATGCGGGTGACCATCCCGGGGTCGCAGCGCACGGTGTCTTTCCAGCCGGCTTCGTGCGCCGCCGGTGGTATCGATGGCCCGGTGAACTTCAGTTCCTTGCGGGCGTTCCACGCGAAGAGGTCGAACGGGCGGCGCTCCAGTACCTGGAAGCGCACAAGGTGCAGGTGGATGGGATGCGCGTCGCCCGTCACATTGACGAACGTCCAGGTTTCAACCGTGCCCTTCTTGGGCTTTTCGCTGATGGGATCGCTCCACATCTTTCCATCGAGCAGCATCGTCATCGGATTGCCGCCCGAATCGTCCTGCTCGCCCAGTGCAAGCACGCGGTCCTGCACCGCCGTGGATGGATCGATGCGCTGGACCTGCCGCAACGCGGCCGGTACCACCGAGGTATCGCGGCGACCCTTGGCGCGAACGCGGAACTCGACGATGCCGTCGGCCTGGTGGCGTAGCTGCACCGACTGGCCTGCATAAGCACTGAAGTCGACGATCACCTCGGCACGTTCGGCCGGGTAGAGTTCGATGCTCAGGCGATCGGTGGGCGCTACCAGCAGCCCCTGGTCGCTGCCAATCTGCTGGAACGGCTTGCCATGTGAAAGCGACAGGTTGAAGAAGCTGGTATTGGCCGCGTTGATCAGCCGCAAGCGGTAGCGGCGCGGCTCCACTTCAAGATACGGATAGAGCTTGCCGTTGCACAGCACCGCATCGCCGCGGCATTCGGACACCCAGGGCGCCTCGGGATCTTCCGAAACCGGGTAGTAAAGCTTGCCGCTCTTGGCGAGCAGGCGGTCGTAGAGCATCAACGGAATGTCGAATTCGCCCGAGGGCAGCCCCAGGGCTTGCTCGTCGTCATCGTGCACATGGAAGCTGCCGAACAGGCCCGCGTAGATGTTCAGCCGCGTAATGCCCATGGCGTGATCGTGGTACCACAAGGTGGTGGCGTCCTGGTCACCTGGGTAAAGGGCGGTCAACGATTTACCCGGCACGTACCAGTCTTCAGGCCAACCGTCGTTCGGCGCGGAAACGCGCGCACCGTGCACATGGGTGATGGTGCGAACGTCGGGTTTGGATTTCTCCGCGCCATGAATACCGTGATCGATAGGCAGGAAGTGCCGGGTGGGAAGCTCGTTGGCCCATTCCACCAGTACCGGCTCGCCACGGCGTGTCACGATCGTGGGGCCCGGTGTGGACCCGGCGTAACCCCATTGCGGTGTCGGCGGCAGGTCCCGGTGCACCCTGGCACTGAATGCCCGCATCGGCATGCGGTAGAGCGGCAGCTGCCGGCCTCCGAACGCGGCGTGGGCACGCTTGCCCGTGGGCAAGGCGATCGGTGGCACCGGCAGGGCATCGACAAACTTTGCCATGGTCACCGGGTTCACCAGCGGCACGTTCGGCGCAGCCAGGGCCGGCATGGCCATCCGTTGCTTCATCGGCATGGCCATCGGCGTATCCATCGCCTGGGCCACGCGCAATGTATCGACGAAAACGCATGCACCGGCGAATCCGCCGGCGACGCCCAGGAAACGGCGTCGGGAATTATCCATGGGAAATTATCGTTGATTGCCTGCCGAGCACTCCACCGTAGGTCGCCTGAATGACAAGGACATTTCAGTCCAGGTCCTCAGTCATGCGTAACCTTTTACGGGTGGCGTTCATCGAGGAAGCGTCGGCATTTGCCACGGGCTGAGACCTTCACCGCCGTGTTGAAGAGCGACGCGATGATGAACGTTTACTACCTGAGTGTCCCGCGCACCACAACGCCGGGAGGCGTCTAAACCGTGCCGACTTTTACGGTGAGTTTTACGGTTTGCCAAAAAACGAAGACCCCGCATCGCTGCGGGGCCTCGTGACCTACTGTTTCTGGCGGAGAGGGTGGGATTCGAACCCACGGTTGGCTTACACCAACGCCTGATTTCGAGTCAGGTACATTCGACCACTCTGCCACCTCTCCGGGAACGGTCGACGGCAGGGCTTTCACTCTGCCGGGCCCGCAATGATAGTGGGTCTCTCCTGCCGTGACAACAGACTTTTGATGGGGCATCCTCCCTGTGCATTCCGGCGCCGTGGCGCCCTTCCCCAGCATTTAAGGCACCCATGATCGAGTTCGGGCACGGCACGCATACGGGTCTTCGCCGTACGCGCAACGAGGACACCTATTACGCCGACGCCGGGCTCGGGTTGTTCCTGGTCGTGGACGGCATGGGCGGGCACAAGCACGGCGAGGTGGCCTCCGCCACGGCGCGCGACGGCGTGGTGGCCCAGGTCACTGCCGGCCAGTCGCTGGTGGACGCGATCCAGCGGGTGAACGAGGCGCTGATCGCCCGTTCCAGCGGCCTTTCCGAATCCCGGCCCATGGGTACGACCATCGCCGCCGTGCGCCTGGTCGGGCGCTCCTACGAGGCTGCCTGGGTCGGTGACAGTCGCATCTATATCTGGGATGGCGAGCTCAAGCGCCTTTCGCACGACCATTCCATCGTGGAAGCCCTGGTCGAGGCCGGTGAGCTGACCGAGGCGCAGGCGCGAACGCATCCGCAGCGCAGCGTACTGACACAGGCCCTGGGCATCACCTCGCCTGACCAGCTCCACATTGGTCTTGCCAAGGGTGAGCTGTCCTACGGTGCGCGGCTGCTGCTGTGCACCGACGGGCTCACCGATGAAGTGGACGACGAGCGCATCGGCGCGATCGTCTCGCGTACGGACATCGCCGCGCAGGAAGGTGTCGATCACCTCCTGCTCGAAGCCCTCTCGGGCAGCGCGCGCGACAACATCACGGCGATCCTGCTCCGCGCAGCGGCCTAGTGGATCGTCTCTGACGTTTCCATCTTCCGCCAGATGCTCTGCCCACCGGCTGATTTATCCAGCGCTTCGAGCCGCTTCGCGTGCCGTGCAAGCTCTTCCGGATCGGCATGACGCACGATCGGACGACGCTTGATCACGATGTCCTGCAGCACACTGGTACGGCTTCTCTCGTCATTCACATCGAAGGCGAACTCGAGACCGCCCTGGCCGGTGGTCATCGCGATATAGACGTCCGCCAGCAGCTGCGCATCGAGCAGGCCGCCGTGGAGATCGCGCTTGGTGTTGTCGACACCGAGGCGTTTGCATAGCGCGTCGAGGCTGTTGCGCTGGCCGGGGTACATCGCACGCGCCATCAACAGCGTATCGAGCACGGTGGCGTGATCGGCGATCTGCCCGTAGTGCTCCCCTGCCCGCTTCAGCTCGGCATTGAGGAAGCCAACGTCGAACGCCGCGTTGTGGATGATCAACTCAGCGCCGCGAATGAAGTCGAGGAACTCTTCCACCTTGTCGATGAACAGCGGCTTGTCGACGAGGTCTTCGTCCTTGATACCCGTGACCTTGCTCGCCGCTTCGTCGATGGCGCGCTGCGGGTTGAGGTAGGTATGAAAGTGATTGCCGGTGGGACGGCGGCCGATCATCTCGACCGCGCCGATTTCCACGAGGCGGTGACCGAGGTGCGCTTCGAGGCCGGTGGTTTCGGTATCGAGAACAATCTGCCTCATGCCACGGTCCCCTTCGATTTGTAGATGATGGCCTGGTCGCGCGCAGCGACATCAACGCGCTCGTTTTCAACATGGCCGGCATGACCCTTCACCCATTCCCAGGTGACGGTATGCACGGCGGCAGCTTCGTCGAGGCGGATCCACAGGTCCTGGTTTTTCACCGGCTTCTTGTCGGCGGTTTTCCAGCCGTTGCGGCGCCACTTCGGCACCCACTCCTGCACGCCCTGCATGACGTACTTGGAGTCGGTCATCAGGTGCACATGGCAGCGACGGGTCAGCGCTTCGAGCGCCGAGATCGCACCCATCATTTCCATGCGGTTGTTGGTGGTGTCAGGTTCGCCGCCGGCGAGCATTTTCTCGATGCCTTTGGCTCTGAGCAAGGCTGCCCAGCCGCCGGGGCCGGGATTGCCCAGGCAGGCGCCATCGGTGAAAACTTCTACGGTGTCGGTGGTGATTTCGGTCAAGAGATGGACTCACGTGCGTTGCGACGGGCGCCTGATGCGAGCGAGCCGGGCATGGGTGCCTCGGCCACCGCCATGCGGGGGCGCAAGGGTACCGCTGCCGGGCGCTTTTTGCGCGCTATGAGCATGTATCCGCCACCCACCATGGACTCACCCACCGGCGAACCGCCCGCACGGGGCCACGCACTGCCCAGCCGGCGCGGCATGGAGAGCTCGAAATCGTCGCGAACCAGCCGCTGGCTCCACCACCAGGGCCAAGTCAGGCGCGGGCGGGTGCCGCGGGCCTGCCGGGCCACCCAGGGCGACCACAGACCTACGGGGTGGATACCGGTGATAGCGAGCATGCCGCCGGGAGCCAGCACGCGAATCGCTTCGTCGAGGAGATTGTCCTGGCGCGCCGTGGTTTCCAGGGCGTGCCGGAGCAGCACCACCCCGAAGGCGTCGTCAGCGAACGGCAGGGCTTCCAGGCCACTCGCGCGAACATCGCCGCCCAGGGTCGGCCCGGCGACCCGTACGGTCGCCCAGTGGCCTAACAGGGGCAAGGCGGGCGGATCGGCCTGGAGGGAGGCCGTGAGGTGCAATCCATGCTCGCCGGTGCAGCGGGTCAGCAGGGGCGAAAGCACACGGGCCTCATCGGCCAGCAGCTTGCCGATCTGCGGCGTCGCATAGATGTCGGGGGCCAGGGTGGGCATGTGTGACCAGTGTAGTGATCTTGAATGGACCCCGCACGGGTTAACGAGGTCCTAACGAGTGGGATATACCCGGCTGATATAGTCCGGCCGCCCCGCCCAACTGGTTACGGAGTACGGCCCGATGCATTGGGTTCCCGTCGCGGCTCTGAGCGACAACTACATCTGGCTGGTCGCCGATGACGAAGGCAACGCTTTCGTCGTAGATCCTGGTGAAGCCGCCCCGGTCCAGGCAGCGCTCGATGAGCGAGGCTGGCGGCTGAAGGCGATCCTGCTCACCCACCACCATAACGACCACATCGGTGGCGTCTCGGACCTGGTCCGCGACCACGACGTGGAGGTGTACGCCACGGCGGATCCGCGCATCCAGCCGAAGAATCATTTCGTGGAAGACGGCGACGTCATCACCCTGGAATCGCCGAAGGCGACGTTCAGGGTCATCGCTGTCCCGGGCCATACCAGCTCGCACATTGCCTACTTCGGCGAAGGCTTCCTGTTCTGCGGCGATACCCTTTTCAGCGTCGGCTGTGGCCGCCTGTTCGAAGGCACGCCCGAGCAGATGCTGGAATCGCTGGAACGCTTCGCCGATCTGCCGCCGGAGACCCTGGTCTGCTGCGCGCACGAGTACACCGCGGCCAACATCCGTTTCGCGCTCAGCGTGGATCCGGACAACGGCCCCCTGCGCCTCCGTCGTGACGAGGTGGCGCGCCTGCGCGATGAAGGTCGGCCGTCCGTGCCGAGCCGACTCGCGGATGAGTTCGCCACCAACCCCTTCCTGCGCGTGGACAGCGACGCTATTCGTCGCTGGGTCGAAGCCCAGGGAAAGGATCACGCCACGCGGACGGAGCGCTTCGCAGCGCTACGTCGGGCCAAGGACACATTCACAGCATGATGGCTCTTACCCGACGCATTCTTCCCGCACTCATTCCCTTAGTGCTTACGGCCTGCGCCACTACCGGTCAGCGGCCCGTGCCCGTGCCCGTCACACCGGTCCCCACTGCGGCACCCGTGGAAGACGTATCCATGTCGCCGAAGCTGGTGCGCCCTGCCGCACCGGCGGACTTCTGGTCGGGCATGCGCGACAGCTTCGCCATGCCAGGCTGCGAAGCCGGCCCCGAAGTGGTCGCCTGGGCACGCACGTATACGAAGATGCCGAACCGCTTCGAGCAGCAGGTGAACGAAGTACTGCCGCTGATCATCTACGCGCACAAGTCGGCGATGCAGCACAACGTGGCGGGTGAATTCGCGCTGCTGCCATGGGTTGAGAGTCAGTACCGTCACGTGCCCGGCGCGAAGAATCGTCCCGCCGGCATGTGGCAGATCATGCCGCAGACCGCGCGTACGCTCGGCCTTCGCGTGGAAAAGAATTACGACGAGCGCCTGGACATCACCAAGTCGACCGAGTCGGTGATGAACATGATGCATCGCTACTACGACGACCTCGGCGACTGGCGCCTGGTCGACGTGGCTTATAACGCGGGCGAGTTCGGCCTGAAGAAAACCCTCGACAAGCACGGTGGTCCGACGGCCGAAGAAGGCCTGCCGGACGTGCCGATGAAAGCGGTCACCAGGGAGCATCTGGTGAAGCTCATGGCCATTGCCTGCATCGTGCGCGATCCGGGCCGCTTCAACGTGCAGCTTCCGCGTCAGGATGGCGACGATGCACTGCAGGTAGTGCAGGTGTCGAATCCGCAGTCGCTCGCTCAGGCGGCCAAGCAGTCGGGCCTGTCGATGAACGATCTGCGTGACTTCAACCCGGCGTATCGCAGCACCAAGGGCACCGTGTCGTCGTCGCTGCTGCTGCCGAAGACCGCTGCCGATCAGTACAACCTCGGGCCGGTTGCTGCCGTCGCGGAGGAGCCTTCCTCGTCCGTCGATGACAATGCGGTCGCCGACGCACCTGCCGCGACGGGCGGCAAGGCTGGCAAGAAGGCCAAGGTCGGAAAGCTTTCGAAGGCGGAACTCGCGAAGGCCGGGAAGGCCTCGAAGTCGGGCAAGGGTGCCAAACCAGGCAAAGCCGAGGGATCTGCCGTGGCGATCGTCTACAAGGTCAACAACGGCGAGTCGCTCTGGACGATCGCACGCCGCCATCAGGTGAGCGTCGAGCAGCTGATGAAATGGAACGACCTGCAGACGCAGGCTGTGAAGCCCGGCCAGGTATTGCGCCTTACCGCGTCGCGTTAAGCCCATGGGCTTCCTGCACCGCAAGCGGGTTCTAATCGTCGGCATTGCCAGTCGTCGCAGCATCGCCTGGGGTATCGCCGAGGCGATGCATCGCGAAGGCGCGGAACTGGCTTTCACCTACCAGAACGAGCGGCTGAAAGATCGCGTCGAGGAAGCGGCTGCGGAATTCGGTTCCAACCTCGTGCTCGAATGCGACGTCGGCATCGATGCGCACATCCACCGTGTGTTTGCCGAACTCAGCCAGCACTGGGACGGCATGGACGTGCTCGTGCACTCGGTGGGTTTCGCACCGCGCGAAGCGTTACAAGGTGAGTTCCTCGACAACCTCACGCGCGAGAACTTCGCCGTGGCGCATGACATCTCCAGCTACAGCCTCGCTGCCCTGGCGAAAGCCGCCCGCCCGCTCATGGCGGGACGCGGTGGCGCGATCCTTACGCTGAGCTATCTCGGCGCCGAGCGCGCCCTGCCCAACTACAACGTGATGGGGCTGGCGAAGGCCAGCCTGGAAGCGAACGTGCGCTACCTCGCCTACAACCTCGGGCCGGAAGGTACGCGCGTGAATGCGATTTCCGCCGGACCGATCAAGACACTCGCGGCGTCCGGCGTCGGCAACTTCCGGCGCATCCTCGAGCAGGTCGACAACGTTGCACCCTTGCGGCGCGGCGTGACACAGGAGGAAGTCGGCAACGTTGCCGCCTTCCTGTGTTCGGACCTTGCATCGGGAGTGACCGGTGAGATCACGTACGTCGATGCAGGCTTCAACATCGTCGGCTTGATGTAGGAGCCGATTCATCGGCGATGCTCTTCTGTGGAAGCCGCTTCAGCGGCGATGCTCTTCTGTGGGAGCCGCTTCAGCGGCGATAGGTGCTCGCGACACTGTCAGGAATCGCCGATAAATCGGTTCCTACCGGGCAAGAGCATCGCCGCTGAAGCGGCTCCCACACTACATCTCGACAACACTACACCTCGACAACATCACATCTCGACGACGTTCCAGCGCACGTCCGGGTTCACTTCCGCGGCGTAGTCGACGTCCTTTCGATCAAAGCCGAACAGCTTGATGAAGTCATGCTTGTAGCCGGCGTAGTCGGTGTCGGTCCACAGGTTTTCCGTGGTGACCGTCGGCCAGAGCGCCTTGCATTCGCCCTGCACGTCTTCGCGCAGCTCCCAATCGTCCAGGCGCAGGCGGCCTTCTGCATCCGTCTCCGGTGCCTTGCCGTCCGCACGGTAGAGACGCTCGTGGAACAGGCGGTTGATCTGCTCGATCGTGCCCTCGTGGATACCCTTCGCCTTCATGATCTTGAAGACCATGGACACGTAGAGCGGAATCACAGGGATCGCCGAACTGGCCTGGGTGACTACGGACTTCATCACGCCGACGTACGAGCGCAGGCCCTTGTGGCGCTCGGCGAGCTGCTTCGCGGTGCGGTCGAGATGCTGCTTGGCCTGGCCGAGCGTGCCGTGCCAGTAGATCGGCCAGGTGATCTCGGTGCCGACGTAGCTATACGCCACCGTGGTTGCGTTCTCGGCGAGCACACCGGCATCGCTCAGCGCGGCGATCCACAGCGCCCAGTCCTCGCCACCCATGACGGTGACGGTATCGTCGATTTCCTGTTGCGTCGCCGGGTCGACGGAAGCCTGGATCACGGCATCCTTGTTGGTATCGACCGACGAAGCAGTAAACGTCTCGCCAATCGTCTTCAGCGCGGAGCGCACGACCGTGTCGGTCCCCGGCAGCTTGCGCACCGGCGAGGCAAGCGAATACACCACCAGGTCGATCGGGCCACCCATGTCGGCCTTGATGATCTCGATGGCCTTGGCACGAGTCTCGTCAGAGAACGCGTCGCCGTTGATCGAACGGCTGTAGAGGCCCGCCTGCGTGGCGAGCTTGTCGAACGCGGCGGAGTTGTACCAGCCAGCCGTTCCCGTCTTCGTTTCGCTCGACGGCTTTTCGAAGAACACACCCAGCGTGGCGGCACCCTGGCCAAAGGCGGCCGTGATGCGCGAGGCAAGGCCGTAGCCGGTGGAGGCACCAATCACGAGCACGCGCTTCGGGCCGGCGGTGAATGCGCCGCTGGCCTGGGTGATGGCGATCTGCTCTTCCACGTTTTTCTTGCAGCCGACCGGATGAGCGGTGGTGCAGATGAAGCCACGAACCTTGGGGGTAATGATCACGGGTTGTCCCTTTGACGCAGTAAGGCGCCCATTGTAATCGGCCCGACGCACCATGCGCTTCCGCACGGACGGCAGGCAAAAAAAGGTCCATCGCGGATTAGCGAGGCCCGGGCGCCCGGCTTTCAGGCTGGGGATTCTTTCGCACCTCGCACGTGGCTCGCCTTCGGCTTCGCGGGCTCGGCTTTGCCATCGCTCTCTACACTTGGGCGCTTCGCGGGGGAGACCTTGGTGCCCACCCTCGCTGCTCAGACAGTCCTCCGCGTTCGGATCG
>CBIGPO010000029.1:0-52229 GCA_966191635.1 uncultured Luteibacter sp.
CGCCTGGCGCAAAGCGAACAAGAGATGCACCGGCGCAGTGCCGGCATATTTGCGATAATTCTCGGTGCCCTCGCGCTCGCTCCAGCTCCAATAGGGCGTCGCCATGTTGGCCTTCTTGTGGATCTCCTGCGCGGTGAAACCGGCGAAGTCCTTCTCCACCAGGAAGCCCTGGATGCCGTCGACGGTCTGCGCCCAGACAATGGCGATGTGCGCGAGGTTGCCGTTGGTGATCCACATCTTGGCGCCGTTGATGACCCAGTCACCGCCGTCCTTGCGCGCCACCGTTTTCATGTTGGCGGGATCGGAACCACCGTGCGGCTCGGTCAGGCCGAAGCAGCCGATCACTTCGCCGGCGGCCATGCGCGGCAGGTATTCGCGCTTCTGCTCTTCTGAACCGTAGGCGAAGATCGGGTACATGCACAGCGAGCTCTGCACCGAAGCGAAGCTGCGCAGACCGGAATCGCCGCGCTCCAGTTCCTGGCAGATCAGGCCGTAGCTGACGGCGTTCATGCCGGCGCAGCCGTATTCCTCGGGCAGCGTGGCGCCGAGCAGGCCCAACGCAGCGATCTCGGGCACCAGTTCGGCCGGGAAGCGGGCCTGGTCGAAGGCGTCGCCGATCATCGGCAGCACCTTTTCGTCGACGAAACGGCCGACGGTATCCTGGACCATTCGCTCCTCGTCGGTGAGCAGCGAACGGACGTCGTAGAGATCGAGGGGGTCGAGACGCTGAGCCATGCGGGTACTCGTAAGTCGGCTACTGGAAAGCCCTCGATTGTAGCCCCGGCCGGGGGCCGGGTCATGGCGGGGCGCAGCAAAGGCCGCATAATGGCCATGCCCCCGCCACCGGATCATCTCCCCATGTTCAAAGGTGTGCTCCTCGGCTTCGCCTGCTACGCCGCCTATGCGTGGAGCGACGCCTTCGTGAAGTCCCTCGAGGGCTCCCTGCCCCCCTATGAGGCGGTGTTCTTCGGTGCGGTGCTGGCCATGGCCGCGTTCCCGTTCCTGAAGAAGCCCGGCGACCGCTGGAGCGAGATCGTGGTGTCGAAGATGCCCGGCCTGTGGCTGCTGCGCGCCATGGCCGGCGCGATCGGCAACATCACCGCCGTCATGGCCTTCACCGCCCTGCCGATGGCCGAGGCGTTCTCACTGATCTTCCTGTTGCCGATCTTCGTTACCATCCTTTCGGTGGTGTTCCTGCGCGAGCACGTGGGCTGGCGGCGCTGGTCCGCGGTGGTGGTGGGCTTCCTGGGGGTGCTGGTCGTGCTACGCCCCGGCTTCCGCCATCTGGGCACGGGGCATGTGGCAGCGATCATCTGCGGCATCACGGGTGCCCTGTCGATCATCGCCCTGCGCATGGCCGGAGCCACGGAGAAGCGCATCACGCTCTACGGCGCAGGCGTGGTCGGACCGATGCTCGCCGGCTTCATCATGATGCTGCCGCACTTCGTCTGGCCGGACGCCCACCAGTGGTTCCTGGTGCTCGGTTACGGCCTGCTGGCGGCTGCCGGTGCCGTGTTGCTGATGCTGGCGACGCAGAATGCGCCCGCGGCGCGAGTCGCGCCCACGCAGTACAGCCAGATGCTCTGGGCGATCCTTTTTGGCTACCTGATCTTCCACGACCACCTGGACTGGCCGATGCTCGTCGGTATCGTGCTGATTCTTGGCGCGGGCTTGTTCACCTTCGTCCGCGAGGAGAAGAAAACCGACTGGTGGCGGTGGACGAATATCGTTTGAGGTGCGCTGGCTTTCGCCGCTGAAGCGGCTCCCACATAGAGCAGCCCCCGCAGTCTTGTGGGAGCCGATTCATCGGCGATCCGGCGGCAGCCGGCCTAGGTATTTGAAACCCCATGCGGTACATGACCGGTAGCCACGTGCCGCCTCGCCGATTCCACATTCGCCGGGGAATCGTCGAAGAAAATATCCGCCCCAAAAGCGTCCAGGAACGGACCTTTATCCCTGCCGCCCAGAAACAGCGCCTCGTCGATACGCACGCCCCAGCGGCGCAGCGTGAGGATGACTCGCTTATGTGCCGGCGCGGAGCGCGCGGTAACCAATGCCGTGCGGATCGGTGAGGTCTCGGCCGGGAATGCCGCCTGCAGGCGGTGCAGCGCGGAAAGGAACCCGCGGAACGGGCCGCCCGAGAGAGGTTCGGCCCAGAGCTCGGATTCACTGCGATGGAACGCGTCCAGGCCCTGCTCTTTCGACACGCGCTCACCTTCGTCACCGAAGATCACGGCGTCGCCGTCGAAGGCGATACGCAGCTGCTCGCTCGAGCGCTGCGGTGCCGTGGATGGCAGGATGGTGGCCGCGGCGACGCCGGCACGCAGCGCGCGGCCCACGTCTTCGGCATTCGCGGAGAGAAACAGGTCCGCCCGGAACGGCGCGATGTAGTCGGATGTCGGCGCACCACTGGTGAATGCCGCGCGCGAGATGTTCAGCTTGTAGTGCTGGATGGCGTTGAATATGCGCAGACCCGTGTCTCCGGAGTTCCGCGACAGCAGGATCACTTCCACCGGCGGCACGTCACCGGACAAGGCGTTCAGGCCGAGCAGCTTCTGCACCAGCGGAAAGGCCACGCCGGGGGTCAGAAGTTCGTTCTCGCGCTCGATCTGGTACGAGCGATAGGCATCGAGTCCGTCGCGCTCGAACAGTTCGTGGCCGTCTTCCATGTTGAACAGCGCGCGCGACGAAATGGCAACGACCAGGCGGTTGTCGTGCACGGAGGCATCGGCGTGGGCAGTCTGGGTGTCGTCGGGGGCGTTCATGTAGGGATATCCGTGGGTGTAACCGGTACCCATCGTAATGCACGCGGCCGTTCGTTGTGGGAGCCGATTCATCGGCGATCCCGCGGCAGCGGGCCAGCGGCCGGCGAGCACCCATCGCCGCTGAAGCGGCTCCCACAAGGGGATTCACACAGCGGGAGTCCCTCAGTGGGAGCGCCTCCGGCGGAGCAGCAACCGGTTACAGGGCGAACTGCTCGTCGAGGATGCGCTGCTGCAGGTTGTGTTCGGGGTCGAACAGAAGGCGAACGGCGTTCCGGCGGGATTGCTTCACTTCCACCTTGCGCACGTCGCGCACCTCGTGGAAGTCGGCCGTGGCACTGATGGGGCGTTTGTTCGGGTCCTTGGTCTCGAAACCCACCCGCGTGGCATGCGGAAGGATGGCGCCGCGCCAGCGACGGGGTCGGAACGGGCTGATTGGCGTCAGCGCCAGCACGTTCGCGTCGAGCGGCAGGATCGGGCCATGGGCAGAGAGGTTGTAGGCCGTGGAACCGGCCGGGGTACTTACGAGAATGCCGTCGCAGACCAGCTCGTCGAGCTTGACCTCGCCGTTGAGGCTGACGCGCAGGTGCGCCGCCTGATTGCTCTGGCGCAACATGGCCACTTCATTGAATGCAAGCGCGCGGTGCTCGGCGCCGTCGCAGCAGGTGCTGTGCATCTCCAGCGGGTGAAGCACCGCCGGATGCGCCCGCTCGATGCGCTCGGCGAGCGCGTCGAGTTCGTGCTGATTCATCAGGAAACCCAGGCGGCCGAGCTTCATGCCGTAAAACGGCACGCCGACAGCTCGATAGGTGTGCAGCGTACGCAGCATGAAGCCGTCGCCGCCGAGTGACACGATGATCTCGGCGTCCCCGGGTTCCACACTGCCGTAACGCTTCACCAGGGCGGTGCGTGCGCGTTGGGCGACGTCAGTTTCGCTGGCGACAAAGGCTAGGCGCATGGATGTCGGCTTGAAAGGACCAGCGGGGAGCTTAGTCCTTCGGGCGGGAGATCGGCTAGGCCAGAACACATCGCAAGCACCCATTCGCCGCTGAAGCGGCTCCCACACTTCTGCCTGTGGGAGCCGCTTCAGCGGCGAATGGGTGGGGCGACAGACACCTCAGGCAGGAATCCCCCGATCAGACCGGGATCTGCGCCAGCTGGGCCAGGCGACGGACGGCCACCGAGGCGATCGGGTAGTCCGCGTTCTGGGTGAGGATTTCCGCCAGCATGGCGCGGGTGTACTTGAGCGTGGCATCGTCACGCTGCAACCAGGCCTGGACCGGGCTGACATCGGTACGATCGCCGGCGACCGAGATCACCTGCAGGGCCAGGGCGCGATGCTGGGCGTTGAGCTCGTCCAGCAACGACCCGCGGGCCTGCGCGTGCCATGCACCTTCCACGTTGAGCGCTTCGATCTGCCCACGCAGCCACTCCAGGTCGAGCGCTTCGGCCAGTTCGTAGAACACATTGGC
Source organism: uncultured Luteibacter sp. (assembly GCA_966191635.1). Taxonomy (GTDB): domain Bacteria; phylum Pseudomonadota; class Gammaproteobacteria; order Xanthomonadales; family Rhodanobacteraceae; genus Luteibacter. The sequence continues at coordinate 4,235 of CBIGPO010000029.1, forward strand.
AACGGCGGCGATGCCCTTGCCGCTCTGCTTGGACACTTCGACCATGTCCAACGCAGGGCGCAACACCGACACACGTGCCAGGCGAACGGCCAGCGTATCGGGCACGCCCAGACCTTCCCACTTCTCCTGGCTCGCGGCGAAATCGCCATGGCCGGTATTGGTGAGGGCATCCGGCAAGGCCTGGCGCAGCACGGTCACTTCGCTGGCATAGCGATCGACATTTGCCGCGATGTCCAACGTGCCGCCCGGACGATTGAGCAGCCAGCGGGTCAGGTGACGCAACAGCGACCAGATCTGCAGGATCGCGTCGATCTGGGTGTTCTCGGCGACCGCCCCGTCGAGTGCCTCGATCTCCGCCCACAGCTCACGGGCACCGAGGATCTCCCGCGCGGCGGTGTACGCCTTGGCGATGGACGCCGGGCCGTGGCCTGTGTCTTCCTGCATGCGCATCATGAACGTCGCGCCCATGCGGTTGATCGTCGAGTTGGTCACCGCGGTGGCGATGATCTCGCGCTTCAGGCGATGACGCTGCATATGCTCGGCGTACTTCTCGTGCAGGGGCACGGGGAAGTAACGCACCAGCTCACGCGAGAGGTAGGGATCTTCCGGCACGTCGGAATCCAGCAGCTGCTGGAACAGGCGGATCTTGTCGTAAGAGAGAAGCACCGACAGTTCCGGACGCGTCAGGCCCTGCCCGCGTACTTTGCGTTCGGTCAGTTCGGCCGCCGTCGGCAAGGACTCGACCGCACGGTCGAGCATGCCTTCGGCTTCCAGCGTGCTGATGAAGTGGGCCATCGAACCCAGGCGACGCACCGACTGGTGTTCCATCACGGTGATGGCCTGGTTCTGGCGATAGTTGTCCCACAGCACAAGGCGGCCGACTTCGTCCGTCATCTCGGCAAGCTGCTTGTTACGGCCTTCGAAGGTCAGCTCACCACGCTGCACGGCGTCGTTGAGCAGGATCTTGATGTTCACCTCGTGATCGGAGGTGTCCACACCGGCGGAGTTGTCGATGAAGTCGGTGTTGAGCAGCACACCGGCCTGTCCTGCCTCGATGCGGCCCTTCTGGGTCATGCCCAGGTTGCCGCCCTCGCCCACCACCTTGCAGCGCAACTCGTTGCCATTCACACGCAGCGCGTTGTTGGCGCGATCACCAACGTCGGCATGCGTTTCACTGGTGGCCTTGACGTAAGTGCCAATGCCGCCGTTCCAGAGCAGGTCCACCGGCGCCTTCAGGATGGCCGAAAGCAGGTCGGTCGGCGCCATGTGCGTGGCATCGCTACGGATACCGAGCACGGCCTTGATTTCCGGCGAGACCGGAACCGACTTGGCACTACGCGGATACACACCACCGCCGGCCGAAATCAGCGACTTGTCGTAGTCATCCCACGAGGAGCGCGGCAGCGCGAACATACGCTGGCGCTCGACGAAGGACTTTGCCGAATCCGGGTTCGGGTCGAGGAAGATGTGGCGGTGATCGAACGCGGCGAACAGGCGGATTTTCTCCGACAGCAGCATGCCGTTGCCGAAGACGTCGCCCGACATGTCGCCCACACCCACCACGGTGAAGTCTTCGGTCTGGCAATCGCGGCCCAGCGCGCGGAAGTGGCGCTTGACCGACTCCCAGGCACCCTTGGCCGTGATACCCATGCCCTTGTGGTCGTAGCCATTGGAACCGCCGGACGCAAACGCATCGTCGAGCCAGAAGCCATGCTCGGTCGAGATCGCGTTGGCGATATCGGAGAACGTGGCCGTGCCCTTGTCCGCGGCGACCACCAGGTACGGGTCGTCGTTATCGTGACGAATCACGCCGTGTGGCGGCACCACCTTGCCCTCGACGAGGTTATCGGTGATGTCGAGCAGGCCATTGATGAACATGCGGTAGCAGGCGATACCTTCGGCCAGCTGCGCATCGCGATCACCGCCCACCGGCGGACGCTTCACGAAGAAGCCGCCCTTCGAACCGACCGGCACGATGACCGTGTTCTTCACCATCTGCGCCTTGACCAGGCCAAGCACTTCCGTACGGAAATCCTCGCGACGATCGGACCAGCGCAGGCCGCCGCGCGCGACGGAACCGAAGCGCAGGTGGATACCTTCCACGCGCGGTGCGTATACAAAGATTTCGCGGAACGGCACCGGCTTGGCCAGCTCGGGCACCTGGTGCGAGTCGAACTTGAAGCTCAGGTACGGACGGAATGCGCCGTCCCATGTCTGGAAGAAGTTGGTACGCAGGGTGGCGTGGATCAGCGCGATGAAGCTGCGCAGGATGCGGTCTTCGTCGAGACTGGAGACGTTATCCAGCAGCGCGTTGAGCGCTTCTTCCACCGCCGAGGCCTGCTCCTCGCGCGGTCGACCGAGCGATGCGACGAGGTTACCGATCAGACCCGGCTGCGCGGCCAGCGTATCCGCGCCGATAAGCGCATGCATCTCATGCGAGAGCAGGCTTTCGGCACGTTCGCGCTCGGCATCTGTCAGGCTTTCGCGACGTGGATCGAAGCGCGCATTGAACAGCTCGACGATCAGGCCGGCGATGGCGGGGTAATGGTTGAGCGCATCTTCCATGTACGCCTGCGAGAAGGCGACGCCGGTCTGCAGCAGGTACTTGGTGTAGCTGCGCAGGATGGCCACCTGGCGCCAACCGAGCTTGGCGCCGAGGACGAGGCGGTTGAAGCCGTCGTTTTCGGCGTTGCCGCGCCAGATCTGCTCGAACGCATCTTCGAAGATCGAACCGACCTGCTCTACGTCGAACGCGAGCCGATCCACCGGCTGGACTTCGAAGTCCTGGATGAACAGCGCACTGTCGGCAAGCTTCAGCTCGTACATATGCTCGGTGAGCACGCGCAGACCGAGGTTTTCCAGTTGCGGGAGCACTTCGGACAGGGCGATGTCCGAACCGGAACGGTAGACCTTGAAACGCAGCTCTTCCGGGCGATTCTGCGGATGGTAGAACGACATGCTGATGGCGTCGGGGCCATCCAGGCCAGCCAGCGCACGCACGTCGGCAGCCGCCACGTGCGGCGACACTTCGTCCACGTAACCGGCCGGCAGTGCCTTGCCGTAGCGGTTGGCCAGGATGATGCCCTGCTGCTCGCCGGCGGTTTCGATCAGGCGGTCGCGCAGTTCATCGTTCCAGTTACGCGCGATCGAAGCGATCTGCGCTTCCATGGAGGCGGCGTCGTAAATCGGGTGATCGCCGATGCGCGGACGCACCACCACGTGCAGGCGAACCAACGCGGCTTCACCCATCAGCACGGCGGAGTCGACATGTTCGCCATGGAAGGCATCACGCAGCACGGCTTCCACGCGCTCGCGCACGGACGTATTGAACCGATCGCGCGGAATGAACACCAGGCACGAGAAGAAGCGCCCGTAGCTATCACGACGGATGAACAGGCGCGTGCGCGTGCGCTGAGCCAGCTCGAGCAGGCCGATGGCCAGGGCGTAGAGCTCGTCGGTGCTGCACTGGAAGAGCTCGTCGCGCGGCAGCGTGTCGAGGATATGGCGCAACGCCTTGCCCGAATGCGAGTCGCGCTTCAGGCCGGAGCGGTTCATCACCGCTTCGCACTTGTCGCGAACCAGCGGCACGTGTTGCGGGTGGGCCATATAGGCGTTGGACGAGAACAGCCCGAGGAAGCGCTGCTCGGCGACCGGGCGGCCCTTTTCGTCGAACTTGAGGACGCCGATGTAATCCATGTAGCCCGCGCGGTGGATCGGCGAGCGCGCATTGGTCTTGGTCAGGATAATGGCGTCGGTGGAACCCGATCGCGGCAGCTCGCTAGCGACCAGAGTGCGCAGCGAGCGCGGCGCGAGCGAACGCTCGGCGGCACGAAGGATACCCAGGCCCGAGCCTTCGACGGTCCGGAGTACGTCGTCGCCTTCGCCATGGGCCACCTCGTATTCGCGGTAGCCCATGAAGGTGAAGTGGTTGTCGGCGACCCAGCGCAGGAATTCCGTGGCTTCGCGCACTTCTTCCGCCGTATACGGCAGGGAGCGCTTGCCAAGGTCGTCCGCCACTTCATTCATCTTGGCGCGCATGGCGCGCCAGTCATCCACGGTCTCGCGTACGTCCGAGAGCGCCGTTTCGAGATTGGTCTTGACCGTTTCCAGCTCGGTATCGTCCAGGCGGTCGATCTCGAAGCGCATGATCGATTCGGTGGTTTCACCGGAACCGACCGATTCCAGCAAGCCGGCGGCAGAACGCAGCACCGGCACCACCGGGTGGATGATCACCTGGATATCGGCATGGGCGGCAGCCACCATGGAAACCGTGTCGACCAGGAAGGGCATGTCGTCGGTGACGACCTCGATCACGGCGCGGCTGCCGGACACGCCTGGGTTGTAGACGCGGACCTTGGCCTTGCCCGCCTGGCGCTCACGCGCAAAGGTGAGCAGGTCGGCGATCAGCGCGGCCCAGCGATCCGGCGCGTGCAGCGCGTAATCGGTCGGCGCGATGCGCTCGAAAAAGGCTTCGATAAAGTAACGGGCCTCGTTGAGGCGCTCCGCGGGGTAGTTGATCTTCTTCAGTTCATCGAAAACAACGGCGTGAAACTGGCCGTCTGCTGCGGCGCGAATCGCATTCATGGGCGGATATCGATGTGGGGAGAGAGAGGAAAACCGTCAAAGCATAGCTCTCACCCATGGCATGTAGCCACACCGTCACGCATTCGCTGTTGGCCGTTTTTCAGTGCGCCGCGACATATTACCCAACCTCTCATGAGGTGAAGCGGGCATGGTCCCCACCCGCGGGCAGGTGCAACGCAACAATTCGCACACGAATGTTGTTCGTGACCGTTGACGCTGGTCCGAGGGAGATTCTAAACTGGACGGTATAGTCCAGCAGGTATACGAAATGTCGAACCTGGATCCGCGGCCGGCCTCAGATCGTCAGCAACGGGTGCTCCAGGCGGCTTGCGCGTTATTCCTGCGTGACGGTTATCGCGTCAGCATGGGCGCCGTGGCACGCGAGGCGGGCGTGTCGAAGCAAACTGTGTATGCGCACTTCGAAAATAAGGACACCCTGTTCCACGCCGCCGTCGAACAACTTGTCTTACCCCTGCATGCCACCCTTACCCCGGAAAGTCGCGGCCTGAGCAATACGCTCATCGCGCTGGCCAGGGCGCACCAGACCTACGTGATGGATCAGGCAAACGTAGCGCTGGGCCGGATGCTGATCGCGGAAGCCCCGCGATTCCCGGCCGCGGCGCGTACGTTCTTCCGGACCGCGATCGACACCGTCGCGACCCGGCTGGCCGGTTGCATGGCTGAAGCCATGGATCACGGAACGATGCGCCGCGAAGACCCCGAGGTCGCCGCGGAGCTCTTCCTGTCCATGCTTCATGGGCTCGAAGGGGACCGTCGCCTCTTCGGCATGCATGCAAGGGGACAAAAGGCACAGGACGATTGGGCGCAACACGCGGTAACTGTATTTATGCATGCGTACGACATCCTCCCGGATGCAACGGCGCTTACGACAAGAAACCTGGAATAGGAACGGAGTTCTCATGAATCCCCTGCCCCTGCGCACACCTCTGCTGGCCCTCGGCCTCGCCGCGGCGCTCGCCGCCTGCCACAAGCAGGAAGCACCGCCTGCGCCGCCCCCGGCTCCGGTCGGTACCATCAGCGCCCAGCCGCAGACCGTTCCCCTGATCCAGGATCAGGTCGGACGCATCTCGGCCCTGCGTACGGCCGACGTACGCGCCCGTGTTCCCGGCATCCTCCTGAAGCGCCTCTACCCCGAAGGCACGGATGTGAAGGCCGGCCAGAAGCTGTTCCAGATCGACCCGCAGCCGCTCACAGCCGAGCTGAACTCGCAGCTCGCCCTGCTCGCCTCGGCGCGCGCGACGGCCGCCAACAACAAGGCGACCGCCGACCGCAACCGCGGCCTTATCGGCAAGAACTACGTGTCACGGCAGGACCTGGACACCGCCGAGGCGGCCGAGCGCACGGCCAATGCCGCGGTAAAGCAGGCTGAAGCCAACGTCCAGACAGCCCGGATCAACCTGGGCTTTACCGATGTGGTCTCGCCGATCGACGGCCGTGCCGGCCAGCAGCAGGTCACGGAAGGCGCCCTCGTCGGCCAGAGTGACACCACCCTGCTGACCCAGGTCGACCAGATCGACCAGCTCTACGTGAACTTCAGCATGTCGGTGACGGACCTCGACACCATGCGTCGTGCCGCCGCCTCCGGCGATGCCACGCTGTCGCCGACCGACCAGTCCACGGTCAGCATCCAGTTGCCGGACGGTTCTGATTACAACGAGAAGGGCAAGCTCGACTTCTCCTCGGCGACGGTGAACCCGCAGACCGGCACGGTGAACCTGCGTGCTCAGCTCGCCAACCCGGACGTTCGCCTGCTCCCGGGCCAGTTCGTCACGGTCAAGGCCAACCTCGGCAACCTGCACAACGTCTATCTGGTGCCGCAGGCCGCCGTCCTTCGCGATCCAGGCAGCGCCTACGTGCTGGTCGTCGGCGAAGCCAAGGCGAAGGACCCGCAGACGGGCGAAGAGAAGACCATTCCTTCGGCTGCCGTACGCCGCCCGATCGTCACCGACCGCATCAGCGGCTCGAACTGGGTCGTTACAGGCGGCCTCAAGCCGGGCGACCAGATCATCGTCGATGGCCTGGCCAAGGCGAAGGAAAACGCACCCGTGAACGCATCCCCGGCCAAGGCCACTCAAGACGCCGGTGCCCCCGGCGCAACTGCTCCGGCAAAGGCAGCCTCGTCCGCCGCCCCCGCCGGTAAGCAGTAAGGGAGTTACGTCATGCCGACTTTCTTTATCGACCGCCCCATCTTCGCGTGGGTCGTGGCGATCCTGATCAGCCTTTGCGGCACGATCTCCCTGCTGAACATGGGTATCGAGTCGTATCCGAACATCGCTCCGCCGCAGGTCGTCGTCACAGCGACCTACCCGGGTGCGAGCGCGGACACGACCGAAAAGACCGTGACGCAGGTGATCGAGCAGCAGCTGACCGGTATCGATCACCTGCTCTATTTCAGTTCCGCCTCCAGCTCCAGCGGTACGGCTACCGTCACGCTGACGTTCGAGACCGGTACCGATCCGGATATCGCCCAGGTCCAGGTGCAGAACAAGGTGTCGCTCGCGACGCCTCGCCTGCCCTCGGAAGTGACCCAGCAGGGCGTCGTGGTGGCCAAGTCCAACCCCGACTTCCTGATGTTCGTCGCCCTGACCTCGTCCAATCCGGCCATCGACGGCAACCGCCTGACCGACATCGTCTCCTCGCAGGTGCTCGACCAGATCGCCCGTATCCCGGGCGTCGGCAGCACGCGCCAGCTGGGTGCCGAGTACGGCATGCGCGTCTGGCTCAACCCGGACAAGCTGCGTGGCTATGGCCTCTCGGCCACGAACCTGCGTGATGCGCTCAGCACGCAGAACGTGCAGTTCGCCGCCGGCTCCATCGGTACCGACCCGGCCGTGAATGGCCAGGGCTTCAGTGCCACGGTGTCCGCGGAAGGCCGCTTCACCTCGCCGGAAGAGTTCTCCAACATCATCCTGCGCGCCAACAACGACGGTACCGTGGTCCGCCTGAAGGACGTCGCACGCGTCGAGCTCGGTCCCCAGACCTACGGCTTCAACGCCCAGTGGAATGGCACGGCTACCGGTTCATTCGGTGTGCAGCTGCTGCCCGGTGCGAATGCGCTGGACGTCGCTAACGCCGTCCGCGCCAAGATGGCGGATCTGTCCAGGAGCTTCCCGGACGGCGTCACCTGGTTCGCCCCGTACGACACGACGCAGTTCGTGACGATCTCGATCAAGGAAGTGGTCCACACCCTGATCGAGGCGATCATCCTCGTCTTCCTCGTGATGCTGCTGTTCCTGCAGAACTTCCGCGCCACGATCATCCCGACCCTGGTCATCCCGGTGGCCCTGCTCGGCACCTTCCTGGGCCTGTCGCCACTCGGCTTCACCGTCAACCAGCTCACCTTGTTCGGCATGGTGCTGGCGATCGGTATCGTGGTCGATGACGCGATCGTGGTGATCGAGAACGTCGAACGCATCATGTCGGAGGAAGGGCTGTCGCCCCCGGCAGCTACACGCAAGGCAATGGGCCAGATCACCGGCGCCATCGTGGCGATTACCGTGGTGCTGGCGGCGGTGTTCGTGCCCTCGGCCCTGCAGCCGGGCGCGTCGGGCATCATCTACAAGCAGTTTGCGCTGACGATCGCGGTGTCGATGGGCTTCTCCGCCTTCCTCGCCCTGTCGTTCACACCGGCGCTCTGCGCGACGATCCTCAAGCCGACGCACGGCGAGCGGAAGAACATCGTCTACCGCAAGTTCAACCAGCTGTTCGACAAGGTCCAGCACACCTACTCCGGCCACATCGGCGGTGCGATCCGTCATGCCCCACGCTGGATGATCGTGTTCGTGCTGATCGCCGTACTCTGCGGCTTCCTGTTCGCCCGACTGCCGACCAGCTTCGTCCCCGACGAAGACCAGGGTTATGCACTGGCCATCGTGCAGTTGCCGCCTGGCTCGAGCATTGCCCGAACCGAGGCGGCGATGGGGAGCGTGCGCGGGATCGTCCTCAAGGACCCCTCCATCGAGGGCGTGTTCGCGATCTCCGGCTTCAGCTTCGTGGGTAGCGGCGAAAACGTCGGTATGGCGTTCATCAAGTTGAAGGACTGGGACACCCGTGACTTCACGGCCACCCAGATCATCCAGCAGCTGAATGGAAAGATGCAGGCGGTGCGTGATGCCACGATCTTCGTAGTCAACCTGCCCACGATCCGCGGCCTGTCGCAGTTCGGCGGTATCGACATGTACCTGCAGGCCCGTGCCGGCCAGTCGCGCGACGAACTGACCCAGGCCCGTAATGCCCTTCTCGGCGCCGCCGCACAAAACAAGGCACTGGTCGGCATTCGTCCGAACACGCTGGAAGACGCCCCGCTGCTGCAGTTGAACGTCGACCGCACGCAGGCCCAGACCATGGGTCTCAACGTCAGCGATATCTATACCGCGATCCAGCTCACGCTGGCCCCGGTGTACATCAACGACTTCCAGTACGAAGGCCGCGTGAAGCGCGTGATGCTGCAGGCCGATGCGCCGTACCGCATGGGTACGGACTCGTTCCAGCACATCTTCACGCCGAGCACCCTTGCCAGCGCCACCACGTCGAGCACGACCGGTGGTTCGGTTGCCAGTGCCTCCACCGCCACCGACAGCTCGATGATTCCGCTGTCCACCGTGGTGCACTCGAAGTGGACGATGGCGGCACCGACGCTCAACCGCTACAACGGTTACTCGGCGGTGGAAATCGTCGGTAACGAGGCGCCGGGTTACTCCACCGGCCAGGCAATGGCGGTGGTCGAAGGCATCGTGAACGACAAGCTGCCGAAGGGCTTCGGTTATGACTGGACTGGCCAGTCGTACCAGGAAATCCTCTCGGGTAACTCGTCGACGATGCTGCTGGTGCTATCGATCGTGATCGTGTTCCTCTGCCTCGCCGCACTCTACGAGAGCTGGTCGATCCCGGTCGCGGTGCTGCTCGTGGTGCCGCTCGGCATCCTCGGTACCGTCGTCTTCTCGATGCTCCGCGGCCTGCCGAACGACATCTACTTCAAGATCGGCATGATCACGGTGATCGGCCTGGCGGCGAAGAACGCCATCCTGATCGTCGAGTTCGCGGTGGAGAAGCAGCAGGAAGGCAAGACCCTGCGCGAAGGTGTGGTCGAGGCAGCCCGCCTGCGACTGCGCCCGATCCTGATGACCTCGCTGGCCTTCATCCTCGGTGTGTTCCCGCTGGCGATCTCGACCGGCGCGGGTGCGAACTCCCGCCACGCGATCGGCACGGGCGTCATCGGCGGCATGCTCTTCGCCACCTTCCTCGGCCTGCTGCTGATCCCGGTGTTCTACGTCAGCGTTCGCCGCATGCTGGGCGACAAGCTGGACGAAGTCTCGAAGACGATGCCGCACGTCGGCCACGATGACGACGACAACGGCCCGCATGGCGGTGGTGGTGGCAACGGTCCGCACGATGGTGGTCCGACGAACCTTGAACCGCATGCACCGAATGTTGGCGATGTGAGGGCCTTCGATTCGGATACGCATCGCGGTACGGATCGAACGTAAAAACGTTACATCGAGAACGAAGAAGCCCGGCGAAAGCCGGGCTTTTTTTTGCTCGTTTCTTGCTTGTTGTAGGAGCCGATTCATCGGCGATGCTCTCCGCCCCAGTCCCCCTCACAACTCAAAAGAAGCCACCTACCCTCCCCACCTCTTCCGCCCGACATAACGCACGAGCGACTGAATCGACCCTTGGTGATCCGAATGAACGGATCCCACCATGGAAGAAAATTCAGAATCCTTCTATTCCCACAAACCCATCGAACGTAGTTCCATGTTCGTGCGGGGTCAGCCATGGCCCTGAGCTTCGAGTGGCACGAGGCAAAAGCTCGTTCAAATAAATCCAAACACGGCGTTTCCTTTGAAACCGCCTGCCTAGCGTTCGCTGACCCCTACTACACCGTTCTTCGCCACTGCGAACGCAATGGCGAAGAACGACTTCACATCGCCGCCCTGACCCCGGGGAAACTACTCTTCGTCGTATATACCTGGCGCGGTCAGAACATACGTCTTATTTCGGCCCGAGAGGCTATCCGCCATGAAGTCATTAGATACTGGAACGATCGTTACCTACACGTTCGATCCTGACGCACCGCCCACACCGGAGCAAATTGCTGAACTCAAAGCACTCGATGGCCGCGCCATTGACTGCAGCGACATTCCCGAAACCCCTCCGGACGCCCTCTGGATGAGGCTGGGACCTGGCAACCTACTGGGACGCCTGATGGCTGAAGCACGAGATCGTGAGCACGCCGGCGGCCCATTCGACAGCATTGAACGCCTGCTTCCGACATTGATAGCAAGAGTCGCCGCCATGGAAGATAACTACATCAACTTGAGCGACATGCCTGAGATGGCACCCTATGCGCTGACGCTGATAACCGGCAACGGTCCCAGCCTCGAAGCGCTCATACCGGAAGCCCGCAAACTCGCCTTCGCCACCGCTTAATCCGCAAAAAACCCTGGCAATGCCGGGGTTTCCGTGGACGCAGCTCCAGAGGGGAAAGAAACGCCCTCTCAGCGCAACCCAGTCTCCGCACGCGCAATCACCAGACGCTGGATCTCGCTCGTACCTTCGTAGATCTCGGTGATCTTGGCATCACGGAAGTAACGCTCCAGCGGCATTTCCTTCGAGTAGCCCATACCACCGTGAATCTGCACGGCCTGATGGGTGATCCACATCGCTGCTTCGGAAGCGACCAGCTTGGCCATCGAGGCCTCGGTGCCGAAGCGGCCGCCGGTCTTCTCGACCTGGCCCTTCACCCATGCGGCGCGCAGGGTCAGCAGCAGGGCTGAGTCCAGCTTGCACTTCATGTCGGCAATCTTGGACTGGGTCATCTGGAACGTGCCGATCGGGTGGCCAAAGGCCTTGCGATCGCGCGACCAGGTCAGCGTGGCTTCGTACGCGGCGCGTGCGATACCGATGGCCTGCGAAGCGATACCGATACGGCCGGCGTCGAGCACGCCCATGGCGATACCGAAGCCCTTGCCCTCGGCACCGAGCATGTCGTCGGCCGGGCACACGTAGTCATGGAACTCGATTTCGCAGGTGGCCGAGGCGCGGATGCCCAGCTTCGGCTCGGTCTTGCCCGCCAGGAAGCCCGGGCGCTTGGTGTCGATGATGAAGGCCGACACCCCACGAGCCCCCATCCCCGGCGTGGTCACGGCGAAGAGCACGATGTAGCGAGCGACCGGGCCGGAAGTGATCCAGCTCTTCTTGCCGTTGATCACCCAGTCGCCGTCGGCATTCCTCACGGCGCGGGTGTGCATGTTCGAGGCATCGGACCCCGATTGCGGCTCGGTGAGGGCATAGGCGCCGATGGCTTCGCCCGTGGCGATGGCGCGCACGTACTTCTGCTTCTGCTCTTCGGTGCCGTTCTTCAGGATGCCGTTGCAGAACAGCGAATTGTTCACCGACATGATGGTCGAGGTGGCGGCATCCGCTGCGGCGATCTCGACCATGGCCAGCACGTAGGCCACCGGGTCCATGCCCGAGCCGCCGTACTCTTCGGGCACTTCGATGCCCATGAGGCCCAGCTGGCCCATTTCCTGGATGTTCTCCAGCGGGAATTCACCCTTCGCGTCGTGTTCGGCAGCGACGGGGACAATGCGCTTCTGGGCGAAGTCGCGGGCGATGGACTGGATCGACAGTTGGTCGTCGGTAAAACGGAAATCCATGAGCATTCCTCGGGCCGGCCGGAAGGTCGGCAAGTCTTGGGGTAGAGACAAGCCGCCCATTCTAACGGTCGTTCGAGCACTTGCCCGCATGCACTGCAACATCGGTCTTGACGCTGGGGCGGCGGGGCCGCATCCTTATGTATCTCTCTATCGCGATAAAAGGATTCGGCATGGATTTGTCGACGGCCTCCACCGTGCTTCGCCTGCTGGCCGACCCGACGCGTGTTCGCCTGCTCGCCCTGCTGGACCGCGAGGAGTTGACCGTGGCCGAGCTGGCCGCCGTGCTGCATCTGGCCCAGCCGCGGGTTTCCACCCACCTGGCCAAGCTCAAGGAAGCCGAGCTGGTGCGCGACCGCCGGGCCGGCGTGTCCGCCTATTATCGCGCCAATGCGGAGGCTGACCCGACGCTCGCCGCGCTCGTGGCCTCCCTCCGCGACACCCTGAGCGACGCCCTGCTCCGCGAGGATGCGGAGCGACTGCCAGCTGTCCTCGCCCAGCGGGCGCGTTCCGAAGGCTGGGCAGACACCGTGGCCGGGGATATGGAGCGCCACTACTCGCCGGGCCGAACCTGGGAGACCCTCGCCCGCTCGCTGCTGCAGTTACTCGCCACCGGCGATGTACTCGACATCGCCTCCGGCGACGGCGTGACGGCGGAACTGCTCGCACCGCATGCCCATTCGATCGTCTGCGTCGACAGTTCCGAGCGCGTCGTGGACGCTGCGCGGCAGCGCCTGGCCAGCTTCACGAACGTAGATGTACGTACCGGCGACATGCACGCACTGGACCTGGAAGACAACCGCTTCGACCTTGTCCTGTTGCTCCACGCCCTCACTTATGCGGAGCGGCCGGAGGCCGTGTTTACCGAGGTGGCGCGAGTCCTCAAGCCGGGCGGAAGACTTCTCGTTTCGACCCTGGGCGAGCACGAGCATCGCGCCGTGATCGAGCCCTTCGACCACCGCAACCTCGGCTTCACCTGCGAGGCCCTCGTCGCCCTGGCGACGTCAGCCGGCCTGGACGTGGTCAGCTGCGAGCGTCTCAGCCGCGAGCGCCGCGCGCCGCATTTCGAAGTGATCAGCCTGCTCGCACGCAAGCCCTGACCGGAGACCGCCGATGAGCACCCTACCCTGGCTCCACCCCGACCGCGTCGCCCTCATCGAGAAGGCCCTGTCCGAGCGGATCATGATCCTCGACGGCGGCATGGGCACCATGCTGCAGGGCCACCAGTTGGATGAATCCGGCTACCGTGGCGATCGCTTCTCCGGCGGCCTCGACAGCCTGCACGAGCACAGCCACGACCACCCCGGCGAGTGCGATCTCAAGGGCAACAACGATCTCCTCCTGCTGACCCAGCCGGAGATCATCCGCGGCGTGCACATGGCCTATCTCGAAGCGGGCGCGGATTTCGTCGAAACCAATACCTTCAACGCCACACGCGTGAGCCAGGCCGACTACCACCTCGAACACCTGGTGCCCGAGCTCAACCGCGAAGGCGCACGCATTGCCCGCGAAGCCTGCGATGCCATGACCGCGCTCACGCCGGACAGGCCGCGTTTCGTCATCGGCGTACTCGGGCCAACCAGCCGCACGGCCTCCATCTCGCCAGACGTGAACGACCCGGGTTTCCGCAACATCAGCTTCGAAGCGCTCACCGACAACTACATCGAGTCGGCACGTGCGCTGATCGAAGGCGGTGCCGACACGATCATGGTCGAAACCATCTTCGACACGCTCAACGCCAAGGCCGCCTTGTTCGCGCTCACCGAGCTGTTCGACGAGCTCGGCGCCCGCGTACCCGTGATGATCTCCGGCACGATTACGGACCGCTCGGGACGCACGCTGTCTGGCCAGACCGCCGAAGCGTTCTTCTATTCCGTCGAGCACATCCGACCGCTGTCGGTAGGCCTCAACTGCGCACTCGGCGCGGAGGACCTGCGCCCGCACGTGCAGATGCTTTCGCGCATCGCCGGCAGCGCAGTCAGTACGCATCCCAATGCCGGCCTGCCCAATGCCTTCGGCGAATACGACGAAACGCCCGAGGCCATGGCCACCACCATCGAAAGCTTCGCGGCCGAAGGCCTGCTCAATATCGTCGGTGGCTGTTGCGGCACGACGCCCGCTCATATCGCGGCGATCGCCGCCGCCGTGGCGCCCTACCCGCCACGCGTACGCCAGGACGCCGCGCAAGCCGCATGACCACTCTCCGCCATACCCGCCTGTCCGGCCTCGAGCCGCTGATCCTCACGCCGGACCTCAACTTCGTTAACGTCGGCGAACGCACCAACGTCACCGGCTCGGCGCAGTTCCGCAAACTGATCAAGGAAGGCCGCTACGAAGAAGCGGTGGATGTCGCCCGACAGCAGGTAGAGAACGGCGCGCAGATCATCGACATCAACATGGACGAGGGTCTGATCGATTCCGAAGCAGCGATGACGCGCTTCGTCAATCTGATCTCCTCCGAACCCGACATCGCGCGCGTGCCGATCATGGTCGATTCCTCAAAATGGACCGTGATCGAAGCCGGCCTGCGCTGCATGCAAGGCAAGGGCATCGTCAACTCCATTTCCATGAAGGAAGGCGAGGCGCTATTCCTCCAGCATGCGCGCAAGGTGCGCCAGTACGGCGCTGCCGTTGTCGTGATGGCGTTCGACGAAGTGGGCCAGGCGGATACGAAGGAGCGCAAGATCGAGATCTGCTCGCGCGCCTACGAGTTGCTGGTCAACGAGGTGAACTTCCCACCCGAAGACATCATCTTCGACCCGAACATCTTCGCCATTGCCACGGGCATTGAAGAACACAACAACTACGCCGTGGACTTCATCGAAGCCACGCGCGAACTCAAGAAGCGCTTCCCGTCGTCGCACATTTCCGGCGGCGTCTCCAATGTCTCGTTCTCGTTCCGCGGCAACAACCCCGTGCGCGAGGCGATCCACTCCGTGTTCCTCTACCACGCGATTGCCGCGGGCATGGACATGGGTATCGTCAACGCCGGTGGCTTGTCGATCTACGACGACCTTCCCGAAGAACTGCGCGAGCGTGTCGAGGATGTGGTGCTCAACCGCCGCGCCGACGGCACGGAGCGTCTGCTGGAGATCGCCGACAAGTACAAGGGCGGCAAGGCCGAGGTCGCCGTCGAGACGGCCGCCTGGCGCGAGAAGCCGGTGATTGATCGACTGAGCCACGCACTGGTACACGGTATCGACCAGTTCGTGGTCGAGGACACCGAAGAACTGCGACTGATCTCGAAGCGTCCGCTCGACGTGATCGAAGGTCCGCTGATGACCGGCATGAACATCGTCGGCGACCTCTTCGGCGCAGGCAAGATGTTCCTGCCGCAGGTGGTGAAGTCCGCGCGCGTGATGAAGAAAGCCGTCGCCCACCTGATTCCCTTCATCGAAGAAGAGAAGAAGATCTCCGGCGACAGCGCGAAGAACAACGGCAAGATCGTGCTGGCCACCGTCAAGGGCGACGTCCACGACATCGGCAAGAACATTGTCGGCGTGGTGCTCCAGTGCAACAACTTCGAGGTGTTCGACCTCGGCGTGATGGTGCCGACACAGAAGATCCTCGACACCGCACGCGAAGTGGGTGCCGACATCATCGGTCTGTCCGGCTTGATCACTCCCTCGCTGGAAGAGATGAGCCAGGTGGCGCGTGAGATGCAGCGCCAGGACTTCCACGTGCCGCTGATGATCGGCGGCGCGACCACCTCGCGCGCACATACCGCCCTGCGCATCGAGCCGCACTACAAGTCACCTACCGTGTGGGTCAAGGACGCCTCGCGCGCTGTGGGCGTGGCGCAGTCGCTGGTCAGCAAGGACCTCGTCGACGAGTTCATGATCAAGGTCCGCGCCGACTACGCCGAGGTTCGCGAGCGTCACAAGGGACGCGGCACCGGCAAGCAGCTCGTGCCGCTGGCCAAGGCCCGTGCGCAGCGCTATGTCGGCGACTGGCAGGCCTACGTACCGCCGGTACCGAACGCGCCGGGCATCACCGTGTTCGACGACTACGATCTGGCCGAGCTGCGTACCTACATCGACTGGTCACCCTTCTTCAACGCATGGGAGCTGGCGGGCAAGTTCCCAGCCATCCTCACCGACGAAGTCGTCGGTACGCAGGCCACCGAGCTCTACAACGACGCCCAGGCCATGCTGGACAAACTCATTGCCGAAAAGTGGCTCACCGCCAAGGGCGTGATCGGCTTCTGGCCGGCGGCGCAGAGCGGCGACGATATCGAGGTCTATGCCGAAACAGGGACGGCGAAGCGCAAGCCCGTGGCGACGCTTCGCCATCTGCGCCAGCAGGTGGACAAGCCCGTGGAACGCCCGGATTTCTGCCTGTCTGACTTCGTCGCGCCAAAGGACAGTGGCGTGCAGGACTGGATCGGTGGTTTCGCCGTCACCGCAGGTATCGGCATCGACGAGCACGTAGCCCGCTTCGAGGCTGGCCACGACGACTATTCGTCCATCCTGCTCAAGGCCCTGGCCGATCGCCTCGCGGAGGCCTTCGCCGAGCGCCTGCACGAGCGCGTGCGCAAGGAGTTCTGGGGTTACCAGCCGGACGAGGCCCTGGACAACGACACGCTGATCGCAGAAGGCTATCGCGGCATCCGCCCTGCCCCCGGTTACCCGGCCTGCCCCGAACACACCGAGAAAGGCACGCTGTTCGCATTGCTCGATGCGACCACGCATACGACGGTGCAGCTCACCGAGGGCTTCGCCATGTATCCCACGGCGGCGGTCTCGGGCTGGTACTTCTCGCACCCGGACAGCCAGTACTTCGTGGTCGGTCGCCTGGGCCGCGAACAGGTTGAGGACTATGCCAAGCGCAAGGGTTGGGACCGCACCGAAGCCGAGCGCTGGCTTGCGCCTTACCTGGACTACGACCCGGACTGATCAGGTCTCTTCGGGGCCGCCCGGCTTGATCTCTTCGTTCTGGTTGCGGTGCTTCAGGTGGGCGAACACGTTGTAGAACGACACCAGCATCGGGAAGGCCGTCTGGATGATGCCGACCGAGTCGTTCTTGCCCCAGATGAAGTACGCCAGCGTGAGCACGCTACCGAAGACCGACAGGTACCAGAACGACATCGGCACCGTGACCTTCTTGTTCTTCTTGGTCGCGTAGAACTGGACGAACCAGCGCGCCGTAAACAGCAGCGTGCCAAGCAGGCCGATGATCTTCCAGGGGGTCAGGACCAACAGATGGAGGTTTGCGAGGGCTTCGTGCATGGCGGTATCCGGTGGGTCAGCCGGCGCATTGTACCGGTGGGAGCTTTCCTTAGCCTGAAAAACAAAAACCCGGCGCGAGGCCGGGTTTTCGAAGATCTGATGGTGGGCGGTACAAGGATCGAACTTGTGACACCTGCCGTGTGAAGGCAGTGCTCTACCGCTGAGCTAACCGCCCATCGAGCGCGGCATCATACGGCCTGCCGCGCCTATCGTCAAATGCCTCAGTTAAGGATCTCCCGCCAGTTGGTACGGGTCAGGTTCGGCGGAAGACCACCGCTACCCATTTTTGCCGTAGCTGGTAGATCCGATGTCTGGCCGTAGAGCAGCACGAACGAGCCGTCGGGCAGTTGCACAGCCTGCAGGTTGGTCACGGCACTGTTCGTGGTGATGAACGACTGGGGCTTGCCACTCGAGTCGAGGAAGTTCGACTGGCCCGACGAGAACGTCGAGGAGTAAACCGCGCCCTTCAACGAGCAAGGGTCCGACGTCGGGATCAACGTGCCCCAGTTGATGGCGAAGATGCCGGCCACCGCGTCGGGGTCGACCACGATCCGCTCCGTCGCCAGGGTGCCGTCGCCGGCTGTACCTGTCAGGTCGTAATACCAACCACTGTCTGCGTCCTGCAGGTTGAGGTTTGTCGTCAGATCGTTCTTTGCAAGCTTCGAGCGGGTCAGCGGCAGGCCCGTCGTTGCCGGCGTCGAGCCCGTACCGTCGCGCAGCGCGTACATGGTCTGGGTCTGCGTGTCGGTCAGGTCGGAGGTATCCAGGAACTTGCCGGTACCGACGAAAACCCAGCGGCGTGTATCGATACCAGAGGATGAGTAGTCGAGTTCGATGCGCGGGGCCGTCGTGATCGGCTGGCTCACACCCTTCGAATCCTTCAGCGTGGCAAACAGCACCGGGGTCGGATAGTTGCCCGTTCCCGACAGATCGAAGCGCCAGACATTGCCCTGCAGATCGCCTGCGTAAACCTGTTCAATCGTATTGTCGGAAACGTCCTGTACGAAAGCGGACGGACGGGACAAACCGATCGGTGTCGTCAGGCTGCCAGTGGGCGTCTTCAGTGTCTCGAGCAATGCGCCGGTCTGCGCGTTGAGGACGAAGAGGTAGCCGATACCGTCCGCGTTGTTGTAACCGGAAGTTACCAGCACCACCCAGCCGTATTTGCGAGTCTTGACGATCAGCGGCCGGGCATACGTGTAACCCATCTTCGAGTCGGTGAATTCCCAAAGGACCTTATTGGTAATTTCCGTGATGTCCGGCTTGGTCACGCCGATCGCCGTCGGAGCATCGGTGATGTCGAGTGCGTAAATGCCCTTGCCACCCTTGCCCAGTCCACCCACAAGCAAAGTGTGCCAGTCCTGCTTTGCGGGACGCGTTCCGGCCACACCCGGTGTCGTCACTGTCCATTTGAAGTCGACGTCGCCGACCTGCGGTGTCTGGTCGACGTAGAAGTGGTGCGAGAAGCTTGCGCCGCCAGCCGTCACACCCTTGAGGTTAGCCAGCGCGGCAAGCCCATCCACATTAGGCGTGCTGTTCGGTCCGTTGTATACGAAGGAGGGAACGTAGGCGAAGAGTTCCTGGCCGCCACCACCGAAGTTGTAGCCCACCGGGGTTTGCTGGAGGGTTCCATCGAAGGCATGAAGCATGCCGTCGTTTGCCCCGACGTACACCACGGGTGCACGGTTGGCCACCTTGGTCTTGAAGGCTGCATAGCCAGGATTCGCGGCCTCTGTATACGAGGTGTTCAATGCACCCTGGACAAGCGCCGCCTGCGAGCTCACCACGTCGCCGAGCAAGCCGGTGCGGATTCGATACTTCGTGCCCTCCTTCGAGCGATCGCCGCGCAGGTAGTCGAGGAGCGCCGAGTCGCTACGTAGCGCGGTCTGCTGGGCGGACGAGATCGTCGACCACGTGAAGGCCTTTGGCGTTCCGTCGACCATCGTGACGATACGGCGCAAGTCGCGCCAGCCGACCACGGTGGTGTCCGAACTCACATAGGACGTCAGCAGCGACAACTGTGACGTAGCGCTCCACGGCGTTGTCACCTGCGCAAGGTTGGCACCCACGACAGCTGATGCCGCATAGCCCTGCACCTCACCCGTCCACGCACCGGGCAGGTACCTCGTCGTGTAGGTCGGGAAGCCAGCACTCGGTGAATAGTAAGGCGCCGCGTTGGCCGCGACATTCGTAAGGACGCGAGAAGGCGCGACGCTCGGACCGGCCGCATAGAACGACTGACTCGACGACACGTTGGTGAAGATGGACGACAGGCCCGAGACAATCAGGTCGGGACGGTTTCCGATGAAGTAGTTGTCCGGACGCAGATCCGTCGCGCCGGTGTAGGAAACGACAGATGTATTTGTATGCCAGGTGAGAATACTGGTCGGCTGCCCACTTCCCGTGATGTCGCTGAAGCCACCGTACTTGGCCGCCAGCCAGTACATATTCGGACCATGACTACCGGCTTTCGACGTCAGATTGAAGATCTCCCTGCCGTTCGAGCCGTCGTAACCACCCGGCTCCATGACGTCGACGATATAAGTATCGACCGTCTGCTTGCCCTGAAAATTCTTGAACAGCGCATCAGGCCGGATGTCATTGACATGTGCGAAGTACGCAAGACCCGCCATGTTATACGTGGAATCCGTGCCCGCGCCGGGTTCGGCGAGATCCGCCAGATTCGTTACGCCCATCAGGGACGCCATGGATTTCGAGGCAGCGGTTCCTGTTGCAGGATCGTATTCGAGCAAAGGCAGGTTGCCGAGCATATTCGTGTACTTGCCCGCATCTGCACCGTTCACCACCGGCAGCGTCGTGCGGTTCGATACACCACAGGTCGAATTGCTACCGATAGCATTCGAGGACGTCGGTACGCCTGAATCACAGTGTGTGTGAGCGTCGCCGATCATCAGGATCGCATTGCTCTGGCATGTATACGCCATGGGATCGGGGACATCCCAAACGCCACTAGCTGGCTGGTTCTTGAATATGGGGAAGGTCGTATCCAGCGAATTGGCTGTCGTTACGTTCGCAGTGTATGCATCGGCAAGAGGCACACGCATGTAATACGCCAGCGTCGCCCAATACAGGTCGGCAATGGTGTCATAGCGTTCGTAGTCGTTCGTGTTGCCGAACTTGTTGAGGTAGTTGATCACGCCACTATCGGACGGCGTCGCACCACCAGCGGCAAACCCGTCGGCTACGTCGGGATTCTTGGCCAGCACACCCGTGCTCCCGTTCCACTCCGAGTTGGGGTTGGTCTGCCGGGCACCGTTACCGTTATACGTAGTCGGGCCGTTATCGCGAAGCAAAGCGCGGACGGCACCGTTCGGGTAGTCGGCGCCGGTGCTGGTGAACTTATACGTATACGCCGAGGCGCCAACGCGGATACGATCGAAATTCTGCTGAATCAGGCCTTCAGGTTTGTAGTTCGAGCCATAGGCCTTGCAATTGGCCTCGGTCTGCCCGGAAACGCAGACAGCTACGCGCGCGTTGAAAACCCTCTGATTCTTGGTCTTCGACGCGTCGAAGTCGGAGCGATCCGACACGATGAACGTCGTGCCCTGGTTGACCGAACGGATGTATAGGGTCGCCTGTTTCGCAAGCGGCGGGTTCGGCGTAGCCGGCGTGGGTACGGTGTCGGTGCCGACCACGGTGCTTGGTGAGACGTTCGCCGACGACGACAACTGGCGGTCGGGGAAATTGCCGATGCTGCTCTGCGTACCCAGCTTGGAACGTATGAGAATCGTATCCGTGGCCGTATCCACATCGCGCGAGCCACCCGTGAGCGCCTGACGAAATTCGTCCAACGACGTCATGAGTGCCCAGTTGAGCATGTTCCCGCTCCAATAGCCGGAACAGACGGGGCCCGAGACGCTCGCCACGGGCTTGAAGAAGTCGCCGAGGACGGTGCCGTCGCTCGCCTTCTGACCCATCACGTATGTGTAGCACTTCGCGTTATCGAAGTAACCCAGGTATTTCATGTTCGAGTAGTAGCAGCTGCCCACGTTGCTGACCGTACCGGTGCATTTCGTGATCGACTGCAGGTTGCCGCTCGAGTCGGTGTAGACGTACGGAATACCCGTTGCGTCCTTATAGGCCGCGACCACCGCTGTCGGAAACTCCACCGACAACGCCAGCATCAGGTTTGCCGGCACCGTGGATGCGCTGTATAGCGGCAGGTCGGAAAGCGGCGTATTCGCCGCCGAGGCCATGCCGCCGCACAATGCAGCAACCAGCGTAAACGCGGCGATCAACCAGCGCGTACCGGGGATGGATCGTTTGGATGTCTGCATGGCCATTCCAGTGGGCACGTGGCCCGATGTCATTCGCGAAGCCCGGCGGAGCCGGGCACCGTCATTACTGTCCAGCGGCCGCGAGCGGCCACCAGGTCAACGCAGGATCGTCTGTACGAAAGCGACGGAATTCTTCGGACCATCCACGCGCACGCTGAGGCGGAACGCCGCGGCGGAGCCCGTGGTGTTGAACGGAATACCGGGATCGCTGGTGGTATTCGAACTGGTGCCACCAGTGATCGCCTTGCCGGGAACGATGCAAGATGACAGCGTGGCGTCCACGTTTGGCAGGGGGCACAGCCGTTCGACGACGTAATGCACGTAGTTTCCCGACGTCACGGTGCCGTAGGCCAGCTCCTTGGTGCCAGCCCAACTGTTACTGGGACTGGCGTCATAGAGGATCTTCGGCAAGTCGGCGCGCACCTCGGACACCGTCTGCACCGAAGCGTAGTAGCCCGAACCGACAGCATCCGAGTTACTGGTGGGAGGCGTGTACACGTTCAGCGTCTTGGCTTCGGTATAGGCACGCTCAGCTTCCTGCAGCACGGCCTGCCGGAAGGCCAGGCTACCGGCAACGGAGTTGGAGGTATCCACCGAGCGCATCAGCGCGATGACCGCGAAGAGCGTCACCACCAGTACGATGAGGGCGATCAGGGTCGCGACCATGCCCTTCTGCCGGGCAGGGCCGCCCTGAAATCCTGCGATGCGATGTGCGTTACGCATAGGAATGGGCCTCAAAAGTACTGCTGGATGTAGTTATTGCGAACCGGAATGGTCATGTCGTAGGCCTTGTACCGGTACTGCGGCAAGGTATTGATGGTGTACTGAAGTTTCGTCGGCTGGTCCTTGAACAGCACCATGGTGGTGGCACCCGTGTAGCCGATATAGGCCGCACCCTGCACGGAAGCGGCAGTCGCCGGCGCAGCACGCTCGAGCTGACGGCTCTGCACCACCACGGCGACGCGAACCGCCAGGATCTGTGCGCGCAAGGCATCCGCTGTCGTGGTATCCGGATCCGGCGCTAACGCGGTAATGGCCCACGTTCCGGTTGGCTGGACCCATTCATCGATGTTGCCGTCGTTCGCGACCCCGCCGTTTGCACCGTCGTCCACGCCGTAGAGCGTCTTCATGTTGACGACACTGTCCGCGACCGGCGTTGCGGCAACGGCGGTCGCACTGGTCGCTGTCCGCTGGAGCAAGTCGTAGACGACAAGGGAATTGGTGGTGGTGTCGACGCCGTAGAGGTTGATGGCCGGATCCGAACCCCAGTCCATCAGGTAACCGGCACCCGAGTAGGCACCCTGGAACCCATTGCTCGGAGAATCGGCGGCACCAAGTGTCAGCGTGCCCGTGCCCGAACCGACGACCACATTCGTCGCCTTGCCGAGCGCGCAGGAGCCGCTCTTGTCGGAGACGAGCACGTAGTCGTTATTCAGGAAGCCAAACGCGTTGTCGACGACAACGGTGCTCGTCGTGGTCGACGTGATATTGCTCTTGAAGGTGCGCTGTGACGCATTCCCACGAATGACACCGATCACATCCGGAGCGGTGGCGCCGCCGCTGGCGACGAGCACCGGTGTCGCCAGCGTCTTCTTCGGCCAATTGGCGAACGGTGCGGCGAGGCTGGTCGTCAGCGGCAACCGTTTGGTCGACGCCGACCACGCCGTGATCACGCAGCCCCACACGCCATAGTTCTTCCCCTGGACGAGCGAGCTACCCGCCGTACGAATTTCGCGTTCGAGCGCGACGGCGGCAAAGCTACCATTCTGCTGTGCATCGCTGCCTGACGTAGTCGTGCGTTTCTGCGACTCGAATGACGCGAAGGCAGCCATCATCCCGAGCGTGCAGATGATACTGATCACAATGCCCACCATGAGCTCGACCAGCGAGAAGCCCGCGGACTTCCCACGGCCGTTTGACATCGACATGCCCCCTGCTCCTTCGCTTACGTTCGATCGATCTGGGTGATGGAGACGTACTGATGTGCGGCATCGCCGGCAGCCGCATTCGGCGCCTTCCAGCGCACGGTAATGGTCACGATACCCGTCGCCGTCACCGTGACGGTCGGCGGATTGGCGGTGACGCCGGGCAGGCAATTGGAGGTCTGGCTGGCGGTCGAGCAGTCAAGTTGTTTCAGCCATGCCGCGTATTGCGGTGCGGTAGCCGTGCCGGCGTCTCCGGCAAACTGAGCCACGAGGGTCTTGGGATCGGATATCCACATCTGGGTAATGAGTCGGTCGGCCTGCAACGCCGCGTCGGTGCGGTACTTCGCATCGCCGGAAAGCAGCGATGCATTGGCCTGAACGGCCATGAGGCCGAGAATGCCGAACGAGAAGATCAGGATCGCGATCAGCGCATCGAGCAGGACGAAGCCGCGCGCGTGAGGGACGTGAAGATGTCGATGCTTCATGGGCAGGTCCTCACTACAAGCAGCCGTTGGCAGCGGTGGTCTTGGACAAACCGGCGTCGCACATCTGCACGGAGCCGCCGGCGGTAATGGTCGTCGCCAGCCGGCGCGTGTTCGGCGCCGTGGACTGGGTATCGATGCGAAGCAAGGCATTCTTGTTGTAGTCCGCTGGCAGCGGACGAGCGAGCGGGCTGAAGGTGATACCACCGGGGAGCCCACCCGTAATGGCCGTCGAAAAGGTGGTCAGGTCCACAGCCGCTTTCGAACCGGTCACCACAACGCCAGCGCTCTCGCCCACGGGGTGCTGTTCGATGGTGACCGCCCCCGTATCCGTGCAGACCGTCTTGCCGGTAGGCAGGGTGCAGACCACCCAACTGGAGTCAGTGGTGGAACTCAGCTCGAACCGCACATTGATTCCGCGCTGTGCAGCTTCGTTGCGCGCGGTCCGCAAGCCGTTCTGGATGGACTCCGCGGCCGTGCGCACCTTTGTGTTCGCAATCCAGGTGCGGTAGTTCGGCACAGCCAGAGCGACCAGGATCGCAATGATGGTGATCACCACCAGCAATTCAAGCAGGCTAAAACCCCGGTCCTGGCGTTGGATCATGAGCAGCCACCGCCCTTGCGCAGCACCCAGCAGGTGTTCGGATTAGGCGTCGTCCAGCCTGGCGGCACACCTGTTGTAATGCGCGCGTTGAAATTGTCGATAGTGAAGCTGAACGAGTTCGTGCCCTGTGCAGCCACACCCGTGGCCGTGGCCGTGAAACCCGTTGCAGAGCCGGTACAGGTGTAAGTGAAATAGTTTCGAGCAGAAGTCGGCAAGGGCGCGCCGCAGGTCGTTCCGGTACTCACATAGGTACGGTTGTCCTGGAAGTACTGCTCCATCTTCGTCCGGTAATCGGACAGCAGGCTCTGAGCTTCGGTCAGCTTCGAGCGCGTCACGTAATCCCGATACATCGGCAGCGCAATGGCGGCCAGGATGGCGATGATAGCGACAACGATCATCAGTTCGATCAGGGTAAAGCCTGACGAACGACGTCCGACGCGCGACGAGATGCGTTGATTCACTGTGTTCCCCCTGCCAGTCGGTTCCGGCAGCCGAACAGTAATCCGCCCTGCGCGTCCAGCCTAGGACTGTCTGACGAGCGGCAAGACTCTGCCGACGAACGGTGTCCGGGTAGGACGACACTAAGCCGTAGCCTCGGGATAACAAAGCGGTCACGACTGCCCGGTCACAATGCTCTTGGTCACGAAGGAGTGTTCCGTGCTCGCGCAATATGTCTTTACCTCGACGGAAGGTCTGTTCCGCATCGTCCGTCACGGCCGTCGCTGGCGCGCCCTGTGTGGCGACAGCGAAGTGGGTCGCTTCGATTCCCCGGAAGTGGCGGTGGCCAGTCTGCGCGACGCGCATGCCAGCTCGCGGTTACCGCGACGGCTGGCCGACTGGCGCTTCCTGCCTGCGGCCGCCCTTGGCCATCTGGCGCCGCCAAGCGCGGCCGCCCTCGCTCGCCTCGCGGCGGCCTGACTGCACCTTCTCAGGCACCATCGATGAGCTTGTCGACGCTTTGTTTTGCCTGAGCCAGCAGACGTTCCAGGTGTGCGCAGTCTTGCAGGTGGTTACCCGCGTCGCTGCGGCCTTCCGTCAGGATTTCCACGTCGTTGCGCAGCAGCGTATAGCCGCTCGCGCTGCAGAGGATGTCATAACCCCGGTAGTGCTGAACTGGTGTGTTCATGCCCGTTCCCCTCGGTCAAAGCGCCATGGACCGCCAATGGCCATGATCGTCCTCTATCCTTAGTTCCACTGACACACCCTGCCCGTTGCGCGCCCGCGCCTGCCGGAGCGCGTAGCTCAAAGCATCTTTCTCATGCCGGAAA
This sequence comes from uncultured Luteibacter sp., assembly GCA_966191635.1. Lineage (GTDB taxonomy): Bacteria > Pseudomonadota > Gammaproteobacteria > Xanthomonadales > Rhodanobacteraceae > Luteibacter. Next base: position 30,300 of record CBIGPO010000029.1, read on the forward strand.
CGCGCAGGTTTGTCCGAATCCACGCGCACTGCCCATTCCGCCCCGACCTCGGGCGGCTGAACGACATAGATGCGCACGTACTGCTCGCTCATGGGGGTTTCCGCGCCGGGCTCCGCCCTATGTCGCACCCGGGCCATGAAGACCGTGTATGCGCCGGCGCCATACCGGCCGCGAGGTGCTCAGGGCTGACGCACCCATTCCCGCGCCAGCAGGGCGAAGATCACATCGTCTACCCATTCGCCGCGAAAGAAATAGCTCTCCACGTGATGGGCTTCCTGGCGAAAACCCAGCGAACGCAGCAAGGCCATGCTGGACACGTTGCGCGGGTCCACCGAACCCACCGCGCGCCGGTACGCCCAGTCACCGAAAGCCAGGTCAAGGACGGCCGCCATCGCTTCGCGAGCGAAGCCCTGGCCCTGCCGTTCCGGTCGAAGGGAGAGCCCGAATTCGATCGGGTCGCCCGTGCTGGCCGGAAAGTGCACACCGAAGTCGCCGAGCAACGCGCCCGTGACCTTGTCGCGAATCGCCAGCTGGCACCAGCTGTCCGCCGTGCCAAAAGCCAGCAACGACTGGTCGGCGATGAAGGCTTGCGCCGCCGCGAGATCCGCGGGCTTCCAGCCCTGATAGCGCGCGACGGCGTCGTCACCACGGTAGGCGAAGAGTGCCGGCGCATCGGCCGCGACGAGGCGATCCAGTCGAAGGCGCGCGGTAACGATGACGATGTCCTGTGTACCGTCCACGAGGAACTCCTTAGAGATGGTTTTTCAGGGGACGGTAGCATTTCTTTACGCAGGCGTTACCCGGAAAGCGCCCGAACGGCGCAGCCTTTTTACGCATCGTGGCCGGATACTGCATTACCGACTTACTGGAGCAGCGAACGATGTCGATCGTCGTGATCACGGGCCCGCGTCATGACGCGGTACACGCCACCCTGGCGGACGACGCGATGTGGCGACTGTGGGAACGCGCGCAAGCCGCCGGTGTCGACCTGCTCTGGCGGCCCTGCCACGACTTCGTCGAGCTGACCGGCTACCTCGATCGCTCGATCGGCGACCACGCCGATCTCGTCCTGCTCGATGTGGACGCCAACGACGTGCCGGCGGAGGACATCGCCCCGCTGCGTGACGCCCTCGCCCATCTCAGCGTGCCCTATATCGAAATTCATGATGGCAGCGACGAAGCGGACGCCTCGGCACTCGCACCGGGTCACCCGTCGCTGGTCAGCGTGGTGGTGCCTGGCAACGCCGGCGCGGGGTACAACATGGCGTTGTCCATCGGCTTGCGCTATCTCGCCGAGGATGCCCGACTCGCCGCCTGAAACACGCCGAATCGCAGACACAAAAAAACCCGCATCAGCGGGTTTTTTTTGTACTTCCGGGACCGCTCGACGGCAGTCCGGGAAGAATGGTGGTGCCGAAAATAGGAATCGAACCTACGACCTCATCATTACGAATGACGCGCTCTACCAACTGAGCTATTTCGGCGAGAACGAGGATTTTAGGGAAGCTTGGTGCGGGGCGCAAGCCTTAACCGGCCAGACGGAGCTCTTTGGGCAAGGCAAAGGTGATGTTCTCGGCTTCACCGTCGAGCTCACGGACGCTGCCGGCGCCCCATGACTGCAGGCGAGCGATCACTTCCTGCACCAGCTTTTCCGGCGCAGAGGCGCCTGCGGTCACACCGATGCGCGTCCTGCCTTCGAGCCAGCTGCGCTGGATATGCTCCGCGCCATCGATCAGGAACGAGGTGACGCCCTGCTTCTCGGCCAGTTCCTTGAGGCGGTTGGAGTTCGAACTGTTCACCGAACCCACCACGAGGACGAGATCCACGGCATCGGCAAGGCGGCGCACGGCGTCCTGGCGATTCTGCGTGGCGTAGCAGATGTCGTCCTTGCGTGGACCTTCGATGGCGCTGAACTTCGCGCGGAGCGCGCCGATGATGGCAATGGTGTCATCGACCGAGAGCGTGGTCTGGGTGACAAAGGCCAGCTTCTGCGGCTGTGACGGCGCCAGTACAGCGACGTCCTCCACCGACTCGACCAGATAGATGTTGCCGCTGTTGGCGGAATTCCACTGCCCCATCGTGCCTTCGACTTCCGGATGGCCGGCATGGCCGATCAGGATGACGTCGTGGCCGGCGCGGCCGAGGCGCGCGACTTCCATGTGCACCTTGGTGACCAGCGGGCATGTGGCATCAAACACGTTGAGGCGGCGACGATCCGCTTCCTCGCGCACAGCCTTGGGTACGCCATGGGCGCTGAAGATCACCGTGGAGCCATCCGGCACTTCGTCCAGTTCCTCGACGAACACGGCGCCATCGGCACGCAGGCGCTCGACGACAAAACGGTTGTGCACGACTTCATGGCGAACGTAGATCGGCGCACCGTAGGACTCGAGCGCACGCTCCACGATGGCAATCGCGCGATCGACGCCGGCGCAGAAACCGCGGGGATTGGCGAGCAGGATGTCCAAGGGGGACCTCGAATGAGCTGTGGCGCTTCGGGGCGCCGGGACTTGCGGATTATCGCACGGGTGCCGGGGCGGCGCTGTCGCCAGGCCTAATCGCCGCTGAAGCGGCTCCCACAAGGAGCGCCCAACCCTGTAGGCGCCGATTCATCGGTGATGTGGAAGCCGCTTCAGCGGCGATGTGGGAGCCGCTTCAGCAGCGATGTGGGAGCCGATTCATCGGCGATCCGCGCAGCAGCGCGGCCCGGCCACCCCACCCTCAGGACGAAGCCGGCTTCTCATGCCCACTAAACAAGCTGAACACGATCATCGAGACCGCACCCACGCTAATCGCCGAATCGGCCACGTTAAACACCGGAAACGGATAACTCCCCAGGAAAACCTGGATGAAATCCGTCACCTTCGCCGCGTGCAGACGATCGATGACGTTACCCAGCGCCCCACCCACGATCAGGGCCAGCGGCGCAGCGGTACGCCAGTCGGCGCGCGGCGTGCGCGACAGCCACACACTCAGCGTGGCACTGATCACTGCGGCCAGCAGGACGAAGAACCAGCGCTGCCAGCCCGCGCTATCGGCGAGAAAACTGAACGCGGCGCCGGTGTTGAAAGTGAGCGTCCAGTTGAGGATCCCCGGGATCACCGGATGCGGCGTTTCCGCCGGCTGCAGGGTGGTCAGCGCCCACCATTTGGTGAGCTGATCGAGGCCGATCATGGCGGCGGCGAGCCAGAGCCAGGAAAGGGCATTGGGTTTGGGGCGTACGGTCATCAGGCAAGCCATTCGAAGCGGAGCGGCCGCGCCGCCGTGTGACGGCGCGGATGATTCGGGTCGGGACCGGCCTCTCAGAACCAGCGGCGATCTTCGCCCTGCCCTGTCACGTTCTCGACGCAGCGTCCGCAGATCTCGGGATGAGCCGGATCGACGCCGACATCCGGGCGATGGTGCCAGCAACGGATGCACTTCACCGCTTCGCTCACGTCCGCCGAAACGTACACCTCGGCGCCATCGAGCTCCACGCGTTCGGCCGAGGCCGGGCGGCCTTCCAGCGGCGACAGCGTGACGTCCGAGGTGATGAAGAAGAAGCGGAGCTCGCTGGCGGACTCGGCCAGCGCCGCCTGGGTGGCGGTGTCGGCGTGGATCGTCAGCGTCGCGTCGAGCGAGGCGCCGATCCGGCCATCCTTGCGCATGCCTTCGAGCACCTGCGAGGCCGATGCGCGGATGGTCAGGAGGGTCGACCACCAGCCGCGCGTATCACCATCCTCACGCACATCGAGACCGTCGTACCAGGTTTCGAACAGCACGGAATCGCTGCGCGAACCCGGCATGCTCTCCCAGATTTCTTCCGCGGTGAACGTGACGATCGGCGCCAGCCAGCGCACCATCGCTTCGAGGATGCGATACATCGCACTCTGCGCGCTGCGACGGCCACGGCTGTCCGTCGGCATCGTGTACAAGCGGTCCTTGGTGATGTCGAGATACAGCGCGCCCAGCTCGTTCGTGCAGAAGTTCTGCACGCGCTGCACGATTTCCGGGAAGTCGTAACGATCGTACGCGGCGATGATCGCGGCCTGCGTGTCTGCGGCCTGTTGCACGGCCCAGCGATCCAGGTCGAGGCAGCCCGCTGTAGGCAGCAGGTGCTTGTCCGGATCGAATCCGTCGAGGTTGCCCAGCAGGAAACGCGCGGTGTTGCGCACGCGGCGATAGGTATCCGCCACGCGCTTGAGGATCTCGTCCGACAGCGACATTTCGTTGCGGTAGTCGGTCGAGCAGATCCACAGGCGCAGGATGTCCGCACCGAGGGTCTTCATGATGTCCTGCGGCTCGATGCCGTTACCCATCGACTTCGACATCTTGCGACCCTGCGCATCCACGGTGAAACCGTGGGTGAGCACGTGGTCGTAAGGGGCGCGACCGTTGATCGCCGCCGAGGTGAGTAAGGACGACTGGAACCAGCCGCGATGCTGGTCGGAACCTTCCAGGTACATCACCTTGTATTCGCTGGCGTCGCCGGCCTGCAGCTCCGGACGGGCGCCGATCACGGCGAAGTGGCTCACACCGGAATCGAACCACACGTCGAGAACGTCGGTAACCTTTTCGTACTTGTCCGCGTCGTCGCCGAGCAGCTCGCGGGCATCCAGCGAGAACCAGGCGTCGATGCCCTCACGGGCGACGCGCTGGGCTACTTTCTCCAGCAGCTCGACGCTGTCCGGATGCGGCTCATGCGTGTTCTTGTCGACGAACAGCGCGATGGGCACGCCCCAGGTGCGCTGACGCGAAATGCACCAGTCGGGACGACCATCGACCATGCCGGCAATGCGCTCTTCGCCCCAGCCCGGAATCCAGCGCACCGATTTGATCGAGGTGAGCGCAGTGCGGCGCAGGTCGGCCTGTTCCATACCAATGAACCACTGCGGCGTGGCACGGAAGATCACCGGCGTCTTGTGGCGCCAGCAATGCGGGTAACTATGCGTCAGCCTGGCGAACGCAAGCAGCACACCGCGATCGCGCAGCAGGTCCACGATGGCGTCGTTGGCCTTCCAGATATGCATGCCGGCAAACGACACGTCACCCGCGAGCGGCAGGTCGCTGCGATACACGCCACGACCGTCCACGTAGTTGAGTGTGCCGATGCCGTAGTGCTGGCTGACCGTGAAGTCTTCCGCACCGTGGTCGGGCGACGTGTGCACGGCACCGGTACCGTCTTCATCGGACACGTGTTCGCCGAGGATCACCGGTACCTGCTTGTCGTAGAACGGGTGGCGCAGCGACTGGTTCTCGAGCACCGCCCCCTGCACGCGCCCGAGTACGTTCACCGTCTCCACGCCGTAGCGCGCAAGCGCCTTCTCCACCAGCGCGGAGGCGATCACCAGCAGCAGCGGCTTACCGTTGCGCGAGGGACCTTCGACGAGGGCGTATTCGATCTCGCCACCGAGCGACACGGCCTGGCTGGACGGCAGCGTCCACGGCGTGGTCGTCCAGATGGGCACGGCGATCGTGGCGTCACCGGTCGCGATGCCGAACAGCGCACCGAACGACACCGGATCCACTGCGTCATAAGCGACGTCCACGGCCGGCGAGGTCTTGTCGGCGTATTCGATCTCCGCTTCGGCCAGCGCCGAACCGCAGTCGAAACACCAGTAGACCGGCTTCGCGCCGCGAACCACGTGACCGTTTTCCACAATACGCGCGAGCGCACGGATCATGTCGGCTTCGTAGGTGAAATCCAGCGTGCGATACGGCTTTTCCCAGTCGCCAAGGACACCGAGGCGCTTGAAGTCCACGCGCTGCAGATCGATCTGCGCCATCGCGTACTCGCGGCACTTCTGGCGGAAGGCGGCAGCGTCGAGCTTGTCGCCCGCCTTGCCGAACTTCTTCTCGATGGCGATTTCGATGGGCAGGCCGTGGCAGTCCCAGCCCGGCACGTAAGGCGCGCGGTAACCGGCCATCAGCCTGGACTTGACCACGACGTCCTTGAGCACCTTGTTCACCGCATGCCCGAGGTGAATGGCGCCGTTCGCATAGGGTGGGCCGTCGTGCAGCACGAACACCTTGTCGCGATCGGCGGCCTTTTCCTGGATCTGCGCGTAACGGTTCACGCGCTCCCAGTTGGCCAGCCAACCCGGCTCGCGCTTGGGCAGGTCGCCGCGCATCGGGAAGGCCGTCTGCGGCAGGTTGATGGTGTTCTTGTAGTCCTGGGTCATTACTGGCAACCGTGGGTTTCTGGAGCAAGGATCGGGTTCATCCCGAGGGCTTGCCGGGCGGCGATCTCGTCCTGGCGCATCTGTGCGGTCAGGGCGTCGAGGCCGTCGAATTTTTCTTCGTCACGCAGTTTCCGCACGAACTCCACGCCGATGCGCTGGCCGTAGAGATCGCCGGAGAAATCGAACAGGTGAGCCTCGAGCAGGGGCTCGCGCACCTCGTTCACCGTCGGCCGGAAGCCGAGGCTCGCTACGCCCGGCCAACTGCAGGGGCCTTCGCCGATACCGATACGCACGGCGAAAATGCCATGCACCGGACTGACCCGTTCACTGAGATGGACGTTCGCGGTCGGATATCCAAGGGTGCGGCCGAGCTGTTGGCCGTGCTCGACATGGCCGTCGATCACGAAGGGGCGACCGAGCAGCCGGGCGGCCTCTGCGAAACGGCTCTCGCCAAGCAGTGTCCGCACCTTGGACGAGGAAACACGCTCACCGTCGATAACCACCGGCGGCACGGCATGGGCCGTGAAACCGAGCTCGGCGCCCATGGTTTCCAGCAGCGCGAAATCGCCACCACGGCGGTGGCCGAAACGAAAGTCCTCGCCAACCCAGACTTCCCGCGCCGCCAGCCGGCTGACGATCACCCGGCGGACGAAGTCCTCCGCGGACATGGCGGTCAACGCCTCGTCGAAACGCAGCGACAGCAGCTCGCGGATGCCTGCGGCGGTCATGCCCTCGGCCTTCTCGCGCACGCCCGACAGACGCGGCACGGGCTCTTTCGAGAAGAACGCGCGCGGCAGCGGTTCGAAGGTGATCACCGCGGGCACCAGGCCACGCGCCTCGGCGCGGCTACGCACCTCGTCGAGGATGGTCTGGTGGCCAAGGTGCAGGCCGTCGAAAGCGCCGATCGCGACGATGCTGCCCTCGGGTGCGAGGCAGGGGCCGTCGACGTCGCGATGAAGTCGCAGCGTCATGCGTGGGCGTCCTGGAAGCGATGCGGAATAAAAGCCATCGGGCCAGTATAGCCGCCCCATTGCGCCGCACAATGCGACGCGCCGGCTCGCCGTCCGTGGCTCAGCGGGCGCGCAGGTCGCGGGGACGGAAGCCCATCGCGAGCAGCGCCACGACATAGGTGCCGCCGCCGGCAACGACCAGCGTGACAAGACGCCAGACACGATGCCATTTCTCCACGTCGGTCCACTCCGGCCAGAGGGCGAGACCGGCCAGCAGGACGGCGATCATCGCCGCGCAGGCCACGCCCAGGCGAAGCAGATGGAGGGCCCAGCCCGGCTGACGTTCGTAGACACCGGCCTTGCCCAGCCAGCGCCACAGCAAGAGAAGGTTGAGGTAGCTGGCCAGTGCGCTGGCCATGCCCAGGGCCATGTGCAGGCCGGGAATCGTGGAGATCGCCGCGAACCAGGAGCCGGCCTTCTGCGCCGGGCTGGCCCACAGGAAGAACAGCAGGGCAAGGAAGCCCACGTTGAAGACCATGTTGGCGACGAGCGAGGCGACGCCCGCACGCACCGGTGTGCGGGTGTCCTTGCGGGCGTAGAACGCTGGCAGGATCACCTTGACCAGGGCAAAGGCAGGCAGACCGAAGCTCAGGGCCGAAATCGACAATGAAGCCATCCGCGTATCGAAGGCGGTGAAGGCGCCGTTCTGGAAGATCGTCGCCACCAGGGGCACCGAAAGAATCATCAGGGCGAACATCGCCGGGACCGCGATCAGCAAGGTCGTGCGCAGGCCCCAGTCCAGCGCTCGCGAGAAGCCCTCCTTGTCCGAACCCACGTGATGACGCGACAGCGAAGGAAGGATCACGGTGCCCAGCGCGACGCCGAACACGCCCAGCGGCAGCTCAAGGAAGCGGTCCGCCTGGGACAGCCAGCTCTGCGAGCCGGCGATCAGCAGGGAGGCGATCACCGTATCCAGGAGCAGGTTGATCTGCGCCACCGATGAGCCGAACAGGGTCGGCACCATCAGGCGCATGATCCGGCGAACGTCCGGCGAGCTCCAGCCCCAGCGCGGCAGGGCGAGCAGGTCGAGGCGGCGCAGCGTGGGCAACTGGAAGGCCAGCTGGAGCACGCCGGCGACCAGGATCGCCCAGCCCATGGCCATGATCGGCGTGTGCAGCCTCGGTGCCAGCCACAGCGCGCCACCGATCATGCACAGGTTGAGGATCACCGGCGTCAACGCCGGGAGGCCAAACTTGTGGAAACTGTTGAGTGCGCCGCCACTTAGCGCCGTCAACGAGACGAACAGCAGGAACGGAAAGGTCAACCGCAGCAGGTTGACGGTGAGCTCGAATTTCTCAGGTGTCTCGACCGCACCGGGCGAAAACAGCGCCGTGACCTGCGGCGCGAAAATCACACCCAATGCCACGACCAGGAGCAGCACCCCGCCCAGCGTGCCCGCCGTGCGCGACATCAGCTGCTTGAGGTCGTCGTGTGAACGGGTCTCCTTGACCTCGGTGAAAACCGGTACGAAAGCCGTGGAGAACGAGCCCTCGGCAAACAGCCGGCGCATGAAGTTCGGAATGCGGAAGGCCACCCAGAACGCGTCGGTGGCCGCATTGGCGCCGAAGGAGTGGTTGATCGCCATGTCGCGGACCAGGCCGAGGACACGCGAAACCATGGTCATGCCACTGAAGGACAGCGCGCCGCGAAGAAGACTGGGGGTTTTCATCCGTGTCCGGGTGACCGCAAACCCCTAGTTTGACAGCGGCGGGCGGGCGGAGGACAGTCTGCGGTCTGGAATTTTCCGGGCAACCTGCCCGGCCCGCCCTCCAGGCCCGCCCGCGCGGGCTCTAAGCTATTGACGCGACCCGTCTTTGGCCTCAAAATGGGCGTCTTTCTTAAAACCAACAGAACTCTGGAGCTTCACCTTGGCCAACATCAAGTCCGCGAAGAAGCGTGCGCGTCAGTCGGAGCAGCGCCGTCTGCGCAACGTCAGCGCGCGTTCCATGGTGCGTTCCGCACTGAAGAAGGTCGTCAAGGCGATCGACGCCAAGGATAAGGCCAGCGCAGTCACGGCTTACGCCGTCGCCGTGCCGGTGATGGACCGCTACGCTGCACGCGGCCTCATCCACAAGAACAAGGCTGCCCGTCACAAGAGCCGCCTGAACGCGAAGATCCGCGACCTGGCGTAATTGCCTGCGCGACATCGCTGTTCACAAAAAAGCTGGCGCAAGCCGGCTTTTTTGTTGCCTGAAGTACCGGCTGGACAATTGCTGTCCGGGGTCCGCGGCTGGTTTTAGGCAGGAACGCCGTCACTCGCCATCGGGCCGTGCCCAAAAGCCCCGCCCCTCTTGTGCAAGCACGCTCCTATAAAGAGAAATCGTTCGCAAGTTATTGCGCGTTGACGGGCAACATTCTGCCGCCCTAGTCTTGCCGCCGATTCCGGCATGGCCGGCGCACAAGGAACAGGGATTATGTCGCAGGTGCAGTACACGCCCAAAATGGGCGTGCGGGGTCGTGCGCGGGTAGCGCGCGCACTTGCCACCGTCGTGGTCATGACGCTGTCGCTCGCTACAGCGCATGCGCAGACGACCGTCACGCCCGAAGATGAGTACAAGAAGCTCATCAAAGTTAACGAAGATATCCAGCCGTTGGGCGAGACACCCTTCGGCGAGCAGATCGGGCTATACGACGGCAGCCTTTCATTCCGGCAGGTCGACGTCACCGTTCCGGGCACCGGGCCCACGATCACCGTGGCGCGCGTATTCACCCTCCCTGCCTTCGGCGATCGCTTCGATCTTCAGAACCGTGCCTTCGGCGAGTGGGACATGGAACTGCCACAAATCGATACGGTCACCGCGAACCAGAACAACGTCAAAGGTTGGGTCGTCGACACGGATGCTCAAACCAGTATCTGCACCAAATTCAACGATCCGCCTAGCGTGGCGCCACCCGCTGGCGACATGAAGCGAAGCGACTGGGAAACCCCGGCGTGGTGGCAGGGCTACCAACTAAAGGTGCCTGGCGCTGGCAGTCAGGAACTGCTGAAGCGAGATACGGCCAACACCCCGACACCAGGCGTGGCCGGATTGACCTATCCAATTATCACCAAGCAAGACTGGGTGGTCGGCTGCCTCAGTCAGGCAAACAACGACCCAACCACGCAGGCCTTCCTGGCCGTGGCGCCGGACGGCACCAAGTACTGGCTCGATCACCTTTCGTATCGGTATATGCCGGGCATTTCGCGCCCGCTTGGTTCTTCGCCCGCCGCACTTACGGCGAGCCGTTTCCACGTACTGCTCGCGACCACCGACAACCTCACACGTCGCGAAGGTCGCATGTTGGCGACCCGCGTGGAGGATCGATTCGGTAACTGGATCGCCTACACCTACAGCGGCGACCTCGTCACTGATATCACCGCCAGCGACGGCCGTCATGTCACGCTCTCTTACATTGCTGGTACATCGCGCGTTGGCAGCATCACGGTTCAAGGTGGTGCAGCAGGTCAACGCACCTGGACGTACGGCTACACCCATTCAGCCCAAAACCTCGTAGATTCCCTCACCGGCATCACCCAGCCCGACGGATCGACCTGGTCATTCGACATGGATGGCCTCAACGGTGCGTTCGTCGACATGCGCGGCACACCGGGCACCTGCGACTCGCTCGGTACTCTGCCCGATAGCTACCCCTCGTTCACTGGGCGGATGACTCATCCGTCAGGCATGACGGGCGCGTTTACCGTACGCCCGGTTCGACGTGGTCGTTCGAATGTATACCGGGTCTGTGAAGCCGGCCCCAACCTGCAGACCACGAATCCCGCGGCGACAGGAACGTGGGCCTACACACCCAGCGCTTCGTACAGCATGGCGATTCAGCAGGAGCAACGCTCCGGCGCGGGCATTGGCACACAGGCCTGGAACTACGCGTACTCGCCCTCCAACGAAAGCTGGAAGCAAAACTGCAACGGCACATGCACTGGGACGGTGTGGACCACCGTGACCTACCCGGACAACCATGCTGAGCGAAGCACATTTAGTAATCGGTACGACTGGACCGAAAGCCAACTGATAACCGAGGAAGTGTTTGACGGCGCCGCTGACGCAACCAACCGCCGTCGGCTCGTGCAGTACAGCTACGTCGCACCTGATCCTTCCTCGGATGCCCGGGCTGGGGCCTATGTTCGCCAGCTCGGCTACACACTCGCGCCAAGGGTAAACACCGATCAGGTGAACCTGTTGATCCCCATGGGGGCTCGAGTCACATCCGTCGATAACGATGCCTTCACATGGTATGCCACGGGTTTCGACGCGTTCGCCCGACCGACGCAAGTCCAGCGCAATAGCAGTGCTGGATACAGCGTATCTGAGCAGACCAGCTACCAGGATGATTACGCCCACTGGGTCATCGGCTTGCCGTTGCAGTTCGATAACCTGAGTACGGGCGAAACCGTCAGCCGCAATGTTTACGACGCCAACAGCCTCACATTGTCAGAGCGCTATCGCTTTGGCCGCAAGGTCATGGGCTATACCTTCAACGCGCAGGGCCAGCTTGCCAGCTTCACCGACGGCAACGGGCACACGACGTCCGTGGGAAACTACCTTCTCGGCATCCCCCGCCAGATCAACTACCCGGATGGGACCGCGCAGACCGTATCGGTTGACGGGCTGGGCCAGATCACGGCGATCTCCGACCAGACCGGCGCCATTACCGGCTATGCCTATGACGGAATCGGGCGACTGGCCCGCATTGACTACCCAGCTGGCGACAGTGTTGCGTGGGCGTCGAAAACGCTGCAGTACTCCTTCATTGGTGATGCCCGCGGCATCGGCGGCCCGCACTGGGTGCGCGTGGACACCCAAGGTAGCTGGAATCACAGAATCGATTTCGACGTCATGATGCGTCCCGTTGCGCTTGGCACGGCTGAGGCCAATAGCGGTGCGGGTTACGTCTCATCCCGAACGGACTACGACTGGGCGGGCCGCAAGGTTTTCCAGTCGTACGCCGTGGACGGAGCCCCCGACCTCAACGGCATGGGTCTCGGTGTCGTCACGCACTATGACGTCTTGGGGAGGCTGGTCCAGCAGGTTCAGCACACCGAACTAGGCGACCTTTCGACCAACACAAGCTATCCACAAAGCATCGGGCGCCGGGTAACCGATCCGAAAGGTAACGTCACAACCAGCTACTTCCAGGCGTTCGACCAGCCTACGTATGACAATGCCGTGCGCGTTGAAGCACCCGAGAACGTGCTGCAGACGATTCAGCGCGATACCTACGGTAACCCTCTTTCGATTACCCAGGGCGGCTTGGGCCAGTCCGTTACCAAGACGATGACCTACGACAGCGAGCACCGCCTGTGCCGCACATGGGAGCCGGAGTCAGGCAGCGAGATCAGGGCCTATGATGGCGCTGATAATATTGCGTGGAGCGTTTCGGGAGCCTCGTTTAACAGCACCGGCTGCGGCCAGGATCAGGTGGCGGATGCGCTGAAGACACTACGCGGCTACGACGCCATGAACCGCGTGACGTCCGTTGTCTATCCCGCCGGCACCGATCCCAGTACCTTCACGTATGACCCACGCGGCAACCCCGCGACGGCAACCGCCGGCATGGCCAGCTGGACGTTTGGCCGCAACCGCCTCGGCTTGCTCACCAGCGAAGTCCTTTCGGTAGATGGCTGGAACTGGGGACTGAGCTATAGCTACGACAACAAGGGTGCACTCAGTTCGATCGCGTATCCGGATGGGAACAGCGTTGCCTATGCACCCAACGGACTGATGCAACCCACGCAAGTTGGCGGTTATGCAGCAGGCGTGAGCTATTACCCCGACGGCGATTTGAAATCGTACAGCCTGGGTAATGGCGCGATTTATACCTCCGACAAGAACGCGCGCAACCTGCTCAGCAACTTCACGTTCGGCAAGGGCGGTGTACCGAACTTGAGCGAGGATCTCGCTTACGACGCGAACGGGAACGTCACCCAGATTACCGACGAATCAGGGGCAAACCAGCGTTCGAAGTCCATGAGCTACGACGGCCTTAACCGCCTCGTATCAGCTACAGCAGGTCAGCTGTGGGGTACCGAAAGCTATACGTATGACACGCTCAACAACATCCGGACGCTAACCAACAGTAGCGGCACCAACACGTATAACTATGATGGAAGCAACCTCCTCGTCTCCATCAGTAATGCCGGCGCGCCGCTGCACGCGTTCCAGTACGACGCCCGCGGCAATACCAGTGGCAAGGATGGGCAGGCACTGACCTTCGATCTGGCCAACCGATTGACATCTATACCCGGCAAGGGCGCCTACACCTACGATGCCGCCGGACGCCGGGTAAAAAAGGTGGCGCCACAAGGAACCACGTACTACGCGTATAACGCCGCGGGTCAGCTCATGTGGGAGTACGACGCAGCGAGCACGAACGGCACGAGCTACATCTACCTGGGCAAGAAGCTGTTGGCCAGCAAGAAGGGCGTGACCTCGAAGGTCATCGGCAACATCGACGGGATCTCCAGCGACAACAACAGCGTGAACGGCTGGGCCTGCTCAACGGGCCTTCCGCAATCGATCGACGTGCATCTGTACGTCGGCGGGCCGGCCGGAACGGGTACATTCCTCCGCGCGGTAACGGCGAACGTCGCGAGCGAAGCTGCTGTACAGCAGGCGTGCCATGGCAGTGGTTCAGCGTATCGCTTCTCGATTTCGCTAGCCGAGGCCGATAAGGTGACCTACTACGGCCAGGCATTGTTTATCCACGGCATTTCGCCCGTGGGCGGTTCGAACGACCTTATTCAAGGTTCCGGGCAGTCCGTCATGCCTCGCTCTGCCAATGCGCCACCGGCACCCTCGCCCGCGACCGCGACGTCCAATGCCGACAAGTCGGCCATCACGGTGGCCTGGACGGCAGCAGCGCGCGCCACGCGTTACGAGGTGTGGCAGGTCCACAATGGCGCATGGACCTCGCTGTATACGGGCACGGCACTCAGCGCGGTCGCCTCCACGCCCGCCGATGGCCCCTATCTCTACGAAGCGCGTGCCTGTAACGACAGTGGCTGCAGTATTTACGCCGAAACCGGGTTACTCAACCTCGCACATATACCACCTACCGTGGCATCGATTTCTGCGCCGTCCACTTCAACCGGAAGCGCCGCGGTTAGTTGGAGCGCGGCCGCTTACGCCACGTCTTACCAGGTAGACCACTACGACAACCAGTGGTCCCTGGTTTATAACGGGCCAGCCACCTCGGCGACATTTACAGAGGGCCACTCGGGCACCTGGCTCTATCGCGTGCGTGCGTGCAACCCCAACGGCTGCGGTGGCTATGCTGCTAGCGGCGGCACCACGGTGCTGCTACCTCCCACACCCGCACCGACATTATCAGGGGGCGGCACCACCAACTCCGGTGCATATGGCCTGAGCTGGAGCGCATCCACCGACGCGGCCAGCTACAACCTGGTTGAAAGTGCCAACGGCGGTGGCTGGACGGGTTTGCAGAACACCACGTCACAGAACTGGTCGATCGGCGATCGACCCGATGGCACGTACTCGTACATGGTGCAGGCATGCAATGCCAGCGCCTGCACTAGCTGGAGCAACCAGGTCACGGTGACAGTTGCACACATCCCTGTCGTACCGACTGTTATCGGCATGAACCACGCGCAGAAGGGAAAGCTCGAGACCTACACGCTGCAATGGGCCGCAGAGGCCTACGCCACGCGCTACGAGATCATCCGGTACCCGGCTGGCGTCACCGTCTACAGCAGCAATGGCACATCCTTCCAGGTCGAAAGTGGATTCGAACCGTACGACCTCAAGTACACCTATGCAATCCGCGCGTGTAATGCCGTCGGTTGCTCTGCCTATTCGAGGACGCTGTGATGGCGAAGATAGCCCTGAATGTCATTATGAATTCGCTGCAGAGACTGATCTTTGGCGTCATCGCCGTCTCGCTGTTCACGCTGAGCGGCTACGCGTGCGCGGCAGACACGGTCACTTACTACTACACAGACACGCAAGGCAGTGTTCTTGCGACCGCCGATGCGCAAGGAAATGTTCTTACACAAGCTGACCGCCGCCCGTATGGCGAGCAGGCGATGGGGAGCCCCCAGGACGGTCCGGGCTTTACGGGGCATGTGAGTGATATCGACTCCGGCCTGGTCTACATGCAGGCCCGCTACTACGACCCTCAAGTTGGTCGCTTCCTTTCCGTCGACCCGATGGAGGCATCCAGCCGCCCTGGCGACAAGTTCAATCGTTATTGGTACGCAAACAATAATCCCGCACTACTTACGGATCCCACCGGCATGGACTCCGTCGGTGAAAACATCGACGAGAACGCCATGCAGGCGGTGGCGGAGGGAAGCGCTGCCCGTGGTTACGGCTGGGCATTCGCAGCGGAGGCGTGGAAATGGCTCGGAAATGAGGAGGTCAGCCAGTGGGTTGATAAGGGCAGTGCAGCAAGCGGTGGCGACAAAGCCATGGCCGTCTTCTCCGTCGTCACCCTTGGCAAGGGAAGTGCGGTCGAGAAAGGCGCAGCGACGGCTGGAAGCGGTGTTTATCGCATCGCTTTTTCGAACGGAAAGACTTACATAGGTAAAGGCTTGCCTTCACGAATGATGGCCTCGGTGAAACGCCTTCTAGCAACCTTAAACTCGAGCAAGGATGCAGCCACCGAGGCTGTACACGTTACCGAGCTTGAAGCGAAATCGATTCCCGAGGGCTCGCGAGAGGCATTCAAGGAAGAGTCACGTATGATCGAGGAGGCCGGCGGACCTAAATCGAAAGAGCCTACGACCGACCTGTTAAACGAGATAGACTCCCCAGGAACTAAGTACAGGGCTCAAGACGGTGAGTGATCAACAGGCGGCACCGGTACCTGTGATCCCAGGCGTAAAACTCCTCAAGGGGAACAACACCTATTTCGTCCAACCCGACGGACAAGGCTACGACCCATGTGTCGACTTCATTCGCAGTCATCCCGGCGAGTCGCTCACGCTCCGACTGAATCGATCACTCCCCCTTGCCCCACTCATGAAGATCGACGGGATTTCCGAAGTCCGGAAGATCTCGTGCTGGAGAAAGGACGAAGACGTCCGCCTTCTTGAATCGCTTGCCCAGCTAGAGAGCATTAGTTTTAGCGAAGCACAGGCGTTCAATTTCTCACAGCTTCTGCGCCTACGTGCTGCAGGAGGCGTCTGGTCATCCAAATGGTCCGGCCTGGCCGCATGCACTGAACTCGAAAGCTTTCATGTGTCCGCTTACAAGCGCGCGGACCTCAGGGAACTGGGCGCGCACCGCCATCTGAAGGCCATTACCCTTATCACCACATCGGTCGCGTCGATGGATGGCGTGAACGACCTTCCTGACCTCGACTATGTCGAGGTTTACCGCGGCAGCGCTCTCGCGAGACTTACCGGCTTGAATGGCGCCTCCTCGCTTAAGCAGCTGCGCATAGAGGGCTGCCGCAAGCTATCGGACTACGACGCCATCGCGGACCTTCCGGCGCTGGAGAGGTTGGCGCTCGACAAATGTGGCCCAATCCCTTCGCTATCCTTCATCTCGCGCTTTCCGGCGCTGAAGTTCGTCGGATTGATTGGCACCGAGCTCATCGACAAAGATCTACACCCCTGCCTTGCACACCCGAATTTAAGGTGGCTAGACGTATCCGGACGCGGTTACTCGCCAAGCGCAACCGAAGTCAAACAAGCGCTCGAAGCTCGAGCGAATTCAACTCACAACTAAGGGAACATAACCATGGGCGCCTGGGGAACCGGCATTCTTGATGACGATACGGCGCTGGATGCGCTGGATGAACTGCGTGCGGCCCCGGACCCGCACCTATTCATGCGCCAGGCCATCGACACGGCTCTGGGTGCTGATCACGTGGATTACGAAGCCGGTCATGCCGCCCTCGTGAGCGCTGCAATCATCGCCCTGGTCACGAAAGGTCACCCCCTGCCGGGGCTTGAAGACATGGATGAAAGCGAAGTGTCCATCGAGGATTGGATCGACGAACTGAACCAGATCGACTTTGGGCCGCTCATGACGCCAGCCGCGCAAGCTTGCCTGCGCGTTGTCGAAGGCCCGAGTGAGCTGAAGGAGCTGTGGCTGGAAAACGACGCGGACGGGAACGACTGGCAGGGACAGGGTCGCGAGCTTGCGAGAATCCTGACGCGGGCCGACTGAACTTGTCGGCCGCATATGGACTGGCTTTTTTTCTTTGTGGGAGCCGATTCATCGGCGATCCCGCGGCAGCGGGCCAGTTTGATGCAAGCACCCAGTCGCCGCTGAAGCGGCTCCCACACGAGGGAAACATCACCCTCTGCTACACCGCTTCGTTGGCTTTTCGCCGCTGAAGCGGCTCCCACATTTGCTTTATTCGCCGCGCATGCGCACGTCGTCGGCCACTTCCTTGTTTTCGCGCTGCTTTTCGCGCTCGGCGTCGAAGAACTGCTGCACCTTGAGGCAGACGTCCCAGGTGCCGATTTCGCCGGCTGCGGAGACCAGGAACCAGGGCTCCTTCCACTCCAGGCGGGCAACGATATCGTCGGCCACGCGCTTGAGCTCAGCCTCGTCGGAGAACACGTCGGACTTGTTGATCACCAGCCAGCGCGGGCGCCCCATCAGCTCGGCGTCGAATTCCGCGAGCTCCTTCTCGATGGTACGCACCTGCTCGACCGGATCGGAACCGTCGATCGGCTGGATGTCGACCACGTGCAGCAACAGGCTGGTGCGCGACACATGGCGGAGGAACTGGATGCCCAGGCCCGCGCCTTCGGCCGCACCTTCGATGATGCCGGGGATATCGGCGATGACGAAGCTCTGGTCGTAACCGATGCGCACCACACCCAGGTTCGGGTGCAGCGTGGTGAACGGGTAGTCAGCCACGCGCGGGGTCGCTGCCGAGACCGCACGGATGAAGGTGCTCTTGCCCGCATTGGGGAAGCCGAGAAGGCCGACATCCGCGAGCAGGCGCAGCTCGAGCTTGATGTCACGCACTTCGCCCGGCGTGCCCGGCGTGAACTTGCGCGGAGCACGGTTGACCGAGCTCTTGAAATGGATGTTGCCGAGACCGCCGCGACCGCCCTGCGCCACCTTGAGGCGCTGACCGTGCGCCGTGAGGTCGCCGATCACCTCATCGGTGTCGACGTTGATCACGATGGTACCGACCGGCACGCGAACTTCGGAATCTTCGCCGCCCTTGCCGTACATCTGGCTGCCCATGCCGCCCTGGCCACGCTCGGCCTTGAAGGCACGCATGTGGCGGAAATCGACGAGCGTATTAAGGCCTTCATCAGCCACGAGCCAGACCGAGCCGCCGTTGCCGCCATCGCCGCCGTCGGGACCACCGAACGGGATGAATTTCTCTCGACGGAAGCTGACGCAGCCGTTGCCGCCGGTACCGGCCGTGACCCTGATCTGTGCTTCGTCGACGAATTTCATGGGAAGGGAGCCTGGGTGAAGAAGTGAAACTGCTTTACAAACGAAAAGCCCCGCCGTGGGCGGGGCCTTCGTTATCGCGTCGAAAGAGGCTTACGCCTGGACGACGTCGACAAACTTGCGACCCTTTTCGCCACGGACCTTGAAGGCAACCGTGCCATCGACCAGGGCGAACAGGGTGTGGTCGCGGCCGAGGCCGACGCCCACGCCAGCGTGGAACTTGGTGCCACGCTGACGAACGATGATGTTGCCGGCTTCAACAGCCTGACCGCCGTAGATCTTCACACCGAGATACTTCGGGTTCGAATCGCGACCGTTGCGGCTGGAACCTACGCCTTTTTTATGTGCCATGACTCATATCCTCCGCAGATCAGGCGTTGATGCCCGTGATCTCGATTTCGGTGTAATGCTGACGATGTCCCTGCGTACGCTTGTAATGCTTACGACGACGGAACTTGACGATGCGGATCTTATCCGCGCGACCGTGGGCACGAATCTTCGCGCTG
Organism: uncultured Luteibacter sp.; assembly: GCA_966191635.1. Classification (GTDB taxonomy): domain Bacteria; phylum Pseudomonadota; class Gammaproteobacteria; order Xanthomonadales; family Rhodanobacteraceae; genus Luteibacter. The sequence continues at coordinate 49,364 of CBIGPO010000029.1, forward strand.
ACGGTGGCACCGGCGACCAGGGGGGCGCCAACGGTGATCGACTCGCCTTCGCCCACCAGGAGGACCTGGTCGAACTGGACGGTGGAATCGACTTCGGCGGTGAGCAGTTCGACGCGCAGGATTTCGCCTGCCATCACACGATACTGCTTGCCACCGGTCTTGATGACTGCGTAGCTCATGGTTGTTTCCTGTTGCTGATTATGTAGTTCTTTTTAGGGTCTTGCGGGTGTTGCGAACTGCGAATTATAGCCAAGGGGAAAAGGCAAGGTCAATCAGATGGTTAAGCGAAAGCCGGGCCGACCTTCCGGCCAGCCTCGCAATCTCGTAACGGGCTTCCAAATCAATGCCTTAGGAAGGCCCGCCTTGTGTGGGAGCCGCTTCAGCGGCGATGCCAGCCTGCCTCAGTCGGGCCCGCTGCCGCTGGATCGCCGCTGAAGCGGCTCCCACAAGGTGCGTGATTATTTTTTCTTGGAGGGGGCTGGCGCCGGAGCGGGCGTCGCACCCGCCGGTTTGGCGGCCGCGCCGCTCGCCGGGCACTGCCCCTGCGGGTTCAGGGTGCCCTGGCTCTGCAGCTGGGAAATCATCTGCTGGCCGCGCTCCTGACCCCACTGCTTGCCGATCTGCATGCCCTCAGCCATGGTCGCCGGCATCTGGGTGATCACCTTCTGGCCCAGCGGCGAGCGGTAGAACTTGAGCAGGCCGTCGATGTCTTCGGCGGTGAAATGCTTCTGGTAGACCGGCACCATCCGGCCAATCAGCTGATTGGTGGCGTTGGCGTCCACGAAGCCCTGCCAGTAGCTGGCCGGCACGCAGGGCAGCGCGTTCTGCATCACGCCCGCCATCTGGCTGTTCATCTGGCTGAGCATGCGGCCCATGCCGACGGCGTCCATCAGCTGACGCACCTGCTGCTCACTGGGCTGCGCCGCTAGCGCCTGACCCGTACAACCCGCCAGCACCAGGCCGACGGCAATCCCTGTCCACTTACGCATGCGCTACGCTCCTCTTTGGGATGGATGGCACACCCCTCCCCGGGGTGACGGCCATGGTAGCCGCGTCGGCGCCCTACGGGTACGCCTGTTCGGCCCGGTACCGATCCCGCAAATCACCTGTGCTGAATCGTCACAAGTCGATACGGAATGAAGGCCGAAAACCCTTGGTATAGTCGGGGGCTTCCCCCATTTATGTCGGCACATGGACAGCATTCGCATCCGCGGCGCCCGCACGCACAATCTCAAGAATATCGACCTCGACCTGCCCCGCGATCGCCTGATCGTGATCACGGGGCTGTCCGGGTCCGGCAAATCCTCGCTGGCTTTCGACACGATCTATGCCGAAGGCCAGCGTCGCTACGTCGAGTCGTTGTCCGCCTACGCGCGGCAATTCCTCTCGATCATGGAAAAGCCGGACGTGGACACGATCGAAGGCCTCTCGCCGGCCATCTCGATCGAGCAGAAGTCGACTTCCCACAATCCCCGCTCCACCGTCGGTACGATCACCGAGGTGTACGACTACCTGCGCCTGCTCTACGCGCGAGTCGGCACGCCCCGCTGCCCGACCCACGGCATCGCGCTCGAGGCGCAGACCGTCAGTCAGATGGTCGACACCGCGATGGCGTTGGACGCCGACAAGCGCTGGATGCTCCTGGCACCGGTCATCCGCGAGCGCAAGGGCGAGCATGTGCAGGTGTTCGACCAGTTGCGCGCGCAAGGCTTTGTCCGCGCCCGTGTAGACGGTGAGGTGTATGACCTCGACGCCGTGCCGCCGCTGACCCTGCGCCAGAAGCACACGATCGAAGCCGTCATCGATCGCTTCCGTCCACGTGAAGACATCAAGCAACGCCTGGCCGAGTCCTTCGAGACCGCCCTTCGCCTCGGCGACGGCATCGTCACCCTGGTCGACATGGACGATGCGAAGGCCGCGGAGCAGTTGTTCTCGTCGCGCTTCTCCTGCCCGCTATGCGACTACTCGCTACCGGAGCTCGAGCCGCGCCTGTTCTCGTTCAATTCCCCGGTCGGTGCCTGCCCGACCTGCGACGGCCTGGGCGTGACCCAGGTGTTCGACCCCGCGCGCGTGGTCGGCCACCCCGAGCTCAGCCTCGCCGGCGGCGCCATTCGTGGCTGGGACCGCCGCAATGCGTACTACTACCAGATGATCATCTCGCTGGCGAAGCACTACGGTTTCGATCCGGAAACACCGTGGCGCGAGCTGCCGAAGACGATGCAGAACGCCGTGCTCAACGGCTCGGGCAAGGACGTGATTCCGTTCCGTTACATCACCGACCGTGGCGGCAAGGTCACCCGCGAGCACAAGTTCGAAGGCATCCTGCCCAACCTCGAACGTCGCTACCGCGAGACCGAGTCCGCTGCCGTCCGCGAGGAGCTGTCCCGTTACATCGCGGACCATCCCTGCCCGGATTGCGGCGGCCAGCGCCTGAACCCGTCGGCACGTAACGTGTTCGTCGCCGATCGCGCGATTCCCGAGCTCACCTCGCTCGCTATCGACAACGCCCTGGGCTTTTTCGAAAGCCTGAAGCTTCCCGGCTGGCGTGGCGAGATCGCAGTGAAGATCGTCAAGGAAATCCGCGAGCGCCTGACCTTCCTCAACGATGTGGGCCTGAACTACCTCACGCTCGATCGCCAGGCGGACTCCCTGTCCGGTGGTGAGGCGCAGCGTATTCGCCTGGCCAGCCAGATCGGTGCCGGCCTGGTCGGCGTGATGTACGTGCTCGACGAACCGTCGATCGGACTTCACCAGCGCGACAACGAACGCCTGCTCGGCACCCTCACCCGCCTGCGCGACCTCGGCAACACGGTGATCGTGGTCGAGCACGACGAGGACGCCATCCGCACCGCCGACCACGTGCTCG
>CBIGPO010000030.1:0-49370 GCA_966191635.1 uncultured Luteibacter sp.
CGGCACCGTACGCCGCACTGTTCTGTCCCGTCGCGACGCTGCCGTAGCCATTCGCGGTGGCGTTGACGCCTGTCGCGACGGCACCGCTGCCATAGGCACTCGCGCCATCAGCACCGGCAAAAGCGCCGGAACCGGAAGCCGTCGCGTACTGACCGGCCGCAAGCGCATCGTCGCTACCGTCACCAATGCCCGTTGCCTTGAAGTAGCGCGTGGCGCCATTCACCGAGCTATCGAGCTGGCCCTTGTTCACCACATCGGTGTCTTCGGTACCAGCGGCCACGTTGGTGATCTGGCGCTCGCTCCCCGCGCCGCCTACTGAGACGGTGTTCGCACGGTCAGCCAGCGAACTGGCACCGAGCGCGACCGAATTCGCCGCCGCCGCGTGCGACGACTCACCAATGGCTGTACTACTCGCACCGTCAGCCCAGCTGTTCCAGCCCAGCGCCGTGGCGTAATCGCTTGTCGCCCAGGCTCCTGCACCGAATGCGGACGCGCCAAGACCAGTCGCCTGGGCAGGAATGAAGCCGAAGAAGGTGCTGCCGCCGACCGCAACGCTTTCATCGCCTGTGGCCTGGGCACTTTCGCCGACCGAGACACTGCTCGCGCCCGTCGCCGCGCTCTGCGTTCCCACCGCCGTCGCGAGGTCGCCCGTGGCATTCGCCACCGCACCGACCGCCGTCGCCTGCGCACCACTCGCATACGCACCCACGCCGAACGACGAAGCGGCAAAGCCGCCCGCCTGCGAGCTCGCGCCGACGGCCGTGCCGCCGACGCCTGCGCTGGTTGCGCCGGTGTCGACCGGCAAGCCACCGTTAGTGATCAACGGATTGCCGTCCGCATCAACCGCGACGCCGCCGACGGCGACGCTACCCGGACCATTGGCCTGTGCACCGGCACCGTACGCCGCACTGTTCTGTCCCGTCGCGACGCTGCCGTAGCCATTCGCCGTGGCGTTGCTACCGGTAGCTACTGCACCGCTGCCGGTCGCCGTTGCGCCATCGGCACCAGCGAAAGCACCGGAGCCGGACGCCGTGGCGAACTGACCATTGGCTTGTGCGTCGTCGCTACCGTCGTTCAGACCGTTCGCTTTGAAGTAACGCGTGGCGCCATTCACCGAGCTATCGAGCTGGCCCTTGTTCACCGCATCGGTGTCTTCCGTACCGGCGGCGACGTTCGCAATCTGCCGTTCATGACCTGCCGTACCGACCGATACCGTGTTGTCGCGATCAGCCTGCGAGTCCGCACCCAGTGCCACCGAGTTTTCACCCAACGCCCAGGCGTTCGCACCGAGCGCTGTGGCGTTGTTGCCCAGTGCCCAGCTGTTCGTGCCGATAGCAACGGCGTTGGCACTCTCAAGCCCGAACAGGCCAAAACCTGTTTCGGCGAAGTTGCCGATCGCGATGCTGCCTGCGCCCGATGCACTGGCACCGGCGCCGATCGCCGTCGAGCCTGCGCTGTACGCCGTCGAGCCGAAGCCGTTGGCGACGGACTGGTCACCTGCCGCGGTCGCCTGTGAACCACTGGCCGTGGAGAAATCACCAAGCGCATTCGCCACCGCACCCACCGCGGTCGACTGCGCGCCACTCGCATATGCACCGACACCAAGTGACGCGGCGGCAAAACCGCTTGCCTGCGCACTGGCACCGACGGCTGTGCCACCGACGCCTGCGCTGGTCGCGCCGGTATCTACCGGCACACCACCATTGGTGATCAGCGGATTGCCGCTCGCGTCGACGGCAACACCGCCAACCGCGACGCTACCCGGGCCGTTGGCCTGCGCACCCGCGCCATACGCAGCACTGTTCTGGCCCGTGGCGACGCTGCCATAGCCATTCGCTGTGGCGTTGACACCTGTGGCTACGGCACCGCTACCGGTCGCCGTGGCACCATCGGCGCCGGCGAAAGCGCCGGAACCGGATGCCGTCGCGTACTGACCGGTGGCCAGTGCATCGTCGCTGCCATCGCCATTGCCCGTCGCCTTGAAGTAGCGCGTGGCGCCATTCACCGAGCTATCGAGCTGGCCCTTGTTCACCGCATCGGTGTCTTCGGTACCAGCGGCAACGTTGGTGATCTGGCGCTCGCTGCCAACATCGCCCACCGACACGGTGTTCGCTCGGTCAGTGTAAGAACTGGCACCGAGCGCAACCGAATTCGCCGCACCCGCGATGGCCGATTCACCGATGGCCGTACTGCTCACGCCGTCGGCCCAGCTGTTCCAGCCCAGGGCCGTGGCGTAGTCGTTGGTCGCCCACGCGCCCGCACCAAACGCGGAGGCGCCGGTTCCCGTGGCCTGGGCAGGAATGAAGCCGAAGAAGGTGCTGCCACCGACCGCAACGCTTTCATCGCCTGTGGCCTGGGCACTTTCGCCGACCGAGACGCTACTCGCGCCCGTCGCCGCGCTCTGCGTTCCCACCGCCGTCGAGAGGTCGCCCGTGGCATTCGCCACCGCACCGACCGCCGTCGCCTGCGCACCACTCGCATACGCACCCACGCCGAACGACGAAGCGGCAAAGCCGCCCGCCTGCGAGCTCGCGCCGACGGCCGTGCCGCCGACGCCTGCGCTGGTTGCGCCGGTGTCGACCGGCAAGCCACCGTTAGTGATCAACGGATTGCCGTCCGCATCAACCGCGACGCCGCCGACGGCGACGCTACCCGGACCATTGGCCTGTGCACCGGCACCGTACGCCGCACTGTTCTGTCCCGTCGCGACGCTGCCGTAGCCATTCGCGGTGGCGTTGACGCCTGTCGCGACGGCACCGCTGCCATAGGCACTCGCGCCATCAGCACCGGCAAAAGCGCCGGAACCGGAAGCCGTCGCGTACTGACCGGCCGCAAGCGCATCGTCGCTACCGTCACCAATGCCCGTTGCCTTGAAGTAGCGCGTGGCGCCATTCACCGAGCTATCGAGCTGGCCCTTGTTCACCGCATCGGTGTCTTCCGTACCAGCGGCAACATTCGCGATCTGCCGTTCATGGCCAGCGGTGCCGACCGATACCGTGTTGTCGCGGTCGGCCTGCGAATCCGCACCCAGCGCCACCGAGTTTTCGCCCAGCGCCCAGGCGTTCGCACCGAGCGCTGTGGCGTTGTTACCCAATGCCCAGCTGTTCGTGCCGAGGGCAACCGAATTGGCGCTCTCTAGACCGAAAAGACCGAAGCCCGTTTCGGCGAAGTTGCCGATCGCGATGCTGCCTGCGCCCGATGCGCTGGCACCGGCGCCGATCGCCGTCGAGCCTGCGCTGTACGCCGTCGAGCCGAAGCCGTTGGCGACGGACTGGTCACCTGCCGCGGTCGCCTGTGAACCACTGGCCGTGGAGAAATCACCAAGCGCATTCGCCACCGCACCCACCGCGGTCGACTGCGCGCCACTCGCATATGCACCGACACCAAGTGACGCGGCGGCAAAACCGCTTGCCTGCGCACTGGCACCGACGGCTGTGCCACCGACGCCTGCGCTGGTCGCGCCGGTATCTACCGGCACACCACCATTGGTGATCAGCGGATTGCCGCTCGCGTCGACGGCAACACCGCCAACCGCGACGCTACCCGGGCCGTTGGCCTGCGCACCCGCGCCATACGCGGCGCTGTTCTGTCCGGTAGCCACGCTGCCGTAACCCGTTGCCGTCGACTGCTGGCCGGTCGCCACCGCACCACTGCCATTCGCCGTCGCGCCATCGGCGCCCGCGTAAGCACCCGAGCCGGATGCCGTCGCGTACTGACCGCTAGCCTGTGCATCGTCGCTACCGTCACCGTTGCCGGTTGCCTTGTAGTAGTGCGCGGCGTCGCTGACGCTATCGCTCAATGCGTCGACACGGCTGGACACGCCCGCCACCGTCTTGCCGAGCGTATCGACACGTCCGGAGACCGTCGTGACGCTCGTGGAAACCTTGTCGAGCTGACCCTTGTTGACGGCGTCCGTCGCCTGCGTGCCTGCGGCGACGTTCACCAGCTGGCGCTCTTCGTTGATCTTGCCTATCGACACCGTGTTGGCGCGATTGGCGACCGATCCGTCGCCGAGGGCGACGGCGTTCTTCGCCGTGGCGCTTGCGTCCGTACCGAACGCGGAACTGGCCGATCCACTGGCAAAAGACGATTCGCCGACCGCGACGCTGTTCGTTCCGGTGGCGCGGGCGTTCTGGCCCAGCGCCGTCGACCAGGCACCGGAAGACTGTGCATTCTGTCCCAGTGCGACGCTGTAGTCGCCGCTGCTGTTCGCCGCCGTGCCGACCGCCGTGCTGTAGTCGCCGGCGGCCTTGCTCGAGGTGCCGCAGGCGAAGGCATCGTTGCCCTTGGCGACCGGCGCCTTGCCCTGAATGCCAAACAGATAACCACCGCACACGTTGCCTGCCTGCGCAGGCGTGCTACCCAGCGCCAGCATCACGCCGGCAGCCAGTGGCAGCGCAGCCAGTGCGGCGCGCAGACGTCGGGAGGCACCGCCCTTGCCGTTGGCTCTCGCCAGCTCCGAGGCCACGACCAGGATGCCGAGCGATTTGTTCCAGACCTTGCTGTAGATGGTATTCACGTAAACCTTCCTCCCAGATGTCCGCTTGTTAGCGATCGATGCGCGGGCGCGCGGCGCGCGGCCCATCGCCAGTCCGTCGCGACCGCGGCGGACGAGGTGTCCCGAAGACCGGTGGCCCGAAGCCGTCCAGCCGTCCAAACGTCGTGTCTATTCCCCTGCCCGCGAAACGGGCCCCACGAAGGTCGAGGCCCCGGCGAACCGGGGCCTCTTCCAGGTCACGCGTCAGAGCGTGTAAGCACCCAGCACACTCACACCGGAGTACGCCTTCTCACCCTTCACGGTCAGCGTCCACACGCCGGCCGCGGGCTTGCCAGCCGTGAACGGCTCACTGTTGCCCGGACGATTGGGTTGCGCTTTCACCACACCCTTCGGGTCGGCCACCGAGATCGACACGTCGCCCGAGCCACCGTAGGTGCGCAGGGTTAGCGTCTTCGCGTTCGCCGGCACCGTGATCTGGTACGCAGTGGTCGAGGCGGCGGCACCCTTCTGGTTGTTCAGGGCGGTGTTGTTGGCGAGCACGATGGCCGGCGGCGCCGGCGGCGGACCAAACGCGTCGTACTGCTTCTGCGTCTCCGCATCGGACAGGCAAGCGTTGAGGCTTGTCGCCTGGCCGGCAGTGATCAGGCCATCCGCAGCAAGCTGCGTCTCGAACGCCCTGATGCCTGCGCGATAGGTGCCTACGTCGGCGGCGTTGCCGGCGAGGATCTTCGCGTTGGCGATCACGTTGGCACCGATGATCATGCCACCCGGCACGAGTTTCGGAATGCCCGTGTCACAGGTGAGCAGCAACTGGTTGCTGCGGTCGATGCCCCAGCCGATGTCCTGGAACAGCGCCGGACCCAGGTCGAGGTCGATCTCACCACGAAGATCCTGGTTGATGGCGTATTCCATGATCGCGTTCGGCGTCAGGCGCGTGTCGTAATGCGAGAACGACGATCCCGGCGAGAGCACCGCCGGAGCATAGATCTGCACGCCGTCGGCGTTCGTGCCGGCAAGACCGGAGCCCTTGCCCACAGCCCCGGTGAGGCCCGCGAGGTTCGCCTTCAGCGTATTGCCGTCGACCTGGCTCACCAGGATCACCGGAATGTTCACCGGCGAGGTAGGCGTGCCACCCGGCGTCACCGCGGCGGGCTGGTTGTTGGCGAACAGCACGGCGTTGGCGCCGGCGGCCTGGGCGTTGAGCGACTTCGTCGCGAAGTCGCAGGTGCCCCGATCGATCAGCGCAACCTTGCCAGCGACGGCGGAAGCGTTGGTGATGGCTGCGCAGCCATCATTCGGCACGGCCTGCACCACAGAGCCAGAGAAGGTCGTGGCGGTGGCGGTAGGGCCGAAGCTTGCCTGTGCAGAAATGTAATCGCCAGCGGCGGCGGCCGGGGCGGTCACGCGATACACGTCGGGCTGGCTCAGCGCGAGCGGAGCTTCAGCGATGACGGTCGCACCTGAGAACGCGAGGTGACCGTCGTCCAGCGCTGCCGTCACACGTTGTGCCTGCGTCAGGTCGTCCCAGAAGACGCCGTTATGCTTGACGAAGGAGCCATAGATGTTCGGATGCGAGTCTGCACCGCCGGGGAAGTCTTCGCCGGTTTGCAGGTCCGTGAGGTCCAGGAAGCCAAGGCCATGCGACATTTCGTGCAGCACGACGTTGAGGAAATCGATCTGCCCAGCCGGCACCTGGTGATCGAGGCCCATGTACCACTTGGAGCCTTCGATACAGCCGGGTGTACCCAGGGCACCGTTAAACTGGCTTTGGATGTCGGCGTTGCCCGGACTCAGGTCTTCGCCAGCCAGCGCATCAGCCTCCGGCCCGGCATACCAGGTATCAACCTTGGCACCCGCGGGAAGGTTGGCGGCATCGAAGGTGAAAACCTCCAAGGGTCCGGATGACCCGAGTACGCCGCCGGTAGCGTCGCATTCCAGCGGTTCGAAGGTGGCGTTGTTGACGATCGTGACGTTGCTCTTCAGGTAAGCACCGTGGATGTCCGCGGCGAACTGAAAGACGTTGAGCGCCTGTTGACCGAAGGTCGTACCAGGGTTACCACCGATGGGCGTAGCAGGCGTATGGTCGTCGAGACCCTGGCCCGTACCGACGTCCTGGTTGACGATCTTGATCTCGGCGGCGTTGGCGCTCATGGCGCCGAACAGACCGGCCGTAAGAAGGGCTGAGTAGAGAAGGCCGCGGCGGATCATCGGGTAACCTCCGGTGCCTTGGGCGCGACCTGAGCGCCGTGGTCATCATGGTGAATGCTGATGGAACCGTCCGCCGCGCGTGTGGCGACGACGCTGCTCATCCGCTCCTGTGGCAGGCGTATTCCTGTGGCTTTTGCACCGCTGTGAAGGGTGATCTTGCGCATCGTCGTCTTTGCATCGGCGTTGGTGCGCGGTTGCGAAGAGAACGACGAAACCCGGTTCTGTCGAGCCTGGAACGCCTTGGAGTAGGCGGCCCGCTCAGCATCGGTCGGCGCGCGGATCGCTCCGGTAACCGGATCGATGGCGACCTGCTGCCCGGCCTGGACCGCGCGGACCTTTGGAGTGGCCTGGGTCGAAGGTGTGTCGGCGGCCTGAGCGGCTCCCGCCATAAGCATGCCCGTCAGCACGAGGCCAATAGCCTGTGCCAGTGTTCGTGAAGTCATTACCTGTACCTCCCTAGTGTGGCGCCGGGACCCCTCCCTGCACGCCAGCCGACGAAGGCCCCCTCGCCGGCGCAAACACTTGAAGGATTCGACGTTCCCCTCAACGCAAAATCCGAAAACGACTTATGGCGCGGCGAAGCCCAGGATCGGCGAGGCGACGAGCGTCCTCGCACTGGCGCGGTTTACCATCTGCATGTCCCCTTGCCCGTGGTAGTGCTGGTAGGCGACCGCTTGCCGGCCGCCCTCCGTTTGACACCCCTGTCGGGCGTCCCTGCTACTGATTTTGAGATCCATCTGAGTGCTCCCTGAGCGTCGTCTTCTTGACGTCCGTCGTTGGAACCTAGCAGTAGGAAAATACGAACGTCAATATTTTGACGACAACTTTTTCAAACCCGGAATGGCCGTTGCGGAAACCCCGTCGCGGCACGATTCCCAGGTTGTTAGACGTTTCAATTCATGGCCTTGCGCGACAATAACGCTCGGGCTTTCACGTTCAAACCTTTGTCCCAAAGCGAAACAAATCATGGACTTGATCGATATCGGAGCTAACCTCACCCACGAATCCTTTCGTCAAGATCTTGACGATGTACTGGGCCGAGCCAGTGCGCATGGGGTCGGACGGATGATCGTGACGGGCGCCTCGCGTGAGGGAAGCGAGCATGCGCTGGAGCTGGCCAAAGCCAGTGGTGGCCGCCTCTACGCCACAGCGGGCGTGCACCCGCACCACGCCGTGGACTACGACGAGGCGACCGACGACGTGCTTCGGCGGCTTGCCCGGGAGCCGGAAGTTCGTGCGGTCGGCGAAACCGGGTTGGACTACAACCGCAATTACTCGCCGCGCGACGTCCAGAGAGTCGTCTTCGAACGGCAGCTTGAGATTGCCGTGGAGGTGGGCAAGCCGCTCTTCCTGCACCAGCGCGACGCGCACCACGATTTCCTGGCCATCCTGACGCGCTATCGCGACCGCGTTCCCGCCGTGGTGGTGCACTGCTTCACGGACACGGGAGAGGCGCTGCGCGATTACCTCGACATCGATTGCCACATCGGCATCACCGGATGGATATGCGACGAGCGTCGCGGCGCACACCTGCGCGAGCTGGTGAAACTCATCCCGGCCGACAGGCTGATGCTCGAGACCGACTCGCCGTATCTGCTGCCAAGGACGATCCGACCCATGCCCAAAGACCGACGTAACGAGCCGATGTACCTCGCGCATATTCGCGACGAAGTGGCGCGCGATCGCATTGAGTCGAAGGAAGCGTTGACTGAGGCTAGCGTGCGTACGACTGAGGCATTTTTTGGGCTTTGAGGCGAGCACCCTTCGCCGATGCTCTCAGCCGGAATGCAGACCCGTCAACGATGCCTCGGCAAGATCGATCTCACGCATCAACGTACGCAGCGTGTCGTCGTTGATCTCATGGCTGCGACGGAGGTTGTACAACTCCCGCCGTTCCGCACGCAACGCCGCCAGGCGCATGACACGCTCCGTACCCGCTTCGGCGCGCGCCTTCTCGGGCACGTCGCCTTCATCGCCTGCGGCTTCGACACGCTGCTGGTAGTCGGCCATGACGCGTGAGGCAACGCGTGAGGCCAGCGCGATGGCGTTCACGTCACCACTCTCATCCACACGCTGCTGTTCGTCGGCGATGCCACGCAAAGCCGCTTCGGCGGACAGTGCACGTGCCTTGCGCTCTTCGCGCACACGGGGATCTTCGCCCGGAATCTTAAGTCCCTTCACCGCCAACGGCAGACCGATCGCGCCGATGACCAGCGTGCAGAGAATGACGCCGCTCGCCAGCAGGATCATCAGGTGGCGCACGGGGAAAGGAACCCCCTGGGTCTTCATCAACGGCAGTGAAAGCACGCCCGCCATCGTGATCGCGCCGCGCACACCGGCAAGGGCCGAAGTCCAGACCATGCGCGTGCCTACTTTGGGACGCTTTTCGCCGCGATGCAGGGCACGCATCAGGACGAATCGCAAAGACACCCATACCCAGATGAAGCGAAGGATGACCAGGACAAGCGTTATCGCAAAGACGTAGGCGAGCAGGTACCAGAGCTCGCCACCACCCGCCTGCGCGAGGTCGCCTTTCGCACCGTCCACGATCCCCGGAAGCTGCAGCCCGAGCAGCAGGAAGATCAGGCCGTTGAAGGTGAATTCGACCATCGACCACACCGCACCGTTCTGCATCCGGGTGGCTACGTAGCCGCCCTTCAGTACGTCGGTGTAGTTCATGGTCATGCCCGCGGCTACGGCGGCGAGAATGCCCGACACATCGAAATGCTCGGCGAGCAGGTAAGCCGCGAACGGAAGCAGCAAGAGCAACGCCACCTGGCTCGCCGGATCCACCTCGCCGCTCCAACGAACCAGCCGTCGGCGAAAGATGCCGAACGTATAGCTCACCAGCACGCCCGCGAGAACGCCGCCGAGGGCCATCACGATGAAGTCCATCGATGCCTTGCCCAAGGAAAACGTGCCGGTGATCTCCGCCGCCACGGCGAATTGCAGGGCGACCAGGCCGGATGCATCGTTGAGCAGCGCCTCGCCCGAAAGAATGTGCATCAGCCGCGAGGGGATCGGCGTTTCACCGGTGATCGATGTGACCGCGACGGCATCGGTCGGCGAGAGCACGGCGGCCAGCGCGAATGCGACCGCCAGGGGCACCGTCGGAATCATCCAGTGGACGAAGTAACCGACACCCAGGATCGTGAAGAACACCAGTCCTATGGCGAGCGCAAGGATGGGACCACGCAGAAGGAACAGCTCGCGCTTCGGAATGCGCCACCCATCGGCGAAAAGCAGTGGCGGAATGAACAGAAGAAAGAAGAGTTCGTGATCGAATTCGACATCCATGCCGAGCGGCCGGGCCAGGAGGGCGCCGAACGCAATCTGAAGGATCGGCAAGGGCAGCCGAACGGGAAGAATGCGAACGATGGCGCCGGACAGGGCGACGACAAGAAGGAGAACGAGGATCGTGATGACTAGGGCCATCCGGCCACGTTAAACGGGGCGCATCGCAGCAGGCAAGACGGCTGGCACTTGCGCCGCACTATTTTGCGATCTTTCTCGGAATTACTTGCTTAGGACTTATTCCTATTGTTCCTAAGCACACCAGTACTTTACGTTGTTTTCACGCGCCGATTCGGTGCTGTCGTCAGCTCGCCTCAGGGGACACGATGAGCGGGTGCGACTTTCGCCAGGGATGACGTCTTGCACGATCTTTTTTGGGGAGCAAAACAAATGCCACACCACGCCATCGCGCGCACCCCTTTCGATTGACGACGTGACGCCGCCCGCCCGGTAAGAGGCGTTCGGCCGAACGAAAATTCTCCAGTTGGTTCTCCGCCCGCCGTTCCTTCGGCGGAACTTCCGCGTGCCGCGCGGATGCGGACGGCCTTACCCCGTTTATTCGTCACGCGTTATCTCAGGAGGGACGTTCCATGCAGTACGCAACCCGTTCAGTCGCGCCGCCGCGCCGCAAGCTCGCGCTTGCCGTGGCTTTCGCCGTATCCATCGGCGGTGCCGGCGCGGCCTTGGCGCAGAGCAACGCCACCGGCGCCATCTTCGGCTCCGCCACGCCCGGAGACGTTGTCCATATCGAGAACACCGACAACGGCCTTCGCCGCGACATCACCGTCGATTCCGGCGGCCGCTATCGCGCCAACTCGCTGCCGATCGGTACCTACACCGTTTCGCTGATGCACAACGGCACGGTTGTCGATTCGCACAAGGGCGTGCAGACCCAGATCAGCCAGGGTACCGACGTTTCCTTCGCCGCTGCCGCCGCCGGCGCTGGCGACGCAACCAACCTGGGCAGCGTCCAGGTCACCGCCAACACCCTGCCCAGCATCGACGTCAGCTCGGTCGACTCGCGCACCGTGCTCACTGCCGACCAGCTGTCGAAGCTGCCCATCGCTCGCACGTCGATCAGCTCGATCGCCCTGCTCGCACCAGGAACCACGCCTGCAGTGCGCGGCTACGGTAACGCGCTGTCGTTCGGTGGCTCATCTGCTTCCGAGAACGCGTACTACATCAACGGCTTCCAGGCGACCAATCCGCTCACCGGCGTGAGCTCGCGCCAGCTGCCGTATGACGCGATCGACCAGGAACAGGTGCTGATCGGCGGCTACGGTGCCGAGTACGGCCGTTCCACGGGCGGCGTGATCAACGTCGTTTCCAAACGCGGTACCAATGAGTGGAAGGGCGACATCCAGGTGTTCTGGTCGCCGGACAGCCTCAACCAGCAGCCGCGTGACATCAATCTGACGAGCGGCACGAAGTTCCAGCGTGGCAATCCATACACGCTGCGCAACAACGAAAACCTGCAGTACTCCGGCTCCTTCGGCGGCGCGCTGATCAAGGACAAGCTGTTTATCTTCGCCGCGGCGGACTGGATCAAGAACAGCGGTGACTACACCGGCCCCAGCACGGTCAGCGACGACGAGCACGACACCAACAAGACCAAGCGCTGGTTGGGCAAGATCGACTGGAACATCACCGACAACAACATCCTCGAGTTCACCGGCATCGGTGACACCGAGACGACCGACCAGTCCATCTACGCCTACGACTATGTCAACGGCCGCGGTGACTACCTCGGCCACTCCTACCAGAAGAACTACAACGGCACGCAGACCAACGCGACGCCGGGTGGCCAGACGTATATCGGTCACTACACGGGTTACATCACCGACGACCTGACCATCAATGCGATGTACGGCCGTGCGCACTCCGATCACCAGCAGACGATCAATTCGGCCACTGGCCAGAGCTGCCCAGGTATCACCGACAACCGTGTGGGTTTCGCCGCCAATCCTCAGACGGGCTGCACCGTTGGTGCAACCTCGTTCCTCCTGCCCGGTTCGAAGGACAGCAGCAAGGGCTGGAGCGCCAGCATCGAATACCGCCTGGGTGACCACGACCTGCGCGCCGGTGTCGATAACTACGTGCTGCGCGCCACCTGGGGCTCGGTCCCGGTCGGCGGCACGGGCTACATTTACGGTGATGTAGGCAACGGCAAGGCGATCACGGACCGCCTGAGCAACCTCGGCCTCGATCCCGCGCTATACAACCCGGCCGACTTTCCGAACGGCTATTACGTCGAATCCACGGCGCTTACCACCGGCACGTCTGCTCGCACCAATCAGCGCTCGCAGTTCATCGAAGACAACTGGCAGATCACGGACCGTTGGCATGGCTACGTCGGGTTGCGTAACGAGCAGTTCACCAACTTCAACGGCAGCGGCAAAGCCTATGCCAACGCCCGCCATCAGCTCGATCCGCGCCTTGGCGCGTCGTGGGACGTCTACGGCGACAGCTCGCTGAAGATCTACGCCAACGCTGGCCGTTACCACCTCGGCCTGCCGACCTCGGTGGCCATCCGCGGCGCCGGTCCGTCAACCTACCCGTCGCAGTACTTCAGCTTCACCGGCATCGACCCGGTCACGGGCGTGCCGACCGGCCTGGGAACGGGTCCGTTCTCGCAAACGTTCTACAACAACGGAGCCAACGGCGTTCCGCCGGATGCGAAGACCGTCTCCGCGCAGGGCCTGCACTCGTACTACCAGGATGAGTACATCCTCGGCTTCGACAAGCAGCTCGACAACAACTGGGTGGTCGGTGCCAAGGCCATGTATCGCCGTCTGCGCAGCCTGATCGACGATTCCTGTGACTCGACACCCTTGCAGAACTGGGGCGACACGCACGGTCTCAGCGATGAAGTCGCCGCTGGTATCGCACGAAGCACCGGCTGCTGGCTGTACAACCCAGGTCGCGCCAACACCTTCACCGTGTCGCCTGCAGCGGGCCAGTACCTGAGCATCCCGCTCACCGCCGCCGATATCGGCGAGCCGAAGCCCAAGCGCGCGTATTACATGCTCGACCTCTACGCCGAACACCAGTTCAGCGACAAGTGGTACGCAAAGATCGACTATACCTACTCGCGTAGCTACGGTAACTCCGAGGGCCAGCTCGATTCCAACATCGTGCAGGCTGACGTGTCCACCACCGAGAGCTGGGACTTCCCGGCCATCATGGACAACACCAACGGCGACCTGCCGAACGATCAGAAGCACCAACTGCGCATCTTCGGTACCTACGCGCCTTCGGATGAGTGGGCTTTCTCGACCGTCACCCGTATTGCTTCTGGCTACCCGGTCAGCTGCCTGGGCGTTCGTCCGGACTCCTACGGTGGTGACCCGTACGGCTACAAGAACAATTACTTCTACTGCAACGGCCAGCCCTCCCCGCGTGGCTCGCGTGGTCGCACGCCGTGGACGTATAACGTGGACCTCAGCGCCGCCTGGAAGCCGCTCTTCGCGGACCACAAGCTCACGCTGTCGGCCGACGTGTTCAATGTTCTTGGCAAGCAGCGCGTGACTCAGTACTACGAAACCGGCGAAACCGCTTCCGGCCAGCCCAACCCGCAGTACCTGCGCGCCCGCTCCTTCTCGGATCCGCGCACCGTTCGCCTGGGGGCACGCTACGACTTCACGCTGTAACGAAAACGCTTTGCTCTGACGCATAACAACAACAGCAAGCATTTCCCCGGATATTGGCCGCTCCAGAAGGAGCGGCCTTTTTTTGCTTTGATGTGGGAGCCGCTTCAGCGGCGATCCCGCGGCCGCGGGCAAGCTTGTCGCAAGAACCCATTCGCCGATGAATCGGCTCCTACGGGTTTGCGGTGCGCCGTTGTGTTCCGAGATATGGGGCGCAGACAAAAATCGCCACGCCGGCGAGCATCACTGCCGCGCCGATCCAGACACCGGTCGCGAAATGTTCGTCGAAAGCCAGATACGACGTCACGATGCCCGACACCGGAACGATCAGCGACAGCGGCGCAACGCTCGCCGCCGGGTACTTCTTCATCAGGTTGTTCCAGACCATGTATCCGAACACGGTCGTGACGTATGCCTGGAACAGGACTGACCCCGCCGCGGCCCAGGAAACGCCACGCGATAGCGCGACGAAGGGCGCTGCGCCTTCGTTCACGTATGTCAGTACGAACAACACCGGGGCAGAGAACACACTCGACCATGCGACGAAGGCCATCATGTCCTTCGGCTTGTGCCGCTTCACGATCAGGTTGCAGAAGCTCCAGCTGATGGCTGCGAGCAACACCAGCACAACGCCCAGCGCGGTCGACGTGCCCGTCGTCGCGCGGATCACCACCAACAGTCCAGTGGCGGCGACGAGCATGCCGGCCAGCTGTGGCGCACGCACGCCTTCACGAAGTACGACGGCGCTGAGGATCACGGTAGAGAACGCGCTGAACTGCAAGACCAGCGACGAAAGGCCAGGCGACATGCCCTTGGACATCGCCAGGTTCACTACCCACCACAAGCCGACGCCGAACAGCAAGCCATAGGCTGCGAGCGAGACCATCGGTACGTCGCGCGGTCGCGGCAGAAACAGGATCAGCGGGAATGCCGTGAAGGCGAAACGCAACCCGGTGAGCAGGAAAGGATCCAGATCGCGCAAGCCGACCTCGATGACCGAGAAGTTACTGCCCCAGATCAGGGTGACGAGGATGCCTAGAACGAGATCGCGGGGTTTCATTTGCTTCCTTGCGGGTGGTGGGGGGCTGCGAGCACCCTTCGCCGCTGAAGCGGCTCCTACAACAGTGGGACTCGCACCGTGTGTCAGTCGGCAGAATCGTCTTCGAAGCGCAGATGCTTCACGCTGCGTCCGTGCCTGCGCACCAGCTTCAACGCCTCGATGCCCACCTTGATATGCCGCTCGACGTAATTGGCGGTGACTACCGCATCACTGCTTTCGGTCTTCACACCTTCGGGAATCATGGGCTGGTCGGAGACCAGCAACAGGGCACCGCAGGGGATGTGGTTGGCGAAGCCGGCGGCGAAGATCGTCGCCGTCTCCATATCGATGGCCATGCTGCGCGTACGGCGCAGGTAGTCCTTGAAGGCTTCGTCGTGTTCCCAGACCCGGCGGTTGGTTGTGTAGACCGTGCCCGTCCAGTAGTCGTGGCCGAGGTCGCGAATCATCGTGGACACGGCTCGCTGGAGCTGGAAGGCCGGGAGCGCCGGCACCTCGGGGAGCAGGTAATCGTTCGAGGTGCCCTCGCCGCGGATCGCGGCGATCGGCAGGATCAGGTCGCCGATGGCGTTCTTTCGCTTCAGACCGCCGCACTTGCCGAGGAAAAGGACCGCCTCCGGCGCGATGACGCTGAGCAGATCCATGACTGTGGCGGCGTTGGGGCTACCCATGCCGAAGTTGATCAGGGTGATGCCGTCGGCCGTAGCGTTGGGCATGGGTCGGTCGCGGCCGCGCACTTCCACACCGTGGTCGAGGGCGAAGCGCTCGACGTAGTGGCCGAAGTTAGTCAGCAGGATGTGCTGGCCGAAAGCCTCCAGAGGGGTGCCCGTGTAGCGGGGCAGCCAGTTGGAGACGATCTCGTTCTTGGTTTTCATGGGGAATCCGGTTGCGCAGGCGCCGGCGGCGAAGGACTGCCTTCACTGGCCGACGGCGCGGTTACCGGCGACGCCACGCCGGCGGAGTGCCAAATTCATTCGGGCAAGTGTAGCATCCGGCCCAAGCGGGGCGAGGTGGAACGCAGCGGGCGTTTCGGGTGCCGCTGGGCCTTGGGCCTTCGACGGGGGGAGTGCCCGATGCGAATCGGTGTAGCGATTGATGCGGCCTGCGACGTGCCGCAGGATTTCCTGGAGCGCAACGGCATTGCCGTCATGCCGATCACCGTCAAGGTCGACGGCCAGAAGTTCAAGGACGATCGCGATCCGGTCGAGATCCAGCGTTTCCGCGACCAGAAGCTCGGCAGCAAGAGCCACTCGGCCGAGACCGAGCCCAGCTCGGTGGAAGACGTACAGAACCTGTTCCTCGACCGCCTCGTCAAGGACTACGACTGCGTCATCTGCCTGACCATCATGGCCACGCGCAGCCCCATCCACGACAACGTCATCAAAGCCAGCTTCGCCATCCTGAAGAACTACCGCCCTATCCGCGAAGCGGCGGGGCTCACCGGCCCCTTCCTGATGCGTGTCGTCGATACGCGCAACATCTTCGCCGGCTCCAGCCCCGTGGTCGCCGAAGCCGTGCGCATGATCCACGCTGGCAAGTCGCCGGCGGAGGTGCGCGAGCGCGTGGCGCACATCGCCGACTGCTCCTATGGTTACATGTTGCCGCGCGACCTCAACTACCTGCGCTCGCGCGCCCGCAGCAAGGGTGACCGCAGCGTCAGCTTCATGAGCTCGATGCTGGGCACCGCACTGGATATCAAGCCGATCCTGCGCGCTCATCGCGGCGAAACTGGTCCGGTGGGCAAGGTGCGTGGGTTCGACCACGGCGCGCAGGTGTTGTTCGACTATGCGGCAAAGCGCGTCCAGGCCGGCCTTCTGGTGCCCTCGCTCTCGCTCAGCTACGGCGGTGACCTCGACGAAATGCGGGCTCTGACCGGCTACCACGCCCTCACCCGTATTTGTGGCGATGCCGGCGTGGAGATGCTGGAAAGCCCGATGAGCATCACCGGGATGGTCAATGTCGGCGAAGGCGCCATGACCCTCGGCTTCGCCTCCGAAGACCACGTCGCGGACTTCTGAGCATGCGCCGTACGGTGTTCGCACTCGCCGCGCTGGCCCTCGCGGCCGCGGGCGGAGCGAGAGCGGAGACCGTTTACAAGTGTGTAGCCTCCGGGCAAACGATCTACCAGCAGACACCGTGTGCGAAGAGCCAGCGACAGGAGACCATCCAGTTGCAGGACTCCGCGCCAGCCGATGGGCGGGTCGCGCCGATGCCTGACGCACCGCCACGGCAGGATGCGACGGCTGAGGCGCCGCCGCCCCCTCAACCGTTGCAGCCACTGCCACGCATGTTCGGCTGCATCCGCGCAACCGACGGCAAGCCTTACACCAGCGCTGATGGAAATCCGCAGCCTTACCTGGCACCCCTCGGCGTGCTCGGCGTCGCTGGCGGGCCGTTGTCCGATACGTACGGCAATCCCAATGCGGCCGTCGCCTCGGCGCCTGAGTTAAATCGAGGCAAGGGCAACGTCGGGACGATCACTACAAGCAACTACGTCTGGGTGCAGGATCAGTGTCGTGAACTGAGTCCGGCAGAAACCTGCCAGGCTTTGCGTAGCGAATCGGACGCAACGCAGCGGAAGATCCGCAACGCCTTCAAGAGCGACCGCGCACCGCTGGACGCAAAAGATGCGCAACTCCGGGATCAACTGCAGTCCTGCCGCTAACCGCGCTGGCAGAACAATCAGAACCCGTAGCGAAGGAATCCGCCATCGACCGCGATGATCTCGCCGGTGACGTAACTGGATGCCGGCATGCAGAGAAACGCGACGGCACCCGCCACTTCCTCAGGCTCCCCGATACGCCCCATCGGTGTGCGGTCGAGCACCTCTTCGAGGTATTCCGCGTTAGCCAGCGCCGGCTCACTACGTTGCGTGCGGATGTACCAGGGCGCGACGGCGTTGACGCGAATACCGTCTTCCGCCCATTCGACGGCAAGGTTACGCGTGAGCTGGTGCAACGCGGCCTTGGTCATGCCGTACGGCGAACCGGTTCGCACATGCGTGATACCGGACACCGAGCCGATGTTGACGATCGCAGCATTGGCATGTTGCACGAGGTGTGGATAGGCGGAACGGCACATCTCGTACGCTGAGAAGACATTCAGTTCGAAGAGCTGGCGGTATTCCTCGGGCTCGTAGTCGAGCGTGGCGCGAGGCGTGTTGCCACCGACGTTGTTCACCAGGATCGACAGGTTCACCTCGAGGTCGGCCACCCAGTCGAACACGGCAAGGCGGTCTTCCTCGTCGGCAAGGTCGGCCGCCATGGCCAGAATCTCGACATCCGGGCATTCCTCAGCGAGCTCATCACGGACTTCCTCCAACTGGAGTTCATCGCGGGCCACGAGCAGCACATCGGCACCGAGGACTGCCAGCTCACGCGCGCAGGCGTAGCCGATGCCCTTGCTGGCCCCGGTAACGAGGGCGGTGCGCCCGTCGAGGCGCCAGCTGCTGAGTCGTGGATGCATGGGTAGTCTCCGTCGGTGGTCGAATCGTACAGCGTGCCAGCGCTCCGACGAAGGGTTGAGCGTATCGGCCGCTTGCGACAGGATGGAGCGATGACCAACCCCAACGCCCTGCTCCGGATTGATCGCGCCACGGTGCTGCGCGAGGACAGGAGGCTGCTCGACGCACTCTCCCTTTCGATCGCGCCGGGGCAGCACACAGCCATCCTCGGCCCGAACGGCTCGGGAAAGTCCACCCTGGTCAAGCTGATCGAACGGCGGCTGTATCCCCTCGTTCATGAGGACGGCTCGCCGGTGGTGCGTATCTTCGGGCGCGACCGCTGGAACGTGGCGGAGCTGCGGTCCCTGCTCGGCGTCGTGTCGTCCGATCTGCGCCGCGAGTTCGAAGGCAGCAACGAGCAGGTCTTGAATGCGGTGCTTTCGGGCTTCTTCGCCTCGATGACGCTAGGCCGGGACCATGTCGTCGACGAGACCATGCGCCGCCGTGCCCTGGAGGCGCTCGACCGCGTCGGTGCTGCGCATCTGGCCGAACGCGATGTGTCGACACTGTCCACCGGCGAAGCGCGGCGCGTACTGATCGCGAGAGCGCTGGTACACCGTCCCCGCGCCCTCCTTCTCGACGAACCTTGCGCGGGACTCGACCCCGGCACGCGGCGACGCTTCCTGGATCTGCTCAGCGAACTGGCACGTGAAGGCACCACTCTCGTGCTGGTGACCCATCACGTGGAGGAAATCGTGCCGGAGGTCGAGCACGTGGTGATGCTGCGGGATGGCTGCCTTTTCGATCAGGGCCCCAAGGAGCGCCTGCTCGCCGACGATCGCCTTTCGGAGCTGTTTGGCTGGCGAATGGAAGTGGAACGGGACAATGGTTTCTACGGTGCGCGATTGCGCTGACCGGCCACGCGCGCGAGACTCGGCGGGACCTTCGAGGAATCGCCATGACCCGCACCGCCCTTCCGCTCGCGCTCATCATCGTCTGTGCCGCCTGCTCGAAACCGGCGCCGCCGACTCCGCACGAACCGCCGACTCCGCAGGCCCGTGTTTCAACGCCATGGGATTCCATGGAGGCACAGAAGAAAAAAGCGCAGGACGTGCAGAAGACCGTGGACGATCAGGCAAAGGCGCAGCGAGCGGCGGTTGATGCGCAGACGCAGTGAGGGTTTACGAAAGGCTTCCGCCAGTACCCATCGCCGCTGAAGCGGCTCCCACACGAGGTCTCGCCGCTGAAGCGGCTCCTGCAACAGGCCTCGTGTAGGAGCCGATTCATCGGCGATGCTCTTAGCGCGGGCGATGCGCTTAGCGCGGCGAGCAGAAACAGTAAGCGTACACGTGCGGCTTGCCAGCCTCCGCCGTGCGGAACAGCGCGAACTCCGGCGCAAGACGCGGCAGCTCCGCCACCCAGCTCGGCAAACGCAGACCCCATGAGAGCGCCACGTGTGTTTCCGTGCTGTCGCCGACGTTGGTCAGGAAGCGCTCGAAAGCGCCCATCGGCTTCTCCGCGTAACGTACCTTGAAGTCCTCACCGAGATTCGCTTGCTGCGCGGCATCGCGGATAGCGTCGTCGAGGCTACCGATCTTATCGACCAGACCGCGATCGAGCGCTTGTTGTCCCGTCCACACGCGGCCCTGCGCGATCGCGTCGATAGCGGCGAAATCCTTGCCGCGTGCCTTGGCGACATTACCGACGAAGTCGCGGTAGCCCTTGTCGATGATGCTCTGGATGAGGATGCTCACCTTTGGATCGAGTGATCGCGTGATGTCAAAGGCGCCGGCGAGCGGACTCGTGGCGACGCCGTCGCTCTTCACGCCGATCCTGGCCAGGGTATCGGGCACCGTGTAGAACATGCCGAAGATGCCGATCGAACCGGTAATGGTGTTTGGTTCCGCATAGATGCGATTGGCATTCATCGATATCCAGTAACCGCCGCTCGCGGCGACATCGCCCATCGAGACGATTACCGGAATGCCTGCGGCGCGCGTCAGCTCCACTTCACGGCGGATCTGTTCGGCGGCGTAGACCTCTCCACCCGGCGAGTTGACACGCAACACCAGTGCGCGGGTGCGACGGTCGGCACGCACGGTACGGATCAGGGCCGCGGTGGAATCACCGCCGATGCTGCCCTGTGCCTGCTTGCCACCGGTGATCTCGCCTTCCGCGACTACCACGGTCACACCCGGGCCAGTCTGCAGAATATCGGCGGTGGAGAGTCCGCGGTCGGCGAGGTAACTGTCGAGGTCGACCTGACGGAAGCCCTGGCCCTTTTTGCCCTCTGGCACGCCGCTCTCGCGCAGCATGCGAACGAACTGCTGTTCGGTGGCGATGCCGTCGGCGAGTTTTTCCTGTACGGCCAGATCGGCGAGGCTGCCATTGGCATCGCGCACGCGTTCGGCAAGGTTATCCACGTCCGCACGCAGCGTGGCCGGAGCGATGTGGCGCATCTTCGCCACTTCGTCGATCCAGGTGGACCACAGTCCACCGAGCCAATAGGCATCGGCTTCCTTCGATTCGGGCGAAGCGTGATCGAGAATGAACGGCTCGGCCGCGCTCTTGAACTGGCCAACACGGAACAGATGCACCTCCACACCGAGCTTGTCGAGGAGGTCCTTGTAGAACAGGCGATAGTTGGCCAGGCCCGTAGCTATCACGCCGCCCTGCGGGTCGACGTAAAGCTTGTCGGCGTGGGCGGCAAGGTAGTACTGGCCCTGTTCCAGGCTGACGCCCCAGGCGAGTACCGGCTTGCCGGTGGCACGGAAACGGTCGAGCGCCGCGCCCACTTCGCGCAACGCGGCAAATCCGCCCGTCTGCAGCTTGTCGGTGCGCAGCACGATCTGGCTGATCCGGTTGTCTTTCGCGGCGGCATCGATCGCACGCACGAGGTCCCGTACCTGCACCTGCTTTACGCCGTCGCCGGACATCCGGGCGATGGCCCGTGAGAACGCGTCGGCGCTGTACTGCTCGACAAGGGCTCCTTCAGGCTTCAGCACGAGCACGGTTTTGTCTTCCACCGTCTTGCCGTGGCCGCCAGCGACGAGCGCGATCAGGAGTACCGCGATGAACCCGAAGAAGATCACGTTGATGATGACCAGCCGGGTGACATTAATTCCCCGGCCCAGGCTACGCAGGAAACGGCCAAAACCTCCTCCACGCGCGGGCGGCGGAATGGGTTGCGGGCGACCTGGCAGGGGCGGCGGCGTGACGTCGTGACGGTCCGGCATCTAAGCGGGTTCCTCAAAGGTTGTGTCGAGCGTAGCGCGTCGGCGCGACGGCATCACGTGTGGATTGGCAGGGGCCCCGATCCGGCGCCTTCCGGCCAGCGGCCGGTGGCGCTGCTGCGCCAGAACCGCAGGAAAAGGAGAATTGCCGCCATGCTCAAGCCGGCGATCAGGCCCATCCACATGCCCCGTGCGCCCATGTCATGGGGGAAGGCTAGCCACCAGCCCACCGGGACGCCGACGCCCCAGTACGCAAACATGGTGATGCCCATCGGCACGCGCGTGTCTTTCAGGCCACGCAGGGCGCCATTGGAGGCGACCTGGATACCATCGGAAAACTGGAAGAACCCGGCCAGGATCAGTAGCTGCGAAGCCATGGCAATCACTGCCGGGTCGTTGGTGTAAAGGCTGGCGATCGGGCCGGGCAGGAGCAGCATGGTCCCGGAGGAGATGAACTGCGTGACCAGCACCAACGCGATACCCGACATGCCCGCATAGCGCACACCCTTGATGTCGCGCCGGCCCGCGGCGTTACCCACTCGCACGGTGATGGCCATGGACAGACCCAGTGGAATCATGAAGGCGACCGACGCGACGTTGAGCGCCACATGGTGGCTCGCCGTCACCGTTTCGCCAAGGCGGCCGATCATCAGGGCCACGGCGACGAACATGCCCGCTTCCATCAGCAGGGTGACCGCCATCGGCAAGCCGATATTGAGCAGCTGGCCGATCTGCTTCAGGTCCGGCTTTGCCATGCGCTGGCGCAGGTTGAGGTCGCGGTAATTGCGGTGGTTGAAGACGTAGATGGCGAAGCCGATCGTCTCCAGCCACAGCACGATCGCCGTGGCGATGCCGCTGCCGCGCGCACCCATGACCGGGAAGCCGAGCTTGCCGTACATCAACACGTAGCCCAGCGGCGCCAGGATGAGCAGGCCACCAAAGCTGAAGTACATGGACGGGCGCGGCATGGACAGGCCTTCGGAGAGACCGCGCAGGGCGAAATAGGTGGTAAGCGCCGGCGCCGCGAAGCAGATCGCATGCAGGAAGGCCTGCACATCCGCGCGCATGGACTCGACGACGCCAAACAACGCCATCAGCGGCGAGGCGTGCCAGACAGCGAAGCTGAGGACCGCACCGAGGATCCAGGCGATGTAGAGCGCCTGGTGGAAGATCGCACCGACCTCACCGCGCCTGCCCGCGCCATCGAGCTGGGCAACCGTCGGCGGCACCGACATCATCGTGCCGAGGCCGACCACAAGCGCGAGCACCCAGATATTCACACCGGTGACCACCGAGGCCTGCGTGTGCGCGCCCTGATGCCCGGCGAGCACCGCGTCGACGACGTTGGGCGCCATGGCGGAGAGCTGCGCGAAAATCATCGGAAGGGCCAGCCGGACGGTGGCGCCGATCTCGCGACGCGCGCGGGCACGGTCGAAGGACATGGGGAAAACACGCAGGGAGGGGCCGCCCATTGTAGCCATACCCATGCCATCATCCGAATTGGTGAGGGGAAAACACGGGGTTGTAAGGATGAACGAACTGAAGCCGTCGCCCGTTCTGCTGTGCGCGAACTGCACCGCCGAACTCCAGGGCGCCTTCTGTCACGACTGCGGGCAGTCCGTGAAAAGCGTGATTCAGCCGATGTCGCACATGCTCGAGGATGCGGGGGACCTGTTCTTCCATCTCGACGAGCGCATCGTGCATACGCTGCCGCCGCTCTACACGAAACCGGGTTTCCTCACCCTGGAATACTTCTCCGGACGGCGCGTGCGCTACATCGCGCCCTTCCGCCTGATGTTCGTGTTCTGCCTGCTCGCCTTCTTCTTCATGCACCTGGCCGTTGGCGACGTGAAGGTCGCTGGCGTCGACGGCACGGCGCCGCGCGATTCGGTCGATGCCTTCGCCAGCGCGAAGACGGCCGAAGAGGTCCACACGCTCTACGACGACCAGATCCACGAGGTACGTACCGCACGCAATGACCCCTCGCTACCGGGCGCCGCAAAGGCCGGCCTGGGCGCCGCGGCGGGCCTGATCCGCGAAGCGGCGAACGCACGTCTGGTGCAGCTTCAGGCGACACCGATCCCGGCGCAGGCGGACGAAACCGCTCCGGCGAACGCTGCGAGCCGGGGCGAAGCCAAGATGGATAAATGGTTCGGCAGCAAGCCCAACATCGACGTCGCCTGGTTTCCGGACGCGCTGAACCACCGGCTCAACATCGCGTTCGGGCACTTCCGGGCCAATCTCATCCCCATCCTGAACAGGGGGCCGGGGAAGGAAGAAGCTCTCCATCGCATCCTCGACGGCTTCTTCTCCGTACTGCCGCAGACCATGTTCTTCATGATCCCGGTCTTCGCACTGGTACTGAAGCTGTTCTATGTGTTCCGCCGGCGGCTGTACATGGAGCACCTCATCGTCAGCCTGCACAGCCACGCCTTCATCTTCATCTCGTTGCTCGGCCTGATGCTGCTGAGCTTCGCCCGGGAGGCCATCGACCCCCATGTCCCCCTGGCGGGAATCGCTATCGGTCTCGTGCAGTTCGCCATGTGGATATGGCTACCGGTCTACCTGCTGTTGATGCAGAAGCGCGTCTACCGTCAGGGATGGCCGATGACTATCCTGAAGTACTGGTTGATAGGCAGCGTCTATTTCTGGCTGCTTCTGATCGCCATCGTGATAGCCGCCGTTGTGGGCATGACCCACTAAGATTTATTCCTACCGGACAGCCGGTTGTGCACAGGCCCGAAGACCCCTTCGCTTTTGTCAAGGATTTATAGACGCCAGATGAACGACGCTGGCGTCGCATTTTTAAGTCATTGATTAAAAGCTATATTTCAGTCTGGTTAAAATCTACCCAAGCTAAGCCGAAGGGCCCAACCATGCGCCTTGGATGCCCCCCATCCGGAGCTCATCCACAGACTTATCCACAGGACTTGTGGATAACATGGAAACCCCCTTTGGCGCGGGCACTTACCTCGAATTCCTCTTTTGAGGGATCTCATATCAGCCCAAGCCTATGGCGCACTGGTCAATCATTGACCAGCAGAATCGGCATAGGCCGTTAAACTAGGGGTCGCATGACCGCCGTCTTTCGTGTCGCCTTACCGGTACCCCTCCTGACCCTGTTCGATTACCTGCCTCCCGAGGCAGGGGTCGCGCAGGCGGGATCGCGCGTACGTGTGCCGTTCGGTCGGGGCGAGATGGTCGGTGTGGTGATCGATCCGGCGGCCGAGGCGGCCGTGGGTGTGAAACGCCTCAAGCGGGTGAGCGAGGTCCTCGACGACGCGCCCCTGCTCGATGCCGAACTCCTGGCCACCCTGGCCTGGGCGGCGGACTACTGGGCCGGCGCGCCCGGCGAGGCGTTCGCCAACGCCCTGCCCCTGGCATTGCGTGAGCCGCGGTCCTTGCCAGCGACCGGCCGGGAGGTCTGGGCGCTGACCACCCAGGGCCGCAGCGCACGCGATGCCCGCAGCCGCAAGGGCGGCTCGGCGGCCTTGCTCGAGGCACTCGTCGACGGCCCACGTGCCGCCGACGAACTCGGCTTCGCCCTGCCGGAGTGGCGCGCGGCGGCACGCCGCCTGGTCGACGCGGGCCTGGTCGAAAAAATGGAACTGGAAGAGACGTCCCTGCCCGCCAGCCCCGCGCCCGGTCCGGCACTCAGCGAGGAACAGGCAGCCGCGGTCGCCGCGATGGGCGAAGGGTTCGGCCGCTTTCAGCCCTACGTGCTGGACGGCGTCACCGGCAGTGGCAAGACCGAGGTCTACCTCGCCCTGATCGAGCGGGCGCTGGCTGATGGCAAGCAGACCCTGCTGCTGGTGCCGGAGATCGGCCTGGCCCCACAGACGGTGCGCCGCCTGCGTGAGCGGCTCGGCGTCACGATCGAGGTGCTGCACTCCAATCTTGCCGAAGGTGACCGCGCGCGCGCCTGGCTCCGGGCGCGAAACGGCAGCGCCAAGGTCGTGCTCGGCACGCGCTCAGCGGTTTTCACGCCGCTGCCGCATGCCGGCCTGATCATCGTCGACGAGGAACACGACGCTTCCTATAAGCAGCAGGAAGGCTTTCGCTACCACGCTCGCGACCTGGCCCTCGTTCGCGCCCGCGCCCATGGCGTGCCGGTGGTGCTGGGCTCCGCCACACCGTCGCTGGAGACGTTGGGCAATGTGGAGGCCGGGCGCTACCAGCGGCTGGTGCTCCGCGGCCGGCCCGGCGCCACGCAGTCCACTCGCGTGCAGATCGTCGACATGCGGGCACAGCGCCTCGACCACGGCATGTCGCCGACCCTCATGAACGCCGTGGCCGCCTGTGTCGGGCGCGGCGAACAGGCGCTGGTGTTCCGCAACCGCCGTGGCTATGCGCCGGTGCTGCTGTGCTATGACTGCGGCTGGCATGCGGATTGTCCCCGCTGCGACCGGCCGATGACCTTGCACGCCGGTCGCCGTCGGCTGATCTGTCATCACTGCGATAACAGCATGGCGGTGCCCACCACCTGCCCGTCCTGCGCATCGGCCAACATCAGTCCGCAGGGCCAGGGTACCGAGCGCCTGGAGGAGGCGCTTACCGAGCGCTTCCCCAACGTGCCCGTGGTTCGTATCGATCGCGAGACTACCCGCCGCCGCGACGCCTTCGGCGAGATCCTCGATGGCCTGCGCGAGGACAAGCCAGCCATCCTTGTCGGCACGCAGATGCTGGCCAAGGGTCACGACCTGCCCAACCTCACCCTGGTGGCCATCGTGGGTGTCGACGAAGGTCTGCATAGCGTGGACTTTCGCGCCAGCGAGCGCCTCGCCCAACTCGTGGTCCAGGTGGCGGGACGTGCCGGGCGCGCGAGCAAGCCGGGCAGCGTGCTCCTGCAGACGCATCATCCGGATCACCCCATGCTGCATTCGTTGCTGCGTGGCGGCTATGCCGCCGTGGCGACCGAACTGCTCGAGGAACGCCGGCTGCTCGACCTGCCGCCCTTCGCCCACCAGGTGCTGCTTCGCGCCGACGCCCTGGGCCGCGCCGAGGTCGACGCCTTCCTGGCCCAGGCCCATGTTGCCATCGGGCCGCCGGGCGATCTGCGCATTGCCGGGCCCATGCCCGCACCGATGCCGCTGCGCGCCGGCCGACATCGGGGCCAGCTACTGGTCGAGGCCGGCTCACGCGCGCGCCTGCACGCGTTCCTGCGGCCCTGGCAGCACGCGCTGGTCGGCCTGCCCGAGGCACGCAAAGTGCGCTGGTCGCTCGACGTCGATCCCATCGATCTTTATTGAAAGAACGCTGCGTTGCTGAACCGAAACCTATGGATGCCTACACGCCGACAGCAATCGGCGCGACAATAGGGGTCTCCCAGGTAACGGAAACCCCAACGTGACCACTCAGCTCGAACAACTGCGCAAGATCACCACCGTCGTAGCCGATACCGGCGACATCTCGGCCATTGCCAAGTACAAGCCGGAGGACGCGACCACCAACCCGTCGCTGCTGCTGAAGGCGGCCGGTATCCCGACCTATTCGGGCTACATCGACGAGGCCGTGCAGTGGGCCAAGGGCCAGAGCAACAACCGTGAGCAGCAGCTGGTCGATGCCAGCGACCGTCTCGCCGTGCTGGTCGGCCGCGAGATCCTGAAGATCGTGCCAGGCAAGGTCTCCACCGAAGTGGATGCGCGCCTCTCGTTCGACACGAATGCCTCGATCGACAAGGCCAAGCGCCTGATCGGCTTCTACGACGAGCTCGGCATTAAGAAAGATCGCATCCTGATCAAGCTCGCCTCCACGTGGGAAGGCATCCGCGCCGCGGAAAAGCTGCAGAAGGACGGCATCAACTGCAACCTCACCCTGCTTTTCAGCTTCGAACAGGCCGTGGCCTGCGCCGAAGCCGGCGTGTTCCTCATCTCGCCGTTCGTCGGCCGCATCTACGACTGGTATGTCGCCAACACCGACAAGAAAACCTACGCGCCGGCTGAAGACCCGGGCGTGCAGTCGGTCCGTCGCATCTACGACTGGTACAAGCTGCACGGCTTCGAAACCGTCGTCATGGGTGCCAGCTTCCGCAACATCGGCCAGATCCAGGCCCTTGCCGGCTGCGACCGCCTGACGATCGCCCCGGACCTGCTGAAGGAACTGGACGAGAACACCAGCGACCTGCCGGTTGCCCTGAAGGACACCGGTGCGAAGGAAGCCAAGCCGGCCAAGCTCGACGAAGCCAAGTTCCGCTGGGGCCATAACGAAAACGCGATGGCCACCGACAAGCTCGGCGAAGGCATCCGCAAGTTCGCGGCCGACCAGCGCAAGCTGGAAGAGCTGCTGGGCGCGAAGCTGTAAGTCGCGCTACAAGGTGTCACCAGAAGGGGCCTAACGGCCCCTTCTTTTTTGCCGAGCTTCGTGTGGGAGCCGGCTAGGCCGGCGATGGGCCGAGGTCACCTGGATGTCGCCGCTGAAGCTGCTCCCACATGACCTCTTATCGGCGAATCTTGAAGCCCAGCAGGCGGTCGACCGTCTTTCCATAGGGCGGCCGCAGCATCGCAGAGATATCGAAGCGCGCCTGCCGATACACCGAGCGCGCATGGCTGAAGGTACGGAAACCGTCGACGCCGTGATACGCGCCCATCCCCGACGGACCGATGCCGCCGAAAGGCAGCTCATCCATGGTCAGGTGCAGGATCGTGTCGTTGATGGTCACGCCGCCGACTACCGTGCGGGCCAGGACGCGTTCCTGTTCGACGCGATCGTTGCCGAAGTAATACAGGCTCAGCGGTCGCGCACGCGCGTTGATCTGCGCGATGGCGGCATCAATGTCGTCATAGGGAATCACCGGAAGAATCGGCCCGAAGATCTCTTCGTGCATCACATCCATCGTCTCGTCGACGCCGAGTACGGCGGTCGGCGCGATACGACGGTCGTCGAATGTCTCCTCGACGCTGCCGAGCCCACGCAGCGTCGCACCCTTTGCCCTCGCATCGTCGAGATAGCCGAGCAGGCGTTCGTGGTGACGCTGATTGACGATCGACGTGTAGTCGGGGTTGTCGCGCAGCGTCGGGAACATGCCTGCCACGGCTCGCTGAAGTGCATCGACGAGGGCGTCCACGCGATCCCTCGGGACCAGTACATAGTCGGGAGCGACACATACCTGCCCCGCGTTGAGCGTCTTGCCGAACATCAATCGCCTGGCGGCGAGATCGAGGTCGGCATCGCGACCGACGATTGACGGCGATTTGCCGCCGAGTTCCAGCGTGACGGGCACCAGGTGTTCGGCGGCGGCTCGCATGACGTGCCTGGCGACCGATGTGGCTCCGGTAAAGATCAGGTGGTCGAACGGAAGCGCGGAGAACTGCTCGCCGACATCGCTACCGCCATTGATGACGGTGAGCTCGGTGTCGTCGAAGGCCTTGGCGATCATCTGCTGCATGAGCGCCGAGGATCGTGGCGTGAACTCCGACGGCTTGATCATCGCGCGATTGCCCGCGGCGAGGATGCCAGCGAGCGGCGAGAAGGTGAGGTTGAACGGGAAGTTCCAAGGCGAAATCAGGCCGACGACGCCCTTGGGTTGGTAGTCGACCCAGGCGCGGGCACCGAGCAGGGCGAGCGCCGCCGGCGATACCTTGCGTGGGTCCCGACGCATCCAGCGGCGCACGTGCTTCTTCGCATGCTTGAGCGGCTCGATGGAGCCAGCGACGTCGGTGATCAGCGAACCCTGCACGGAGCGGTGACCGAAGTCTTCGCGCAGTGCCTCGGCGATCTCACTCGCGTGGTCGACAAGGAGTCCGATCGCCCGGTCGAGCCGGTCGATGCGGACGGATGCCGACGGCGAGCCATCGGTCAGCTGGGCGAGCTTCTGGCGTTCGAGGATGGCATGCATGGTGCCGAGTGTACGGCGACCCTGGCGGCCTTGTGTGGGGTGCTTTGTGTGAGACGCGTTGTGTGGGAGCCGATTCATCGGCGATGGACGTTGCGGCATCTCCGCTCCGTTGGCTTTTCGCCGCTGAAGCGGCTCCCACAGGCCTTAATTCCGTTGGCTTTTCGCCGCTGAAGCGGCTCCCACATGTCTGCCTTGTGTGGGAGCCGCTTCAGCGGCGATTCCAGCGCTCAGGCCGGCGCGGACCAGCCGCCACCCAGGGCGCGGATCAGCTGAACGCTGGCGCGCAGTTGACGGGTTTCGAGGTCGATCACGCTACGGCGGGCATCGAGGGCTGCCGTCTGTGCCTGCACCACGTCGAGGTAGCCGACGGCGCCGTTGCGATAGCGGTTCATCGACAGGTCGACCGAGCGCTGGGCCGCGTCTGCCGCGGCGCGTTGATCCGTGAGCGCCGTGCCGAGATCGCGCAGCAGGACGAGGTTGTCCTCCACCTGCGCGAAGGCGTTGAGCACGACGTCGCGATACTTCGCACCAGCCTCGTCCGTCGCTGCCTTTGCGGCATCGACCACGGCCTTGCGACGGCCGCCGTCGAACACCGTCAGCAACAGGCTCGGACCGATCGCCCAGAAGCGGTTTGGCGCGGTGGCGATGCTGCCCCACTGGGCACTTTGCCAGCCGCCCTGGGCGTCCAGCGTGAGCTGTGGAAAGTACGCTGCACGCGCCACGCCCACGCGCGCGTTTGCTTCGGCGGTGCGACGTTCGGCGGCAGCCACGTCCGGGCGGCGCTGGAGGATGACCGACGGAACGTCGAGCGGAATCGTTGGCACCTTTACCTGAGCGTCGTTCGTCGCAAGGTTGAAGCTGGAAGCGGAATCACCGACGAGCACGGCAATAGCATGCTGGATCAAGGCACGCTGCGCCTGCGCCTGGGTGAGCTGCGAGCGCGCATTGGACAACTGCGTCTGCGCGCGCGCCACGTCGAGTCCGGATGAAATACCGCCTTCGTGACGCGACTGCGTGAGCTCGAGCGCACGGCTGAATGCAACGATGGTCTCGTTGAGCACCTTCACCTGGCGATCGAGACCGTTGAGCTGGAGATAATTGTCGGCCAGTTGGGCCTGCAGGCTAAGGCGTGCCGAAGCAAGATCACCCGCGGCAGCGGCCTGTTCATCCGTACCGGCGGCGACGCTGTCGCGCACGCGGCCCCAAAGGTCCACTTCGTAATCCGCCTGCGCGCCGATCGTGTACGAGCTGTAGGTCGCCGGCGACGTGGCGCCACGCAGCGGACGCGTATCCGATTCACGATCGCGCTGACCGTTCGCATTCAGCCCGATGGTCGGAAAGAGCGACGAACGCACCTGTCGGGTAAAGGCTTCGGACTGCTCGTAGTGAGCGAGTGCGGCGGCCAGGCTGGCGTTATTCGCGATCAGCTTCGTCTGCAGGTCGTCCAGGCGCGGGTCGCCATAGAGCTTCCACCAGGCATCGCGATCGAGATGATCGGCCGGCTTCGCTTCAGTCCACGGCGAATTCGCATTGGCGTACTGGTCGGCGACCGGCACGTCGGGCGCCTTGTAGGTCGGCGCCAGCGAACAAGCCGACATGCCCAGTGAAACCAGAGCGGCAAGCGCGCCGACCCGGTACAAGCGGACGCTGCTCGCGGAATCAGGCCTTCGGAGCATGGTCATCTTCCGCCTTCTTCTTCGGCGCATTGATGCGCACGGTGTCACCGTCGGCAAGGCCGTCGGGCGGGCTTTCGATCAGGCGGTCGCTGGCGGCGATGCCCGCGCCCAGCTGGATCGTCCTGCCGAAGTCCCGGGTGATCGTCACGTCCTTGAACTTCACCTTGTTTTGCGCATCGACGACGGCGACGCGCAGGCCTCGGTCGTCGTACACAAGGGCGCTGGCAGGCACGCTGAACAGTGCGGCGTTCGCCGGAAGGCCGAACGTGACGCTCGCGTAGCTGCCAGGAAGCAGCTTGCCGTCCTTGTTGTCGACCGCGACCTGCACAAGCGTGGTACCGGAGGCCGCATTGATCGCAGCGGATGAGGTCTCGATATTGCCGATGAACGTCTGACCCGGGTACTCGGGCACCGTGAGCTTCACCGCTTCACCCGGCTTGATCGCCGGCGCATAGTTCTGCGGCACGTTCACATACATGCGCAGCTTGCGCGTGTCCGATACCACGAAGAGTTCCTGTCCGCCGCCACCGGCGTTGATCAGGGCGCCAACGTCGGTCTCGCGTGCGGTCACGGTGCCGTCGAACGGCGCGGTGAGCTTGGCATAACCCTTGAGCGCCTGGATGCGCTCAAGGTTTGCCTGCGCCGCGGCGGCGAGGGCGTGCTTGGCGTCGTAATCGCCGGTCTTCTCGTCGACTTCCTGCTTGGAGACCGAGTCAGAGTCGCGCATGTCCTGCCAGCGCTTGGCCGTAGTCTTTGCCAGCGCTTCGTTGGCGCGTGCGCTGGCGAGATCTGCCTTGGCCTGGAGCAGTTGCTGGTCAAGGTCGGGCGTCTCGATCTCACCGAGGATGTCGCCGGCCTTTACCTTCTGGCCGATGTCGGCCTTCCAGTACTTCAGGTAGCCGCTGGTCCGCGCAAAGATCGGCGCGCGGGCATAGGCCTGCAGCCGACCCGGGAGGTTGAGGTCACCACCGCCCTGGCCACCTTGCGGCGAGACCACGTTGACGGTCGGCGTGGCCTGGTCGTCGGTCCATTCGCGCAGTTTGCGCGAGTCATTCGCACGGGTGGCGACACCGGCCACGACGATGGCGAGGATCACGATGCCGGCGATGATGCCGGCCAGACGGAGTCGGCGCGGCGGCGGAGTGTGCAAGGTTTCAGGCGACATGGACAGGCTCCCCGGGATTTGCCGGGCTGTGGGACGGGTGATCACGACGGGCGTGGATCATGCTGAAAACGATGGGAACGAAGAACAGCGTGGCCGTGGTGGCAAAGATCAGGCCACCGATGACGGCGCGGCCGAGCGGCGCGTTCTGCTCGCCGCCTTCGCCCAGGCCGAGGGCCATCGGCGCCATGCCGATGATCATCGCCAGCGCAGTCATGAGGACCGGACGGAAGCGGACGAAGCCGCCCTCCAATGCCGCGGCCGTCGCGTCGCCGAGTTCCGCAAGGCGCTCGCGACAGAAGCTCACTACCAGGATCGAGTTGGCTGTCGCTACGCCCATGCACATGATCGCGCCGGTGAGCGCCGGTACGGACAAGGTGGTGTGCGTGGCGAACAGCATCCAGATGATCCCGGCGATAGCGGCCGGCAGCGCCGTCACGATCACGAACGGATCGCTCCACGACTGGAAGTTCACCACGATCAGCAGATAGATCAGCACGATGGCGCCGAGGAGGCCGAGGATCAGGCCCGAGAAGGCATTGTTCATCGTCTGCACCTGACCCAGGAGTGCGGTAGTGGACGCCTTCGGCAGGAACTTCTTGTTTGCGTCAAGGATCTTCTGGATGTCGGCAGCGACGGCGCCGAGGTCGCGGTCCTGCGTGGTCGCGTAAATCTCGACCATGGACTGGATGTTGTACTGGCTTACCACAGCGTTCGTCGCGGTGCGTGACACATGCGCTATACCGCCCAGGACCTGCGATCCCGCCTGTCCCGTGCTCGCACTGATCGGCACGTTTTCGAGATCGGGCAAGGTATCGAGACTGTACTGCGGGGTCTGCATCACGATGGGATACGACACGCCGTTCTGCGGATTAAGCCAGAAGGTCGGTGCGATCTGGCTCGAACCCGCAAGGTTCACGCCCAGGCTGCTGGTTACATCACGTTCGTTGATGCCCACTTCCTGCGCGCGACTGCGATCCACGTCGATATTGAAGCCTGGGCTCGCCTGCGATTGCTGGATACGCGCGTCGGCTACGCCCGGCACGCGACGGATTTCGCGAAGCAGACGATCCGCATAGGCGAAGTTACCCGCAAGGTTCGGACCACGCACCTGAAGGTCGATGGGCGCGGGCGAACCGAAGTTGAGGATCTGGCTGATGATGTCGGCCGGCGGGAAGGAGAACGTGGTGCCCGGGAATTCACGCGGCAGCTTTTCACGCAATTCGCGCACGTAGTCGGCCGTCGGCGCGTGGCCTTCGTTCAACGCGATCTGGATATCGCCATCCTGCGAACCGATGGTGCCCGTGTTGTTATACGTATTGTTGATACCCGATGACGAAAGGCCCATGTTGTCGACCACGGTACCGAGCTCTTCCTTAGGGATGATCCGACGCACCGAATCGGTCACTTCGGCAAAGATGCGTGCGCTTTCCTCCACGCGCGTGCCGACCGGCGCACGAACGTGCATCAGGATCTGGCCAGAGTCGACGGACGGGAAGAAGTTCCGGCCCAGCATCGGCACCAGCGCGAACGAAAGGACCACGAAGGCCATGAAGCCAATCGTGAACACCTTGCGGTGATGCAACGCCAGTTCGAGCAGGCCGTGGTAGCTGGCACGAAGCTTCTCGAAGCGTGCTTCGAACCCACGCTGGAAACGGACCAGTGGGTTACGCGACGGCTTCTTGCCTTCGCCGTGGGGGTCGTCGTGCGAATGCGGATGAAGCAGGTACTTCGCCATCGTCGGCACCAGGGTGCGCGAGAGGATGAACGACGCGATCATGGCGAACATCACCGCCTCGGCCATCGGCACGAAGAGGAAGCGGGCCACGCCGTTGAGGAAGAACATCGGCACGAACACGATGCAGATACACAGCAGTGAGACGAAGGCCGGCGTGACAATCTGCGCCGCGCCGTCGAGGATCGCCGTTTCGACGTCCTTACCCTGTT
Organism: uncultured Luteibacter sp.; assembly: GCA_966191635.1. Taxonomy (GTDB): domain Bacteria; phylum Pseudomonadota; class Gammaproteobacteria; order Xanthomonadales; family Rhodanobacteraceae; genus Luteibacter. Next base: position 33,999 of record CBIGPO010000030.1, read on the forward strand.
CGAGATGCCAGTTGATGTTCTCGATGGTCACCGTCGCGTCATCGACGAGGATGCCAACGGCGAGCGCCAGGCCGCCGAGGGTCATGATGTTCATCGTCTCGCCGAACGCCGACAGCGCGGCGATCGAACCGAGGATCGCCAACGGGATCGAGGTAGCGATGATCACGGTCGAGCGCCAGCTACCGAGGAACAACAGGATCATCAGGCTGGTGAGCGCCGCGGCGATGATGCCTTCGCGCGCCACGCCTTCGATCGCTGCACTTACGAAGAGCGACTGGTCGCCGATAGGCGCGATCTTCAGGTTGGGCGGCAGCCCGTCCTTCATCGCCGCCACGCGCTCCTTGACGCCGGCGATGATCGCCAGCGTGGATGCGGAGCCGTTCTTCAGCACCGTCATCAGCACCGAACGATTGCCGTTGACGTGCACGATATTGGTCTGCGGTGGCGCGCCGTCGCGCACATGGGCCACGTCGCGAATGAACACGGTCGCGCCGTTGACGCTCTTGATTGGCAAGTTGCCTAGCTGGTCGATGTCGGACGGCGAATTGTTGAGCTGCAGCGTGTACTCGTACTGGCCGATCTTCTGCGTTCCGATCGGCGTGATCAGGTTCTGGGCCGCCAGTGCGTTGGCCACATCCTGCGCCGACAATCCACGCGCCTGCAGCGCCGGCGGATCGAGATCGATTTGTACCTGGCGCGTCTTGCCGCCGAAGGGGAACGGAATCGCCGCACCGGCTACCGAGGTGAGCTGCGGACGAATGATGTTGAGGCCCAGGTCGCCGAGGTTCTGCTCGGTCAGCCCTTCACCCGACAGCGCCAGCTGGATGATTGGCACCGTCGACGCGTTGTAGTTGAGGATCAACGGCGGCGTGGTACCCGCGGGCAGCTGGCGCAACAGCGTCTGCGCCACGGCCGTCACCTGTGCGTTGGCCGTACGGATGTCGACGGTGGGCTGGAAGAAGATCTTGATGATGCCGAAGCCGTTGATCGAACTGGCTTCGATGTGCTCCACGTCGTTCACTGTGGTGGTGAGCACGCGCTCGAACGGCGAGGACACGCGACCCGCCATCTGGTCGGGCGGCAGGCCGTTGTACTGCCACACCACCGCGATCACGGGGATCTTGATGTCGGGAAAAATGTCGGTCGGCGTACGCAGGGCGGCAAGCGGCCCCACGATGAGGATCAGCAGAGCGAGAACGACAAAGGTATACGGTCGCGAAAGAGCGATCCGGACGATGCCAATCATAAGGGACGGATTCCGAGCGCGATGTTGCGTCGCGGCGAATTCTGCGCCCGTACCTTCCTGCGGCGTAGTTAAGATTTATTTAGGTGGCCGGACACACCACGGAGAACACGGCGCCCTTCTCGGTACCACCGACCGAGAGCGAGAACCCGTGCAGGCGCACGATGGCACTGACGATCGCCAGACCCAGGCCGCAGCCGGGTTTTGCGCGCGTCTCATCGCTTCGATAGAACCGGCGGAACACGGCCTCGCGCTCGTTTGGCGGAATGCCCGGCCCCGTATCGGCGATATCGATGCGCGCGTCGCCCGTTGGATCGGTGCGTGCCACCAGGCGCACGGCACCACCGTCCGGGGTGAACTTGATGGCATTGCCGACGAGGTTGGCGAAGGCCTCGAACATCAGCTGCGGATCGCCGCGCAGTGGGGGTAGCCGGCCGACTTCAAGCTCGAACACCTGGCCACGATCTTCGGCCAGTGGCACATAGAACTCATGCACGTTGCGTAGCACGTCGCCGAGATCAAGGGTTTCGAAGCAGGCGCTGCGCTGGCGGTCTTCCAGCTCGGACACTCGCAGCAAGGCACGGAAACGCGACAACACCGTGTCGATCTCTGCGACGCACGCGTCCAGCTGGTCGCCTTCAGGCTTGCCGTCGAACTGCTGTTGCAGGCGGTACAGCCGCGTACGCATGCGCGTCAGCGGTGTGCGGAGGTCGTGAGCGATGTTGTCGGTTACGCCCTTCACTTCGCCCAACAGGCGCTCGATCTCACCCAACGTCGTGTTCACGGTGGAAGCCAGCAGATCAACCTCGTCGCCGCCGCGCGTTACGGGCAGGCGCACGCTGAGGTCGCCCTCACGGATGGGTTCCATCGCCCGCTGGATCGCGCGAATGCGGCGCGCAGGGCCACGCGCGATGAGGATGCCGCCAAGCACGCCGGGAATGAGGGTCAACGAAAGCCCCCAGAGCAGGCCACGACGAATGATCGCACCCACGCCGTCGATCGTCGCGCTTTCCTTGGCTACGACCAACCGGTCGCCATTGGGCAGCAGGCGTGTGACGCCGCGCGCACGGGTTGGCGTATTGCGCGCCGGATCGGCAAGGCTCGCACGTATCGTGCGGACCGTGCCGTCCTCGGTGAGGTCCTGGGGCACGCTCTCGATGTTGCCGGCGATACGTTTACCCTGCGGGTCGAACAGGCCGACCCACATGAAGCCCTGCACATCGATCTGGCTGGCCGCTTCCACCGTGGCGGGAAGCCGGCGAGGATCCGTAGCTTCGAGGTAATGGATACGCGCTGCGAGCATGCCGTCGACGACGTTGGACAGGTACCGCGAGGACTCCCACTGGACGACGCCCAGCAGCACCACGCACCAGATGGCGAAAAGCGCGCCGTAGATGAGAATCAGGCGCGACGTGGCGGAACGCCAGGCGTCAATCAGCGGGCGCAATGACATACCCCGAGCCGCGCACCGTACGGATGAGCGGCACCTGGCCGGCGCCGTCGATCTTTCGACGGAGGCGGCCGATATGGACGTCGATCACGTTGGTCCCCGGATCGAAATGAAAACCCCATACATGCTCGAAGATCATCTGACGGGTCACCACCTGACCGGCGTTACGCATCAGGAACTCGAGCAGTCGGAATTCGGTAGGCAACAGGGTCAGCGGCTGCCCGTTGCGCAGTGCGTTGTGACGAACCAGGTCGAGCTCGAGGTCGGAAACGCGCAGCCGGTTGCTGTTGGCGTTGGGTTGCCGACGGCGCAGCAGCACTTCCGCGCGCGCGGCCAGTTCGTCCGGCGAGAACGGTTTGGTCAGGTAATCATCGCCACCGGCGCGCAGGCCCCGAACGCGTTCGTCTACATCGGACAAGGCGCTGATCATCAGCACGGGCGTGTCCACCGAGCGCTTGCGCAGGGCGAGCACCACGTCGATACCGTCCATGCCCGGGAGCATACGGTCGAGGGTGATGATGTCGAAGCCGTCTTCGAGCGCACGGGCAAGACCGTCGCGCCCGTTGGCCACCCACTCGGCCGTGAGGCCGTGCGCGCCCAGCTCCGCGACGATGTCGCGGGCGGTGACTTCATCATCTTCGATGACCAGTGCCCTGGGCATCCTTTGCACTCCGTAGGGGGAACAACGGAAAACGGCCCCACCAAGGGGCCGTTCCGGATCTTACGCCCAACGCCCCACTCAGGCGGCGATGGCGACGCGCATCTTCTTCATGGCGTTCGCTTCGATCTGACGGATGCGTTCGGCGGAAACACCGTATTCATCGGCAAGATCCTGCAGCGTGGCCTTGTTGTCTTCAGCCAGCCAGCGGCGCTGGATGATGTCACGCGAGCGTGCGTCCAGGTTACCGAGCGCCGAGGACAGCGCCCCCATCTGGTTGTTGCTCGCGTCTTCCTCGGCGAGGTTGTCGTAGGGATCCGCACCTTCGTCGACGAGGAACGCAGCCGGTGCCGGCTTGTCGTCGTCATCGGCGTCGGCCGGAGCCTCGAAGCCAACGTCACGGCCGGACAGGCGCGATTCCATCTCGCGAACCGTCGCTTCGGGGACGCCCAGGTCCTGGGCGACCACGCGGACTTCCTCGGCGTTCATCCAACCCAGGCGCTTCTTGCTCTTGCGCAGGTTGAAGAACAGCTTGCGCTGCGCCTTGGTGGTCGCGACCTTCACGATGCGCCAGTTGCGCAGGATGAACTCGTGCATTTCGGCACGGATCCAGTGCACCGCGAAACTGACCAGACGAACGCCCTGGTCCGGGTCGAAGCGCTTCACGGCCTTCATCAGGCCGATGTTGCCTTCCTGGATGAGGTCCGAGAGCTGCAGGCCATAGCCGTTGTAGCCACGGGCCACATGGACCACGAAACGCAGGTGGGACATAACGAGCTGCTTGGCGGCGTCGAGATCGGCGTCGTCACGGAAGCGGCGCGCTAGCGACTGCTCCTCGTCAAGGCTGAGCACCGGGATGCGATGGACCGCCGAGATGTAGGAATCCAGACTGCCAACGACGCTCGGGAGCCCGTAGTTACGGGTGGCGAGGACCTGAGACATGTGTGGAACCTCCTGAAAACTGATGTGCAGATTAGCAGTCCCGAAGTGAGAGTGCTAAGCCATGCCGAAGTTCATATCGGTTAACTGTACGCAATGGTACAGAAATACCCCCGGGATGTCCAGAGGGGGCCCCGGGAGATTCAGGAGGCAGACGGTTCCCCGGCCGCGGAAAACGCGGCGACAGAGGCGTCGACGAGGCTATGTAGCCGTCGTGCCTACAGTTATTGGGGTTGGAGGCTGGCTTTAAAGGGGAGGTGTGCGGCCTACCGTAGGCCAATGGCTCTCGCCTTTCCACCCGATCCAGGCACCGTCGTTATCTGTCGATAGGCGAAGTGCGACATGCTCACCGTGGTGAGCCTCGAACGCCTGAGCCTCGCCGCTTCAGCGCGCCGCGGCGGGCACCGCAGGTTTGGACAGGATCGGGTGGACACAGTGACGATGGACAGTATCCGTCGCGCTATCGCCTACATCTTCGAACTTTTCTGAAAAGCAGGAGTTTCTGCACCGGCCGCGTTGCTTGTTGGGCGCCCAACAATTAACTTCCGTTTGTCCGTCGGCAATAGCCGATCTCAAGACCTCGGTGAGACCTTCGGGTGGCAGCCGCGGCAGGCCGAATGCGCGATGACAAGCGCCTCGGATCCTAAACTGGCCCGCGAGCTTCGGCTCGCGGGCTTTGTCACTTCTGGAGGATGCTTTTTCCTGGATGCTGTCTTCTTCAGAACTCGGAGCGCGGCGGTAACGACCAGTCGATCGGTGCCTCACCGCGTGATTCGAGATAGGCATTCGCCTTGGCGAAGTGGCCACAGCCGAGGAAGCCGCGGTGTGCGGAAAGTGGCGAGGGATGCACGCTGCGCAGGATCAGGTGGCGCTTGCCGTCAATCAGCTGCCCCTTCTTCTGGGCGTGACTGCCCCACAGCAGGAATACCAGGCCCTCGCGCTCGCGATTCAGCGCGTCGATCGCAGCATCGGTGAAACCTTCCCAGCCCTTGCCCTGATGCGAGGCGGCCTGCCCCGCTTCGACAGTGAGCGCAGCGTTGAGCAGAAGCACTCCGCGATCGGCCCAGGGCGTCAGGCACCCATGATCGGGACGAGGAATACCGAGGCTTCCCTCGATCTCCTTGAACATGTTCTGTAGCGACGGCGGCACGCGTACGCCCGGTCGCACAGAGAAACTCAGGCCGTGGGCCTGGCCGGGACCGTGGTATGGATCCTGACCGAGGATGACTACGCGCACCTTGTCGAAGGGCGTGTGCTCGAAGGCGTTGAAGATGTCCGGGCCGGGCGGATAGATGTCCTTGCCGCGCGCCTTTTCCTCGCGCAGGAAATGGGACAGCGCCAGCATGTCCGGCCGATCGAAGTAGTCGCCGATCCGCTGTTTCCAGGACGCTTCAAGTCGCACGCGATCGTTCAACCCGCCGCCCTCTCCCGGAGGTGGAGCGCGACGCGCAACTGGAACAGCAGCTTGGTGATCAGCAACTTTTCCTCGACAGGCTTTTCGACGAGATCGTTGGCACCGGCGCGCAGCAGCGCAGCCTGGTTCGCGGGATTCTCGTCGCCCGTCATGATCAGGGTGGGCAGCAAGCCCTTGCCGTAGCCGAACTCGTTGCGGATGCACTCGACAAGATCGCCGCCGGTGAGCTCACCCTTCAGGCTCACGTCGGTCAGCACGATATCGGCACCTACTTCCCCACGTGACTTCGCGTCGCGCAGGTAATCAATGGCGTCTTCGGCGCTAATCACGTGGCGGACGGAGAGTCCGTACTTTTCCATCATGCGGCGCGTGGCCAGTGCGACCACGCGACTGTCTTCCACGTAGAGCACTTCGCCTTCGGCACCGCCTTCGGGTCGCACATAGCCGCGGATGAATTCGGCGAGCGCGCCAAAGCCGAGCGACTTGTCGAAGTAGTCAGTGACGTACTCACCCAGTTCGCGCCGGTGCAGGCGCGACTCGACATCGCCGGAGACGACGACGATGGGCATGTAGATCTGTGGGGCGGACTCGCGGACGAAGCGGGCCACATCCAGGCCGTCCATGTCAGGCAGGCGCAAAGCCACCGTGACGAAATCGAAGACGCCGCGCTGCAGTTCGGACTGCGCCTCGGCGCCGGTGCCCACGCCGATGATCTCGACACCCGGGACTTCGGCCGCGACCACGCGCGAAATCAGCTGGCGAACGACTTTGGAGCCGTCAACCAACAGGATTCGCGGCGCAGCGCCGGCGACACCCGAACCGATGTGAGATCCCACCCCTGTCTCCCCTTCAGACCGTCGCCGCGCGGCGAATCTGCCGCGCGCTGACGAGCCGCGCGCCCAGCCACCCGAGCAACGCCGAGGCGAAGGGTACCGAAAGCAGCAGCCATGCGGGGAGTCCACCGAAACTGACGCTGCCGTCATAGGCCGCGGTAAGGCGTCCCACCGGGCCGGCCATGGCCAGTTCGAGGACCGCGGCCAGGCCCACGGCGAGGATGCCGGCGAGCAGGCCGAGCCAGATCCCCGCATACAGGTAAGGCCGCCGGACGAAAGGACGGCTGGCACCGATCAGCAACAGCACGCCGATCTCGGCGCTGCGGCTCTGGATGTCCACGCGAATGGTGTTGCCGACCACCAGTAGCGCAGCAACGCCGAGTAGCAGAGCCAGCAGAGACACGGCCCGGCTTCCCACGCCAAGGAGCGCGTCGAGGCGCTGACGCCACGCGCCGGTGTCCTGGACCATGTCGACACCCGGGGTCGCCTTCATCGCCTCGACCAGCCGGTCGACCTGTTCGATAGCCAGGCCAGGCTTGGGCTGCACCGACAGCACGAAAGGCAACGGATTCACATCGAGCGACTGGAGCGAACCGGAGAAGCCCTGCACCTCGGCTAGCTCGGCCAGGCCATCTTTCGGGGTACGCACGACAATGTCGGCGACCTCGGGACGGCCGCGGAGGGCGGATGCGGCGGTTTCCGCCATCGCGCCGTTCTGACCGGGCTTCATGAAGGCACTGATGGACTGGTTGCGGCCGAGGGCATCGCCCATCCGCTGCACGTTGCCGAGCAGCAGGTAGAAAGCCAGCGGCAGCGCCAGCGCAACACCCATGACGGCCACCGTGAGCAAGGTACCCAGCGGCCGGGCGCCCAGTCGACGCAGGCTGATCGACAGGCTCCACACGTGATGCTCGCGCCAGGCGCTCACGTGGCGAGGGCCGCTGCGCCGGGTCTTTTCCGGCTCGGGCTGGCGGCGCTGTTCGCGAACGGCGTTCATACCACCTCCGTAGCGGGGACATCGGCGACCAGCTTGCCGTGATCGAGCACGACGACGCGTTTCTTCATTCGCTTGATCAGCATGAGGTCATGGCTGGCCACGAGGACAGCGGTGCCGACCTGCTGGAACTCGGCGAACAGACCCATGATTTCCATCGCCAGCTGCGGATCGAGGTTGCCGGTGGGTTCGTCGGCGATGAGCACCGCGGGCTTGGCGACGATGGCGCGTGCGATACCGACACGCTGCTGTTCGCCCGTGGAGAGGAACTCGGGCAGCTGCTTCTCATAGCTGAGCAGGCCGACCTTCTCCAGGGCGGCGCGCACACGACGCGCCCGGTCGGCAGGAGCCACGCCAGCGATCACCAGCGGCAGCTCCACATTGGCGAACACACTGCGATCCATCAGCAACCGGTGGTCCTGGAAAACCATGCCGAGCTTGCGACGGATGCGCGGGATATCGGAGGGGCGAACGGTGTTGAGCTTCTGGCCGTCGAGGGTGACGACACCGTTGGTCGGGCGCTCGATCATGGCCAGCAGCTTGAGCAGCGTGCTCTTGCCGGCACCGGAGTGACCGGTGACAAACGCCATCTCGCCGGCTTCGACGCTGAACGACACATCGGTAAGGGCCTGATGATCGCCCTCGTACCGTTTACTCACCAGATCGAAACCGATCACCGCGTTACCCGTTGGTCCGTGAAGCCCCAGAGGATAAGGGAAGTGATGTGGATTTTGCGGTGGTGGGTCGCGCTTTGCGCTGATCGCCGCTGAAGTGGCTCCCACAGGAGGCCCGGACAAGCCAGGCCCTGTGTGGGAGCCGATTCATCGGCGATGCTTTTCAGCTACCGCCAAACAAACGACCGATGCGACGGAAGAAGCCCACCTTTTCCTGACCGCTCGAGACGACCGGGGCCGGCGCACTGGTCGACGGACGGTTCGCAGCGACCTGGCGCGACGGACGGCGGTTGGGGTTGGACTGCCCCTCGGCCTGCCGCGGTGCGGCGGAGGTCTTCGGATTTTCGCCCTGCACGCCAGCACGGCTGCCGTTGCCGTTGCCATTCTCGGCGCCCTCGCGGGCACCGCGGCCACGGCCACCACGGCGGCGGCGCTTCTTCGGCGCGCCATCGGCGGCCATGGCCTCCGCGGCGGCCGGCAGGTCGGCGACCGTTTCAGCAACGATCACCGTCTTCATCGGGACTTCGACCGGCGCGGCGCCAGCAGCGGGCGCATCGGGACGCGGGGTGCGCGGGCGGCGTTCGCCGGTGCCCGAACGCTCGCGACTGCCGCTGCGTTCACCGCTGCGGGAACCACTACGGCCATCGCGGCTGCCGCTGCGACCACCCTTCTCCGGCGGCGCGCCGCGGGTTGGGATGTGGCCATCGTTATCGTTCGGATCGTCGATCTCGTCCTGCACGCCGTCGGCACGCGGGCGCGGAGCCGGCATCACGAGCAGGCGCGCCTCGATCGAGGCGGTCGGGATCTTCTGGTTGATGTAGGTCTCGATGTCAGGCAAGCCCATCGCGTAGAGGTCGCAGGCGAAGCTGATCGCATCGCCCTCGGCACCCAGGCGCGCGGTACGACCGATGCGGTGGACGTAGTCCTCGGCATCTTGCGGTAGGTCGTAGTTGAACACGTGGCTCACAGCCGGGATGTGCAGGCCGCGGGCGGCGACGTCGGTCGCGACGAGCAGGTCGATCTGGCCTTCCTGGAAGCGCTGCAGCAGCTTCTGGCGCTTCACCTGCGGCACGTCGCCGGAGATGGCGCCGACGCGGAAGTTGTGACGCTTGAGGCGATCCGTAATGCGCTCGGCTGCAGCTTTGGTGTTGACGAAGATGATGCTGCGCTCGGTCTTGCTCTCCTCGAGCAGGTTGAGCAGCAACGGCATTTTCTCTTCCTTGGACGGGAAGTAGACCACCTGGCGCACCCGGTCGGCGGTGACGTTTTCAGTCTCGACAACCATCTTCTCGGCCTCGTGCATGTGCTCGTAAGCGAGCTCCAGCACGCGATGGCTCAGGGTGGCCGAGAACAGCAGCACCTGGCGCTTCTCGCGAGCCGGCAGGCGACGGAAGATGAAGCGCACGTCCTTGATGAAACCGAGATCGAACATGCGATCGGCTTCGTCGATGACCATGACTTCGACGCTGCCGAAGCCGAAGACGTCCTGCTTGTAGTAGTCGAGCAGGCGGCCCGGTGTGGCGATGATGATGTCGCAGCCGTCGCGCAACTGCTGGCGCTGCTTGTCGTAGTCCACGCCGCCATAGATCAGGGCGCTGCGCAGGCCGGTGGCCTTGCCGATGACCTGGAAGTCCTTTTCGATCTGGATCGCCAGCTCACGCGTCGGCGCGATGATCAGGGCGCGCGGATCGGAGTCCTTGCGATCCGGTGCCGCCGGGTTGTTGAGCAGGCGGTTCATCAGTGCGACCAGGAAGGCGAAGGTCTTGCCCGTGCCCGTCTGCGCCTGGCCGGCCACGTCGCGGCCTAGCAGGGCGACCGGGAGGGTGAGCGCCTGGATCGGGGTGGTACGGGTGATGCCGGCGGCGGCAAGACCCTGCTGAAGAAGCGGATGAAGGTCGAAGTTTTCGTAGAAGACGTCGGTGAGAACGGTTTGGGACATGGTGGGTGGGTGACCTGGAGTCTCGCGCCGCAAATGCGCGGCAGCGGCCCGGCAGCAGAAAGAGCCGCGGGACGGTGGGTGATCCGGCCGGCGTCACGGGAGAGTCGGGGGCGGCCGGTGCCATGCCGGCGGCCGTACGACGCGCCCGGCGCACGATGGCCGGAGGCGGCGGGCACGCGACCCGAGGGCTCCCGCTGGCATAGGTGAAGGGGCTCGAACGCGGAGCCTGTTCACCTATGTCAACGGAAGCCATCCCGTCGGCGCCCTTGAATCGCTTGTATCGCGCCCCTAGTTGCGTTGGAATGAGGGCCACCGGCTGCAATGGCCAAGACCTTCGGTTCCGGTTGGACCCGCGACATGGGGCTCCTTAGTGTAGCCGATGCTGGCGTCACGGTCGTCAACCCCCTTTCACCCCCTTTTGGAGATCACGGTGAGCGACAAGATCACCCATACGAGCGACTCTGCCTTCCAGGAGCACGTCCTCGATTCCGACACCCCCGTCCTGCTCGACTTCTGGGCGGAATGGTGCGGCCCCTGCAAAGCCATCGCCCCGGCACTCGACGAGCTGGCTGGCCAGTACGAAGGCAAGCTGAAGATCGTCAAGATCAACATCGACGAGAACCAGAAGACACCGCGCGACTACGGTGTCCGCGGCATCCCGACCCTCATGATCTTCAAGGATGGCAAGGTCGCCGGCACCCAGATCGGTGCCGTGAGCAAGGGCCAGCTGGCCCAATTCATCGACAAGTCGATCTGATCGTTAGCTGTACGTTTCACTTAAGCCGCCGCGTGAGGCGCTTTACGCCGCGCCTCACGCGATGCTAGGCTTCAGAAGTTCGCCGGGACATGCCTTGTCCCCCATGCTGCGAACCCTCTCCCATTCTTTCTTCAACGGCGCCCCGTGAGGTTTGCCCGTGTCTGATATCGAAACCAAAAATCCCATTGACGCCAAGGGCGCCGGCGATCCGCCTGCGACCGAACCGCGTCCCCGTACTCGCCGAAAGGCACCCGCCGCGGGAACTCCCGCGGTAGAGACGAGCGCGTCCGCCCCGGCTCCCGCACCTGCCGCGGCCCGTCCGCCGGCGCCCGTGCCGGCTCCGCCCCCTCTGCCCGCTCTCGCACCCGTTCCCGCTCCTCCGTCGGCTCCGCAGGCTGAGTTCCAGCTCAACAACCCGCCTTCGCCGCCTTCGTCCAGCCAGCAGCCGGGTAACCCGCAGCACGGCAACGAGGCACGTCCCGCACAGACCGAGGCACGCGACGGCAATAGCGGCAACGGCGGCAATAACCAGCCGCAGGGCGGCCAGAACCAGCAGATGAGTCGGGTCGAAAACCCGAACCAGCCGCAGAATCGCCACAACAACCCGAACAACCCCAACAACAACGTCGAACGTGAAGGTCGCGGTCGGCGCCGGCGCAACGAGCGCAACCAGCAGCGCCAGGGTGGCGGCGGTGGCGGCGGCAACCCGGGCAACAGCGGTGGCGGTGGCAACTACCAGAGCCAGCGCAGCAACAACGGCTACCCGGTCGACGACGACGAGAACGCCGACGCTGGCAGCAACGATCGCCTGATCAACCTGACCGAACTCAAGCGCAAGAACGCCATCCAGCTGCTCGAGTTCGCCGAATCGCTCGGCGTGCGCGAGGGCGTTGCCCGCCAGCGCAAGCAGGACGTCGTCTTCAACATCCTCAAGGCCCACGCCCGTTCGGGCGGTGGCATCTGGGCGGAAGGCGTGCTCGAGATCCTCCAGGATGGCTTCGGCTTCCTGCGCTCGGCTGACGAGTCCTACCTGGCCGGTCCGGACGATATCTACGTCTCGCCCAGTCAGATTCGCCGCTTCAACCTGCGCACCGGCGACTACATCACCGGTCGTGTCCGCCATCCGAAGGAAGGCGAGCGCTACTTCGCGATGCTCAAGGTCGACGACATCAACGGCGATCCGCCGGAGGCGTCGAAGAACAAGCTGCTGTTCGAGAACCTCACCCCGCTGTTCCCACGCAAGTCGTTCAAGCTCGAGCGTGGCAACGGGTCGACCGAGGACATCACGGGCCGCATCCTCGACCTCGTCGCACCGATCGGCCGTGGCCAGCGTGGCCTCATCGTCTCCCAGCCGAAATCCGGTAAGACGATGATGCTGCAGAACATCGCTCAGGCCATCCAGTACAACCACCCGGACGTCCATCTGATCATGCTGTTGATCGATGAACGCCCCGAGGAAGTCACGGAAATCGCCCGCACCGTTCGCGGCGAAGTCATCAGCTCAACCTTCGACGAGCCCGCTGTGCGCCACGTGCAGGTCGCCGAAATGGTGATCGAGCGTGCCAAGCGCCTGGTCGAGCACAAGAAGGACGTGGTGATCCTGCTCGACTCGATCACTCGTCTGGCCCGCGCGTACAACACCGTGGTTCCCAGCTCCGGCAAGGTCCTCACCGGTGGTGTCGACGCCAACGCCCTGCAGCGCCCCAAGCGCTTCTTCGGCGCAGCACGCAACGTCGAGGAAGGCGGCAGCCTGACGATCATCGCCACGGCGCTGACCGACACCGGTTCGAAGATGGACGAAGTGATCTACGAGGAGTTCAAGGGCACCGGCAACATGGAAGTGCATCTGTCCCGTCGTATCTCCGAGAAGCGTGTCTACCCGGCCATCGACATCAACCGCTCGGGCACCCGCCGCGAAGACCTGCTCATCGAGCCGGACCTGCTTGCCAAGATCTGGATCCTGCGCAAGCTGCTCCACCCGATGGACGAACTGAGCGCGATGGAGTTCATGCTCGACAAGATGAAGAACACGAAGTCCAACGACGAGTTCTTCAATTCCATGAAGCGCTGACCGCGCCTCGTAGAATCCAGCGAAAGGCCGCCTCCGGGCGGCCTTTTCGTTTTTCACGCCCATGCACGGCATTTGCTACCCTGCCGCGCCGGGCTTAACACCTTTTCCCGGCAGGCACGCGCCCCCATGTGTGCCGACATCCGGCCCTGCCGCACTCGTCCAAGGAAAGTCCGTGTCCATACCCAGCGCCGCCAAGAGCACGCCCATCGGCGACCGTAACGATCTGGTCGCCTATCTCGCCGCCGGCGAGAAGCCGCGTGAAGCCTGGCGCATCGGTACCGAACACGAGAAGTTCGGTTTCTATACGGACGACCTCACCCCACCGCCTTTCGACAGCGACCGCCCGGGCATCCGCCAGCTTCTGGAGACACTGGCCACGCGCTTCGGCTGGGACGTCGCCCGCGAAGGCGACACGCCGGTCGCGCTGACCAAGGGCATGGCCAACATTACCCTGGAGCCTGCCGGCCAGCTGGAGCTCTCCGGCGCGCCCCTGGTCTCGGTCCACGAGACCTGCGACGAGGTGACCGAACACCTCCGCGAGGTCCGTTCGGTGGCGGAGGAGCTCGGCATCGGCTTCCTCGGCATGGGCTTCCAGCCGAAGTGGCGCCGCGACCAGATGCCGTGGATGCCCAAGGGCCGCTACAAGATCATGCGCGAGTACATGCCCAAGGTCGGCTCTCTCGGCCTCGACATGATGACGCGCACCTGCACCGTGCAGGTCAACCTCGATTTCGCCACCGAGGCGGACATGGTGAAGAAGTTTCGCGTGGGTCTGGCGTTGCAGCCGATCGCGACGGCGCTGTTCGCCAATTCGCCTTTCACCGAAGGCAAGCCCAACGGCTACAAGTCGTTCCGCTCACACGTATGGACCGACACGGATGCCGATCGCACCGGCATGCTCGATTTCGTCTTTGAAGACGGCTTCGGCTATGAGCGCTACGTCGACTACATCCTCGACGTGCCGATGTACTTCAGCTACCGCGACGGCAAGTACGTCGACCTGTCCGGCCAGGACTTCAAGAAGTTCATGCGTGGCGAACTCGCCGCGCTGCCGGGCGAGAAGGCCAACATGAAGGACTGGGCCGACCACCTGACCACGGCTTTCCCGGAAGTACGCCTCAAGCAGTACCTGGAAATGCGTGGCGCCGACACGAGCACGTGGAACTCGTTGTGCGCACTGCCCGCCTTCTGGGTCGGCCTGCTCTATGACGACGTGGCGCTCGACGCCGCGTGGGACCTTGTGAAGGACTTCACGAAGGCCGAGCGTCACGCGCTGCGTGACGGCGTGCCCAAGGATGCCCTTGCACTGCGCTTCCGCAACCACAGCGTTCGCGAACTCGCGCTCGAAGCCGTGAAGATCGCTTCGCATGGCTTGAAGCGTCGCAACGTGCAGGGACACCGCGGCACGGACGAGTCGATCTATCTCGAGCCGTTGGAGGAGATTGCACTGTCGGGCAAGACCCAGGCCGATACCAAGCTGGAACTGTTCCACAGCCGCTGGAATGGCAGCGTGGATCCGATCTTCCGCGAATACGCGTACTGAGCCTATTTGTATGCAGATGAGTGAAACGAAACTGGGCCGCCTGGACGACTTGCTGTCGTCGACCAACCGCTACTCGCTCGAGACGCTCGACGGGCTTTTCTCGGCCGCCCTGGTCGGTCCGATCGAGGTGGACGTCGACGCCTGCATGGCCGTGCTCGAGCTCGGCGGTGCGACGCCATGGTCTTCGGACGCCGAGCGCGACGAGGCCGATGGACTGCTGCGGGAGTTCTGGCAGGTCATCGCCGATCGTGTAGCCGCCGACCCGGCCGTACTTGGCGAGGAGTCCCTGCCCTTCATCGATTCGCCGGAGGAATTCGACGATATCGAGGACGTAAGCACGTATACCGGCGACTTTCCGATCGCCAGCGACTGGGCCGTTGGTTTCCGCTTCGCTCTGAACGAATGGGGCGAGGAATGGGCGGACTGGACGGACGAGAGTCTCTATCCGTTCATCGGCATGCTCATGACGCTATCCGCGGATCAGACCGAGCCGACGCCGGATATGCCCGCGCTTCCGTTGCCCTCGTTCGAGGAGCGGATGGGGCTGCTCAACGAAATTCCGTTTCAGCTGGCGGCCCTGTATCGGCGTCGCCATCCGCAACACGGGCAGACGGTGCGGCGTGACCCGTCGAAGGTCGGCCGTAACGATGCGTGTTCGTGCGGGAGTGGGAAGAAGTTCAAGAAGTGCTGCGGTAGCGGGAAGTAAAGAAAGGTTCATCGCGGAGTCCCGGGGACGCCGAAGGCGTCGGTTCACGTACTTCGCGCGTGCCTGTTATCAGCGGCTCACGCCGCGGCGGGCTCGGACGTAGCGGCGCAGAGCCTTCGGTGCCCACCCTCGCTGCTCAGACAGTCCTCCG
>CBIGPO010000031.1:0-47886 GCA_966191635.1 uncultured Luteibacter sp.
CAAGGGCGACACGGTCTCGAACGTGACCAAGCCCGCGACACTCGAGACGGGCGCCGTCGTGCAGGTACCGCTCTTCGTCAACGTGGGCGACAGGATCAAGGTCGATCCGCGTGAGAAGCGCTACATCTCCCGCGCGTAGCGTCGTTGGGCTCACGCTCGAAGGGGTCGGTTGTGAGGCGGCGGTCGGCGCCCGGTGGATGGTTGCCGGTGCCGACGGGAAACAGCTGGAAACCGAGGTTGTCGGTTTTTCGGACGGCCGCCTGCTGCTCATGCCCACGGGCGAGATGCACGGCGTGCTGCCCAATGCGCGCGTCACGCCGGTAGCTGCCGTCTCTGGCGTGCCGGTGGGCGATGCCTTGCTGGGCCGTGTCATTGGCCCGGATGGCGCCCCGCTCGACGGTCTCGGTCCGCTGCTGGCGCGCGATCGGGCGCCGCTGCGTCGTGATCCCATCAACCCCATGATGCGCCGGCCGATCGATACGCCGCTGGATGTCGGTGTGCGTGCGATCAATTCGCTGCTAACGGTCGGTCGGGGCCAGCGCATCGGCCTGTTTGCCGGCTCGGGTGTAGGCAAGTCGACGCTGATGGGCATGATGACCCGCTTCACCGATGCCGACGTGGTCGTGGTCGGGCTGATTGGTGAGCGCGGCCGTGAAGTGAAGGAATTCGTCGACCACACGCTGGGCGAGGAAGGTCGTCGCCATGCGGTAGTTGTCGCCGCGCCGGCCGATGCGCCTCCGCTCAGCCGCCTGCGCGGAGCGCAGGTGGCTACTGCCGTGGCGGAACATTTTCGCGACCAGGGTCTGCGCGTGCTCCTTCTGATGGACTCGCTCACCCGTTATGCCCAGGCGCAGCGCGAGATCGCGTTGGCCATCGGCGAACCGCCAGCCACCAAGGGCTATCCGCCGTCGGTGTTTGCGATGCTTCCCGCGCTCGTCGAGCGCGCAGGCAATGACGCCGAAGGTCGTGGTTCCATCACGGCGTTCTACACGGTGCTCACCGAGGGCGACGATTACCGTCACGATCCGATCGCCGATGCGGCCCGTGCCATCCTCGATGGCCATATCGTGCTGTCGCGCGACCTCGCCGAGGCTGGCCACTATCCGGCGATCGACATCGAAGCCTCGATCAGCCGTGTCATGCCCGCTGTGGTCAGCAAGGATCACATGCGTTCCGCCCAGCGTTTCCGCCAGGTCTATTCGGCGTATCGCCAGCAGCGCGACCTGATCGCGGTGGGTGCGTACCAGAAGGGTAGCGATCCGCGCACGGACGAGGCCATCGCGCTCTATCCGCGGCTGTCGGCCTTCCTGCAGCAGGAAACCGACGAGCCGGTGAATCTTGCCGATGCCGAATCCGGCCTCGCTGACTCGACGAAGGCCAGCTGATGCCGTCGCGCGCCGACCGCCTGCAGCCCGTTGTCGACCTGGCCGAAGAGAAGGCCGAGGACGCCGTGCGCGTACTCGCCACGCAGCAACGCGCCCTGGCCGACGCAGAGCGCCAGCTTGTCGAGTTGCGCAAATACCGTAACGAATACGCCGAGATGCCGGACGGCATCGGTGTCGCTGCCTTGCTCAATCGACAGCAGTTCCTGCAGAAGATCGACATGGCCATCGTGCAGCAACTGGGTGAAGTGCAGCGTCGCGAGCAGGCGCTGGATCACGCGCAGCGGTTGTGGAGCGATGCACGGGGGCGTGCGAAGGCGCTGGACTCGGTCACCACGAAGTACCGCGAGCAGGAACGCAAGTCGGAAGATCGCCGCGAGCAGGCGCAGGCAGACGAACGCTCGCAATACCGCCGAAATCCCCGGAGCGAGACGTGACGCCTCCGCGCGCCCGCCGTCTCCCGAACGACCTCATCGAGTACTCCGCATGAACAACGCCACGATCGCCCTCAACGTCGCCCGCCCTGCCGCGCCCACGCCTTCGTCCACGCCGGGTGCTGCCAATGCGTCTTCGGTGACAGGCAAGGCAAATGACGACACGGCTTCGAACAAGCGCTTCGACGCGGCGATGGACGCGGCGCATGCCGATGCGCGCAAGACCAAGGACCAACCCACGGACAAGGGCAGCACGACATCGACGACGGCGACCGCGAAAGACGTGGGCACGGACAAGACGGTGTCTACCCAGGCGACTGACAAGAAACCGGACGACGACGCGACGAAGAAAGATGACGCGACCGATGGCGATACGTCGCTCGCTACCAGCGTGCTCGCCCTGATCGGTGTGCCGCCGAAGGTTGGCGACCTGGCTGCAAAGGCGCTCGTCACGGCGACGGCCACGGCCGGCAAGCTGGGTGGCGCGCTCGGCGCGATCGCCGGCGCCGGTACAACACCTGGCCTCGCCCCCACGGCGGATGCCACGGTTGGCGCGAAGGACGGCGCTACCGCCGGCCTGCCGGCCATGGACGCTCTTGCGGCGGCGACTCCCGTCGCCACCGTCACCGCATCGCCGTTCGCTGCCCTGCTCGCTGCCCAGGGCAGCGAACTGTCGGTGACGAAGGGCGACACCTCGGCGACCGATCCTGCGAGTGCCAGCCCCATGCCCCTCATGCACGCGCCGGCCATGAACGGTGTGGCCGGTCCGGCCGTGCAGGTTCAGGCGACCCAGGCCGTGACGTCGCCGCAGTTCAGCCAGGAGCTGGGCGAACAGATCGCGTGGATGGGCTCGGGCGACGTCAAGGAAGCTCGCATCAAGCTGCACCCCGAGGAGCTCGGGAGCATGGATGTGCACGTGACCATGGATGGCGGCAAGGTCAATGTCGCCATCCTCGCGCAGCATCCGGCGGCGGTGCATGCCGTGCAGCAGACGCTGTCGCAGTTGGACACCATGCTGGCGCATCACGGCCTGTCTCTCGGCCAGGCCGATGTCGGCCAGCGCCATCCCGAACAGGCCCCCGCCAAGGGCGATCCGGGGAGCGGCCAGGGCGATGGGGTTGATGACGGCACGGCAACGACGGGCGCGGTGGCGACCTCGCGCGTGTCGCGCAGCCTGCTCGACGAGGTAGCGTAACCGCGCTCGGTGACGTGATGCTGGCGGTCGTCAAATTATCGCCTCGCCCTTCCGCGGGATATCTCTACGAGAACCGCGTCACAGCGCCATCTTTCCATCCGCACGCCGGATGACGCAGATGGCACGTGGCTTGCAACAATACCTGCAAGCCCCATGGGCATGACCGGTTACGTTTTCGCATTTCAGAGGTTCCACGCATGGCCGCAGCACCCAAAGAATCCACCGATGGCGCTCCCAAGAAGAAGGGCAAGAGCGGGCTTATCGTCGTCGCCGCATTGGTAGTGCTTGTTGCCGGTGGCGTGGGCGGCTACGTCATGATGAAGGGTGGCCACGGCAAGGCAGGTGCGGCTGACGCGACGGAAGTCGCCAAGTCCAAGCCGGCCGTTTATCTGCAGCTCGACCCGGCCTTTGTGGTTAATTTCCAGGACGAGACCGCCCTGCGTTTCCTGCAGATCGGCGTGAACGTGATGTCGCACGATCCCGAAGCGATCGCCGCCGCCAAGGAGGCCGATCCCGAGATCCGCAATGCGCTGCTGATGCTGTTTTCCGCGCAGGACGTGAAATCACTGTCCGACGTGAAGGGCAAGCTGAAGCTGCAGGCCGCCGCACTGGCCGAGATCCAGCGCGTGCTCAAGGAAAAGATCGGTCGTCCCGGTGTGGATGCGGTCTACTTCACCAGTTTCATCATGCAGTGACGGGAAGCTTCGGTCATGAGTGACATCCTTACCCAGGAAGAAATCGACGCCCTCCTGGCCGGCGTGGAAGGCGGTGCGGTCGAAACCGAGATCGAGCTTCCGCCACCTGGCGGCATCCTGGACTACGACTTCACCCAGCAGGACCGCATCGTTCGCGGTCGCCTGCCGACCCTGGAAATGGTCAACGATCGGTTCGCGCGCTATTTCCGCGCCAACCTGTTCAACGTGCTGCGCAAGTCCTGTGAAGTCTCGGTGCTTGGCGTGAAAATGACCAAGTTCAACGAATACGTGCACTCGCTGGCGGTGCCGAGCAACCTCAACCTCATCCGTATCAAGCCGCTTCGCGGCACGGCGCTGATGGTATTTGAGCCGCGTCTGGTCTTCACCGTCATCGACAACTTCTTTGGCGGCGATGGCCGTTATCACGCGCGTATCGAAGGTCGTGATTTCACCCCGACCGAAAACCGCGTGATCCAGATCGTGCTGCAGGAGGCCTTCACGGCCATGGCAGAGGCCTGGGCGCCCGTCCTGAAGATGCAGTTCGAGTTCCTCAATTCCGAAATCAACCCGCAGTTCGCCAATATCGTCAGCCCGACGGAAACCGTGGTGGTATCGCGTTTCCATATCGAGCTGGACGGTGGTGGCGGCGAAGTGCACCTGACCTTGCCGTACTCGATGGTCGAGCCGATCCGTGAATTGCTCGACGCCGGCGTACAGAGCGACCGGGCCGAGCGTGACGAGCGCTGGATCCAGAACCTGCACGAAGAGATCCTCGATGCGGAAGTGGAGGTCACCTCGATGCTGGCCGAGGCGCGCCTGACCATTGGCGACTTCCTGCACCTGCGCAAGGGCGACGTCATTCCGATCACCTTGCCGGAATGCGCCACGATCTTTGCCGAGGACGTGCCGATCTTTCGCGGTCGCATGGCCAATTCCAACGGGAACAAGGCCATTCAGTTCGATTCGCTGATGCGCAAGCGGGGCGAGGGCAAGGCCATGCCGGTGACTACCACCGAGCCGATGCCTGCGCTGGTTTGAGGCAGGAGCATCGCCGCTGAAGCGGCTCCCACAAAAGACCTGTCTGGCCCTTGGGTCAGCCAGGTCTTTTGCTTTGTGTGGGAGCCGATTCATCGGTGATCTGTGGGAGCCGCGCCATCTGTGGGAGCCGCATCATCTGTGGGAGCCGCTTCAGCGGCGATGGGTGCTTGCCTCAACCCATGGCACCTGTACCCCTCCACCCCCAAACTGACGTCAACTGACCGTCACTGCGCGCAACTGCCGTCGCGCGTCAGCTTTCCGACTAGCGTCGGTTTCCGGGCAGCCGAGGTTGTTCCAGTCACCCCGCCAAACACCTGAAAAAACACAAAAAATTCACCGTTCCCTCGCTGCCGAATCCATGGCACGCCGTTTGCTTCAGTGGGTACATACCCCAGCAACGCGAACAGCGGAACCGACATGAACGAACCCACCACGCTCGAAGAGATCGAAGGCGCCAACGAAGCCAGCCTGCACAAGTCCATGGGCCTGGGCGCCGAGGTCAACCTCGACGTCATCCTGGACGTACCGGTCACGATGGCGATGGAAGTCGGTCGCACCAAGATCAGCATCCGTAACCTGCTCCAGCTCAACCAGGGCTCGGTAGTCGAACTCGACCGCGCCGCCGGTGAACCGCTGGATGTGTTCGTCAACGGCACCCTGGTCGCCCACGGCGAAGTGGTCGTGATCAACGAGAAGTTCGGTATCCGGCTGACTGACGTGATCAGTCCGGCCGAGCGCGTCCGCAAGCTGCGGTGATCAACATGCGCCGTACCATCGCCGCCGTCGCCGGTGGCTTCCTTTCCTGCGCCCTGATGGCGGCCCCGGTGGCTGCTCCGGTCGCTGCCCCGGCGGTGGACTCAGGCGCGGAGCTGGTTCGCGTGCTCATCAGCCTGCTCGGCGTGGTCGCACTCATCTTCTTCGTCGGCTGGCTGAGCCGCCGCGCCCAGGTGCGCGTGCGTCCGGGCGGTCGGAAGATCCGCGTCATCGAATCGATGCCGGTCGGCATCAAGGAAAAGGTCATGCTGCTCGAAGTCGGTGGCACGCAGCTCCTGGTCGGCGCCTCGCCCACGGGTGGTCTGCGTACGCTGCATGTTCTGGTCACGCCGGTGCAGGACGACGCCACCCCGCCGGCTGCGACGCCGACGATCCGTGGTTTCCGTGATGTGCTCAGCCAGTGGAAGCGTCCGTGATCGCGGCGGCTATCGCGGGCAAAGCCCGTTCCCACAAAGTACCCTCCCACAAAGTACCCTCCCACAAAGTGCGTTCTCGCAAGCTGCGTTGCTGGTCTTTGCTGGCTTTCCTCTTGTTACTGCTCATCCCGATGGCGTCGTTCGCTGCCGACCCGACACCGCCGGGCATCCAGCTGTTGAACGTGCAGCCGGGTGCCAACGGCAGCCAGAACTGGTCGCTGTCGATCCAGATGCTGGCGCTGATGACGGCGCTGACGGTCCTTCCGGCGATCCTGCTGATGATGACTTCGTTCACCCGCATCGTCATCGTGCTCGGCTTCCTGCGCCAGGCGCTGGGTACCAATAGCACGCCGCCCAACCAGGTGATCCTGGGGTTGTCGCTTTTCCTCACCCTGTTCGTGATGTCGCCGGTGATCAACAAGGCCTACGACACGGGCATCAAGCCTTACATGGACGGCCAGATGTCCGTGCAGGACGCCGTGCCGCTCGCCGCCGCGCCATTCCGTCGCTTCATGCTCGACCAGACCCGCGAGCCGGATCTCCAGCTGTTCACCAAGCTGGCCGGCGAGCAGCCGTATGCGAGCAAGGACTCGGTGCCTTATCGCGTCGCGCTGCCCGCCTTTGTGACCAGTGAGCTGAAGACCGCGTTCCAGATGGGCTTCCTCCTGTTCATTCCGTTCCTGATCATCGATCTGGTCGTGGCCAGTGTGTTGATGTCGATGGGCATGATGATGGTCTCGCCGATGATCATCTCGCTACCGTTCAAGATCATGCTGTTCGTCCTCGTCGACGGCTGGACACTGCTGCTCGGCACGCTGGCGGGGAGCTTCTACCAATGACGCCGGAATCGGTCATCGCCTTCGGGCAGCAGGCACTGCACATCGCGATGCTGGTCGGTGCGCCGCTGTTGCTCACCGCACTCGCGGTGGGTCTGATCATCGGCATGGTGCAGGCGGCGACGCAGATCAACGAGCAGACGCTCAGCTTCATTCCGAAGCTCATCTCGATGGCGCTGGTGATGATTATCACGGGCCCCTGGATGCTGCGCACCCTCGTGACGTTCACCCGGACGCTCATCGAAAGCCTGCCCCAGGCGGTGCGTTAATGCCGATCGACCTGAACCAGCTCGAAGGGTGGGTGGGTGCGGCGTGCTGGGCGATGGCCCGCATTTCCGGCCTGCTGCTCGTCGCGCCGGTTCTGGGGGCGACCACGATTCCCGTGCGCATCAAGATGGGCCTGGCGGTGCTGCTGACCATGACCCTCGCTCCGCTGGCGCCGTTGGCTATTCACCCACTGTCCGCGCAGGGCGTGGCGACACTGGCCCAGCAGGTGCTGATCGGCGCCGCGCTCGGTTTCATCCTCAAGATTGTGTTTGAAGCCGTGGCGTTCGGCGGCCAGTTCGTTTCGCAGGCCATGAGCCTGGGCTTCGCCGAGGTGGTGAACCCCGGTTCCGGCGGCACCACGCCGGTGCTTGGCCAGTTCTACACGATGATCGTGACCCTGTTGTTCCTGGTGATGAATGGGCACCTGCAGCTGATCGGTCTGCTCGCGGACAGCTTTCGCACCATGCCGGTGAGCGATCACGGCATCGGTGCGGAGGGCATCTGGGGCGTGCTCCAGTTCGCCAGCCATTTGTTTGCTGGCGCCGTGCGCGTCGCGCTGCCTGCCCTCACCGCCGTGCTCGTGGTCAACCTCGGCTTCGGCGCGATCAGCCGTTCGGCACCGTCGATGAACCTCTTCGCGGTCGGCTTCCCGATCACCATCTGCCTGGGCATCATCGCCGTGTGGCTCGCGCTGCGTGGCCTGCCCAGTGCCTGGGATTCGCTGCAGACGGACGCCTGGGAAGCCATGCGCCAGATGGTTGGAGGGTCCTCACCGTGAGTGAGTCCGACCAGGCAGACAAAACCGAATCACCCAGTGACAAACGCCTTCGCGAAGCACGCGAAAAGGGCGATCTGCCGCGCTCGCGCGACCTTTCCACCGCCGTGGTGGTGCTCGCTGGCGTGACCACGATGATCGCCTCGCGCGACCAGATGGCCGTGCATGCCGCGAACATCATGCATGTGGGGCTGCGTTACGGCCGGGACGACCTGTTCTCGGCCAACAGCATCAGCCACGCGCTGATGACCGCTGCCGGCGAAGGTCTCAAGCTGCTTGGCCCGGTGTTTACCGTGACCGCGGTGGCCGCTATCGCTGCGCCCGCGCTCATGGGTGGCCTGAACTTCTCCGCCGAGGCGCTGGTGCCGAAGTTCGACCGCATGGACCCGATCAAGGGCTTCAGCCGCCTGGTGTCGATGAACGGTCTGGTCGAGCTGGGCAAGTCGCTGCTGAAGCTGATCCTGATCGGTGGCTCGCTGGTGTGGTTCCTCAATCGCACCACACGCGAGATGTACGCGGTGGGCAGCGGCCCAGTGAATGAGGGCATCGCGCATACGTTCGGCGTGCTTGGCCATGCGTCGCTGATCTTCGCCTGCGCGCTTGGGCTGATCGCCCTGGTGGATGCGCCCTGGCAGGCCTTCAGCTTCACCAAGAAGATGCGCATGACCAAGCAGGAGGTGAAGGACGAGCACAAGGAGAGCGAGGGCAGTCCGGAACTGAAGTCAAAGATCCGTCAGATGCAGCACCAGATGGCGCGCCGGCGAATGATGGAAGACGTTCCTACGGCGGATGTGATCGTGGTCAACCCGACCCACTTCGCCGTCGCCCTCAAATACGACGAGGCGAAGATGGGCGCGCCGCGAGTGGTAGCAAAGGGTGTGGACGTCCTGGCCCAGCAGATTCGCGACGTGGCGGGTGGGGCGAAGGTTCCTGTCGTCGAAGCGCCGCCGTTGGCACGCGCCTTGTATGCAACCACGGAAGTCGGTCGCGAGATCCCCTCGGCGCTGTATGTCGCCGTGGCCCAGATCCTGGCCTATGTGTTCCGCCTCAAGCAGGCGATCGCCGTTGGCGACCTCCCGCCCGATCTGCCCGAGCAGGACATCGATCCTGAACTGCTCGGCCCCTACCGTATGGATAAGTGACGATGGCAGCTACGACCACGCTCATGGGCACGTTCCGGCAGATCGGCCGGCGGGGCATTGCCGCGCCGGTCGTGATGCTGGTCATGCTCGGCATGCTCATGCTGCCGTTGCCGCCGTTCGTGCTGGACCTGCTGTTCACCTTCAACATCGCGCTGTCCCTGGTGATCCTGCTGGCCACCATGTACGTGATGCGGCCGCTGGAACTGGCCTCGTTCCCGACCGTAGTGCTGTTCGCCACCTTGTTGCGCCTGGCGCTGAACATCGCCTCCACGCGCGTGGTGCTGCTGCACGGCCACAACGGCCCGGGTGCGGCCGGCAAGGTGATCGAGGCCTTTGGTGAGTTCGTCATCGGCGGCAATTTCGCCGTCGGCTTCGTGGTGTTTGCCATCCTCACCATCATCAACTTCGTGGTCGTGACCAAGGGCGCCACGCGCGTTTCCGAAGTGACCGCGCGCTTCACCCTCGACGCCATGCCCGGCAAGCAGATGGCGATCGACGCCGACCTCAACGCCGGCCTGCTCACCCAGGAACAGGCGCGCGAACGGCGCCAGGAAGTGCGCGAGGAAGCGGACTTCTACGGTTCGATGGACGGTGCCTCCAAGTTCGTCCGTGGCGACGCTACGGCCGGCATGCTCATCCTCGCCATCAACATCATTGGTGGCTTCTTCATCGGCATGCTGCAGCACGGCCTGTCTGCTTCGGAGGCTGCGCGCACCTACACGCTGCTGACCATCGGCGACGGCCTGGTCGCCCAGGTACCGGGCCTGATGCTCTCGATCGCCACGGCGGTCATCGTCACCCGCGTGTCCAAGTCCCAGGAAATGGGCAAGCACGTGATGGGGCAGCTGTTCGGCCAGCCGAAGGCGCTGGGCGTGGCCGCCGCCGTGCTCGGTGCGATGGGTCTGGTTCCGGGCATGCCGAACCTGCCGTTCCTGCTGCTTGCCGCCGGCGCCGGCTTCGGCGCGTGGAAGCTGCAGCAGAACAAGGACCGTCTCGCCGACGGCGGTACGCTGGGTGGCGCGACCACGCCGGGTACCGAGCTGGCGCTGGAATCGACACCCCCCGGCGAGCGTCTCGAGCTGTCGTGGGAAGACGTGGCCCAGGTCGACACGATCGGCCTGGAGGTCGGTTACCGCCTGATTCCGCTGGTCGACAAGGCGCAGGGTGGCGAGCTGATGGCACGGATCAAGTCCGTGCGCCGCAAGCTCTCGCAGGAGCTGGGTTTCCTGGTGCCGTCGGTGCACATTCGCGACAACCTCGACCTCTCGCCACACGGCTACCGCATCTCGTTGATGGGTGTGCCGATGGGCGAAGCAGAAATCCACACCGAGCGCATGCTGGCGATCGATCCAGGCCGCGTGCACGGCACGGTCAACGGCATCGCCACGCGCGACCCGGCCTTCGGTCTCGACGCTGTATGGATCGAGCCGGGTCTGCGCGAGCATGCGCAGACGCTGGGCTACACGGTGGTCGACCCGGCCACGGTGATCGCCACCCATCTGTCGCACATCCTGCAGAACCACGCGCACGAACTCATCGGCCACCAGGACGTACAGCAGTTGCTCGACCGCCTGGCCCAGCAGACTCCCAAACTGGTCGAAGACCTCGTGCCCAAGCGTCTGTCGCTTGGCGCGGTGGTCAAGGTGCTACAGAACCTGCTTGCCGAGCGCGTTCCCATTCGCAACTTCCGCGGCATCGTCGAATCGCTGGCGGAGCATGCGGGCCAGAGTCAGGATCCCGGCGTCCTTGCAGCTGCCGTGCGCGTCACCCTGGGCCGACAGATCGTGCAGGAGATCGCCGGCCTCGGAACTGAGGTCCCCGTCATTACTTTGGCACCGGAACTGGAGCAGATTCTTCTGCAGTCCCTACAAGGTGGCGGTCCCGCTGGCGCGGCCATCGAGCCGGGCCTCGCCGATCGCCTGCAGCAGAACGTGGCCGAGGCGGCACGACGTCAGGAAGCGGCCGGCGAACCGGCCGTCCTGCTGGTCTCGCCGGCGCTTCGTCCATGGCTTTCACGCTTCACCCGGCATGTGGCCCAAAACCTGCATGTACTTGCCTATAACGAGGTTCCGGACAACCGCCGCGTCAAGCTGGTGACGGCCCTCGGACGATAGGACGAGAGGATCTAACGCATGAAAATCAAACGATTCGTTGCTGCCGACATGCGCCAGGCCATGCGCCAGGTCCGTGATGAGCAGGGTCCGGACGCCGTGATCCTGTCCACGCGTCGGATGGACGACGGCATCGAAATCATCGCCGCGCTCGACTACGACGAAGCGCTGGTCCGCGAAGCGGGCTTCGCCTTTGAGCCACCGACCGCGGAAGAGACCGCTGCGAAGCACGCTACCGGGCCGGCGCCGATCCGCGCCACCCGTGAAAGCGATCGCGCCGCACGCATCGACCAGGCACGCGCCGCCACGGCCGCCGCCGTCGAGCGCGCGACCAAGGTCGGTACGAACAACCCCAACGCGCCGCAGCGTCAGTCCAGCGCCGCGCTCGCATCCAGCGTGGCCGACGTGGTTCGCGCCGCTACGGTCAATCCGAACAGCGACGCCGCCGTGAATGGCGTGCGTGCCGAGATCAACAGCCTGCGCGAGATGCTGGAAGTGCAGCTCTCCACGCTGGCCTGGAACCAGATGGATCGCGAGCAGCCATTGCGTGCCCGTGTGCTTCGTGAAATGACCCGCCTGGGCATCGACGGCGACGTGGCCCGCGCGCTGTGTGCCGAACTGCCGCCCGGCATGACGTCCGATCAGGCGCGTTACCTGCCACTGGGCATCCTCTCGCGCAACATCCGCACCAGTGGGCGCAACTTCGACACGGTCGGCGGCGGCATCACCGCGCTGGTCGGCACCACCGGTGTAGGTAAGACGACGACCATCGCCAAGCTCGCGGCCCGCGCCGTGCTTCGGCATGGTGCGTCCAACGTCGCCCTGATCAGCGCCGACCAGTACCGCATCGGTGCCGGCGCGCAACTGGAGCACTACGGCCGTCTGCTCGGCGTGCGCGTGTACAACGCGCATGACGCTGACAGCCTGCGCAACGTGCTGCTGCAGTTGCGCAGCAAGCACACCGTGCTGGTCGACACCGCAGGCATGGCTGGTAACGATCCCAAGCTGCAGCAGCAGTTCGACACGCTGCGCGCCACCTCCAATCTCCGGGTCTGCCTGGTGCTCGCCGCCAATGCGCAGGCACAGGCCATCGACAACGCGATCCGCTCGTACGCACCACTGTCGCCGCAGACCGCCATCCTTACCAAGCTCGACGAAGCCCCGCTTATCGGTGGCGCCCTGTCGGCACTCATTCGCCACGCTCTGCCCCTGGACTACACCACCGACGGGCAGCGTGTGCCTGAAGACATCGCCTCCGCCGATGCGCGCAAGCTGGTCTGCCTCGCAGCCCAACTGCTCAAGCAGCGCACCGAGGAGCCCGACGACGCCCTGCTTGCCGATCGTTTCGGCACTGCGGCGCCGGCGCTGGCCTGATCGGGAACCCGCAGAACGTGACTACCGCAACCGCACACTCTTTCACGGCAGTGAATTCCTTCATGACCACACACGTCGATAGCACCCAGGCCGCCGGCCTCAACTGGCTTGACGACCGTCGCCCCACCCGCAGCATTGCGATCGCGGGCGGCAAGGGCGGTGTCGGCAAGACCACCGTGGCGGTCAACCTCGGCATGGCACTGGCCATGGGCGGACGCGACGTTGTCCTGCTCGATGCCGACCTCGCCATGGCCAATATCGATGTGCTGCTCGGCCTGCAGCCGACCCGTCACCTCGGCCACATGCTCGAGGGCGAATGCCGCATCGAGGACCTGATCCTCCAGGCGCCGCATGGTCTGAAGGTGATTCCGGCCACCTCCGGCGCCCGCCGCATGGCCCAGCTGCCGAATATCGAGCACGCCGCGGTCATCCGCGCGTTCGACGAATACCCGACCGCCCCCGAATACCTGATCGTCGATACCGCCGCCGGCATTTCCGACAGCGTGTCCATGTTCGCCGCTGCTTCCGACGAGGTGGTGGTGGTGGTCTGCGACGAGCCTGCCTCGCTCACCGATGCCTATGCCCTGATCAAGGTCATGAGCCGCGAGTTCGGTGTGAACCGCTTCCGCATCGTGGCCAACATGGTCCGCCACGCGCAGGAAGGCCGCCAGCTGTTCGAGAAACTGTCCCGGGTGACCAACCGGTTCCTGGATGTTTCCTTGGATTTCATGGGCATGGTCCCGCACGACGAGTACCTGCGCCAGGCCATTCGCCGCCAGTCGGCCGTGGTCGACGTCTGGCCGAGTAGCCGATCTGCCGTCGGATTCAAGAATCTGGCCAGGTCGGTCGATACATGGGGTGAACCCGAACCCCGTGGACAGGGTCGCATCGGCTTTTTTGCCGAGCGGTCCCACCTGGGGGGAGGGCTGCCACTGTGAGCGTTGCGACGGAATACCTTGAAGTCACGCGAATCCCGGCGGATCAACTGGTACGAACCCACGCGCCGCTGGTACGCCGGATCGCCTATCACCTGATGGGCCGGCTGCCGCCAAGCGTGGATGCGAACGACCTCATGCAGGCCGGAATGATCGGACTGCTCGAGGCCGCAAGAAATTACTCGCCGACTCGCGCGGCCAGTTTCGAGACCTATGCGGGTATCCGCATACGCGGCGCGATGCTGGACGAACTGCGCAAGACGGACTGGACCCCGCGCTCCGTCCACCGGAAGTTGCGCGAGGTGGCTGAAGTAACGAGACAGATCGAGAATGAGACAGGTGGGGATGCCGAAGACGCCGAGGTGATGAAGCGGCTCGGTATCGACGCCATGGAATACAACCAGATTCTGGCCGACGCGGCGAGCGCGCGGTTGCTTAGCCTCACGGCGCCCGAAGGCGACGAAGGTGCGGCGATCGATGTCGCGGACCCGGACGCCGCGGGTCCGGAAGGGATCTTCGAGCAGGACGGCTTGCGTGATGCGCTGGCGCAGTCCATCGACGGCCTGCCCGAACGCGAGAAGCTGGTGATGTCGCTGTACTACGATGAAGAGCTCAACCTGAAGGAAATCGGTGCGGTGCTGGGTGTGAGTGAATCGCGGGTGTGCCAGATCCATGGCCAGGCCCTGATCCGCCTTCGCGCTCGCATGACGGGTTGGAAAGACAAGCATTGACGGCATTACGGTGCCGTCGCCGGTAAGAACGCGCAGTCAGGCGGAGACGAGTTTTGGACAAGAACATGAAGATCCTCGTGGTGGACGATTTTTCCACCATGCGACGCATCGTCAGGAATCTCCTGGTCGAGCTGGGATTTACGAACACCCTCATCCAGGAGGCTGAAGACGGCAACGCGGCGCTTGTGATGCTGCGTGCCCAGCCCTTCGACCTGGTGGTGACCGACTGGAACATGCCCAACATGACGGGTATCGAGCTGCTTCGCGCCATCCGTGCGGATGCCGCGCTGAAGTCGATGCCGGTGCTGATGGTGACGGCCGAGAACAACCGCGACCAGATCATCGCCGCGGCGCAGAGCGGCGTGAACGGCTACGTGGTCAAGCCGTTCACGGCGGTCACGCTGAAGGAAAAGCTCGACAAGATCTTCGAACGACTCGCCGCGGCTGCGGGCTAAGGGAATGACAATGAATACCATGCTTACCGCCGGCCACGATGTCGCTCCCGAGCTGCGTGAGTTGCTCGACGCCGATGACAGCGTCGCCTTCGAACATGCACTCGATCGCCTTCTGCGCAGCCGCGAACAGCACCTGTTCCTGGCCCTGGGCCATCTCGCGCGCGATTTGCACGAGTCGGTGCGCCGCCTCGCCTCCGATATCTCCAGCGATGGCGTGCCGGGCAATATGAGCGATGCGCGCAAGCACCTGCGCGACGTGCTCGAGATGAGCTCGCAGGCTGCACATCGCACGCTCGATTTCAGCGACAAGTTGCGTCCGCAGGCACAAGCGCTGGCCAAGCAGGCCGACGAAGTGCTGGTACTCGATCACACCGATCCGTCCTTCGCACCGAACGCCACGGCTCTTGCTGTGCGAGTGGGCGATTTCGCGCAGAGCTGCGACATCGGCCTGGGTGAGATGGTCGAAGCGCAGTCCTGGCAGGATCTCTCCGGCCAGCGCGTGGCGCAGGTCGAGGCGTTCATGGCCAAGGTAGAGTCGTCGCTGGTCGAACTGGTGCGCCTCACCGGTTCGCTCGCGGGCGGCAGCCACGCACCGGCCGCGGACAAGGTCAGTCAGGACGAAGTGGATCGGCTGCTCAGCGAATTCGGGTTCTGAGCGCCGTATGAGCGTGGAGCTGGACAACGAGCTGCTCAATGTCTTCCTGATCGAAGCACGCGAACTGCTCGAGAGCCTGGGCGAACAGCTCGTGGACCTCGAAGCATCGCCGGGAGACGCCGAGTTGCTGAACGCGGTCTTCCGCGCGTTCCATACCGTGAAGGGCGGTGCGGGCTTCCTTGGCCTCAATGCCATGGTGGAGCTATGCCATCGCGCTGAGGACCTTCTCAACGAGGCCCGTAACGGCGCGGTGGTGTTGAACCCCGGCTTCATGGATGCGTTGCTCGAGTCGCTGGATCTCCTCAACGACATGATGCGTGCGGCCGACGCAGGTGTTCCCGCCGAGCCTGCGCCGCGCTCCGTGCTTGATCGCCTGCTTATTCCGGGGCGCGTCGGCTCCGCACCGCCGGTGGCGCTGTCGCCGGTGGTATCGGCGACAGCGTCGACCGCCGTGCCCGCCATGTCGGTGCCGTCGTCGCAGCGTCCTTATGATCCGATCGAGGACGAATTCGAAGCCATGCTCGACGCCGCGCGCAACGACCGCGCCCCGGCGTCCGCAGCTTCGGGCACGATCAACGACGACGAATTCGAAGCGCTGCTCGACTCGCTCTACGGCACCGGCGCCCCCGGCGCCGATGTAGGAGCCGCTTCGGCAGCGAATGTGGGAGCCGCGTCAGCGGCGATACCGGCTGCAGCACCCCCTGTGGGAGCCGCTTCAGCGGCGATACCGGCGCCCCCCGCCGTCGACCCCAACGCCATCAGCGACGACGAATTCGAAGCCCTGCTAGACAGCCTCCACGGCACCGCCGCCCCCGGCGCCCTCACACCCCCGGCGGCAACCACACCCCCTGTGGGAGCCGCTTCAGCGGCGATGCCGGCCGCCACGGCACCGCTAGCGAAACCGGCATCTCCGTCGAAGCAGTCAGCCCCCACAGAAAAACGCACCACCTCCACCGCCGACACCACAGTCCGCGTCGACACCTTTCGCCTCGACAGCCTCGTGGACGCCGCCGGCGAACTGGTGCTCGTTCGCAACCGCCTGACCAGTCTCGCGCCGCGCGGCACCAACGATCCGATGGAACGCGCCATCGGCGAACTTGAGCGTGTGGCCGAAGATCTGCAGAACGCCGTACTGCGCATGCGCATGCAGCCGGTAGGCAAACTGTTCTCGCGCTTTCCGCGAATCATCCGCGACCTCGCACGCCAGCTCGGCAAAGATATCGAGCTGGTCACCGAGGGCGAAGACACCGACATCGACCGTACCGTCGTCGAAGCGCTCGCCGATCCGCTGGTGCACCTGCTGCGTAACGCGGTAGACCACGGCATCGAGATGCCCGACGTGCGCGAGCGCGCCGGCAAGTCGCGCTCAGGCACAGTGCGTCTGGCCGCTGGCCAGTTCGGTGACCGCATCGTCATTACCGTTACCGACGACGGTAAGGGCATGGATCCTGAGATCCTGCGCCGCAAGGCCGTCGAGAAGGGCCTGATGGACGAAGAGCAGGCAGCGCGTCTCGACGAGCGCGAGTGCTACGACATCGTTTTCCGTCCCGGTTTCTCCACCGCCAGCGAAGTGTCCGACATCTCCGGACGCGGCGTCGGCATGGACGTGGTCAAGACCAAGATCGTCGAGCTCGGCGGCACGCTGTCGATCGACTCACGCGTGGGTCATGGCAGCACGGTACGCCTCTCGGTACCGCTCACGCTGGCGATCATGCGTGTACTCATGGTGCGCGTAGGCAACCGCTTGCTGTCGCTGCCACTGTCCAATGTCACCGAAGTGTTTGAACTCGTACCGGGCCAGATCCAGGAGCTGGACGGCCGCATCGTCGCTTCGCACCGCCAGCGCGCGCTCCCGCTTGCCGACCTTGGTAACTGGGCGGGCGCGGCGGGGAAGGGTGGTCATGTGGTGGTCGTACAGATTGGCCACCAGACGCTGGGTTGCCTGGTCGACGAAGTGCTCGGCCGGGAAGATGTCATGGCCAAGCCGCTGGGTCCGTTCCTCAGGGATGTGCCCGGTGTCGCCGGCGCGACGATTACCGGCGACGGCCGCATCTCCCTCGTACTCGATCTCGCCGGCCTTGCCGACGATGCGGGCCAGGTGCTGCCCTCACTAAGGATGGCTGTCTGACATGGATATCGTGAGCGTCGTCGGAACGATCCTGGCCTTCGTGGTCATCATCTTGGGCACCATCCTCAAGGGGTCGAGTCTCGACGCCCTGTGGAACCCGGCCGCGTTCGTCATCGTCTTCCTCGGTACGCTCGCCGCGCTTCTCGTGCAGACGCCCGGCCCGGTGCTCAAGCGCGCCTGGACCATGCTGCCCTGGGTCTATCGCCCGCCGGATATCGAGTCGGAGAATCTCGTCAGTCGCATTGTCGGCTGGAGCGAGATTTCCCGGCGCACGGGCCTGCTCGGTCTGGAGCCCGCGATCGAACGTGAGTCCGATCCCTTCATTCGCAAGGGGCTCCAGCTCCTGGTGGATGGCACCGAACCCGATGCCATGCGTTCCGTGCTCGAGGTGGAAGTGTTCGCGCGTGAGCACACCGATATCGAAGCCGCCAAGGTCTATGAGAACGCGGGTGCCTATTCGCCGACCATGGGCATCATCGGTGCCGTCATGGGCCTGATGTCGGTCATGCAGAACCTCGCCGATCCGAGCAAGCTTGGTCACGGTATCGCCGCGGCTTTCGTCGCGACGATCTACGGCATCGGCCTGGCCAACCTGCTTGCCCTGCCGATGGCCTCGCGCCTGAAGGGCCTTGCCCGCCGGCGTTCGCAGATGCGCGAGATCCTCGTCGAAGGCCTGGTTTCGATCGCCCAGGGCGATAATCCACGCCACATCGAAAGCAAGCTTCAGGGATTCCTGTCGTGAAGCGGCGCCACCACGAAGAACACATCAACCACGAGCGCTGGGCGATTCCCTATGGGGATCTGATCACGCTGCTGCTGGCGCTGTTCGTGGTGATGTACGCCGTGTCCGCCGTGAACGAGACCAAGTTCCGTGTCATGGCGCAGTCGATCAACGAAGCCTTCAACGGTACCGGCAAGGTCATCGAGCCGATCCGCGAGGCGACGCCTGCCGCGCAGGTGCCGCTGCCGAACCAGTCGCGCGCACCGGTCGCCGCACCGATCGCCAAGATCGACGTGCCGATTCCGCCGCGCAACCTGCCGCTGCCCGGTCACGAAGGCGCCGCGCCCACGCGCCAGGATTCGGCCAGCATCAATACCGCGACGGCGGCGAACACCACGGTCGGCAAGACCGAGGACGCCAGCCTCAGCCAGATCGCCGACGAAGTGCAGCGCGCGATGAAGCCGCTGATCGACAAGAACCTGGTCAGCGTGCGTCAGACCAAGGACTGGCTCGAGATCGAAGTCCGTACCGATATTCTCTTTCCCGTTGGCGTGGCCAAGTTGCAGGGCACCGCTGAAGACGTGTTGCGCAAACTCGCCGGCATTCTCGGCCCGTTCCCGAACAACATGCGTATCGAGGGTTACACCGACAACACGCCTATCGCGACGGCCACCTTTCCGTCGAACTGGGAGCTGTCGGCCGCGCGTGCGGCGACCGTGGCGCGTCTGCTGACGATGGGTGGTGTCGATCCGCATCGCGTCGGTATCGTCGGCTGGGGCGAGTTCCGCCCGACGGCCGACAACGCCTCCGACGAAGGTCGCAACCGTAATCGCCGTGTGCTCATTGTCGTGATGAGCGACAAGGCCGAGCCTGCGCGCTTCTACAGCGACGCTGACCGTCTGCCGGTTACCGGCGCTGTGGCGGCCCCGTTGACGGTCCCTGTAGCGGGGGCTCGCTGATGCGCGTCTGGGCGATCTCCAATCAGAAGGGCGGCGTCGGCAAGACCACCACCACCGTGGCCCTCGGTAGCCTGCTCGCCGCCTCGGGCAAGCGTACGCTGCTGATCGATATGGATCCGCATGCCTCGCTCTCCGGCTACATCGGCGTGGAAGGTGGCGCGCACGGCAGCGTGTACGACCTGTTCGGCATCGGTGGCAATCCGCTCCCGCCGGGCACGCTCGTGCACGCGACGCAGTGGGATCACCTGAGCGTGTTGCCGGCTTCCGCGGCGATGATCACCCTGGACCGTCAGCTCGGCACCCGTCCCGGCATGGGGCTGATTCTTTCCCAGGCGCTCGCCGAACTCGCCTCCGATTTCGACCACGTGCTGCTCGATTGTCCTCCGACGCTCGGCGTGCTGATGGTGAATGCGTTGGCCGCGAGCGACCGCCTTCTCGTGCCGACGCAGACCGAGGCGCTCGCCCTGGCGGGCCTCGAGCGCATGTTGCGTAGCCTGTCCATGATCGAGCGTTCGCGCGGTCGACCACTGCCACGGACCATCGTGCCTACGATGTTTGACTCGCGTACGCATGCATCGCGCGCTTGCCTCGATCAACTGCGGGAAAAGTACGGCGACGGCGTCAGCCAGGCCGTGATCCCTACCGATACACAGATTCGTGAAGCCAGCGCGGCCGGTGTGCCCCTGGCATCCTGGCCCGCCGCACGCCGCGGTGGCCTCGCTTATCGCCAACTGCTCGATGAGCTGTTGGCCTTGCCCGCCGCGTCCGTCACGGTCGCGGCAGCGTGATGCGCGCCATGCAGGACGCAGAGCAGATCGTCGCCGATTACCTCGCGGAGCTGCTGACGCCTGCCTTGCCTGCGGCGGCACCGGACGCTGAGGTCAAGATCGTTTCGATCGACCCCTGGCGTAGCGTTTCGAACGACAAGCCGGCGACGCGTGCCGATAGTCGCTACTTGCTATGCCTCGCCGCAGGTGTGCGCCTTGCCGTGCCGATGGCCGACATCACCCATATGCTGCCGATGCCGCCGCTGACACCGCCGAACACGACGAATCCGATCTGTCTCGGGCGCTGGCGCCACCCGAGTGGCGTTGCGCGCGTGGCGGACCTTGCCGCGATTCTCTCGTCGGATATGGCCGGTGCACAGGCATCGACGCTGATCCTGCTTGGCGATAGTGCCTGGGCGCTGGCGTGCATCGTCAACGACGAGCCGGTGGAGCTCAATGCAATGGCGATCCAGTGGCGCACGGGCGCAACCACGCGTCCCTGGCTCGCCGGCATGTCCCAAGAACCCAAGTGCGGCGTGGTCGGTACCACGGCGCTGATCGAATGGCTGGAAAAGGAGCTTGGCCCGTGACTGATATCCAACGCGACGGGCGCGGCGCCTGGCTCGGATTTTCTCTGAAAGGACAGCGCTACGCGGTGTCGCTCGCCAGCGTGCGCGAAGTGATCCGCTGCGGCGACATCACACCCGTGCCGGGCGCACCCGAGGACGTCCTCGGCATCGTCAACCTGCGCGGCCAGATCGTGCCCGTGCTCGACGGTCGTCGCCGTTTCGGTCTCGATGGCCGCATCGACGAGACCGAAGAAGACGCCCAGCGCGTCATCGTGTTCGACGACGCCGGCAGCATCGTCGGCATGCGCATCGACGTGATCGGCGACATGCTCGAGTTCAACCCCGCCGACGTCGCCCCGCCGCCGCCCGGCCGCGCCTCGCGCCGGGACGACCCGGTCAGCGGCGTCATCACCCGCGACGACGGCTTCATCGCCCTCATCGACATCCCCCGCCTCTGCCGCGCCTGATGTAACCAGGCCCCCAATGGGGCTGCTGTCATGGGGGCCTGCTTTCTGTGGGAGCCGGCTATGCCGGCGATTGGCTTCCCAGGCTCCGCAAAACATCCCGCTTCTGCCGCCGTCCGCTTTGCGCTACCGTGTCCCCGCACCCAAGGGAACCCACGCATGAACCCCGTCATCGGATACGTGCTGATCGCACTGGCCGTCCTCAACCTGGTCGGCCTGCTGTTGCTGTTCCGCCGCCTCGGTCTGGCACCGTCTTCTACCCCGGTCGAGACGCCCGTCGCTCCGGCTAAAGGGGCCGCCTCGGCTTACGAAGACATTCGTGACATCCGCGACGATCCCACGCCAGCCGTGCCGCCGGACGCGCTCGCCGCGATGCTCCGTCGTCTTGAGAACCGCCTCGGAGATATTGAAGACCAGGTTCGTCGGAATCCCGCGATGACCGTTGCCGGTGAGCCGGGTGCCGCTACCGATCGGGCACTCGCGCTTGCCCAGCGTCTTGCGCGGCAGGGTGCTTCGGCGAAGGATATTTCCGAGACGTGTGGGATCTCGTTGACGGAAGCTGAGTTGCTGCAGAGGCTGCACGCGCCTCGTTAACTCTGGGGTGATACATGAATGATATTCCCGGAAGTGACCCGCTACTTCTAACCTCTCCTGCGGAATCGCTGCCGCTGAATGAACTAGAGCATGCGGTAGATGTGGCTCTTAAGGCGGCTGGGCTGTTTGATATTGATTCTTATGGTTGGCTCAACGAGGACGACGCAGATCCGGACCACATCGGGCATGCCATGTGGCAGATCGATCAACCTTCATTGGACTTCAGCGCTGCATTTGATGGTGCACCTGTGGGCCGGCGACCCCGCGACCTCGAGAAGCAAGTTTTAACTCTCGGAGAAGATTTCTGCGGAGTAATGCATTTGTCTCGCCTGTCGATCGGGCTGAATCTGCTTTGGAAGGACCAAGCAAGACGGGGCTTCTTGAATGAATCGCCGTTCTTTCGATTGCATCATATGGATGCTTATCTCAAGTTGGCGATCGCGTCAGGCCGCCTCCGTGACCTTCTTGTGGTCGCTTGTACGGGGGCCGCTCCCAAGGGATACAAAGGGCGCTGGTATGTCACTCCCTTCAACGAGGCAGGTAAGCTTCTCGCATTGCGTGGGATCGAATCACCACATCTCTTGGAGTCGCTTGCAGCGCTCCCGGCGCAGGCTTCAGCGATCTTTGCCTTCATTGCTCGGCGAAACTCCCTTGTTCATTCGATCGCGACGCGCACGGCTAAGGCCGCGCGCGATAGCATCGACGACCTCCAGCGGAAGTACGACGATCAGCAAATTCATGGATTCCAGCGGCGTACTTTTGATTTCGAAGAGATACAGCAGCTATCGCATTCATTCGAAGACGACAGCAAGCGTGAACTCTCTGCTTCCACCCAGGAACTAATCGACTGGTACCAACTACTGATAAATGCGAGTAACCACGTGTTTCAAGTGGAGTACTGGAGTCGAGCTTTAAAGGGTAGCGATCACCGATAACGGACTTGGTACGGTCAATTCAACCGAACGACGCGATAGCCGAACTGCGATGGCAGGGTCATGAGCTACGAGAATCTCCTGATTGCCGTGGTTGGAAGTGGGTACAAGGCGCGACCGTGCTGGCGTATCAGAAGCGGACCGGGTTGGCGCCCACCTGTATCCACCCAGCAGGCGCCCTTTGTGAGAGTCGACGTCCTGCGGTTCTGCACGCTCACTTAATCGCCCATCGGGCGGAGCCATTTCATCGGGGCAGAGTTATATCGGTAGGGTAAATTCATTTCAGGGAGCGCCCGACAGGGTCTGTGATAGTTTGAGCGCTCGCGCGATACAACAGGGAGGGGCGCTCGTGCATATTTCCAAGCTAACACTCGTAAACTATCGGAACTTCGCCAATGCGAAGCTACGGTTTAGCAAGGGTGTCAATACGATCATTGGCGAGAATGGGGCCGGGAAGTCTAACGCGCTGAGAGCGATTAGGCTCATGCTGGATGACAACATGGTCCGGGCTTCATACCACCTTGATGAGTTGGACTTTTATCGAGGGCTCGGTTCCTGGCGTGGTCATTGGATCATCATTAGTCTTGAGTTTGAAGAAATTACGGAGGACGAGGCTGTCCAGGCGCTCTTCGTCCATGGAACAGGAGTTGGTGGCGCTGGCGCGCCTGTGCGTCGAGCATCGTACAACCTAATCTTTCGCCCGAAAAAACAGATCAGAATGAATCTGGCTGCCCTCGCGGACTTTGACGTTGCGGGGATGCATGCGATCCTTGATCGGGTGACGATCGCCGACTATGAAACCCAATTCACCGGAAAAAGTACTGCCGATTTCTCAGATCCAGTCGTCTACCGGCGCATCGTTGGAGATCTTAACCGCGCTATATTTAGCAGAGAGATTGAGTTTCCTGAGTTGGGTGCGCGCATTCCGGGCGCGCTCTCGGTAACGAAGGAGGTGTCATTCACCTTTATTCAGGCGCTTCGCGATGTGGTTTCGGAGTTTCATAACAATCGGACCAACCCACTTCTCACGCTATTGAAGAGCAAGAGTGGTCAGATCAATCCCGTGCAGTTTCAGCCAATCGTGAATCTTGCACGTCAGTTGAATAGAGGCATTGAGCTGCTGAATG
The DNA here is from genome assembly GCA_966191635.1 of uncultured Luteibacter sp. GTDB lineage: Bacteria > Pseudomonadota > Gammaproteobacteria > Xanthomonadales > Rhodanobacteraceae > Luteibacter. Next base: position 23,477 of record CBIGPO010000031.1, read on the forward strand.
ACGTTCAAGCTGTTCGCTCTGACATCGTTGAGACGATCCATGGCGCAGCAGGGCAGACCTATTCTCCTTTCCTTTTGGCAATCAAGTCAGGTCTCCCAGACGAAGCGGACCTACTCTTTCAGTCGCTTAAGCTGTTTGTCGGCGAGTTTGATTCGGCACATGAGGGCAGCATCCACGAGCTTAGCCTCGGGGGCGCTAATTTAATTTTCCTGACGCTCAAGCTCCTAGAGTTCAAATACCAGAATGAACGTCAGGCGCTTGCGAACTTCTTGCTCATCGAAGAGCCCGAGGCGCACCTGCATACCCACGTCCAGAAGACGCTGTTCGATCGCATCGGGTACACCGGTGCGCAGATTATCTACTCGACGCATTCGACGCACATCTCCGAGGTGAGCAACATTCAGAGCGTCAACATCCTCGGGCGGAACGGTGTAGCTTGTGAAGCCTTCCAGCCGTCTACCGGACTAGCTCCGGATCAAGTCGGCAACCTCCAGCGCTACCTGGATGCAGTTCGGAGCAATCTGCTTTTCGCTAAGAGCGTTCTCCTAGTCGAGGGTGATGCCGAAGAGATCCTCATTCCTTTAATGGTGAAGAAGGTTCTCGGTGTAAGCCTAGACGAGCTTGGCGTCAGCCTCATCAACATTGGAAGCACTGGTTTCACAAACGTCTCGGTGCTGTTTCATGAAGCCAGGGTTCGCCGACGCTGTTCGATCATCACGGACCTAGACGCCGCATTTATGAATCCGAGTTCGCTCCCGGGGGATGATCAAGAGCTATTGAGATTCAAGGGGAAGCTGCTCCGTTCTCAGGTTTCGGGAGCAGCCCGCAAAGTCGCGTTGGATGCACACGCAGTAGGTAACGTATGGCTTCGGCCATTCTATGCTGCTAACACTTTCGAAGTTGACTTCGTTGCGTCCGGAAACGTGCGGAGCGTGGTGGCTTCGGTCGAAGATGTCTATACGCAACCAGCGACGCGTGCTCAAGCCCTAGCCGAGTTGAACTCGGGCGACCTGGCTCAATTCGGGAAGCGAGTGCTCACAATGGCCAATCAAGAGGGGAAAGGGTGGTTTGCCATTCTTATTGGCAAGCAGCTGGATCACCGGACAGTGATACCGCCTTATATTCGACAGGCGATTATATTCGCCCATGGGGCGTTTTCGACTGAGCAGATCTTCAGCATACTGAAGCATAGGGTGACCATGAACAATCCGGCCGGGGTCGCTCCAGCGCCATCTCTGCAACGCTATTGGTCACGCCTTCTCGAGTATCGCGCGGGTCAAATTGACTTCAATACCATTAGGGCGGAGTCGGTCGCTGGACTCCCGGGGGACCAGATCCTCGCCTTTCTGGGCGATATTCCGTGACGTTCGTTTGGACTCGGGCCGAGCTCAGTGATGAGCAGTCGGAAGCCGTACGCGAAGAGGGCAGCGTGCTTCTAGTTGCCTGCCCCGGAAGCGGAAAGACGAGAACCCTTACCTATAAGATTGCCCATGAGCTATCGCGTCTGGAGAGCAGGCGGCAGTTCATCGTCGCCCTCACCTATACAAATCGGGCAGCTGACGAAATTCACGAGCGCATCGAAGGTCTCGGCCTCGACACGTCTCGGCTTTGGATAGGAACGATTCATTCCTTCTGCTTGGAATGGATTCTGAAGCCCTATGGTATCTACGAGCCTGATTTGGCACACGGCTTTCGAATTATGGACAGCTATGAGCAAGAGAAGCTCTTGGAGGGTCTATGCCGAACGCAGAGAGGGATTACCTACTGGGATTGCGGCTACTACTTCACCGAGCAGGGGTACACTCTGGCGTGCAGGGACAAAAGCAAACACGTGCGCCTTCGTGCGATCTTCGAACTTTATTTTCGCCATCTGGCGGACAACAGGCAAATTGACTTTGAGCAGATGCTTTTCTATGCGTCACGCTTAATAAGGAGTCAGCCTCAGATTGCCGCTGTCTTGGCAAATATCTTTCCGTGGGTGCTGGTTGATGAGTACCAGGACACGAAGCGTATCCAATATACGATTGTTGCTGCCATCGTGAAGGCCGGTGCTGGTCGAACGAGACTCTTCGTCGTGGGCGATCCGAACCAGGCAATCTTCGGCTCTCTTGGTGGATTCGCTATGCCGCTGGCCGAGCTCCGGAACCTCTGTGGCGTTCATCTAGAAGAACGCGCATTGTCCGATAACTATCGATCTACTGACCGCCTGATCAGATACTTCTCGAATTTCAGCGTTCAGGCCACCGATATTCGCGGTGCTGGGTCTGACCGAGCGTTCCCCAGCGTCGTTAGCTACAACATCGGCGTCGAACGAGATCAGCTGGAAGTCGAGCTCGTTAGGCTAATCACACTTAGCATCGCCCAAGGGTTCGCCGCAGAGCAGATCTGTATTTTGGCGCCTTGGTGGGTTCTGTTAGCCGGAGTGACACGTCGACTTGCGGGTGCATTACCGAACCACCAGTTCAATGGTCCCGGCATGGTCCCGTTTAGTCGCGATCATGAGAACTTCTGGTACCGATTGTCGCGGATTGTACTGACGGAGGCGTCTCCAGGGCAGCACGTGCGGCGGCAGCGTTGGGCAGCAGAGGTGATACGAGACTTAGAAAACGAAGGCATAGACGCTCGGGATCTGACTGTTAAGCGTCTTCTTAGGGAATGCAATTCCATCCAGCTGGATCAAACCGATGGGCTGCTATACCTGAAGGAGTTCTTCGATTCGTTGATGGATCGCCTGCACGTCGACTGGCGGTCACATGCCATGCTCGCAGAGCATCACCAGGCCTTCTTCGACGGCTCGGGCGAAAGAGTTGATCGCCTGCGCAGGGAAGGTGCTCCGTACATTGGCGAGATTTCCTTCTTTCGTAGAGTCTTCCAGCACCGAAGCGGTATTACCGTCAATTCCATTCATGGCGTCAAAGGCGCGGAGTTCGACGTAGTAATTGCTTTTGGTCTACTGCAGGGAATGGTCCCTCATTTTAGCGAGGAAGAAGATGCAGACGGAGGCATTAACAGCTCGAAGAAATTACTCTACGTCGTCGGCTCCCGAGCGCGGAAGCATCTGTATCTACTTTCGGAACGGCAACGGATGAGGAGTGGGGGGCGAGGGCCGTACGCGCCAACTGACGCTCTCGTTGCATGCGCGTTCGACTACGACGTCGGGTAGATCGACGCCGAGGCAAATGAATGCGACGAGAAAAGGAGCTTCCCGATGCTCTAACTCGCGCTAATCGGCAAGAACAACTCAATCTGCGACTGACACATTCGATTAGAATGACCTGTAACGCCGCTAGCGGCGGGTCGGCGATCAGATCTCGCGCCGGATCAAGATATCGTCTTTGGGCCGCGGATGCTGTTGTGTCTTAGGTTCGGTTCAGCGGTTCCCGCTCAGCGAAGCGAGTCTCACGGATGGGTCGGCATCTGGTCGCGAGGGCATTACTTGACGGCTCCTTCTCTACGTTAGTCGAGCGGGTCCGAATCCTCTCACCAGCGATTGTTAGGCCGATCTGAACCGGCGGGCGGCTCCTCCCATCGGCTAGGGAGCCTCATGTGCTCGTGCTAATTCAGTGCGACTGCAGCGAGAATCATTTCTCGCATGCCTGTGCCCATGACACGCGAACATGCGCGTGCGCCGCACACTGCAGCCCCATACGCGTCAGCGCACTGATGGCCTCCAGGCCCAACGCCATCCTTCGGCAATCTACCGTGTCGGACTCATGTACTAGTTCAGCCAGCAACTCCGAAATGCCACGTGAGTACTGCAACCACTCCGTCGCTTCGTTGAGCAGACTGTGCGCAGTCGCTTCTGGGTCCATTCCGAGACTGCATTCAGGGTGCATGCGGTTTCCATTTGTCGTTTCCATACCTTCCTCCTTGCGAAAAGCCTCACGCTCCGCAAGTTGCGGCACGGTGCGCATAGCGCCACGTGCCGCGGATCATGCGGGCTCGCGGGTTCATCGGCTGCCCGTGTCCGGACGCCGGGTGACGTGATTGACGAAGTGATCGGTGACGACGCGACTTGCCGGCCCGCGCGGTTCTATGCCGGGCAGGAAGGTCTAAACGCGCGAAAAGTAGCGTCGCCGCCGCGGTTCCTCAACCAGTACTGCGACGGATGCAGACGCCCCGGTAACCGATGGGAATGCCGCCTGGGGGATTCAGCGGGCGAGCGAGTGCCGTATGATCGATGGCAGCCACGAGTGACTCCTAGAAAGTTAGTTGTGGTCAGCGGTTCGGGGGTGTTACTAGCACCCTCGGGCCGCGCTTCTCACCGCATCAAGCGATGGTTGTTTGTGACGCATGCAACTGCGAATGCACAGACAACGAAGCGACCGTAGCAAAACAATGTTGAGTTGTCTGTAGGGCTCGCGTTGATTGACGGGGAGCGACGCTTGAGAAAGAGAAAGGCCCTTGCGGGCCTTTTCTTTGGATCAGATAAATCGGGGTGAGGCGGACTGGTTATCGCCGCTGAAGCGGCTCCTACGAGGAGCTTTCGGTGGGTTAGCGTTCCAGGCGATAGTTCAAACTTGCCCGACTGAAATCGGTCGCGTTCTGCGCCTCGAAGTTCCATCTCTTGCTGAAGAGATATCGCAAGGTAATCACCTGGCCTGGATCGAACAGGCCCACGCCGTAGCTCAAGTAGAGACGCGGCGAGAGGTACTTGCCGACGGTGAATGCCGAGGTTCCACCGAGTGCGTCGTTGTTCGACACACCGATGTCGTCGACGCCGATCCTCGAGCCTACACTCTTCGCCAACAGATCGCCCGCGGCGGAGCCAAGCGCCTGTGCGGCCGCGCCTACCATGTTGCCTTCGCCACCCTTCACCTGCGACAGCGGCTTGCCGGTGACGAGGTAGGAGAGGGCGTCGGACTGTTCCATCACAGGGTTGGAGAACACGGTGAGGATGGGGCGTTGCGCCGTGCCGGAGACATAGAGGCCGACCGTCTGGCCATCGTCGATGGTGGCGTTGGGATTGAGCGTACGCGCGGCACGGATGTTGAGGCGTGGGTTATCGATGGGCGTCGAAGCGAACAGCAACTGGCCTTGCTGGATTTTCAGATCCTGCCCATAAGCCTTGTACGTACCGTCGACACCGATCTGGCCCTGGCCGGTTGTCGCACGACCCGGACGTTCGCGCACATCCAGCTGACCAGTGATGCGGCCGTCGATGCCGAAGCCGACGAGGTGGACTTTCTGTCCGAGGTCGACACGAATGTCTGCCGAGATCGGCGATGCTTCGGCGGCGGCTTCCTGCTGCTTGTCGTCCACCACGACGACATCGGGCGAGGCCTTGGTCGCACCGGCGCCGGGCAGGCGTTCGACATTGACGTCAGCGAGATCGATGTTGAGCTTGCCGGTGATGTTCATGCCCTTGGCGTCCTGCACGATCTGGATGTCGGGCGAGACGATGGCCTTGGCGGCGGGAATGTCGACGGCGGTGAACTTCGAGCCCTGGATGCCGAGACGCATCTGCGCACCCGCACCGAGCGCGGCCGTACCCTTGATGCCTAGCGTGCCGTCGCCGGAACGGATCGTGCCGTCGACGGCGTAGTTCTTCGCGTCGGTAGTGGTGACACTGATACGGCCATCCTTGAGCTTCAGGCCGGCGCTGGGAACTTCGGTGGCGAAGCCGGCGATCAGCGCCTGCCCCGTGATGGCTGGCGCAGCGATGGTGCCGCCGAGGTTGAAGTTGGCGTCGAGGCCGCCCTTCACTTCAGCGAGTTCGCTGGTGAACAGCTCAATGACGCCAAGGTCCGTGAGATGCAGGGCGACGGTGCCGCCAAGCGCCTGCTGTGCACCGCTTATCGACACGTTGCCGTCCAGCGTGCCGCCCTTGTTGAGTGAGGCGCGTACGGTAACGCGCTGGTTGTCCGGCGAGAGCTGCGCGTTCGCGACGAGATTGTCGTAGACCAGCAGCGGGTGGTCGCTGCGGTCGGTATAGGCAACGGAGCCGTGCGTGCTGGTGATGTTGGCCTGGCCCGACAAGGCGCCCGCCGCCGTGCGACGAATGCTGCCGTCGCCTTCGATGATGCCGTCGGCGCGCATAGGGCTGTTCGAGGCTTCGGCCGCCGTCATGATCAGCGCAAGGGGTACCTTGCGCAGGCGATAGCTGGCATCGAGATTGCCACCCTTGTCCTGTTTCGCAGCCACGCAGAGCAGCGGCTCGCCTGCGGTGAGGCAGAGATCGCTCATGCTCGCCGCGCCGTCCTTCCAGGCAAGCTGGCTGGCGTTCTGCAGACGCCAGCGGGGCAGGCCCTGATAGTCGATGTTTAGCGTAGAGAGGCTTCCGTTCCAGGCGCCGTCGCGCAGTGAGCCGGATAGCTGGAGATCGGCGGCGAGCGGACGGCCCGTGGCGTCGATGCTGAGCTGGTGCTTCTCCTGCGTGCCGTTGGCGTTGACGGCAAGGCGGTCGAACACCAGACCACCCGACACCACATGTGTACCGACGATAGCGAGCTTGCCGCCTGGTTTGCTGATATCGGGGATATCGGCGTCAACGGTGAGCGCATCGATCTTCTGCCCGGCATAGACGATGGCGCTGCCGTGCACGTTCGCTTTCAACGCCAGCTTCGGCACGCTGCCCTTCGCCGAGAGATCGCCCTGAATGCGGCCACCGGCATCCGGCAACCAGTCGCCGAGCGAGGTGATCGCCAGCTTCAGGTTTGCATCGTTGGCGTTATCGCCCTTGGCGTCGAGATGGACCGTGCTGCCGCCCGAGGCAAGATCCAGCGTTCCATTGACCACTTCGTTCGGCTTCAGCGTCAGCTTGCCGTAGCCACGCAACTGCCGCTGTCGCAGCGTGCCGTCGAGCTTGCGTAGCTCGAGCGAGCCGAGCGGCCCACCCTTCGCCATCTGCCCTTCGGTGGAAAGGTCGAGGTTGAGGGCACCGGGCCATTCGGCGAGAAGCTGGCTTGGATCGAAGCGCTCGCCCTTGAGATCGACCTTCCACGCAAGCTGGGGCTGCAGGGTCAGCGTCCCGCTGGCGGCAAGGCTGCCGTTTGGCTGCTTCAGCTGCACGGTATGCAGGGTAATGACGTCCGGCTTGCCGTCTACGTCGAGCGTGAACTTGCCGACGCGACCCGGTGGTCCGATATCGATGTCGCCAGCGGCATGGTAAGCATCCGCGCTGCCCTTGAAGGTAAGCTGGCCGACGCTGGCAAGGTCCTGCCCGGCGACGTTTGCAGGGACGAGTACGTCCTTCCAGCTGAGTGCGAGGTCCGCCGACACCGGCTGCGCGGCGATCTCCACCGTGCCGCGCGCGGTCAGCGAGCCTTTGACTTGCGGCGAGCTGACGGTGAGTTCGTCGAGGGTGAGTCGCTTGTATTCGTGGTCGAACGTGGCCTTCACCGGCGTCAGGCGCACGAGGTAATCGTTGAGATCGAGATTGCCCGTGAGGTCGGCGTGGTAGCGATCGCCCGAACCCTGCAGCGCAACGCCGAGCGATTGCAGGCTGCTGTCGCCGATCAGTGGCTTGGGGTTGAAGCGCGGTGCGTCGATCTTCGCCGTCCACGCGAAGTCGCCGCTCTGCACGAGGTTTGCATCCACCTGGGCAACGAAGGGCAGGGTCAGCTTGACGATGGTGTGTGCTTTCGCACCGTCGCTGTGCGCTTCCAGATCGCCCGCATAGTCGATGTCGCCGAGCTTCCAGCGGAAGCTGGCCTTGCCGTCGCCCTTGTATCCCTTGCCCACGGCAAGCGTGCCGCCGAGATCGGCCTGGCCGTCGGGTGCGCGCAGCGCGAGGGTTTTCAGTGCGATGCCCTTCGACGTCCACGAACCGACCAGATCCAGCGAGTTCGACTCGAACAGCGGTTGAGCGGCCTGGGTTACCTTGACGTGACCGACCTTGACCTTGTCGAGCACGATGTCGAGTGGCGGTTCGAGTGAGAACGGCTCCGCGGCGGTCTCCGGCTCCGGTTGGCTCGGCGGCAGTGCAACATCGATGCCGTCCGCTGTCAGGTCGTAGACGTGCGCGCGCTTGCGCAGCAACGAACCGAACGAGAAGTCGAGATGCGCGCGGGCCACACGCACGTCCAAGCCCTTACCGTCGCGATAACGCAAGCCAGCGAGGTCGAGTGGACCGGCAAGACGCCCTTCGGCCTGCTCGATCGTGAGCGCGTTATCGGTGAAGCCCTGCGCGCGAGCCAACGCAAAGCGAAGCCCCGACGCACTGCCGACCAGCCACCACACGCCGAGCACGACGACCAGGAGCAGCACGCCGAGGGCCACAGCCGTGCGGATCAACCATTTCATGCCGTTGCTCCTCACAGGTCGGGCCCGATAACGACGTGCAGGTGGATACCGTGCGACTCCTTGTTGCCGACCGGTACAGCAAGGTCGGCGCGGATCATGCCGACCGGAGAGAGCCAACGCACGCCCAGGCCGGTGCCGACGAGTGGCTTGTAGTCGGTGCCGGCAAAGGCGTTGCCCGCATCGACGAAGGCCGCCATACCCCAGTTGCGTGTGAAATAGTGTTCGACCTCGGTGCTGCCGACGAGCAGGTTTTCACCGCCGATCACGCGACCGAATGAATTCTTTGGACCGATGCTCTCGAAGTCGTAACCGCGTACGGAACGGTCGCCACCTGCGAAAAAGCGCAATTGCGGTGGCAGCGCGCTGAAGTCGTCAGTCCAGATCTTGCCGGCGCTGCCACGAAGAATGAGCCGGTTACGACCCCAGAACGACTGGATCCACTTCGCGTCGCCAATGACCTGCGAAAAGCGTGCGTCGGACAACAGATCGCCCGCCGTGCTGCGCGCGGTGAGGGTAAGCGACCAGCCGCTGCGCACGAAGGTCGGGTTGTCACCTTTCTTCCGGCTGAGGGTGATCTCCGGATAGACCAGGGTGCTCCGGCCGTGTTCGAGACCTTCGACGTTGTCGCCTTCGCCACCGCGCTTGCCCACGGTGAAGGTGCCGGACAGGGCGTTGATACCGATGGTGCGTGTCCAGCCGTGCCAGAGCCGCGTTTCATTGGCGACGAGCTGAACCGTGCGGGACTTCGACGTGACCGTGTTGGCGTCGCGGTAATTCGCACCGAAGTTGAAGCTGCGTTGGTTGGGACCGGGCATGGGAATCTGGTACAGCGTGGAGATGGTCTTGAGTCGTTGCGCCACGACCAGTTCATTCTTCCACTTGTGACCGCGATCGTTCACCCAACGTTTCTCGACGCCGCCGCGCAGGCCGGCGCCGGTGTCCGTACCGAAGAACGGACCACCGGTGTAGATCGTGCGCTTGGCGGGTGCCAGCTCCACATTGATGTCGATCGTGCCGTCCTTCGCGTTGTCCGTGTCTGGCATGACATTGACCACGGCGAAGTAGTCGGCTCCGTTGAGCGCCTGCTGCAGGTCGAGCAGCTGATTCTGCGAGAAGTAGTCGCCACTCTTGAACGGTACATATCGGTCGAGAAAGCCGTCGCGGAACTGCGAATTCTCGAAGTGGATCTTGCCGTAGCGATAACGTTTGCCGGTTTCCCAGGCCAGTTCCACCGAGGCGCTGTGCTCCGCACGGTTCACCTCGACACGATGGGTGACGAGCCTGGCGTCGAGAAAGCCGGTGGCGGTGAGCGCGCCGCTGACAGCGTCGCGAGCCGTGTCGTACTGGCCGTCGTTGAGTGGTTTGTCCTTGAGGCCGTTGACGCCGCGCATCGCGCGGGCGATGGGCGGAAGCTTGGCGGTCTCCTTGTCGATACTGACATTCACCGACTTCACGGTCACTGGCGTACCGGGCACCACGTGTAGCGTCACCTGCCAGTCGTTGCCGACCTGCTTGATGTCGCCGGTGGCGGTGGCCTCGTAGTAGCCGTAAGGCCTCAGAGTGGCCTGCACCTCGTCGGGTGCCTTCTCGTAGAGCCGACGGATCTGCGCCGCGGTCGCGTCACGCTTGGCGTACTGGCTCAGTTCCACGCCGGCGACGACGGCGTTTTTCAGGTTTTCATCAACCCCGTCCACGGTGACGACAACGCCGGCACGGGCGAGGCAGGGCAGGAGGAACCACGGCAGAAGCAGCAGTCCATGGCGTCTGGTTCGGCGCATGAGCATCCCGTTCCGGCGTAATCCATACGAAGTCTTGGCGTAACTTACCGCGCGCGGCGTGCAGGGTCGATACACAAACGTGAACGACTCTGCGCTTGTTCAGCCCGCTTCGTCGCCGGCGCGGTGCGCGATCCAGGCGCCGGCCAACGCCGACACGTACGGAATGGACTGCGCGGTGAGGATGAACATCCACAGCGTGCTCTCCACATAGCTCGTCCCGTAGTGCAGCGCCATGCCGATCACCGCGCAGAGCAGGGCGATCGCCATGAGACCTTCCTCACGCACCGGCGCGAAAGCGGCAAAACTGCTGCCACCCATGCGGCGGCTCTTCGCGGTGACCACGAAGGCGGTCTTCTCTCGCGTCAGGCCGTGCAGGATGCCGCGTGCGATGGCGTGCGACAGGCCCATGCTCGCCACCGACGCCATGATGGTGTCGTACCAACTGCACGGGACGCGTGCGCGATAGAGCACGAAGCCGAAGATCGCCTTGGCAAAGAAGAAGCCGATGACGGGGATCAGGAACAGCTGCATCGGCAGGTTGAAGTACTGCGGCGCGTAGATCATGCCGGCCGTCCACAGCAGACCCATCATCGTAAAGATGAAGTGCAGGGCGTCGGCGAACCAACTGAACCAGCCGGTGAGGAAGTGGAAGCGCTGTCCGGCGGAGAGAGGCCCCTTGCGGGTCATCCAGCTCCAGCGACCCTTGAGGATCTGCATGGCGCCAAAGGCCCAGCGATAGCGCTGGCTCTTGTACGCCTTGAAGTCGGCCGGGGTCAGACCCTTGCCCATCAACTCGTCCACGTAGACCAGCTCGTAGCCTGCATGCATCAGGCGCAGGCCGAGCTCGGCGTCCTCGCAGATCGTCCATTCGGACCAGCCACCGGTGCCTTCCAGTGCGGAGCGACGCACCATGGTCATCGTGCCGTGCTGGATGATCGCGTTGCGTTCGTTGCGATGGTGCATGCCGATGCGGAAGAAGCCGTCGTACTCCCACGCGGTCATGCGGCGGAAACGGTTGTTCTCGAAATCGCGGTGGGCCTGCGGGCACTGCACCACGGCCACCTTGGAATCATGGAAATAGCCGGTGAGTGCAGCCAGCCAGTCCTCGCGAACCTCGTAGTCGGCATCGATCACGGCCACCACGTCGGCACGCTCGTCCGTGGCGGTGAGGCCGAAGTTCAGCGCACCTGCCTTGTAGCCGGGCCAGGGTTCGAGATGGAAGAAGCGGAACTTCGGGCCGAGCTTCTCGCAGTACGCCTTCACCGGTTCCCACACCGCGGGATCCTTGGTGTTGTTGTCCAGCACCAGCACTTCAAAGTTCTCGTAGTTCAGCGCGGCCAGCGAATCCAGCGTGATCGCGACCATCTCCGGCGGCTCGTTGTGGCACGCCAGGTGGATGGAAACGAACGGCTGCTTCTCGACCGGATCGTACGGCAGCATACCGGCGTGGCGGATCCATTCGCGACGCCACAGCACTTCGGTGAACTCGAAGCCGTTGATGAGCAGGATGGCGAGGATGGCGATCTGCGCGGGGAACAGCAGGATCAGCATCGCCCAGTCGAACGGACTCAGGTAGAAATTGAAGGGCAGGGTGGCCGACCAGACAATCAGGCCGCAAGCCAGCTGGAGCAGTGCCATGAAGAACAAGCGGCCCATCAGTTTGAAGCGACGGAAGCGGCTGCCGAACCAGACCATGGGGAAGAAGGCCAGCACCGAGGCGGCGAATGCTTTCCATGGCCAGCTGGTGTCTTCTGTTACCGGACCCTTGAACGGGAATTTCAGCTGACGATCGGCATTGAACATGCCCCAGTACGCACCGGTGCGGCCTTCGCCCAGGTTTTCCTTCCATGGCTGGTCGATAGCTTCGAGGACGTAGTAGTCGTCGATGCCCTCGTGCTTGGCCATGTTGAAGAAATCGCGCAGGAAGATCGCTTCGTTGGAAACGGTCGGATAGGCGTACTCGTGGCGATCGCCGTTGGAAGGCCAGCCGATCTCGCCGATGGTGATGTGCTTGCCCGGGAACCGCTGCTGCAACGCCTTGAAGCTGGCGATCGAGTCGGTCACGCCATCCTTGCGGTCGATGCCGTTCCAGTAAGGGAACAGGTGGACGGTGATGAAATCGACGTGGTCGGCCAGCTCCGGATTCTGGATCCAGATGTGGAACGGCTCGGCCATCGAGACCGGCTGGTGCACGGCGGCGCGCACGCGATCGAGATAGGCCATCATCTGGTCGGGCTTGAGATCGCCGCGGTACAGCACCTCGTTGCCGACGATGACGCGTGAGATGGTCTTCGGGAAACGGTGGGCCTGGGCGATCAGAGCGTCTATCTCGCGCTCATTGTTCTCGAGCCGCGTGTCGATCTGGGCGCCCGCCATCACGTCCAGGCCTTCCTTGTCGGCCAGGCGGATCGTCTGCGGGTTTTCCAGTATGGAATAGGTGCGGATGCGCGGCGCGTACCGGTGCACCAGGCGCAGGTCGCTGGTGATCTCGGGATCGGTGGAGGTATCTCCCCGCATCGGGTTCTGGTAACGCTGGTAGGCCGTGAAGGCGAAACCGGAGATGGGGCCGTTCCAGTCGTCGGGGCCGCGCGGGATATTACCCAGGAACCACAGGCCCACGTTGAGGCCCGCGACTAGGACCGCCAGCAGCAGCGCGGTGAGGATCGGATGGCTTCGTTCGGTCGTGGTAACAGCGCTCAAAAACAATCCCCGGACCGGTCGGCCCCCAAGTGGCATCAAGTGAGGTAACCGGGGGAGCTTAACGAACGGGGCGTTATGGCTCAACGCATGATGAATGGACCGGTCAGGCTGAACTCAGAGAGAGGGGGGTTCAGGGGGCCGTCTGAGCCCGGTATGGGAGCTGCTTCAGCGGCGATTCGCGGCAGCGGCCAGGGTGCGGCGAGCACCCCTTTCGCCGCTGAAGCGGCTCCAACACGGAGGTTTGGCGCTTCTTATTTCAGGAGTGAGCGAAGCATCCAGGCGGTCTTCTCGTGGTCCTTCAGGCGGCCCGTGACCATGTCGGCGGTGCCTTCGTCACCCGCGGCTTCGGCGCCCTTGATGGTGTCGCGGGCTGTCGCGGCGGCGATTTCGTGGCCTTCGACCAGTTGAGCCACCATATCCTTCCACTCCGGCACGCCAGCTTCTTCCTTGATCGAGGTGAGCTTGCCGAACTGGCTGTAGGAACCCGGTGCGAACACATCGAGGATGCGGATGCGCTCGGCTACTTCGTCGGCGGCCAGCCAGAGGGCGTTGTACTGAACCTCGAACATGGCGTGCAGGCTGTTGAACTGCGGGCCCGTCACGTTCCAATGGAAATTATGCGTCTTCAGGTACAGCGAGTAGGTGTCCGCGAGGAGCTTGGACAGGTGCTTCGCGACCGCTTCGCGGTCTTTCTTGGCAATACCGATATCGATGGCCATGCTGCGACTCTCCTTGGTTTTTTCTTTCTTCGAGCGAAATTTTAACGGCCCGGACTGTCCACGTGAAATGAAACGTTCCGATGCTGTCGATAGACGCACGCTATTATTGGCGTTCCCATGAGTACCTCCACAAGCACCGCACGACACCCTTCCCCGGATCCGCGCCTGCGCGAGCTGCGCGACGCCCTGGGTCAGGTCACCAGCCGTGATTACGGCCGCCTCTCCGGCCGTTGGCGCGCCCTCTCGCGCAAGCCGGACGCGGCGAAGATCGAGGCGCTCGCCAGCGATATCGCCACCTCCGTGGCGCGCCGGGCGGCGCGCGCGGCTTCCAAGCCGCCTATCACCGTGGATGCCTCGCTGCCGATCGCTGCGCGGGCAGAGGACATCATCAAGCTCATTCGCGAGAACCAGGTGGTGGTGCTCGCGGGCGAGACGGGGTCGGGCAAGACCACCCAGTTGCCCAAGCTGTGCCTGGCCGCCGGCCGAGGCGAAGCCGGCCTGATCGGCTGCACCCAGCCGCGAAGGCTTGCCGCACGATCGGTGGCGACCCGGGTGGCGGAGGAACTCGGCACGCCGTTGGGTGACAAGGTCGGCTTCCAGGTCCGTTTCACCGAAAAGGTGTCGGACCAGGCCCTGATCAAGTTCATGACCGACGGCATCCTGCTGGCCGAAACCCAGTCGGATCCCTGGTTGTCCGCCTACGACACGATCATCATTGACGAGGCGCACGAGCGCAGTCTCAACATCGATTTCCTGCTCGGCTACCTCAAGCGGCTGGCACAGCGCCGGCCCGAGCTGAAGATCATCGTCACTTCGGCGACGATCGACACCGAGCGCTTCGCCGCCCATTTCAGCGACGCCCCCGTGGTCGAGGTCGAAGGTCGCACCTATCCGGTCGACGTGCGCTACCGCCCGCCCGGTGAGCGCGGCGAGGGCAATGTCGCCCAGATGATCGCCGACGCCATGGACGAGATCACCCGGGAAGACCCTCGCGGGGACGTTCTCGTGTTCCTGCCCGGTGAACGCGAAATCCGCGATACCCACCTGCTGCTGTCGCGCAAGCAATATCGCGAAACCGAGGTGCTGGCGCTCTACGCGCGCCTCTCAGCCAACGAGCAGGACCGTGTATTCAAGCCGGGAACGAAGCGGCGCATCGTGCTGGCCACTAACGTTGCCGAGACCTCGCTTACGGTGCCGCGCATTCGCTATGTGGTCGATCCCGGCACGGCGCGCGTAAAGCGTTACAGCCAGCGCAGCCAGCTGGAGCGCCTGCACATCGAGCCGATTTCGCAGGCCGCGGCCAACCAGCGCAAGGGACGCTGTGGCCGCGTGGGTCCCGGCATTTGTTACAGGCTTTATGACGAAGCGGATTTCAACCTGCGCCCGGCCTTCACCGATCCGGAACTGCTGAGGTCGTCGCTGGCCAACGTCATCCTGCGCATGCTCGCGCTGGACCTGGGCGACGTCGAGGACTTTCCGTTCCTCGAAGCCCCTGATCCGCGAGTAGTGGCAGACGGATACCGCCGCCTTGCCGAGATCGGCGCGATCGATGACAACCAACGCCTGACCGAGGTCGGCCGTACGGTCGCCCGCCTGCCTATCGATGTGCAACTGGCGCGCATGCTGGTGGAAGCGCGGCGCTTGGGCAGCCTTGCCGACCTCATGACCATCGTTGCGTTCATGAGCATCCAGGATCCGCGCGAGCGTCCGCCCGAGGCGCGCGGTCAGGCCGACGCCGCACACGCGCAGTTCGCCGATCCCAAGTCGGATTTCGTGGGTGTGCTGAACCTGTGGCGTGCGCACGGCGAAGCAGCCGAGGAACTCACCTCGTCCAAGCTGCGCGACTGGTGCTCGCGACACTTCCTGAGCTTCATGCGCATGCGCGAATGGCGCGAACTGCACCGGCAACTCGCGCTGGTGACCCGTGATCTCGGTTGGTCGACCGCCGCTGCTGGCGCCCTCGAAGGCGACGCGCTGTTCGAAGCCGTCCACCGTAGCGTGCTCGCCGGCCTGCCGACCCAGGTAGGTCACAAGGACGAGAAGGGCATCTTCCGCAGCACCCGCGAACGCCGGTTCCAGGTCTTCCCGGGTTCGGCCTTGGCGAAGGCGCCGCCGGCGTGGATCTTTGCCGGGCAGATCATCGATATCGGCGGAAAGGTGTGGGCCATGATGTGTGCCCGCGTCGATCCCGCATGGATCGAATCGCAGGCCAGCCACCTCATACGCGCCACGGCGCGTGACGCGCATTGGTCGCGCAAGCGTGGCACGGTAATCGCCTACGAACAGGTCACCTTGTTCGGCCTGGTACTGGTCGAGCGTCGTCCGGTCACGTTCCACAAGCAAGACCCCCGACTTGCCCACGAAATCTTCGTACGCGAGGCGCTGGTCCGTGCGGATATCGATAGTCGTGCCGATTTCGTTCGAGCCAACGCGCGCGTGCTCGAGCAGGCCCACGACATCGAGGCCAAGCAGCGCCGCGCCGGCCTGTTGCGTTCGGAGGATGAGCTATCCGCCTTCTTCGACGGCAAGCTGCCGGAGGAGATCGCCGACGTGCGCGGGCTCGACGCGTGGTACCGCAAGGCGGCACCCGGCGAACAGGCGGCCCTGCGCTGGACGCTCGCCGACGTCATGGACAGTGGGACCGGCCTCGACCCCAAGGCCTTTCCGGCATCGCTCGATATCGACCAGCACCGCTATCGGCTGGAATACCGCTTCGTGCCGGGCGACCCCGCCGACGGCGTCACCATCCAGGTGCCACTCGCCTTCCTCAACGCATTGCCCATCGCGCGGGGCGAATGGCTGGTGGGTGGCCTGGTGGTGGACAAGGTCGCCGAGTTGATTCGTGCCTTGCCCAAGGCGCTGCGGCGCAACTTCGTGCCCGCTCCCGACTTTGCTCGCGCCTTCGCTGAAGCGGAGACGCCGCGTGACGAGCCGCTGGCGAAAGCGCTGGCGCGTTTCCTCAAGCGGACCACGGGTGTCGATGTGGATGCGACCGCGTTCATCGGGGCCGAGCTGCCGCCGCACTTGCTCATGCGCTACCGCATCCATGACGAGAACGGCCGCACGCTGGCCGAAGGGCGCGATCTGGCCGAGATCCGGGCGCGCTGGGAGGGCAAGGCGCGCGAGGCGTTCTCGCGCAAGACGGATATCGAACTCACGCGCGAAGATATCGCCGCCTGGGACTTCGAATCGATCCCGAAGGAAGTCCGCTCCGAAGGCGGGCTGACTGCCTATCCCGCGCTCGTCGACCTGGGTGAGGCGGTAGCCCTGCGCGTGTTCGAACGCGCCGACGAAGCAGCCGAGGCGCACGTGGGCGGTGTCGAGCGCTTGCTCCGCCAGGCGCTGGCGCCGGAGTTCAAGCGTGCGCGACGCCAGCTGCCGATCGCCAACCCGTTGTCGCTCAAGTACGCGCCGATGGGCAGCGTCGAGGGGCTGCGCGAGGATCTGGTCGAAGGCGGGTTCAGTGACCTGATCGCCGAGCGCCGCCTGGACGCACGTACGCAAGGTGAGTTCGAGGCGCTGCACGTGCAGCTCAGCCGGGAACTGTTCGCTGCCGCGATGGCCCGGCAGAAGGTGGCCGAGCCGATCATCGAGGCTCAGGCCGAGCTGAAGCCGTGGATGGAGCCGCCGCTGATGGGCTTCGCCAAGGCCAGCTACGATGACCTGCGCGAGCAGCTCGCGGGCCTGCTCCAGCCCGGCTTCCTGCGTGACCTGCCAACCTCGCGCCTGGTCCACCTGCCGCGCTACCTCAAGGCCATGCGTCTACGCGCTGAACGCCTGCGCCAGGACCCTGCACGCGATCAGTCGCGTATGCTGCAGGTGTTGCCTTACTGGCGCGCATTGCTCAATGCGGGGGGTACTGCCCTGGACGCGGTGGTCTGGAGCGAACTGCGCTGGTTGCTGGAGGAATGGCGCGTGTCGCTGTTCGCGCAGGAGCTGAAGACCGCCGAACCGGTGTCGGCCAAACGCCTTGCGCGCGCGTTGGAAGTGGCCCAGGCAGCGCAACGATGACCACACCCGAAAGGACGACGCGACGATGAGCGAGCAACGCGCCCCCGACGCCAGGGCAGCGGCCATGCCGCTGACCGACCGTGCGCGCGAGGCCTGTGCCTTGCTGCCCGTGGCGGCGCGTGCGGAAGCGGAAACTGTCATCGAACTGCTGCGCCTGCTTGGCTGCGACGACGAAACCTGCGCGTCCGCGTTGTGGTTCTCGCTGATCAACGGCCTGCCGGGGGCCGCCGACGAAGCCGCGAAAACGTGGAAGCCTTCGCTCCACCGCCTGATCGATGGCCAGCGTGAGGCCGAGAAGGTCTGGGCCCTGCACGCCCAGCGTGGACCGGTCGGCGGTGCCGAAGGATTGCGTCGCCTGTTGCTGGCGATCATCCGTGACCTGCGCGTGGTTTTTGTACTGCTCGCCCGCCAACTGGCGGCCATGCGTACGGCCATGGCCTTGCCGGACCACGAACGGCGAGAACTGGCTCAGCTCACCTCCGACATCCACGCACCGCTGGCCAACCGGCTCGGCATCTGGCAGCTGAAGTGGGAGCTGGAAGACCTCGCCTTCCGCTATCTCGAGCCCGACACCTACCGGCGCATCGCGCGGCTGCTGGACGAGCGCCGCACGGATCGCGAGACCTTCATCGCGTCGAGCCTGGCCACGCTGCGCAGCACCCTGGAAGGCGCGGGGGTGCATGCGGAACTGGCCGGACGGCCAAAACATATCTTTTCCATCTGGAAGAAGATGAAGAAGAAGGGGCTGGAGTTCTCCGACCTCTACGACATCCGCGCGGTGCGCATCCTGGTCGACAGCGTGGCCGATTGCTACGCAGCGCTGGGTCTGGTGCATAGCCTGTGGCCGCATCTGCCTGGCGAGTTCGACGACTATGTCGCGCGCCCGAAGGGTAACGGCTACCGCTCGCTGCACACTGCGGTGATGGGTCCGGCAGGCAAGACGCTCGAGGTGCAGATCCGCACGCACGAGATGCATCGGGCGAACGAACTGGGCGTGGCCGCGCACTGGCGCTACAAGGAAGGCGGTGGTGCCGACGCGGAGTTCGAGGCGAAGATCGCCTGGATGCGCAAGCTGCTCGAGCCGCGCGGCGAAGACGAAGCCGAACTGGCAGCCGGCTTCGAAACCGAGCTGATGGAAGATCGCGTCTACGTGCTCTCGCCCAAGGGCGAGGTGATCGACATGCCGCGTGGCGCCACCGTGCTCGACTTCGCGTACCACATTCACACCGAGGTCGGGCATCGCTGCCGTGGCGCTAAGGTCAATGGCCGTATCGTGCCGCTGACCACACAGCCGCGCAGTGGCGACACCATCGAGATTCTCACGACGAAGAGCTCCGAGCCGAGCCGCGACTGGCTCTCCTCGCACCATGGCTACCTCAACACCTCGCGCGCCAAGGAAAAGGTGCGGGCATGGTTCCGGCGCACTGCACACGATGCCAACATTGTCGCCGGCAAGGCGGCGCTGGAAAAAGAACTGCGTAAGCTGGCGCTCGACGATGTCGATCTGGTCAAGCTGGCCACGCACTTTCGCCTAAAGGGTGTCGAAGAACTCTTCGTCACCATCGCGCTGGGCGAGGTGTCACTGGGGCAGATCGCGCGCTCGTTGCAGGAGCCGGTCGAACAGGAAATCACCCAGTCGGGGAATCCTGTGGCGTCGCGGGCGGCACAGCACGATCGTGGCGCGCTTTCCATCGAGGGTGTCGGCAACCTGCTGACCACGTTGGCGCGTTGCTGCCAGCCGTTGCCCGGCGACCCGGTCCGCGGCTTCATCACCCGTGGGCGCGGCGTTTCCGTCCACCGGTCTGACTGCGCCAGCCTGTCACGTCTTGCGCGGAAGAACCCTGAGCGGGTGATCGACGTGAGCTGGGGCAGGGTGGAAGTGCAGAACTACGAGATCGACATCGAGCTGCGCGGTTACGACCGCAAGGGCCTGCAGAAGGACGTCGCCACCACCATCAGCAACACCGGGCCGCACATCGTCGCTTCCTCGAGCCGCGTGCATGTGCAGACGGGTGAGGTGGAGATGCGTTTCACGTTGCGGGTGAAGGATTACGAGCAACTGTCGATGTTGCTGGGGCGGCTGGGTGCCTTGCCCAATGTCACCGACGCACGTCGCCTGGGTGGTCGGTAATCTCTGCCTGGCGCCAGCTGTTTGTGGGAGCCGCTTCAGCGGCGATCCCGCGGCAGCGGGACAGGTAGAGGCAAGCCCCAATCGCCGCCGAAGCGGTTCCCGCAGAAGGCGGTTTATAGACCGCCCATCATCATGGCTACGCCCCAATCCTTGATCGGCGCGGCAATGAGCATGCGCGCAAGGATCAATCCCAGGATCACCACCGTCGGTGAGAAATCCAGCCCGCCTACGGTCATGCGACCGCGCAGCGGGCGCACCAGCGGCTCCGCCAGGCTGGTGACCAGCCGGGCCACCGGGTGGTAGCGGTCGGTCGACAGCATGCTCATCAGCGACCAGACGAAGACCAGGACCACCCAGGTCAGCAGGAAGAAGTCGAGCGTCTCGCCGAGGCCGACAACGACCAGGCCGATCACGTTCGGCATGATGCCGGCCATGGCCAGGACCAGCAGCCATTTCACGCATTCGAGCAGGAAGACCGCCAGCAGTGCGCCGGTGTTCACCCGCCGTACGCTCGGCAGTAGCTTGCGCACAGGGCGCAGGATCGGGTTGGTGAAGCGGTAAAGGAACTGGCAGATCGGGTTGTTGAAGTCCGCGCGGAACGCTTCGGCAAGCAGGCGCAGCACAAAGAGGGTGACGAGGGCCCCGAAGATGAAATCCAGGATCAGGGAGCCCGCGTTGGTCAGGTAGTTCACGTATTCGATTCCATGTCTTCGGAAAGTTCAATGCCGCGGCGGCGTGCCGCGTCCACGGCGCGCGCCACGATGGCAGGGAAGTTGTCGAGACGGAAGCTGTCCAGCGCCGCCTGGGTGGTGCCGTTGGGTGAGGTGACCCGCTGACGCAGTGTGGCCGCGCTTTCGCCGCTCTCGATCAACATGCGGCCGGCGCCGAGCGCTGTCTGCGCGGCGAGTGCGCGCGCCGTCTCGCGGGACAGGCCTTGAGAAAATGCTGCGTTTTCGAGCGCCTCGACCATCAGGAAGAAATAGGCCGGGCCGCTGCCGGAGAGGGCGGTGACCGTGTCGAGCTGGTCTTCCTCGGGCACCCACACCGTCAGGCCGGCGGCGTCGAGCACATGCTGGGCCTGGGCGCGCTGCGGTGCGCTGACCCTGCCGTTGGCGAACAGGGCGGTTGCCCCGGCACCGATCATGGCCGGGGTGTTCGGCATGCAGCGGACCACGGGCAGGGCGCCGTCCAGCCAGCGCTCGATCTGGGCGATGCGGATACCCGCCGCTATCGAGATGATCACGGGCCGATACTTCTGCACCACCGGCCGCAGGGACCGGCAAACGTCCGCCATCATCTGCGGTTTCACCGCCAGGACGAGGATCGAGGCGCCTTCCGCGGCGTCGAGGTTGTCGGTGTAGGTGGCCACGCCGTATTCGCGTGAGAGCTCCTGCAAGGCTCCGGCGCGCGGTTCAGCCACGGCGATGCCGCCCGGCTGGGCGCCGTGGCGGATCATGCCGGCGATCAGCGCCGTGGCCATGTTGCCGCCGCCGATGAAGGTGATCCGATTCATGGGGGTGTCCGCTCCATATGCGACATCTCTCACAGTCACCGAAGCATATATGGTGCCGCGCCTTGCCGCCGACCCCCGGGCGTGTTTACCTATGCCCCACAAGAAAGGGGACCCAAATGGATATCGCCGAACTCCTTGCCTTCTCCGTGAAGAACAAGGCCTCCGACCTGCACCTCTCCGCGGGGCTTCCGCCGATGATCCGCGTCGACGGCGACGTACGCCGGATCAACATTCCCGCCCTGGAGCACAAACAGGTCCATTCGCTGATCTACGACATCATGTCGGACAAGCAGCGCCGCGACTTCGAAGAGTTCCTCGAGACCGACTTCTCGTTCGAGATTCCCGGCCTGGCCCGTTTCCGCGTGAATGCCTTCAACCACAACCGTGGCGCGGGCGGTGTGTTCCGTACCATTCCCTCCGAAGTGCTCACCCTGGAAGACCTCGGCGCGCCGAAGATCTTCCGTGAACTGATCGAGCAACCGCAGGGCCTGATCCTCGTGACGGGTCCGACCGGTTCGGGCAAGTCGACCACCCTCGCGGCCATGGTCGATCACATCAACAAGAACGAATACGGCCATCTCCTCACCGTCGAGGACCCGATCGAATTCGTCCACACCTCGCAGAAGTGTCTGGTTAACCAGCGCGAAGTCCACCGCGACACCCATGGTTTCAACGAGGCCCTGCGTTCCGCGCTCCGCGAAGATCCGGACTACATCCTGGTTGGCGAGCTTCGTGACCTGGAAACCATCCGCCTGGCCCTGACCGCCGCGGAAACCGGGCATCTGGTATTCGGCACCCTGCATACCTCGTCGGCGGCCAAGACCATCGACCGTATCATCGACGTGTTCCCGGCCGGTGAGAAACCGATGGTCCGCTCGATGCTGTCGGAATCGCTCCGCGCGGTCATCTCGCAGTCCCTGCTGAAGAAGGTCGGTGGCGGCCGCATCGCCGCTCACGAGATCATGACCGGCATCCCGGCCATTCGTAACCTGATCCGCGAGGACAAGGTCGCCCAGATGTATTCGGCGATCCAGACGGGTCAGCAGTACGGCATGCAGACCCTCGACCAGAACCTCCAGGACCTGGTCAAGCGTGGCCTGATCACTCGCCAGGAAGCGCTGATGTACGCCAAGAACAAGGAAGGCTTCCGCTAAGCCTGTCCGGACGGCCGTTCCTGCCGTCGGCAGGGCGGTCGCAGACCGTGAAGGCCGTCGCTGCAGGGGGCATCGCAGCGGTATATGATCGCCCTAGGGGCGCCGGCCCGGTCCGGCCATAGGGACACACGCGATGAGCGACTTCGATTTCACCTCTTTCCTGAAGCTGATGGTGCATAAGCAGGCATCCGACCTGTTCATCACCGCCGGCGTCGCGCCGTCCATGAAGGTGCAGGGGCGCATCGTCCCGATCACGCAGAGCCCCCTGTCCGCGCAGCAGTCGCGCGACATGGTGCTGAACGTGATGACTCCCGCTCAGCGCGAGGAGTTCGAAAAGACGCACGAGTGCCAGTTCGCCATCAGTGCGTCCGGCGTCGGCCGCTTCCGTGTGTCGTGTTTCTACCAGCGCAACTGCGTGGGCATGGTGCTGCGCCGGATCGAGTCGAAGATCCCGACGCCGGAAGAGCTCAACCTGCCGCCGGTGATCAAGCAGCTGGCGATGACCAAACGCGGCATCATCATCTTCGTCGGCGGTACCGGTACGGGTAAGTCCACATCGCTGGCGTCAATGATCGGCTACCGCAACCAGAACTCCACCGGTCACATCATCACGATCGAGGACCCGATCGAATACGTGCACAAGCACGAAGGTTGCATCGTCACTCAGCGCGAACTCGGCATCGATACGGATAGCTGGGAGAACGCACTGAAGAACACCCTGCGCCAGGCGCCCGACGTGATCATGATCGGCGAAGTACGTACGCGCGAGACGATGGAACACGCGATCAACTTCTCGGAAACCGGCCACCTGTGCCTGTGCACGCTGCATGCGAACAACGCCAACCAGGCGCTCGACCGCATCCTGCACTTCTTCCCGGAAGACCGCCGCAGCGCGCTGTTCATGGATCTCTCGCTCAACCTAAAGGGTATTGTTGCCCAGCAGCTCATCCCTACGCCCGACGGCAAGGCCCGTCGCGTCGCGGTGGAAGTACTCCTGGGTACGCCGCTTGCCCAGGACTACATTCGCCAGGGCGAAGTGCACAAGCTCAAGGAGCTCATGCGCGATTCCAACCAGCTCGGCATGCGCACTTTCGATCAGAGCCTCGTGGAGCTCTACCACGCGGGCGAGATCTCCTACGAGGACGCCCTGCGCCACGCGGATAGCTCGAACGAAGTGCGTCTGCGCATCAAACTCGCCCAGGGCGGCGATGCGCACACGCTGTCGCAGGGGCTGGAGGGTGTGGAAATCGACCAGGCTAACGACAAGCAGACATTCGGCGGAATGTTGAGCCGATAACCAATGTAGGAGCCGCTTCAGCGGCGAAGCTCCTGCAGGAGCCGATTCATCGGCGATAGTCAAACGAAAAGAGGGCGCCTCACGGCGCCCTCTTTTTTGTTACCGCTGAATCCCGCTGTTACTTGGCAGCAGCGGAGACCGTCAAACCACTGGCATCGACGCTCTTCACGCCCTTGACGGCCTTGGCGATCTTCTCGGCGCTGCTCTTTTCCTTCGCTGTGGTGACCGTACCGGTCAGGGTGACAACGCCCTCGGTGGTGGTTACCGAGATATCGCTGCCCTTGACCGCCTTCTTGGTGGCGAATTCCGACTTCACCTTGGTGGTGATCCAGGCATCGTCGGTCTTGCCGGCGACGGTCTGGTTGTCAGCCTTCGCAGCGGCGGGCGTGGAGTCCTGGGCATTCACCTGGGCGAACGGCACCGTGCCGAGACCGGCGACGAGGGCGGCGGCAAACAGGGCCTTGCGGAGGTTGGCATGGTTCATGGTGAACTCCTTTTTACAAATCTGTTTATGAGACTGGGGAACGGCGCCACGGGCTGTGGCTGCCTGTCCGGGGCCTATGGAAACAGCGCATCCGTGAACGATTTGTGCCCGGACAACGCCTTCGTTCAGGTTTTGCCGAAGACGTTCACATGTGCTTGGAAAGCTCTTCACGCATTGGCGAGGTGGGCTCGCCTTCGGCCTCGCGGTTGCGCTCGGCGCTCGCGGTGCGTCGGCGTAAGAGCCGGCGGGTGCCACCCTCGGGGCCACGTTGCGGCGACCCGCTAAGGAAGGGCCGCCCAACGCGGCCGTTTACTTATTGCCCTTCGGGCCGGGTCGGGCTTCGACTGGGGGTTTCCGAATCGGCATCCTGCCTTAGCGG
>CBIGPO010000032.1:0-47693 GCA_966191635.1 uncultured Luteibacter sp.
CGCAGTCGTGGCCCCGAGGGTGAGACCCGCCGGCTCTTGCGACGCAACGCGAGCCACGCAAAACGCGATGCCGAAGGCGAGCCCTCCCCAGGAAATACGCGAATAGTCTCTTTAGCTTGGCCCGGTTCAGAGCTCGAGCCGGTCGCCGAATTCGAAATGGCTGTCCGCCGGAGCGGCGATGGCGTTTTGCTGGACGATGCCGGGAAAGATGTTGTTCTCGATGCCGGCGTAGTTGTCGCTGTTGTACAGGTAGGGTACGTGCGACCACACGCGGTAACCGAGGGCCTTGATCGACGCGACTTCCGCCGCGGCCTGGTCCATGCCCGACAGGCGCACGTAGAGCAGGGGGCGGTGCTCGCGCAGGGTTTCCCAGGCACCGGCGAGCGCGTCGACGAGGGTGTCGGCGAGATTGAACTTCATCAGGTGCACGGATTCCAGTTGCAGGCTGTCGATCGTGATCGCGCGTACGGTGTCTTTCGCGCCAAACGAGTGCAGCCCCGCGCTGCGATCCAACCACACCGGATGGGCAAACACATTGTCGAGCTGATTGAGGGCCACGTTCGCGCAGAGTTGCTGAAAGCGTATGCGGCGAGGTTCCACGACATGCACCTGTCCGAGCGGGCCGACAGCGCGAGCCATCCATAGGGCATGCGCCGCGAAATCGCCACCAAACTCGAGGATGCTCTGGCCTTCTTCGATCAGGCCGCTGAGCAAGTTGGTCTCGTGTTCAGCCCATTCGCCATAGAGCTGGAGCGAGCGGGTGACGACGTTGTCGGTGGCGACCGCTGCGGTGATGCCGTAGCGCGTGTTCCAGAATGGCGAAGACGTGTCGTTGGGGGACTGGGGGGAGCTCATGGGTATGCTGCGTTCCTGGTCTAGAGAGTGGCGCGTGCGATGGCGAGCTGGCGCACGGCTTGCGCGAGCGCATGTCGGTCGTGGCCTGTGGTGTCCGCGGTCTGGGTCCAGCCGCGACAGGCGTCGCGCCAGAGATTGAGCAGATGGGTGTCGCCACCGCCGCTGCGCCATGCGGCCTCGCACAGCGCGCTGGCACCAGCGAAATCGCCCTCGCGCAGACGGGTCGCCGCCATGGCGGTGCGTGCGCCGACAGAATCGGCTTCCATCGATGCCAGTTCGCGCCCTAGTGACGCCGCCACTTCGCCCTGGACCGCGCGTCCGGGTAGCGACTCATACGTCAGCTGTATGGAGAGGCGACACTCGAGTGCATCCATTCGCCATGCGGGGTCTTGCTCGGCGAGAAAGGCATGTGTGAGGCCGAGCGAGCAGGCATCGACAGCATCGGCTGGCGGCAGTGCCATTGCTCGCAGGCGTGCGCAGCGCGCGAGCAGCAGTGCCGTGCCCGCGTCACCGCCCTGTGTGTAGGCGTCTTCGAGCAGGGTTTGCGCGCGTTGCAGACTGGTCAGGCGTGGCGCGCCTTTTTCGCCCTCGGCGCGCTGGAGAAAGATTTCGGCACGCCGACGCAAGGCGCGTGTCGCCGCCTCGGGGCTGATGGCGGCGAGACGATCGCATAAGGCTTCGGCCTCGGCCTGGCGTGCGGCGGCGCCACCACCGAGAAGCCAGCCGGCCCAGGTCAGCTGCACGTCGATCCATGCATCGAGCACGGGTGGTTCCTCGACACCAAGGTCGACGGCCTGGCGTGACTGCAATGCGCGCAAGGCGAACAGCCGCGTGGCCCCCGAAAGGCGCTCGATGCGGGCCAGTTCGACGCGAATGGCGCGAGCCACCCAGTGCGGACGTTCGTCGTCCGCGGCGCGGTTCATGCCGTCGCGGGTGCGTTGGGAGGCGTCCTCGAGCAGCGCTTCGGCATCCCGTCGGCGCAGGTCGCGCGAGCGCAGTACGAGGATGGCTGGCGCGAGCCAGCGCGCCAGGTGGGCATCGTCGCCGGTTCCCTTGCAGGCTTCTTCGACGATGGCCTGCCAGACATCGACGCCGGCGATGCCTTCGCCCACGCAGCGAATTTCCGGGAAACGTTCGTCGCCGATGAGATGCAGGGCAGGGCTGGCATCGACGGCGTGGAGATGCTTCAGCAGCGTGTCGTCACGCGGCGATGCAGGGGAGACCGGCAAAAGCAAATCAACGGGGTCGGGGACCAGATAGAGCAAAGGCGTTGCATAGGGGGAGTCCTCATAGACCCATTCAGGTGGTTTCAGTTCGATGGCCTCGGCAGTCGGCACGGGAACGTCGGTGGCGAATAACTCCGCGATGGACGGTGTCGGGGTTGGTGTGAGGCGAGGTCGTCGTCGGTGGCGCCACAACAGACAGGCGCCGATGCCAGCGGTGACGATGGCGGCAGTCACAGCAAGCATCTCGCGTAGCCAGCCACGGGAAGCATCCGGTTCGGTGGCTTCCGTGCGGACGGCAGGCTCCAGAAGTGGTGAAGTTGCACCGCGAGTGCCACCTGGACCGGGCACCATCGTGCCTGACGGAGGCGGCGATTCCATCGCGTCGAGCATCCGCGATACGTCTCGCATCTGCCGCGCACGCGTGCTGCGTTCGGCGTCGGTCTCGCGTGGGTCGGCGCAGCCGCCGAGTAGCGACAGAGCGAACATCAGGCTTGCGACGCGGCGGGAAGTGGCGTGGATCCCGTGGCGTGCTGGCGGTGTAGCGTTCAACGGTGTTCCTTACGGCGCGCGCCACGCGAGATCGACGTCGCCGATCTTAGGCGAGAAGTTCCCGCCTATCGATGGAACTATTCGGAAAAATAGCGTGGATTACGCTACTTCAGGACGCTCGCCGGCGACCCGCACTTCGCGCAACAGGTCACCGCCGATCCAGTAGCAAAGCTCCGGCAGGTGGCGAATGTTCCAGATGGCGAGGTCGGCACGTCGACCCGGGGCAAGCGTGCCGCGGTCGTCGAGGTCGAGGGCACGTGCCGCATGGACCGTCGCGCCACGCAGCGCTTCTTCGGGCGTGAGGCGGAATAGTGTGCAGGCCATACCCATGGCCAGACGCAGCGAGAGCAGGGGAGATGTGCCTGGATTGAGATCGGTGGCTACCGCCATGGCTACGCCATGCGTGCGGAACGCTTCGATGGGTGGTGCTCGCGTGTCACGCAGGGCGTAGTAGGCACCGGGCAGGAGCACGGCGACCGTGCCAGCCTCCGCCATGGCGCGCACGCCCTCGTCGCTGGTCCATTCGAGGTGGTCGGCCGAGAGACCGCCGTAGCGGGCGACCAGCGCCGCACCACCCAGATCGGACAGTTGTTCGGCGTGCAGCTTGACCGGCAGGCCCAGTTCGCTTGCCTTGCGGAACAGGCGCTCGGTCTCGGCGTGAGTGAACCCGATGCCCTCGCAGAACGCATCCACGGCATCGACCAGGTCTTCCCCGGCCAGCGAAGGCAGCATGGTGTCGCAGACCAGCGCGACGTACTCGTCGCGTCGCCCTGCGTACTCCGGCGGCAAGGCATGCATGCCCAGGAAGCTGGTACGTACGTCGATGCCCAGTTCGACACCGATGCGCCGCGCGACGCGAAGCATGCGCCGCTCGGCGTCGGGCTCCAGGCCGTAGCCGGATTTGATTTCCAGGGTGGTTACGCCGTCCGCCAGCAAGGCCTTCGCCCGCGGCAGGGACTGTCGCAACAGCTCGTCTTCGCTGGCCGCGCGAGTGGCTCGGACGCTGGACACGATGCCACCGCCGGCACGCGCGATCTCCTCGTAGGTGGCGCCTTCGAGGCGTTGCTCGAATTCCTGTGCACGGTCGCCACCGAAGACAAGATGGGTGTGGCAGTCGATGAGGCCGGGCGTTACCCAGGTGCCGGGCAAGGATTCGACCCGATGCGACAAGGTGTGTGGCTCGCCCGGCAGGTCGCTTCGGGCGCCGGCGAACGTGATGATGCCGTCGCGCCAACCGATGGCGCCATCCGCGATGGCCCCATAGGGCACCCCGTTGTCGACGAGCGTGGCGAGGCCAACGTCCAGTAGCAGGCCGTCCCAGCGGTCATCGGTGGTCATGGGGGCGTCGCTCCTTCGGTGGCGGGAAGTTCGCGGCGCACGCGCTCCTCCTCATATTTGTCGATAAGTACATCGGCCAGCGCCTTGTAGACGGGCACACGGCAGACCAGACCAGAGACGGCACGGGCCAGCAGGCAGGCCGCCATGATAGGCAGTGCCATCTGATGATTGGCCGTGAGTTCCAGCGAAATGACCACCGCCGTCAGCGGCGCCTGCGTGACACCGGCAAGATAGGCGGCCATGCCGAGCAGGACGACCGCCGAGGTATCCGCACCGGGCAGGAGCTGGGCGATATTGCCGCCGAATCCGGCACCGACGGCGAGTGCCGGCGAGAAGATGCCGCCGGGAATGCCGGCCCACGATGAAGCAATATTGCCGAGGAACTT
The DNA here is from genome assembly GCA_966191635.1 of uncultured Luteibacter sp. Taxonomy (GTDB): domain Bacteria; phylum Pseudomonadota; class Gammaproteobacteria; order Xanthomonadales; family Rhodanobacteraceae; genus Luteibacter. The sequence continues at coordinate 4,355 of CBIGPO010000032.1, forward strand.
CAGCACGCCAAACAGCGGACCGGTTTCGCCGTGGCCCTGCAGGATGTCGCGTGCCTGGGCATAGCCCGTGCCATAGAGACCGTTAGCGCTGAGCAGGCTGAGCAACACGAGCGCCAGGCCGCAGAGCGCGGCGAAGACCACAGGCTGGCGCGCACGAAGCCGCCCCATGGCACCGCGAAAGCCGATAGCGGAAGGAATGATCAGGCGTGCGAACAGGCCGCCGGCAAGGCCGCCGACGATGCCGGTGAGCAGTACCGCGATCCAGGCTCTGCCCAGGGGCAAGGTGGCGGTGATGTCGCCGAAGTACGCGTAGTTTCCGACGATGCCGAGGGAGACGACGCCGGCCACGACGATGGCGGTGAGCAACGTGCCGCTGATGCGATGTTCGAACGTGCCGGACATCTCTTCGATGGCGAAGACCACACCGGCCAGCGGTGTGTTGAAGGCTGCCGCGAGGCCGGCGGCCGAACCGGCGAGGATGAACCGGCCCGCCGCGGTGGGGTCGTCGAAACCGAACCGTCGGCCCATGGAATACAACAGCCCGGCGCCGATATGCACGGTCGGACCTTCGCGGCCGACCGAGGCGCCACCGAGCAGCGCCGCCAGGGTGAGCGCCATCTTGCCCGCGGCCACCTTGAGCGAAAGCAGGCGCGTACGGAAGTCGTCATCTTCCACTTTCAACGCAGCGATGGCCTGCGGGATGCCGGAGCCACGGGTGGCCTTCAGCGCACCCTGAGTCAGCCAGCAGAGCAGGGCGAACATGGTCGGCGTGATGAGCAACGGCACCCACCAGCCGTGCGAGGCGACGCTATGGAACACCTGGAAGGCGAAGTCCGCCGCTTTGGCGAAGAGTACGGCGGCGAGGCCGACCACGATGGCGCCGGACCAGAACAGGATGCGGCGGCGCCATTGCTTGGGTGACAGCCAGTCGTGTTGCCCGACGGCCCGGAGACGATCGAGGTTCACTTACCCTCCGGCATGCGCGACCAGCGCACCTGGTAGAGGTCGAAGCGACGGTCCTTCAGGTTTGTCACCGCGCCGGAGTTGCGTGCACGGGCGAGATTTTCCAGGCGTAGGTCAGCAAACAAGACGGTCTCGATGTTGGGTGTGGAGTCCGCGGCGATGCCATCGCGCGCGAAGGGCAAGTCGCTCGGCGTGAGGATGCAGCTCTGCGCGTACTGGATGTCGAAATTGTTTACGCCGGGCAGGTTGCCGACATTACCGGAAAGCACCACGTAGCATTGGTTCTCGATGGCGCGGGCCTGCGAGCAGTAACGCACGCGCAGGTAGCCCTCGCGTACGTCGGTGCAGAACGGTACGAACAGGATCAGTGCGCCCTGGTCCGTGAGGTGGCGCGCCACCTCGGGGAATTCCGAGTCGTAGCAGATCATGACGCCGATCGGCCCGCAGTCGGTCTGGATCGTCGCCGCCGTATCGCCACCGGTGATATTCCAGACATTGCGCTCGCTTGGCGTGGGGTGCAGCTTCTCGCGCTCGTGGATCGAGCCGTCGCGCAGGCACACGTAGCAGACGTTGTGGATGTCGCCGTTCGGCTGGCGCGTGGGATGCGAGCCACCGATGATATTGATGTTGTAGTGCACGGCAAGGCGATGAAACATCGCCTTGACCTCGTCGGTGTACTCCGAGAGTCGGCGGATCGAATCCACCGGCGACAGCTCAGCGTTCTCGATCGAAAGCAGCTGCAGTGTGATCAATTCGGGAAAGGCGACGAAGTCGGCATCGTAGTCGGCGGCGATATCGACGAAGTATTCGACCTGGGTGGCGAACTCGGCGAAGGAACTGATCCGTCGCTGCTGGTACTGGACCGAGGCCACGCGTACGGAGTCCGGGAGGCGATGGCTCTGCGAAACCTTGGGCGTATCCGGATGATCGTGTAGCTGCGGGTTTCGCCAGATCAGGTGCGCCGCATAACCAAGGGATTCATGATCGGACGGCACGTATTCGCGGAGCAGGCCAATCACTTCGAAGCCGTTGCGCAACTGGAAGCTCAACGTCGCATCGCGGCGGCTGCCGTCGACCACGGCCTGCACGTAGCCCTCCGCGCTGCCGTAGCGACTGATCGCGCGGGCCAGACCGGGCATGCGGCCACCGAAAACGATGCCGCGAAGTTTCAGGTCGGTGCACAGGCGCTTGCGTGCCATGTACAGGCGTTGCCCGATGCGCATGCCGCGGTAATCCGGGTGTACCACCACTTCCATGCCGTAAAGCCAGTCGCCCTTCGCATCGTGGCGCGAAGCGAAGCCGCCGCCGGTGATCTGCATCCAGGTGTGCGGCGCGAGCGCCACGGCCTCGTTGATGCGAAAGGTGGCGCAGAACCCGACGATCTTCCCCTCGTACTCGACCACGAACTGGCCTTCCGGGAAGTGGGTCTGCTGGCCCTGAAGCATCTCCGCCGAGTGGCCCCATTCGGGCGTGTAGACACGGGCGGTGAGGGCGACAAGTTCGGGCACGTCCGTTGGGCGCGCCAGACGAAGAAGCAGCTTCGGCGATTGAGCGGCGATGATCTCGGTCATTCCGGCATTATGCCCGTCGGTTACCATGCCCGCTGGATCCCATAGGACACCCCCCATGTCGCACGCCAACTTGACCGCAGATTTCCTCTGGCAGGAAGGCAGCTGGCACGCGGGGGGGGCGGGCCTGGCAGTCGCCGGCGAGCGGTTCGCTCCCGCCTCTGCCGTTGCCGGCGAGCGCATTGGCCGCTTCGTGCTGCCCGGCATGCCGAATCTGCATTCGCATGCCTTCCAGCGGGCGATGGCGGGCCTGGCGGAACGGCGCGGTCCCGGCGAAGACAGCTTCTGGACCTGGCGCGAGACGATGTATGCCTTCGCCGAAGCGATCGATCCGGATGACCTCAAGGCCATCGCCACCCAGCTCTACGTCGAGATGGTGAAAGCGGGTTACACGCAGGTCTGTGAGTTCCACTATCTGCACCACGGCCCGCGGGGTGTCCACTATGCCGAACCCGCGGCGATGTCGTTGGCGCTGATCGAGGCGGCGAAAGAAGCTGGCATCGGCCTGACCCTGTTGCCCGTGCTGTACATGACCGGAGGCTTCGACGGCCGTCCGCTCAATGAACGGCAGCAGCGCTTCCGTCACGACGTGGGTCAGTACGTGGCCCTGCTCGAGCGCCTCGCGCCGATGCAGAACGACATGTTGCGCCTGGGCATCGCGCTGCATTCGCTGCGTGCCGTGCCGGAAGAAGCCATGCGCGCCTTGCTGGCCAGCAGCGTGTGCCGCGAACTGCCCATTCATATTCATATAGCCGAACAGATTGGCGAAGTGCAGGACTGTCTCGCCGTGCGCGGCGCGCGTCCGGTCGAATGGTTGCTCGACCACGCAGACGTGGACTCGCGCTGGACCCTGATCCACGCGACGCACCTCACGCCGCAGGAAACCGACCGCCTGGCGAAGAGCGGCGCGGTCGCCGGGCTGTGCCCGACGACGGAAGCCAATCTCGGCGACGGGCTGTTCCCGCTGGCTGCCTTCATCGATGCAGGCGGCACGCTGGGCATCGGTTCGGATTCGCATATTTCCGTATCGCCGGTGGAAGAACTGCGTTGGCTCGAATATGGCCAGCGCCTGATCACGCGCCATCGCAACGTCGCGGCACGGCGACCGGAAGAAAGTGTGGGTACGGCACTCTGGCACCGTGCCCTGCAAGGCGGTGCCCTGGCCTCGGCCATGGATATCGCACGGCTGGGCGAGGGTGCGCGCGCCGACCTTCTGGTTCTCGATGACCGATCGCCGCTGCTTGCGGCGCGCGACGAGGCCGATGTGATCGACAGCTTCCTGTTTGCCGGCAATACGCCGCTGGTGCGCGACGTGATGGTGGGTGGTCAGTGGCGCGTGCGTGACTTCGCCCACGTTGCCGAACGATCCGTCGCCGAGGCTTACCGCGTGGTGGTCGAGAGGTTGGCGGCAGCCTGAGACGCGGGTCCCGACGGACACTTGGGTTTTCCGTAGAGGCCTTCCGCGGAGGGCTCGTTGCGCTTGGCCGCGTCAGGTGAAGCGTAGACGGACACACCGAGATCGCAGTGGTTGTCGCGCAGCGTGAAGCGGATCGTGTCCATGCGCGTCGGCGGTGCGTCGTCGAGCGTGCAGGTGCTGTTCTTCGCCAGACGGATCGTCACGCTGTTGTCGCTGGTGTCGACGACATCGAAGCCTGCGTTGCGGCAATCTTTCCAGCTGAGCGTGTTGTTGCTCTGGATACTGAGCATGCGCAGGCCGATGAAGGCGTTGCTGTAGGGCTCCCAGTCGCCGGCTAGCCAGGTGGGTGCGGGCTGGGCGGTGGCGAGCAGGGCGAGGGCTAGTAGCGGGTGCATTTGGGATCCTTGACGTCTTGCTTCGCAGGAATCGCCGCTGAAGCGGCTCCCACAGAATCCAAGGGTAGCGCCGCCCCGCTCTATGTGGGAGCCGATTCAATGTGAGAGCCGATTCATCGGCGAAGGGTGCTTGCATCACCCTCCAGATCATGCTCTATTCACCCCATGACCCGCCTCACCACCAATAACGCCAATACCAATAATGCCCGGAACCTCGGGAGGGTCGGCGTGTAGGCGGTTTCAGCGAAAGCACCCCACACACGAAAGGCCCGCCCTCACCAGGCGGGCCTTTTTCTTTGCGCCTTTTTCTTCATCAGTAACTTTCCAGATACCGACCAGGAGTGACAAAGCCATGTGTTCGATCTTCGGGATGTTCGGCCTCGCGGCCGGCGATGACCTGATCGCCCTGCGTACGCAGGCGATGGAGCTTTCCCAGCGGCAGCGCCATCGTGGCCCCGACTGGAGCGGCGTCTATGTCGACCAGGGCGCGATTCTTGTTCACGAACGCCTCGCCATCGTCGATCCGGCCAGTGGCGCCCAGCCACTGCGTTCACCCGAAGGCGATCTGGCCCTGGCTGTGAACGGTGAGATCTACAACCACCGCGAACTTCGCGCCGCGAGCGACTACGCGTTCACCACCGGCTCCGACTGCGAGGTCATCAACGCGCTCTATCGCGAGCACGGTGCAGGGTTCCTTGGCCAGCTCAACGGCATTTTCGCCTTTGCCCTCTGGGACGCCGGTCGCCGTCGCTTCCTGATCGCGCGCGATGCGCTTGGCGTTTGCCCGCTCTACTGGGGCCATGACCGGGCAGGGCGCCTTTGCGTGGCCTCGGAAATGAAATCGCTGGTCGGTGTGTGTGCGGACGTCGTTCCTTTTCCGCCGGGCCATGTCTACGACAGCGAAACGGGCGAGACGGTGCGCTACTGGACCCCGGCATGGCGAGACTACGACGCCACCGCGGGACGAACGATCGAACCGAAGGACCTGCGTGCCGCCTTCGAGGCGGCCGTGCATCGGCAGATGATGACGGACGTGCCGTACGGTGTGCTGCTCTCCGGCGGCCTCGATTCCTCCCTCGTCGCTGCCGTGGCCGCCAGCTTCGCTCGCCGCCGCATCGAGGAAGACGACCGCGGTGAAGCCTGGTGGCCGCGCCTGCATTCCTTTGCCATCGGTCTGGAAGGCTCACCCGACCTCAAGGCCGCCGAAGTTGCCGCCGAAGCGCTGGGCACGGTCCACCACGGCTTCCGCTACACCTTCGAGGAAGGTCTGGATGCCTTGCCTGAGGTCATCCGTCATATCGAAACCTACGACGTCACCACGATCCGTGCTTCCACGCCGATGTTCCTGCTGGCCCGGCGGATCAAGGCGATGGGTGTGAAGATGGTGCTGTCCGGCGAGGGCTCGGACGAGATCTTTGGCGGCTACCTGTATTTCCACAAGGCGCCCTCGGCCCGGGTGTTCCACGAGGAAACGATCCGCAAGCTGGACGCGCTGCACTATTACGATTGCCTGCGTGCGAACAAATCCATGTCCGCCTGGGGCGTGGAGGCGCGCGTGCCCTTCCTGGATACCGAGTTCCTCGACATCGCCATGGCCTTCGACGCCGAAGCGAAGATGGTGGCGCGCAAGGGCATTGAGAAAGGCATCCTGCGTGAAGCGTTCGAAGGTGCGCTGCCCGAAGAGATCCTCTGGCGGCAGAAGGAGCAGTTCAGCGATGGCGTGGGCTATGGCTGGATCGACGGACTCAAGGCCCATGCCGAGGCTTTGGTCTCCGACCGTGAGTTCGCCGCGGCCGCCGCCCGCTTTCCGTTGAACACGCCGGCCACCAAGGAGGCCTTCTTCTACCGGACCCTCTTCGAAAGGCACTTTCCGGGGGAGGCCTGCGCGGCCACCGTGCCGGGTGGCAAGTCGATCGCCTGTTCGTCCCCGGCCGCCCTGGAGTGGGATCCCGCCTTTGCCGCTGCTGCCGATCCCTCGGGTCGGGCCGTGCGCGGCATTCATCAAGAGGCCTTGCCAGCGTGATCTAAGCTATGTGGGAGCCGATTCATCGGCGAAAAGCCAACGGAGCGGTGATGCCATGCACCCCATCGCCGATGAATCGGCTCCCACAGGGCACACCGGGATTTGTTAGGATTAGCCGCTTTAGCCGGCGCGTCCCGCGCCGCACCAGCAGGCAAGCCAACCATGATCGAGACCAATCCGATCCTCGCGCAGATTGCGGACCTCACGGGCCGTGTCGAGTCGCTTAGGGGGTATCTTTGACTACGCAGTCAAGAAAGAACGCCTCGAAGAAGTAACCCGCGAACTGGAGAATCCCAAGGTATGGGATGACCCCAAGCGCGCCCAGGAGCTGGGCCGCGAGCGCTCGCAGCTCGACGGCATCGTCACCGGCATCGACGAAATGTCCGGCTCCCTGGCCGATTCGAAAGAACTGCTCGAGATGGCCGCCGCCGATGGCGACGACGACACCGTGCAGTCGATTGTCGGCGACCTGAACAAGATCGACGCCCGCGTGAGCAAGCTGGAGTTCCAGCGCATGTTCTCCGGTGAGCTCGATTCCGCCGCGGCCTTCGTCGATGTCCAGGCCGGTGCCGGTGGCACCGAGGCTCAGGACTGGGCCGAAATCCTCCTGCGCATGTACCTGCGCTGGGCGGAATCGCGCGGCTGGAAAACCGAGATGATGGAAGTCAGCGCAGGCGACGTCGCTGGCATCAAGTCAGCCACGTTCCGCGTGGAAGGCGACTATGCCTACGGCTGGCTGAAGACCGAGATCGGCGTGCATCGCCTGGTCCGCAAGAGTCCGTTCGACTCCGACAATCGTCGGCACACCAGCTTCACCTCGGTATTCGTCTCGCCGGAAGTCGATGACAACATCGAGATCGACATCAATCCGGCCGACCTGCGCACGGACGTCTATCGCTCGTCCGGCGCCGGTGGTCAGCACGTCAACAAGACCGAGTCGGCCGTGCGTATCACGCATGTCCCGACCAACACGGTCGTGGCCTGCCAGACCGAACGCAGTCAGCACGCCAACCGCGACCGCGCGATGAAAATGCTCAAAGCCAAGCTCTATGAGCTGGAAGTGCAGAAGCGCAATGTCGAGCGCGATGCGCTGGAAGCGACCAAATCCGACATCGGCTGGGGCAGCCAGATCCGCAACTACGTGCTCGACCAGTCGCGCATCAAGGATCTGCGCACCGGCATCGAACGCTCCGACACGCAGAAGGTGCTCGACGGTGACCTCGACGAATTCGTCGAAGCCAGCCTGAAGTCCGGTCTCGAAGCCGGCTCCAAGCGCCTCGATGCCTGATGTTCCCGGGGGCGCTTGCGCCCCCGTTCTCCATACACGAAGCCAGAATCAAACCATGACCGACGACACCAGCGCCGATACTCCCGTTACCGCCGCCGAAGAGAACCGCCTCATCGCTGAGCGTCGCGAGAAACTGAAATCGCTGCGTGCGCAGGGCATCGCTTATCCGAACGACTTCAAGGTAGATAGCTTCGCGGGCGACCTGCAGGCTGAATTCGCCGACAAGGACACCTGGACGGCCGAGGCCATCGAAGGCACGCCTCGCCGCGTGGCGGTCGCCGGTCGCATCATCCTGATGCGCGGACAGGGCAAGGTGAGCTTCGTGCAGATGCAGGACGGCACCGGCCGCATCCAGCTCTTCGTTCACCAGGGCACCTTGGGCGAGGAAGGCTACGACGCGTTCAAGCGCTGGGACCTCGGTGACATTGTCGGCGCCGAAGGCCTGCTCATGCGTACCAAGACCGGCGAGCTCTCGGTCAAGGTCGATTCGATTCGCCTGCTTACCAAGTCGCTGCGCGGCCTGCCGGATAAGCATCACGGCCTGGCCGATGTCGAGCAGCGCTATCGCCAGCGCTATGTCGACCTCATCGTTACCGAAGAGTCGCGCCGTACGTTCGCGCTGCGTTCGAAGATCATCAGCCATGTGCGTCGCTGGCTCGAAGCCGAGCCGCGTCGCTTCATGGAAGTCGAGACGCCGATGATGCATGTGATCCCGGGTGGCGCCACGGCGCGCCCGTTCACCACGCACCACAACGCGCTCGACATCCCGCTGTTCCTGCGCGTGGCGCCGGAGCTTTACCTCAAGCGCCTGGTCGTCGGCGGTTTCGATCGCGTTTACGAGATCAACCGCAATTTCCGTAACGAGGGCGTGTCCACGCGACACAATCCCGAGTTCACGATGCTCGAGCTGTACCAGGCGTACGCCACGTACCACGAGATCATGGATATCACCGAAGGCATGATCCGCACGGCCGCTGCGGATGTCGTCGGCAACACGGTGATCGAATGGGACGGCGAGACCATCGACGTGGGTCCGGCGTTCCGTCGCTGGCGCATGGAAGACGCCGTGCTCGAACTCAATCCCGAGATCAAGCCGGGCGACCTGCGCGACCGCGAAGCAATGGCCGCGCACGCAAAGCGCCTCGGTATCCACGTGAAGCCGGGCTACGGCTGGGGCAAGCTCCTGCTGGAAGTCTTCGAGGCGACGGTGGAGCACACGCTCATCCAGCCCACCTTCATCACCGATCACCCGGTCGAGGTCTCGCCGCTGGCGCGCGAGAGCGACACCGATAAGGGCATCACCGACCGCTTCGAGCTGTTCATCAACGGAAAGGAGCTCGCCAACGGCTTCTCCGAGCTCAACGACTCCGAAGACCAGGCCGCGCGCTTCCAGGCGCAGGTCGACGCCAAGGACGCCGGTGACGACGAGGCCATGCACTACGACGCCGACTACATCCGCGCGCTCGAAGTCGGCCTGCCGCCGACCGGCGGTCTCGGCGTCGGCATCGATCGCCTCGTGATGCTGCTGACCGGCTCCTCGTCGATCCGCGACGTGCTGCTGTTCCCGACCATGCGCCCTGAAGCTTGAAAGGAGCTACCCATGTTCTACGCCATCACCGGTATCGATCACCCCAACTCGCTTGAGAAGCGCCTCTCCGTGCGCCCGGCCCATGTGGCCCGCCTCTCGGCGCTCAAGGAAGAAGGCCGCCTGAAGCTGGCTGGCCCGTTTCCGGCCATCGACGCTGAGGATCCGGGTGAGGCCGGTTTTACCGGCAGCCTGATCGTCGCTGAGTTCGAAAGCCTCGAAGCCGCCCAGGCCTGGGCCGACGCCGATCCGTACATCGGCGCAGGCGTGTACCGCGAGGTCACGGTCCGCCCCCTGCGCGTCGTCCTGCCGTGACCGTCGAGAAAGTCGAACGCATCCGCCAGTTGCTGACCGAGGCTCTCGCCCCGGTGCAACTGGATGTGATCGACGAGGGTCACAAGCATGCCGGGCATTCGGGCGAGGGCAAGGGCCATTTCTTCGCCCGTATCGTCAGCCCGGCCTTTACCGGGAAGAACCCGATCGAACGGCACCGGATGGTCTACGCTGCACTGGGCGAGATGATGCCGGACGGCATCCACGCCCTCGCGATCGAGGCAAAAGCTCCCGGTGAGTGATCGTTAGGCCGACAAAACAACGGGTTAGCGCTTTAACCTCATGCTGCTTCGCGTATTGCGCACCCCGCCCCCCTTTGGCAAAGTGACCGATCAGCCAGGGGGTGGCTCCCGAACGGAGCCCTCGGCCGCGTCCCAACGGAAACCATAATGCGTCTGACCACGATCAAGCTGGCGGGATTCAAGTCGTTCGTCGACCCCACCACGCTGCACCTGCCCACCAATATGACCGGCGTCGTCGGCCCTAACGGCTGCGGTAAGTCGAACATCATCGATGCCATTCGCTGGGTCATGGGTGAGTCCGCTGCCAGCCGCCTGCGCGGCGATTCGCTCACCGACGTGATCTTCTCCGGCTCCAGCGCGCGCAAGCCGGTGGGCCAGGCCACGGTCGAGCTCATCTTCGACAACAGCGACGGCACCATCCAGGGCGAGTACGCGAGCTTCGCGGAAATCTCGGTCAAGCGCATCGTCAGCCGCGACGGCCAGTCCTCGTACCACCTCAACGGCGCACGCTGCCGTCGCCGCGACATCACCGATCTGTTCCTGGGCACGGGCCTCGGCCCGCGCAGCTACTCGATCATCGAGCAGGGCATGATCAGCCAGATCATCGAGGCGGCGCCGGAAGAATTACGCACCCATCTCGAGGAAGCGGCAGGCATCTCCAAGTACAAGGAGCGCCGCAAGGAAACCGAGAGCCGCATCAAGGCCACACGCGAAAACCTCGACCGCGTTCGCGACGTGCGCGACGAAGTGGAAAAGCAACTCGACCATCTCAACCGCCAGGCCCGTGCGGCCGAACGCTGGAAGGCGTTCAAGGAAGAGCACACCCACCGCGAAGCCGAACTGCGCGCGCTCGAATACCGCACGTTGCATCGTCAACATGAGGGTGAGGGCTCGGGTCTGCGTGAGGCCGAGCTGGAGATCGACAAGCACCTCGCCGGCCAGCGCCAGATCGAAGCCCAGCTGGAAAGCGTTCGCGAACGCCACCAGGGCGCCAGCGAGCACCTGAACCAGGTGCAGGGCGAGGTTTACAAAGTCGGTGCCGAGATCGCGCGCGTCGAACAGCAGGTGCGCCACAACCGCGACCTGAGCGAGCGCCTGACCCGTTCGCGCGCCGATACCGAGCGCGAGTTCGAAGAACTGCAGGGGCACATCACGGCCGACCGCGAGCAGGTCGAAACCCTCCGCATGGCCCTGGCCGAAGGCGAGCCGAAGCTCGAAGCCCTGCAGCAGATCCAGGACGAAACCGGTGAAGCGCAGCGCGCCACCGAAGCGAAGCTGGCCGACTGGCAGCAGCGCTGGGACGCGCATACGCGCGGTGCGTCGGAATCGAGCCGTGCCGCTGAAGTCGAACGGACCAAGCTGGCCTACCTCGATCGCCAGACCGTCGACCTTTCCCGCCGTCGCGAAGCGCTTGAAGCCGAACAGCGCGCGACCGATGTCGCCGCGCTCAATGCGGCGTCCGAGCAGCTCGACGTCGAACACGACACCCAGCGCGAGCGCGTCGAGCAGCTAGGCGGCGTGCTCGACCAGCACAAGGTGTCGTACGAGCGCGTGCTCGACGAAGAGCGCCAGGTGCAGTCCTCGCTCAACGAAGCCCGCCAGCAACTGCAGACGGCACGTGGTCGCCAGGCCTCGCTCGAAGCCTTGCAGACGGCGGCGCTGGGCCAGGAAGAAACTGCCGCCAGCGGCTGGCTGTCACGACTTGGCCTGGATCGTTCGCGCCGTCTCGGCGAGTCGCTCCAGGTCGATAGCGGCTATGAGTCCGCGGTGGAAACCGTGCTCGCCGGCGTACTCGATGGTGTGCTGGTGGATGCCATCGGTGCGCTGACCCCGGAATTCGACTCGCTCGGCCAGGCCGATGTCGCGCTGTTCGCCAAGGAGCAGGGCGGCCCTGGCGCCGCCGGCACGCTGGCCGCCTATGTGCGCGGCCCGGTGGCTGCCATGGCGCTGCTGGGCAATGTCTTCATCGCCGACTCCGTCGAAGATGCCGCGGCGCGCGTTTCCTCGCTCGCCACGCACCAGTCCGTGATTACCCGCGATGGCGCCTGGATGGGGCCGGGTTGGGCCCGCGTGCTGCGTGCGCAGGGCAATCAGGTAGGTGTGCTCGCTCGCGAGCGCGAGATCCGCCAGCTGGCCGAACAGATCGAAACGTTGGAAGCGTCCAGCGAAGAGGGGACCGAGCAGCTCGAGACGCTGCGTACGCGGAAGTTCGAGACCGAGCGCCAGCGCGACGACGCCCAGCGCGACCTCTACGCTGCCCACCGCCGTCTCTCCGAGTTGGCCGGTCAGCTGCAGAGCCATCGCGGCAAAATGGAAACCGCCCGTGCCCGCGCCGAAAAAGTCGGCGGCGAGATCAGCGTCCTCATCGAGCAGGTGGATGAACTTGCCGGCCAGACGCGCGATGCGCGCTCGCGACTGGACGAGGCCGTCGGCCTCATGGGCGATCGCGAAGATGAGCGTCGTGGTCTCGAGAACGAGCGTCGTGAATTGCTCGAAGCGCGCGAAGAAGCGCGCATCAACGCCCGCGAGGCCGCCGACCAGTCGCACCAGTTGGCCTTGGGCATGGAGTCCAAGCGCGCGGCGCTCACCTCGCTCGAGCAAGCACTGGCTCGTCTCGATACACAGCTGCGCCAGGTCACGGCACGTCGCGACGAAATCGACCAACAGCTCGCCGCCGGCTCGGATCCCATCGCGGAACTTGAGGAAGAGCGGCAGACCTACCTCGACCAGCGCCTGCTGGTCGACAAGCAGCTGGTGGAGGCGCGCCGCGCCCTGGAAGACTGCGACGCCGAGTTCCGTCGCCTCGAGCAGGAACGCCAGCGCACCGAGCATGTGCTCAACCAGGTGCGTGAAAGCGTCTCCGAGAAGCGCCTCGCCGCGCAGGCCCTGCAGCTTCGGGCCGAACAGCTGGCCCAGGCGATCAAGTCGTCCGGCCTCGAGCTCGAAGCCCTGCTCACCGAACTGGCCGAAGATGCTGAGCCCGAGCACTGGCAGCGGCAGCTCGTCGACCTTGCGCAGAAGATCGCCCGCCTGGAGCCGGTCAATCTGGCCGCGATCCAGGAACACGCCGAGCAGTCGCAGCGCAAGGAATACCTCGATGCGCAGCTGGCCGACCTGGTCAGCGCCATGGAAACGCTGGAAGGCGCGATCAAGAAGATCGACCGTGAGACCCGCCAGCGTTTCAAGGAAACCTTCGACCGCGTGAATGCCGGCGTGCAGGAACTCTTCCCCCGCCTGTTCGGCGGCGGACACGCGTACCTGGAGCTCACCGGCGAAGACCTCCTCGACACCGGCGTGGCGATCATGGCGCGGCCCCCGGGCAAGCGCGTCAGCAATATCACGTTACTTTCCGGTGGTGAGAAGGCGCTCACCGCGGTATCCCTGGTGTTCGCGATCTTTGGCCTCAATCCGGCGCCGTTCTGCCTCCTGGACGAGGTGGACGCACCGCTGGACGAAGCCAACGTCGGCCGCTTCTCCGCCATGGTCCGTGAGATGAGCGAAAAGGTGCAGTTCATTTTTGTCAGCCACAACAAGGCCACCATGGAGGCCGCGTACCAGCTGTGCGGCGTTACCATGCGCGAACCGGGTGTGTCCCGCCTGGTTCAGGTCGACCTCGCCGAAGCGTCCAAGCTCGTCGGCGCGGCTTAAGTACTAAACAAGGAATCGAAGCATGAATCCCGCCATCGGCCTCGCCTGGAATCCCGCAGTAGGCATCCCGATGCTTTTCGTCGGCATCGTCGTCCTTGTGCTGATCTGGCTGTTCGGCCAGCCGCGCAAGGAACAGCAGGGCCGCCGCAAGCCCATGCCGGAGGCGCAGGAGCGTTCGCGCGAGCGCCGCGAGCCCGTATTCAACGACGACGGTGAAGAAGTCGGGGAAGCCGGCGGCGAATCCTTCAGCGCCCGGGACGATCGTGCGTACGACACGCGCGACGAGCGCGAATTCAGCGCCCGCGACGACGACGCCAACGATCCGCTGTTCCGCCCGTCGCCCAAGCAGGGTGAGCTGGATGTGGACCTGCGCGCCGAGCTGGAGCGCCTGGGTGCATCGCTGTCCGGCGATCGTGCGGCGATTCGTCCACCGGAGGCTCGTGACGAGCCAGCCGCTCCGCAGCATCCGCCGCAGCAGCGCGTCGAACCGCGCTTCGACCTGCCGTTCGACCTCGATGAGCCGGTCGCTGCGGCACCGGCCCGCCCGCCGGCTCCGGCTCCGGCTCCCGCACCGCCGCCGCCGCCGAAGGCACCGCCGCGCTCGGATCTCGGTCGCCGTCCGTCCCACGCACCGGTGGAACGCATCGTCAGCCTCTACGTGGTCGCCCGTGAAGGCAGCAAGTTCCACGGCTCCGACCTGGTCGTCGCCGCTGAAAAGGCGGGCCTCGAATTCGGCGACATGGGCATCTATCACCGTCTGGTCGACGGCCATCCGGAGCAGGGCCCCATCTTCAGTGTGGCCAACCTGACCAAGCCGGGTAACTTCGACATGGGCCGCATCGCCACGTTGCAGACCTCGGGCCTGTCGTTCTTCATGGCCCTGCCGGGCCCCGCGCCCGCGCTGGACGCCTGGGACGCCATGCTGCCGACCGCGCAGCGCCTGGCTGAATTGCTCGACGGCCTGGTGCTGGACGAGGAGCGCAATGCACTCGGCCGTCAGCGCATCGCCCATATCCGTGACGAGCTGCGTGGCTGGGATCGTGGCCACGAAGGCGAAGAGATCAAGTTCGGCCAGTAAATGTATACGCCGACGTCTTTCGTCGAATCCCGCCTGCCCGTACTGCACGAGGCGATCCGCTCGATCGCCTTCGGCACGCTGGTCACGGCGGGCGAGAGCGGCATCGAGGCAAGTCACCTGCCGTTCGTGCTCGTACCGGACGAGGGTCCGCTCGGAACGCTATACGCTCACGTGGCTCGCCCCAACAACCACGTGAGCCGTCACCCAGGCGAGGTGCTGTCGATCTTCGCCGACGCCCACGCTTACATTTCTCCGAACGGCTACCCCGGCAAGGCCACGCATCACCGCGAAGTGCCGACCTGGAACTACATTGCCGTCCACGCCTATGGCCGCGTGGAAACCTATGACGACCCCGTGCGTCTGCGCGCCCACCTGGTCAGCCTCACTCACCAGTCCGAACACGCCGCTGCACAGCCTATCCCGTGGCAAGTCGACGACGCCCCCGATGACTACGTCGCCGCCAACCTCCGCGCGATCATCGGCATCAGGCTCCCCATCGACCGCATCGAAGGCAAGTGGAAGCTCGGCCAGAATCGACCGGTCGAAGACCGACTCGGCGCGGCGCAGCTTCTCGGGCAACGTCCCGGCGATGACGAGCAATCGATAGCTCGGGCGATGATCGACAGCACCAAGATCTGACCGGATAGCTCGCTACGCGAGCTCATGTTTCTATTGTGGGAGCCGCTTCAGCGACGACGCTTCTGCGGAAGCCGCGATGGGCACCGGACGTTGAGGTTGCGTGCGCGGAGAGCGCATCGGCGACCACACAAGCAGTCGGTAGCGATGACTACGCGGATTTGGTAGCGTTAGCAAAAAGACCATCGCTTCGCTCCGAATTCCTGGGCGCGTCTGGGATAATCTGCGCCGCAGGGGTAGTACGCACGGAGTGTTTTTTTTGATGAAAGGGTTTTCGTTTTTTCGATGGATCGTTGTTGCTGCAATTCTTTCAAGCTTGTCGACTGCGTTCGCTCAAGAGCGACCAGTGCTCAGTGTGCAGATCGACAGTCAGTCGCAGCAAAGCCACTCGGCATCCAATAGGATCACCGTTACCATTCGTAACGTGGGCGACCACGCGGTGTATCTCCCGCGCCACCGCACACCGCTGTTTACCCCTGAGAATCATCTGATGGGAAATCTGTTCGAGGTGAGGGGTGACGACAGCATGTCTGCCAAGTTCATAGGACGATACGTTCGCATCTCTCCGATTGATCCTTCAAGCTACTTTGAACGTATTGACCCGGGTCAGTCCTTGTCGCACGACGTTGACCTCGCGGCCGATTACGACCTCAGTGCGGGTAGGCACTACTCAGTTCGCTACTCGCAAGCCTTCGCCCTCGACATCAAGATGGATGCAAGGGGTGAGATCGCGCGTACGTTCGATGCGGAGGAGCCCAGCAATATGGCTGAGTTCGTAGCCGACAATGGTTTGGCACTCCTCATGAAAAATGAGGCTGCATTGGTGGACGCCGGTGGGGTATGCACCGCCGACCAGACGAATCAAAACGTTGGTTGAGCGCTGAGGCGCGATTGCCTTCCCAGTGCCGTGCTTGTGCACCACGGAACCTGAGTGTGTGAAGCGCCGGGTGACCCAGCCCTCGGGAGCGTCTCGGTGAGGGCGAAGCCCGGTGGGGCTCCATCCCACGCCGCTTAGCGAGCGAGGGCTGGGTCACCCGGCGCCTTCCGGGACGCCTGAGCGTGCTCGGCTTTTTGTGAGGGCCGCTGCAGTGGCGAACCTGCCAGACCTCGATGAGCACCCAATTCGCCGCTGAAGCGGCTCCCACGCCCCGCAAAAACCCGCGCATTCACACTGCCGCAACACCCGTCTGCGTCACTGTGAAAGCCTTCGCGTGTCCGGGTCTATTGGCACGACGCATACATCCGACCCGGCATGCTTGTTCCAACCCCAGAGGAACGCGAGTACATGTCGGTAAGCATGCGTGCGCCCCTTTGCATCTACTATCTGCATCCGCTGCTCGCGGGTCCGATGACCGCGTGGAACCCCTGGATCGAGCACGCGGCCTCGTTGGGGTTCCGGCAGCTGCTGATCGCGCCACCGTTCGAGGCCTCGGCCTGCGGTGATATCTTTGTCACGCGGGATTTCGACCGGCTCAACCCTTCGCTCGCTGCCGACGGCGACGCTGCCACACGGCTGGGCCAGATCGCCAAGGCTTGTCGGGCCCAGCATATGGAGCTGTGGCTCGACCTGCCGCTCGACGAACTGGCCTCGGACTCGCCTGTTCGCGGCGAACATCCTGGCTGGTTTCGCGCGATCGCGGCCGAGCACGGTACCCCTGACCCCCGCTGGACGCCCAGCGAGAGCGACAGCGCCCGCTGGCGCCTGAACGATCCGGCCGTGGCCGACGCAGCCACGCAATGGTGGATCGACCGCCTTCGTCGCTGGACGGCAGCCGGCATAGCCGGGTTCCGCCTGATGCATCCGCAGCGACTTCCCGCCTCGCTGTGGAAGACCCTGATTGACACCGTCCACAAGGAAACGCCCGAGGTGGGTTTCCTGGCCTGGACGCCCGGCAGCACGCCGGAAGAACTCGCTGCGATGCGCGGCGCGGGCTTCGATGCCGTGGTCTCATCGGCTGCCTGGTGGGACTTCCGCGCGCCGTGGTTCGTCGAAGAGGCCGCACGGTTGCAGCAGGTCGCGCCCGCACTGGCCTGCACCGAGGAACCGTTCGCCACGCGGCTGGGCGATGAACTGGGCGAGGAAAACCAGCTCGATCATGCCTACCGCCGGGCTATCGCTTTTGCCGCCACTGCGCCTGCCGGCTGGATGATGCCCGTGGGTTTCGAATATGCCGTGCACGACGCGCTCGATCCACGGCGGGGCAGTGCGATCACCCCCGCCGATCTGGCCTCGAACGCTGTCCTGGACGTGACCGCGACCGTGAAGGCGGCTAACGCAGCGATCGGTGAGCGTGTCGGTGGCGTACCCGCCATCGTCACGCGCAAGGGCATCGCCGCCTTTCTCACGGTGGAGGGCGCGGACCCACGCACGGCCATGCGCGCCACCCTGACCCTGGTCAATGCATCCCTCGACCGCGAAGCCCCCCTGGCCGCCGACGACGCACTGATCGGCGATGCCTCCCATTTCGGTCCCTGGACCACGCCCGATGGCCGCAAGATCTTCGACGAAGGCGATGGCGTTGTTCTTCACCCCGGTGCCGTGCTGACGCTGACCGCCAGCGCTGGTGTGCCAGTGAAGCGCAAGATCGGTGCCTCCGCCCATAAGGAATTCATGCAGTCCGCTACCAAAGCCCCACGCGTCATCATCGAAGCCGTTCAGCCCACGGTGGACGGCGGTCGTTTTCCAGCCAAGCGCATCGTCGGGCAGGCTATCGATATCACCGCCGATATCTTCCTGGACGGTCACGATGTGCTCGCAGCCCGTCTGCGCTACCGCGCGCTGGACGAGAAGGCCTGGCGCGAAGTGGTACTCGAGCCGGTGAACAACGACATCCACACGGCACGCTTCACGCCCACGCGTATGGGTCGCTACGAGTTCCAGATCGAAGCGTGGCGCGACCCGTTCGGCACCTACCGCCACGAACTCGAGGTGAAGCACGAGGCTAATGTGCCTGTCGACCTCGAGCTGGAGGAGGGCAGGCTGCTCGTCGAAGCGCGTGCGAAGGATGCTTCCGGCGCCAAGGCGAAGGGCCTGCGCAGCCTCGTGGCGGCCGTGACCAAGGCTGAAGGCGACGAGCGCCTGGAGCTCTTGCTCGCCGACAGTACGCTGGAGCTGATGACGGTGACAGACCCGCGCGTTCGTTCGACGGTCACCGAATCGTTCCAGCTCGAAGTCGATCGGCGCGAAGCCGGTTTCGCCAGCTGGTACGAACTGTTTCCGCGCTCGATGACCGAGGACAAAGCCAGGCACGGCACGTTCAGCAGCACCATGGCGCGCTTGCCGGCGATCCGGGACATGGGCTTCGACGTGCTCTATTTCCCACCGATCCACCCGATCGGCACGGCATTCCGTAAGGGTCCGAACAACACCCTGACCCCAGGTCCCGATGACCCGGGCAGCCCCTATGCCATCGGCTCTCCGGACGGTGGCCATACCGCCATCCATCGGCAACTGGGCACGATCGAGGATTTCCGCGCGCTGCGTGATGCCGCCCACGAGCACGGGCTCGAGCTGGCTCTCGACTTCGCCATCCAGTGTTCACCGGACCACCCCTGGTTGAAGGAACATCCGGAATGGTTCGATTGGCGCCCCGATGGCAGCATCCGTTACGCGGAGAATCCGCCGAAGAAATACCAGGACATCGTCAACGTCGACTTCTATGCCGACGGGGCGGTGCCCTCGCTGTGGCAGGCACTCTGCGACGTTGTGCTGTTCTGGGCTAACGAAGGTATCCGCACGTTCCGCGTCGATAACCCCCACACCAAGCCATTCCCATTCTGGCAATGGATGATCGCGCGGGTTCGCGCGAAGTATCCCGACGCGTTGTTCCTGTCTGAAGCGTTTACCCGCCCCAAGCCGATGTACCGCCTGGCCAAGGTCGGTTTCAACCAGTCGTACACGTATTTCACCTGGCGCAACTCGAAGCAGGAGTTCATCGATTACCTGACCGAATTGACGACCACGCCGCCGAAGGATTTCTTCCGGCCGAACTTCTTCGTCAACACGCCGGATATCGATCCGTACTTCCTGCAGACCTCGGGCCGACCGGGTTTCCTCATCCGTGCGGCATTGGCGACCACGCTATCCGGGCTGTGGGGCATGTATTCCGGCTTTGAGATCTGCGAAGCCGCGCCCATGCCCGGTAAGGAGGAGTACCTGGATTCGGAGAAGTACGAGATCCGCGTCCGCGACTTCAACGCGCCGGGCAATATCGTTGCCGAGATTACCCAGCTGAACGCCATTCGCCGCGCCCATCCCGCGTTGCAAAGCCACCTGGGGGTGCGCTTCCTGCCGGCGAACAACGCACAGGTGCTCTTCTTCGAAAAGCGCTCGGGTGACGACGTGGTGCTGGTGGCCATCAGCATGGATCCGCACTACGCCCAGGCTGCCGACCTCTCCTTACCGCTGGGGGACTGGGGTTACGCTCCCGATGCCCAGCTCGATATCCACGACCTGCTTCATAACCAACCCATCGCCTGGCGCGGCGCCAATCAGCATGTGTGGCTCGGCCTCGGCCAGCCCTATGCGATCTGGCACGTGCGGCTTCCCGGAGTCTGACCTATGCCTACACGCGCCAAAGCAAAGAAGCAGGCGGCCGCTCCCGACTTCTCGAGCGATCCGCTCTGGTACAAGGACGCGATCATCTATCAGGTGCACCTGAAGTCGTACTTCGACTCCAACGATGACGGCGTCGGCGACTTCCAGGGCCTGATCGACAAGCTCGACTACATTGCGGAGCTGGGCGTGAACACGCTCTGGTTGCTGCCGTTCTATCCGAGCCCTCGCCGCGATGACGGTTACGACATCGCTGAATACAAGGCTGTGCACGAGGATTACGGCAAGCTCGCCGACGTCAAGCGCTTCATTAATGAAGCGCACGCTCGCGGCCTGCGCGTCATCACCGAGCTGGTCATCAATCACACATCCGACCAGCACCCCTGGTTCCAGCGCGCACGCGCAGCGAAAAAGGGCTCGGCGGCGCGCAACTTCTACGTCTGGTCGGATACCGACCAGGCCTACGACGGCACCCGCATCATCTTCATCGACACCGAGAAGTCGAACTGGACCTGGGATCCGGTCGCCGGTCAATACTTCTGGCATCGCTTTTTCTCACACCAGCCGGATCTGAACTTCGACAACCCGGCGGTTCTGAAGGCGGTGCTCGACGTGATGCGTTTCTGGCTCGACATGGGCGTGGACGGCCTGCGCCTGGATGCCGTTCCGTACCTGATCGAGCGAGAAGGGACGAACAACGAAAACCTTCCCGAGACGCACGACATCCTCAAGGTGATGCGTGCGGAAATCGACCAGCATTATCCCGATCGCATGCTCCTGGCCGAGGCCAACCAGTGGCCGGAAGACACGCAGGACTATTTCGGCAGCGGCGACGAATGCCACATGGCCTTCCATTTTCCGCTGATGCCGCGCATGTACATGGCGATTGCGCGCGAAGACCGCTTTCCGATCACCGACATCATGCGGCAGACCCCGGCGATTCCGGAGAACTGCCAGTGGGCTATCTTCCTACGCAACCATGACGAGCTTACGCTCGAAATGGTGACCGACAATGAGCGCGATTATCTGTGGCAAACCTACGCCGCCGACAAGCGCGCGCGCATCAACCTCGGCATCCGTCGTCGTCTTGCACCACTGCTCGAGCGTGACCGCCGCCGTATCGAACTGATGAACGCGTTGTTGTTATCGATGCCTGGCACGCCGGTGCTCTATTACGGCGACGAGATCGGCATGGGCGATAACATCCACCTCGGTGACCGCGACGGTGTGCGTACCCCGATGCAGTGGTCGGTGGATCGTAACGGTGGTTTCTCGCGCGCCGATCCCGCCAGCCTTGTGCTGCCGCCGATCATGGATCCGCTGTACGGCTACCAGGCGATCAACGTCGAAGCGCAGTCGCGTGACCCGCATTCGCTGTTGAACTGGACACGACGCATGCTCTCCGTGCGTAAGCGCTACAAGGCGTTTGGCCGCGGCACACTCAAGTTTCTTTATCCCGGTAACCGCAAAGTGCTCGCCTACCTGCGCGAGTTCGAGGGCGAACACGTGCTGTGCGTGGCGAACATGTCGCGCTCCCTGCAGGCCGTCGAGCTCGACCTTGCGTCGTTCGACGGCCAGGTGCCGATCGAGATCATGGGTGGCTCGTCGTTCCCACCCGTGGGTCAGCTGCCTTACCTGCTGACTGTGCCACCTTATGGCTTCTATGCCTTCCAGATCTGCCCGGATGCGCAGATGCCGGAATGGCACGAAGTACCCCCCGAACCATTGCCGGACTACGAAACCCTGGTCCTGCGTGGCGCGCTGGTCGAAGGACCGGTGATGGCGCATCACCGCGGCGTCATCGAAAAGCAGGTGCTGCCGACCTATCTCAGCGTGCGTCGCTGGTTCGCGGCAAAGGATCAAATCATCGAGTCGGTGAAGATCCTGTACGCGGTGCCCTGGCCCGATCGCAGTGACGACGTGGTGTTTACGGAGGTCGAGGCGACCCTGGCCGATGGCGGCACGGAACGCTACAGCCTGCCGGTCGGCATCGTCTGGGAGGACGAAAACCCGACCGCTCGCTCGCAGCAGCTGACGCTTGCCCGCGTACGCAGGGGACGCCGGATCGGCCTGCTCACGGACGGTTTCTCGCTCGACGCCTTTGCTTCCGGCCTGCTCATCGGCCTGCGTAACCAGATCGAACTGCCGGTGAACAACGGCTTCGTTCGCTTCGAGCGCACCGACGCGTTCGACCCGGACGCGTTTCCGAGCGAGGTCGAGAACCGCTGGATGACCACCGAGCAGTCGAACAGCTCGATGATCGTGCACGAGCAGGGTGTGGTGAAACTGTTCCGTCGCACGTCGGCCGGGATCAATCCTGAGGTTGAGATGGGCCGTTTCCTTACCGAGCACGGCTATGCCAACACTTCGCCCCTGCTCGGCGAAGTGGTGCGCGTGGACGAGCATGGCAATCGAACCACCGTCGCCGTGCTGCAGGGCTTCCTGCGCAACCAGGGCGATGCCTGGCGCTGGACACTGGACTTCCTGCGTCGCAGCTACGACGAATACAGCCACTCCAACGATAACGAACGCCGATCGGAAATCGAAGGCGGTTTCGATGCCTTCGCTGCCGCCGTGGGCACACGGCTTGGTGAGCTGCATGCGCTGCTGGCGCAGCCCTCCGAGTTCCCGGCATTCGATCCGGAAATAGCGACAGACGCTGTGGCCAACGCGTGGCGCGACAGCGTACGCGAGCAGGTGCGTCGCGCCGTAGGCTCGCTCGATCATGCTACGGACGTTTCCGAAGGCGTCCACGGTGACATCGAAGCGTTGCATGGGCTGGTTTCCACGCTCGACGAGCGCATCGGCAAGCTGGCGAAGGCCGGCAAGGGCGCGCTGCTCACTCGCACCCACGGTGACTTCCACCTGGGCCAGGTCCTCGTGGTCCAGGACGATGCGTACATCATCGACTTCGAAGGCGAGCCGGCGCGCCCGCTGGAGGAGCGGCGTGGCAAGCACACGCCGTTGCGTGATGTCGCGGGTTTCCTGCGTTCGCTGCACTACGCGGCGGCCATGGCCCGTCGCGGCGAAGATGGGCTGGCGCCGATGGAGGACGAAGGCTTCGGCCATTACCTATCCCGATTCCGCGAGCGCTCGTCGAAGGTCTTCCTGGACGCTTACCGGAGTGTGCTGGATGCGGCACCCGTGCGCTGGATCGATGCGGGCGCGCTCGCGCCGCTGCTGGAACTCTTCGTCATCGAGAAGGCGGCCTACGAAGTCAGTTATGAAGCCGCGAACCGGCCCGGCTGGCTCGTCGTGCCTTTGCGCGGCCTGCTTCATGCCGCGCGTGGCGATACGGCCACCGAACTGAAGGAGGATACGTGACCGACGCACGTAACTACGGCCTGAGCGATACCGCTGCGGTTACCGCCCTGGTCGAGGGCCGCCACGGCGATCCCTTCGCCCTGCTGGGGCCGCATGTAGTCGACGGACGGCGCGTCGTGCGGACCCTGCAGCCCGGCGCCCAGAGTGTCGAACTGATTGACGCGGCCGGTCGGCCGATAGCGGAGTTGCGGCGCGTTCATGACGGCGGCTTGTTTGCCGGCTTCGCTCCCGACGGGCCCACGTATCGCTTGCGGGTTCGGTGGTCGGGTGCGAGCCACGACACGCATGATCCCTACGCCTTCGGCACCTTGCTGGACGACGATGATCTGGCACGCATGGCCGACGGCAGTCACGTCGAACTGTTTCGCGTGCTCGGTGCCCATCCCATCACACTGGACGGGGTGCATGGTGTGCGCTTCGCCGTATGGGCGCCGAATGCGCAGCGGGTGAGTGTGGTTGGCGACTTCGATAGCTGGGACGGCCGCCGCCACCCGATGCGGAAACGCGTGCCCTCCGGTGTATGGGAGCTTTTCGTTCCGGGGCTGCTGGCCGGTGCGCGGTACAAGTATGAAATCTGGGGCGCCGATGGTTCGCTCACCCAGCGGGCGGATCCTGTGGCGCTGGCAGCTGAGTTGCCGCCGGCCACGGCATCCATCGTGGCCGACCCGACCGCTTTCCACTGGACGGACGGGGAGTGGTTGCGCAAGCGCGGCGCGCTGCACCACGCCGGTTCACCGTTGTCGATCTACGAACTGCATGCCGGTTCCTGGCTGCGTGGCAAGCACAACGAAGAGCTGCACTGGGACGATATCGGTGAGCGACTGATTCCGTATGTCGCTGGCATGGGGTTTACCCACATCGAGCTCTTGCCGATTTCGGAGCATCCCTTCGGCGGCTCATGGGGTTACCAGCCGCTGGGGCAGTTCGCACCGACCTCGCGCTTTGGCACGCCCGAAGCCTTTGCACGCTTTGTCGACCGCTGTCACGAGGCAGGCGTAGGCGTGATTGTCGACTGGGTACCCGCGCACTTCCCGACCGATATCCACGGCCTGGCGCACTTCGACGGTACGCCGCTCTATGAGCATGCGGACCCGCGCGAAGGGTTCCACCAGGACTGGAATACGCTGATCTTCAACCTCGGCCGGAATGAGGTCTCGGGCTTCCTCGTCGCCAGTGCGCTGGCGTGGCTTGAACGGTTCCATGTCGATGGCCTGCGTGTCGACGCCGTCGCCTCGATGCTTTATCGCGACTACAGTCGCAAGCACGGCGAGTGGGTGCCCAACAAATACGGTGGCCGCGAGAATCTGGAGTCCATAGATTTCCTGCGCCGCGTAAACCAGCTCGTTGCCGAGCGTCATCCGGATTGCATGACCATTGCCGAGGAATCCACGGCGTGGCCGGGCGTCACCCAGCCGGTGGAACAGGGCGGCCTTGGCTTCACCTTCAAGTGGAACATGGGCTGGATGCACGACTCGCTCGACTTCATGACCCACGACCCGATTCATCGTCGCTGGCACCATGGCGAGATGACCTTCAGCATGATCTATGCGTACTCGGAGAAGTTCGTGCTTCCGCTGTCGCATGACGAAGTGGTGCACGGCAAACATTCGCTGCTCGGCCGCATGCCGGGCGATGAGTGGCAGAAGTTCGCCAACCTGCGTGCCTACTACGGTTTCATGTGGGGACATCCCGGCAAGAAACTGTTGTTCACCGGTGGCGAGATTGCCCAGCCGCGCGAGTGGAACCACGACGCCCAGATCGCCTGGGAACTGCTCGACCATCCTCTGCACCTGGGTGTGCAAAAACTGGTTCGCGACCTCAACCAGCTTTACGCGAGCACGCCGGCACTGCACGCCTGGGATTCCGATCCGCGTGGTTTCCGCTGGGTCATCGGCGACGATGCGGAGCAAAGTGTCTTCGCCTGGTTGCGCATGGCCGAGGGTGGGCGCACCGTATTGGTGGTGAGCAACATGACGCCGACACCACGGCATAGCTTCCGCATTGGCGTACCCGAAGGCGGGCGCTGGCGCGAGGCGCTGAACTCCGACGCCGCCGACTACGGCGGGTCGGGAATCGGCAACGAAGGCGAGCGCCATGCCCAGGCGGTGCCCGCGCACGGCTTCAATCAGTCGCTCGTGCTGAGCCTGCCTCCGCTTTCCACGGTCATGTTCGTGGCCGACTGACGAGGATATCGATGCCCGCACTTCCCGAACGCATGCAGTCCGGTACGCCGTACCCCCTGGGTGCGACCTGTGACGGCATGGGTACCAACTTTGCGGTGTTCTCCGCCCATGCGGAGCGCATCGAGTTGTGTTTGTTCGATCCCTCCGGAAAGCGTGAGATCGCGCGCTACGAGCTGCCGGAGTGCACCGACGAAATCTGGCACGGCTACCTGCCGAGGGTCCGCGGTGGCACGTTGTACGGATTCCGTGCGTACGGGCCTTACGAGCCTGAAGAAGGGCATCGGTTCAATCCGAACAAGCTCCTGCTCGATCCGTACGCGCGCCTGTTGCATGGTCAGGTGAGATGGTCGGATGCCCTGCATGGCTACCGCGTTGCTTCACCACGTGCCGACCTGTCCTTCGACCGACGCGACAGCGCCGTCGCGATGCCGAAAGCGGTCGTGGTTGACGAGCCCATGCATTGGACGGGTGGCAACCGGCCGCATACGCCGTGGAACCAGACGATCATTTACGAGACGCACCTGCGGGGGTTCACGCGTACGCTCAAGCGTATCCGTCAGAACGAGCGCGGCACCTTCATCGCCCTGGCCGATCCCTACGTCATCGACTACCTGGTGAAACTCGGTATCACCGCCGTGGAATTGCTTCCCGTGCACGCCTTTGTGCAGGACCGTCGCCTCACCGAGATGAAGCTGCGCAACTACTGGGGTTACAACACGCTGGCCTTCTTCGCGCCCGAACCGGGTTACATGGCCGAAGGTGCGCTCAACGAGATACGCGCTGCCGTGCAGGCACTGCACGCCGCCGGTATCGAAGTGATCCTGGATGTGGTCTACAACCATACCTGCGAGGGCAGCGAGCTGGGTACGACCATGTCGTTCCGTGGCCTGGACAACAAGAGCTACTACCGGCTGATGCCGGACAACCCACGCTATTGCATCAACGACACCGGCACCGGCAATACGGTCAATACAGCGCACCCACGGGTGATCCAGCTGGTGATGGATTCGTTGCGCTACTGGGTGCAGACCTTCCATATCGACGGCTTTCGTTTCGACCTCGGCGTGAGCCTGGGGCGCGAGGAGAAGGGCTTCGACCCCTGTTGCGGCCTGTTCGACGCCATGCGGCAGGATCCCGTCCTGGTCAATGTGAAACTGATTTCGGAGCCCTGGGACATCGGTCCGGGTGGTTACCAGCTGGGCAATCATCCGCCTGGTTTCGCCGAGTGGAACGGCCAGTTCCGCGACGACATCCGCAAGTTCTGGAAAGGCGATTCGAATATGCGTGGGATTCTCGCCGGTCGTCTCCAGGCGTCGGGCGAATTGTTCGATCACCAGCGGCGAAAGCCATGGGCCTCGGTGAACTTCGTAACCGCGCACGACGGCTTCACGCTGGAAGACCTTGTCAGCTACAACGACAAGCACAACGAAGCCAACGGTGAAGAGAACCGCGACGGTGGCAACGACAACGAGAGCTACAACCACGGCGTCGAAGGCCCCAGCGAAGATCCCGCCATTCGTGTGCCCCGCGATCGCGTGAAGCGCGCCATGCTGGCGACGATGTTCTTCTCGCACGGCACACCCATGTTGTTGGGCGGTGACGAGTTCGGGCGCACGCAACAGGGCAATAACAATGCGTACTGCCAGGACAACGAACTGTCCTGGTACGACTGGAAGCTCGCTACGTCGGAGCAGGGCAGGGAGCTCACCGATTTCGTGGCCCGACTGTCACGGCTGCGCGAACAGCATCCCACGCTGCGTGCGGCGCACTTCCTGCGCGGCGACACCGACGTGGCGCCTGGCATGCGGGAGGTGGCGTGGTTCGACGAAAGTGGTGCGGAGATGACGCAGGCCACCTGGGGCTACACCGAGGGCCGGTTGTTGGCCCTGCGGCGTGCCCAGGCTTATGGCGAGAAGCGCGCCGACGTGACCCTGGTATTGATCAACGCCACGCCAGAAACCCACGTATTCCATTTGCCCCAGCCCGTGGTCAGCTGGCGGCTGCGCTGCAACAGCGCGTCGCCCGCTGCCACCGAAGTCCCCTGGACGGAGCCGACCATCGCGGTGGCAGGACACAGCGTCGTCCTGCTCGGAGCCATCGTCCGGACCGAGCCGGCATGACCGCCCGCTACGTGCATGCCATGCCCTACGGCGCCAGGTCGCTGGGAGATGGGCGTACCCGCTTCCGGCTCTGGGCGCCGGATCTTGATGCGGTATCGCTCGAATGCGACACCGGGCACACCACCGTCATGCAATCCCTCGACGACGGCTGGTTCGAATGCATCTGCCCCGCTGAAGTGGGTGTGGGCTACCGTTTTCGTATCAACGATTCATTGGCCGTGCCGGATCCCGCCTCGCGTCGCCAGCGCGGCGGCGACGTCCACGGTTACAGCGTCATCACCGATCCGGCGTCTTTCGAATGGCGCAATACGGAGTGGAACGGACGTCCCTGGCGCGAGGCGGTGATCTACGAGCTCCACGTGGGCGTGCTCGGCGGATTCCATGGTGTGGAGATGATCCTGCCGCACCTGGCGTCGCTGGGCGTCACCGCGATCGAGCTGATGCCGATCGCGCAGTTTCCCGGCGAGCGTAACTGGGGCTACGACGGTGTGCTGCCGTTTGCGCCGGCCGACGCTTACGGCTCGCCGGAAGACCTCAAGGCGATGATCGACACGGCACACGATCTCGGAGTGATGGTTTTTCTGGACGTGGTCTATAACCATTTCGGACCCGATGGCAATTACCTCGGTGCCTATGCCTCTCGATTCTTCGATGAAGGCGTACATACGCCCTGGGGTGCCGCCATCAGTGTCTCGTCGCCGCAGGTCGGCGATTACTTCGTACATAACGCGTTGTACTGGATCCAGGAGTTCCGCTTCGACGGCCTGCGCTTCGATGCCGTCCACGCCATCGGCAATCCTGGTTGGCTGGCCTCGCTGGCCAGTCGCGTCCATGCAGCGGTGGGACCGGATCGCCACGTCCACCTGATCCTGGAGAACGAGGCCAACCAGGCCAACTTGCTGGGGCGCGGCCGCTTCGACGCGCAATGGAACGACGACTTCCACAATGCCCTGCACGTGCTGGTCACCGGCGAGGACGAGGGCTATTACGCCCATTACCAGCCACCGATGGACAAGGTTCTGAGGACGCTGCGCGAAGGCTTTGCCTTCCAGGGCGAAATGATGGGTTCGCGTCGCCGCGGCGAGCCCAGCGGGCATCTGGCGCCGACCCGCTTTGTCCATTTCCTGCAGAACCACGATCAGGTCGGCAATCGCGCTTTCGGCGACCGCCTCACCACGCTGATCGATTCCGGGACGATGGCGGCGGCCTTGACCCTCCTCCTTCTTGCGCCCTTTGTGCCGATGCTTTTCATGGGCGAAGAATGGGCTAGCCGCACGCCTTTCCTGTACTTCACCGACTTCACCGACGACGACCTGCGCGACGCGGTGCGCGACGGCCGTCGCAAGGAATTCGCCGCGTTCACCAGCTTCGGTGGCGAGGAGATTCGCGACCCGAACGAGTACGACACCTTCACCGCGTCGATCCCGAAGCGCGATATCTCCGAAGGCGAGCGTCGCCGACTTTTTATCCGTGACCTGATCGCCGTGCGCCACAAATACGTGGCGCCGTACATCGACGATGCGCGCAGCCTTGGCGCGGAACCTCTTGGTGAGCGCGCCTTCAGGGCGTCATGGTCGCTTGGCGGTCAGGCGCTCACCCTGTTCGTCAACCTCGGCGACACCGACGTCACCATTGCGCAGCCACCATCGCCTTCGGCGGCGTGGCTACACGGCGACGCCGCCGAGATCGCCTCTGTATCGCGTGGCCTGCTTCCCGCACGCCGCGCGCTCGCCTGCCTGGAGTCCTGAGCCGTGAACGCCCCCCTCGACGATCGTCTCGCCCTGCTAGCGGAACAGGCCGGCGTGGACGTGTATTGGCGCGACGCGCTGGATCGTCCGCAATCCACCCCGGCCGACACGCTGCGCGCCGTTTTGCGTGCCCTGGACCTGCCGGCGGATAACGCCGACGATGTCGAGGCCAGCCTTCAGCGCATCGAACAGGAGCGCAGTGGTCGCCAGCCGCCGCGTCTGGTCACGGCCGATGCCGGCGAGCACATTATCTTGCCGGTCGTTCCCCGCGGCCGCGTGTGGAAGCTGCTTGCCGATGACGGCACGCCGATCGGCGAAGGCCAGTTGCCCTCGGGCGAAGGTCAGCTCGATGCACCATCCCTCCCTGGCTACTACACCCTGTTTGTCGACGAGGACGAAGTGACGCTCGCCGTTGCGCCACCACGCACCTTTGGCATTGGCGACATTGCCGCCGCGCGCCGGCCCTGGGGCATAGCCGTGCAGATGTCCGGCTTGCGCCGGCCAGGCGATGGTGGCATCGGCGATTTCACCGCGCTTGAGGCCTGCGCGAAGGCGGCGGCGGAGAAGGGTGCGGATGCGCTGGCGATCAGTCCCTTGCACGCGCTGTTCGCTGCGGCGCCGGAGCGGTATAGCCCGTACGCGCCATCGAGTCGTCTATTTCTCAATGGTCTCTACATCGACCCGGTAAGGACCAGTACCGAGCAGACCGTGCGCGCCGTGATCGACACACACAACCTTCGCCAGGAACTGGCTGAGCTGGAATGGCTGGAACTGATCGACTGGCCGCGCGCCGCGCGCGCGCGGATGACCATCCTGCGTTCGCTGTTCGAAAGCGCGTCGGTGGATCTGGCGCACTCCGAGCGCTTCGGCGCATTCCGGCGCGAGCAGGGTGAACCGCTGGAACGTCACGCGCGATTCGAAGCCCTGCATGCCGACTTCAGCGCCCATGGACGCCCGGGTGGATGGCAAGGATGGCCCGCTGCGTTCCACGATCCGGCGAGTCGGGAAGTGGCCGCCTTTGCCCGCGAGCATTCGCGCGAAGTGGCCTTCCACGCCTGGTTGCAGTGGCTTGCCAAGCGTGGCCTGGAAGGCGCGCAGAAGGCGGCACGCGATGCGGGTATGGCCATCGGCCTTATCGCCGACCTCGCCGTGGGCGCCGACTCGGGCGGCAGTCATGCGTGGGCTCACCAGGCGGAAGTCCTCAAGGGCCTGTCCGTTGGCGCGCCGCCTGACGCGCTCAATCGACTTGGTCAGGACTGGGGGCTCACCACGTTCTCACCGCGCGGACTGCGCGATACCGGTTTCAAGGGTTTTATCGGCATGCTACGTGCCGCGCTTGCGCATGCGGGGGGCGTGCGTATCGACCATGTGCTCGGCCTGAAGCGCTTGTGGATGGTGCCTCATGGCGCGGGTGCCACCGAGGGCGCGTACGTGCGCTATCCGCTGACCGACATGCTTCGCCTTATCGCGCTGGAGTCGCATCTGCATCGCGCCATTGTGATCGGTGAGGATCTGGGCACGGTCCCCGCCGATTTCCGTCAGGCCATCGGCGACAAGGGCGTGCTCGGTATTCGCGTGCTGTGGTTCGAGCGCGCTGCAGACGGTGGCTTTGTGTCGCCGTACGAGTGGTCGGAGAAGGCCATGGCCACGACCAGCACGCACGACGTACCCACGGTGGCGGGCTGGTGGAGTGGCCGCGACGTGGAGTGGCGCAAGAAGACGGGTCTGGATGATCCTGCTGTGGACGAGACCGCGCAGCGCGAGCGTGACCGCGCGCTGCTCTGGCACGCCTTGTATGCCTCCGGCTCGGCGTGGAACGAGGAAGCGCTTCCGGCGCCGGATGACATCTCTCCCGTGGTGGTGGCGGCCGCAAAACATGTCGCACAGGCACCCGCGCCACTGGCGATATACCCCGTCGAGGACATACTGGGCCTGCACGAGCAGCCGAACCTTCCCGGTCCCACCGACGCCATTCATCCGAACTGGCGGCGGCGCATGCCTGACTCGTCATCGCGCCTGTTCGACGGCCCGATCGCCCACGCCGTCTGCGATGTCATCGATAAAACACGGAACCGTACGTGAGTCCTCCGCGCGCCCTGGCACGCCTGCAATTCCATGCGGGCTTCACACTCGACGACGCCGTCCCGGTGGTCGGCTATTACGCGCGCCTGGGTGTCAGCCATCTCTACGCTTCTCCGATCCTGCGGGCACGTGCCGGTTCCACGCACGGCTACGACGTGGTGGATTGCCACGAGGTCAACCCCGAACTTGGCGGCGAGGATGCCCTGCGCCGTCTCGTGGCCGCGCTGCGCAAGCACGGCATGAGTCTGGTCGTCGACATCGTGCCCAACCATATGGGCGTGGGTACGCAGAATGCCTGGTGGATGGACGTACTGCGTCACGGGCGCGAGAGCCGCTACGCGAACTATTTTGACATCGACTGGCAGGCACCGGATCCGTTGTTGCGCAGTCGTGTGTTGTTGCCGATTCTCGGCGCGGGTTATGACGAGACGCTGCGTGAAGGGCATCTCCGTCTCACTCGGCGGAAAGAAGAGTGGGTACTGCGTCTCTACGACGACTACCTGCCATTGTCGCCGGCGTCGGTTGCCGGGCTGGGCGAGGATGCCGTCGCCGCGCACGATCCCACGACAGACGAGGGCAGAGCAGCCTTGCATGCCTTGATCGAGCGGCAGCATTACCGTCTCGCGTTCTGGAAACTGGCCAGCGACATGGTCAACTATCGGCGCTTCTTCGACATCAACGAACTCGCTGGCTTGCGCATCGAGCGCGCGGTCGTTTTCGAAGACACACACAAGACCATCTTTCGCCTCTATGCGGAAGGTCTTATCGACGGCCTGCGTTGCGATCACGTCGACGGTCTCGCGGACCCCCGACGCTATTGCCGGCAGCTGCGTCATCGGCTGGACAAGCTGCGTCTGCAGCGTCCGCCCGGCGCTCCGCGCGACGGTGCCTACCTTGTCGTGGAAAAGATCCTTGCCGAAGACGAGTCGCTTCGCCTGGACTGGCGCACCGACGGCACCACGGGCTACGAGTTCATGGACCAGGTTTCCGCCGTGTTGCACGACGGCGCGGGCGAAGCGCCCCTGACCGAACTCTGGCGCAAACTCACCGGTGAGTCGGCCGACTTTGCGACGCAGGCCGTGCGCGCACGGCGGCAGATACTGGTCGACAGTTTTGAAGCCGAGCTGGACCGGACGGCACGCGCCCTGTTCGCTTCGGCGCGCGCCGATCTCGCGACACGCGATGTTTCGCTGGCCGCTATCCGTCGTGTACTGATCGAGCTCCTCGTGCACTTCCCCGTGTATCGGACCTATGCGGGCGGTGCCGGGCGCGATGCCTACGATGAAGCGATTTTCGCGCGAGCGGTCGAAGGCGCGCTGCGAACGATTCGCATGGAAGATACCGACCTGTTGCACCTGGTCGCCATGTGGCTGGGTGGTGTGGCACCGCGCAGCCTGCCGCCCGGCCCCGTGCGACGTGCGCGGGAGCGTGCGATCGCGATCTTCCAGCAGGCGACATCGCCGGTAGCCGCCAAGGCGGTGGAGGACACGGCGGGGTACCGCTACGGGCGACTGCTTTCACGCAACGAGGTCGGCGTGGATGCAGCGCAGCTGTCGATAACGACCGAAGACTTTCATGCGCGCTGCGTGGAGAGGGCGGCTACCTTGCCGCACAACCTGCTGGCCACGGCGACGCACGACCACAAGCGTGGCGAAGACCTGCGCGCACGCCTTGCCGTACTGTCGGAAGTGGCCGAGCGCTGGGTGATCACGGTCGAGCGATGGCGCATCCGCCATGCCGACCTTCGCCAGCGTGCCGAGGGGCGCATGGCACCGTCCGCCGGCGACGAGCTGATGCTCTACCAGATGCTCGTCGGCGCGTGGCCGCTGCATCTGGCCCCGGACGATGTCGACGGACTGGAGCTGTTCGCCACGCGCATCGCCGCCTGGCAGCGCAAGGCGCTGCGCGAGGCCAAGCGTTGGACGCGCTGGACCTCGCCGAACGAACCCTATGAGGACGCCTGCGAGGACTTCCTCCGCGCCGTGCTTTCCGGCGATGCCGCCGCCGAACTCGCGGCCTTCGCCGAATACATCGCCACCCCGGGAGTGGCGAACAGTCTGGCCCAGGCCGTGCTGCGCCTGACGACCCCCGGCGTGCCCGATATCTACCAGGGTACCGACTACTGGGATTTCAGCCTGGTCGACCCGGACAACCGACGCCCGGTGGATTTCCTGGTGCGCGCGACGTCGCTCGACCGGGCGCCCGCACCGCGGGATGCGCTGACGCATTGGCGGGACGGAACGATCAAGCAGGCGGTCATCGCCCGGCTGCTCTGGGCCAGGCGCGAGCATCCGGAACTGTTCGCCCGTGGCAGCTACCGGCCTCTCCAGATCGATGGCCCTGCGGCCGGGCACGTACTGGCCTTCCTCCGCGAGCATCGGGGGCAGCGTCTTGTCGTCGCGGTGACCAGGCATACGGCGCCCTGGCTGGCCGGTGCGTCCGCGCCAGCCATTCACGCCGGGCACTGGACCGGAACGACCGTCGTCCTGCCCGGAGGGCGTTGGACCGGGTTGTTGGCGGAAGGGGAATGCCAGGGCGGGGCAGTGGACGTCGCTACCCTGCTTGGCGAAATGCCGGTGGCGGCCTGGTTGTCGCACGGCGCTTCCTAGAAAGCGCGGAGAGCGGCCTCAGCCCCCCAGGGACCGCACCAGGTCGATGTACTGCTGCATCGCCGTTTCCCGAGGCGTACCCGCCAGCTTCGCCCATGCCTCGTACTTTGCCGTGCCGACGAAATCGAAGAACCCGGGCTTTTCACCGTGGAAGTCACCCTCGGAGCCCTGCTTGTACAGCGCGTAGATCCGCAGGAGGGTGTCGTTGTCCGGTCGGTGGCCAAGGCGGGTTATATCCAGGGAAGCCTGCTCGAACTGGCTCTGGAGGTCGTCGGACATGAAGCTGGTAACCCGCGGGTGTGGAACGATGGGGGCTTGTAGCACGTGGCCGTGAAAGCTGTCCATGGGACCAACTCGCCGGTCGTGACGAGATATCATGCCCGTTTCGCGAGAGAGCTATCCCATGCCCCATCCGGCTGTCGCCCCTGTCCTGACTATCGACGGCCCCTCGGGGTCCGGCAAGGGCACCATCAGCCGTCTGGTCGCCGAAAAGCTGGGCTGGCACCTGCTTGATTCCGGTGCGCTCTACCGGGCCGTAGGCTATGCGGCGGCGGAGGAGGGTATCGACCTGTCCGACGTGGACGCCGTCACGCGCTGCGCCCAGACCGTGAAGATCCGCTTCCGGGCCAGTCCAGACCACAGTGAGACGCATATCCTGGTCAATGGCCACGACGCCACGGACGAGCTACGTACGGAGACCGCCGGCGCCGCCGCTTCGGCCATCGCGGTGATCCCCTCCGTTCGCCAGGCCCTGGTGGACATGCAGCTCGGCTTCCGCAAGGGGCCCGGCCTGGTCGCCGACGGGCGTGACATGGGTACCGTGATTTTCCCGGATGCCGCCCACAAGGTATTTCTGACCGCCAGCGCCTCTGAGCGCGCGAAAAGGCGCTATAAGCAGTTGAAGGATAAGGGCCTGAGCGTTACACTTGCAGGCCTGCAGCGAGAAATCGAGGCGCGCGACGAGCGGGATGCGTCGCGCCCCGTTGCACCGTTGAAGCCCGCTGAAGGCGCCGTGGTGATCGATACCACCGGCATGCCGATCGACGTGGTGGTGGCAAAAGTATTCGCCGTGGTGCGTCCGTAAGGCGCATCCGGCACAACGCTCGCGCAGTGTGCGCGGGTTCTTGGCAACGGCACGGGGCGGTTCCAACCGGGATTGCTCAATGTGCCCACAACCGGTGGGTCCCCTGTCCGCACGCGTAAAGAATGTACGCAGGCGCCGGGTACGACCTTTCATAACCCTGGAATCAACATGACTGAAAGTTTTGCCGAACTGTTTGAACAGAGCCAGCAGGCTATTTCCAAGCTGAAGCCCGGCTCCATCGTCACCGGTATCGTTGTGGAAATCCGCAACGACGTGGTGGTGATCAACGCCGGCCTGAAGAGCGAAGGTATCGTCCCCATCGAGCAGTTCAGGGATGAAGCCGGCGTCTTGGAAGTGGAAGTGGGCGACGAGGTCAAGGTCGCGCTCGACGCGCTCGAAGACGGCTTCGGCGAGACCAAGCTCTCCCGTGAGAAGGCCAAGCGTTCGATGGTGTGGGACGACCTCGAGCAGGCGTTCGACAAGGAAGAGACCATCACCGGCAAGATCTCCGGCAAGGTCAAGGGCGGCTTCACGGTCGACATCAAGGACGTCCGCGCATTCCTGCCGGGCTCCCTGGTCGACGTGCGTCCGGTCCGTGACCCGGTCTACCTCGAGGGCAAGGACCTCGAGTTCAAGATCATCAAGCTCGATCGCAAGCGCAACAACGTCGTCGTCAGCCGCCGCGCGGTTGTCGAGACCGAGTTCTCGGAAGAGCGCGAGAAGCTGCTCGAGCGTCTGACGGAAGGCGCGGTCGTGAAGGGTGTGGTCAAGAACCTCACCGATTACGGCGCATTCGTCGACCTCGGCGGCATCGATGGCCTGCTGCACATCACCGACATGGCGTGGAAGCGCGTGCGTCATCCGTCCGAAGTCGTCAACGTCGGCGACGAGCTGGACGTCCGCGTGCTGAAGTACGACCGCGAGCGCAACCGTGTTTCGCTCGGCCTCAAGCAGCTCGGCGACGACCCGTGGGTCGCCATCGCCCGCCGCTACCCGGTCGGCAGCCGTCTGTTCGGCAAGGTCTCCAACGTGACCGATTACGGTTGCTTCGTCGAGATCGAGCCGGGCGTCGAAGGCCTCGTGCACGTGTCGGAAATGGATTGGACCAACAAGAACGTCAACCCGGCCAAGGTCGTGCAGGTCGGTGACGAGACGGAAGTCATGGTCCTCGACGTGGATGAAGAGCGTCGTCGTATCTCCCTCGGTATCAAGCAGACCCGCTCGAACCCGTGGGAAGCTTTCGCCGCCATGCACAAGAAGGGCGACAAGGTTTCCGGTCAGATCAAGTCGATTACCGATTTCGGTATCTTCATCGGTCTGGACGGCGGCATCGACGGTCTCGTCCACCTGTCCGACATCTCGTGGCAGGCTTCGGGTGAAGACCTCGTTCGCAACTTCAAGAAGGGCGACGAAGTCGAAGCCGTGGTTCTCGCGGTCGACCCGGAGCGTGAGCGCATCTCCCTCGGCATCAAGCAGATGGAGCAGGATCCGTTCGGCCAGTTCATGGCCACGAATCCGCGCGGCACGATCCTCAACGGTACCGTCCGCGAAGTCGACGCCAAGGGTGCGGTGATCGATCTCGGCGAAGGTGTCGAGGGTTACATCCGTGCGAACGACATCGCCAAGGAGCGCGTCGACGACGCTACGCAGTACCTGAAGGTTGGCGACGCCGTCGAGGCGAAGTTCACCGGTATGGACCGCAAGGGCCGTCAGCTGCAGTTGTCCATCCGTGCCAAGGACGAGGAAGACGTGGCAGACGCCATGGCTGACTACGCCTCGGCTGCTGGTGGCACGACCAAGCTCGGTGCGCTCCTCAAAGAGCAGATGAACAAGGCCGACTAACTGTCGGGCGAGGGGCGGTTTACCGCCCCTCGCTTCAGCTAAAAACAGGGGACCCATGACAAAGTCGGAATTGATCGAGGCGCTGGCGCGGCGTCAGACCCACCTTGCCTTTAGCGATGTGGAACTAGCCGTCAAGAGCGTGCTCGAACAGATGAGCCAGGCCCTTTCCACGGGTGAGCGCATTGAGATCCGTGGGTTCGGAAGCTTTGCTCTGCACTTCCGTCCTCCGCGCATGGGGCGCAACCCCAAGACCGGCGAGGCGGTTGCCCTGCCGGGCAAGCACGTACCGCATTTCAAACCTGGCAAGGAACTACGCGAACGCGTAAACCTGGCCGAGGAAGACGCCGCGCTTTGACGCGGCGTTTTTTTTGCTGATGCGCCCGGCTTCCGCCGGGCTTTTTTATTGTGAGGACAGATTCCCTTGCCGCTGTGGGAGCCGATTCATCGGCGATCCCGCGGCAGCGGGCACGGTTCGATGCAACCTTCGGCCTTGTCGCCAGCACCTATCGCCGATGAATCGGCTCCCACATCAACCTGTACGGATCGCCAACCGCGGCGCACCATCGTGTTCAGGATTCGGGTACAGTCGTGGCTATGCGTCTAATTGCCATCCTCTTTCTCCTGTTGTTCGTCGCTGCCGGCATCGTGTTCGGCGCGCTGAATGCCGACCTCGTACCGTTCGATCTCGGCTTTGCCCGGCTGTCCCTGCCCAAGGGCGGGGCCATGCTCGCGGCGGTCCTGGTGGGCTGGGTTCTCGGCGGCATTACCGCCTGGCTCGGCACCTCCTTCGCCCAACGGCGCAAGCGCCGTGGCGAACGCAGCGATCGCAAGGTAGCCAACGCGACGACCGCATGAATCCGATCTGGTTGCTGGCGCTCGTACCCCCGTTGGCTTTCGCCTGCGGCTGGTGGATGGCCCGTCACACGCACACGCGGCGCTCCGGCGAACGAGTCAACGAGCTCTCGTCCGACTACTTCCGTGGCCTCAACTACCTCCTCAACGAGGAGCAGGACAAGGCGCTGGAGGTGTTTCTGCGGCTGGCCGAGTACAACCGCGATACCGTCGAGACCCATCTCGCGCTGGGCAACCTGTTCCGCAAGCGGGGTGAGGTGGACCGCGCCATCCGCCTGCACCAACACCTGGTTTCGCGCCAGGGCTTGTCCGATGAGATGAAAACGGTCGCCTTGCTCGAACTGGGCGAGGACTACATGCGCGCCGGACTATTGGATCGCGCAGAGACGCTGTTCTCCGACCTTGTGGCGATGGATGCGCTGGCACCTTCCGCATTGCGCCACCTCATCTCGATCTACCAGCACGAGCGCGAATGGCATAAGGCGATCGACCACGCGCGACGCCTCGAGACCATGACCGGTGAGGACGAGTCCCCGATGATCGCGCAGTTCTATTGTGAGCTGGCTGAGCAGTCGCGACAGCACGGGGCACGCACCGAGGCTCGTGACTACGTGCGCGAGGCTTTCGTCTGCCAGCAGGACTGCGTGCGCGCGCACATGATCGCCGGGCGCCTGTCTTTCGAAGACGACGACATGGCTGCTGCGATCGAATCTTACGAGTCAGCGATCGCCGCCGATATTGCCTTCGTGCCGGAGATCCTGCCGCCGCTGCTGAACTGCTACGCGCGTTCGCAGCAGATGGACCGTGCCGAGACGTTCCTGCGCGAGATCATGGAGCGCTACCACGGTATCTCGCCGGTGCTTGCCCTGACCCGCCTCTACGAGGGCAGGGACGGTGAGCGCACGGCCATCGACTTCCTCACCGGTCAGTTGCGCAAGCGACCGTCGGTCCGTGGCCTGATGGCCTTGATCGACGCCACGATGGACAAGGTGTCGGGCGAGGCCCGTGAGAATTACCTGATCCTGCGCGACCTGACCCGCAAGCTGCTCGAAGGGCAGGCCATGTATCGCTGCAGCCGCTGCGGCTTCGGCGCCAAGGCGCACCACTGGCAATGCCCGAGCTGCAAGAACTGGGGTACGGTTCGGCCGATCCATGGCGTTGCCAACGAATGATGCCCGTGCCCGCGAGCGCCACATCCCTGATCGTCGGCGGCACCGTCCTGTCCTTCGTTGTTTCGTTTGGCAGCGTGCGCATGGCCATCGCCTATGCTCAGCGGCGGGGCATGCTGGACGCCCCGGGGCGCCGGCGCTCGCACAGCATGCCTACGCCGCGTGGCGGCGGCATCGGTATCGTGCTGGGAACGCTGGTGGGGGTGTCATCCGCCTTGCTTCTCCTTCCGGTCTCACCGGGGGCTGCGACGACCGCCGCCTTCAGTCTCGCGGTGATCGCGGTAGCCGCTATTGGCTGGCTGGACGACCACGGCTCGCTGCCGATCCGGCCGCGCCTGCTCATCCAGCTCGCCGCGACCCTCCTGCTCTGCGTGGCGGTGGCCTCGGATACCTCGAGCCTGCTCTGGGCCATTCCGCTACTGGTGGCCGGTGTCTGGTGCATCAACCTGCATAACTTCATGGACGGCATTGACGGTCTGGCGGCCCAGCAGGCCATGTTCTTCGGGGCGGCATATGCGGCCCTGGCCTGGTCCGCCGGTAGCCCGGCTCTTGCCGGTGCCGGCCTGGCGCTCGCTGCGGCTGCCACGGGCTTCTGGTGGTTCAATCGCTCGCCGGCGAAGATTTTCATGGGTGACGTGGGTAGCGCCACCCTCGGTCTGATCGTATTTGCCCTGTCAGCGATGCTCTGGGTATTTCGCACGAACTTGCTGTGGCCAGCGCTGATTTTCTCGTCGAGCTTCGTTATCGACGCGACCTTGACGCTGCTCGTGCGAATGCTGCGTGGTGCGCGCTGGTACACTCCGCACCGCGAGCATCTGTACCAATGGCTCGTGAGGCGGGATGCGTCACATCGGAGGGTAGCCCTGGGCTACTTCGCGTGGAACGTCCTCGTCTGCGTTCCTGTCGCATGGATTGCGTTCCGCTGGCCGGCGGTGGCGCCCGTGTGTTTCGGGGCAACCTACCTGCTAGGGGCGGCGGTCTGGCGTACTGGCAAGCACTATTGCTTGCGTCGAAGGGAGCGGCATGTTTCTGCGTAAGTTCATCGGCATCATTCATCCACGTACGGCGGTCGTCGCGCACGACCTCGCCATGGCGGCTCTCGCATGGTGGATAGCCAAGACGCTGCGATATGCCCTCATGCCGGACCTCGCGCCGGTAACTTATCTGCCGATGGAGTTCCCGATCGTCCTGCTGGTGCAGGGCGCGGTGTTCAACTGGACCGGCCTCTACAAGGGCGTGTGGCGCTTCGCCAGCCTCCCCGATCTCTGGAACATCATTCGCGCGACCGTCATCGGTGCCTTGATCATCGGCCTGGCCATGGTCATGTATGCGCGTCTCGATGGCGTGCCTCGTTCAGTGCTGCTGGTCTACCCGGTGGTGCTGGTCGTGCTGCTCGGCCTGCCTCGTCTTAGCTACCGGTTCTGGAAGGACAGTCGCATCGACCTGTTCCAGTCAGCGCCAACAAAGCGCGTACTGATCGTCGGTGCGGATCGCGCCGGTGAAGCTCTGTCGCGCGACCTCCGTCGTGACAGCCGCTACAGCGTCATCGGCTTCGTCGACGACAACATGGCCCTGCGCGGCGCGCAGATCGGTGGCATACCGGTGCTCGGCACCGTGGACCAGCTCGCCGAATTGTCCAAGGCCGTGGCCGTGCAGATGTTGCTGATCGCCGTGCCGGGGGCGACCACGGCGCAGATGCGTCGCATCGTGGCATTCTGCGAAAGCACGGGTCTGCCGTTCCGGACCGTGCCGCGCCTGGAAGACGTGGTTGCCGGACGCGCCCAGTTCAACGAGATCAAGGAAGTGGCAATCGAGGATCTTCTCGGTCGCGACGCTGTAGAGCTGGACTGGACCGCGATCCGCGAGAACATCAGCGGACGACGCGTTTTGGTGACAGGCGGCGGCGGTTCGATCGGTTCGGAGCTGTGCCGCCAGGTGGCGCGCCTCGGTGCCAGCTCACTGACCGTTGTCGAGATGTCCGAGTACAACCTCTACCGCATTGGCCAGGAGCTCACCTCGGCCTATCCCGAGCTGATCTTCAACGGCGTGCTCGCCGATGCGCGCGAGACGGTGGCAGTGAACCGCCTGTTCGAAGAAACCCAGCCGCAGATCGTCTTCCATGCTTCTGCGTACAAGCACGTGCCGATGCTGCAGGGCCAGCTGCGCGAAGCCTTCCGCAACAACGTCATGGGCACGCGCGTGGTCGCCAATGCCGCCGTACGCTGCGGTGTCGAATCCTTCGTGCTCATCTCCACCGACAAGGCCGTGAACCCGACCTCGGTGATGGGCGCCTGCAAGCGCATGGCCGAGATCTGGTGCCAGAACCTCGCCGCGCATACTTCGACACGTTTTATTACCGTTCGTTTCGGTAACGTACTTGACTCCGCCGGCTCGGTGGTCCCGTTGTTCCGCCGGCAGATCCGCCAGGGCGGTCCATTGACGATCACCCATCCGGAGATTTCGCGTTACTTCATGACCATTCCCGAGGCCTGTCAGTTGATCCTGCAGGCGGCGAGCCTGGGCAAGGGTGGCGAGATCTTCGCGCTCGACATGGGCGATCCGGTCAAGATCCGCGACCTCGCCGAGCAAATGATCCGCCTGGCCGGCAAGCGTCCCGGTTCTGACATCCAGATCGTTTACACCGGTCTGCGTTCGGGCGAGAAGCTGTTTGAAGAATTGTTCCATCCGTTGGAGAACTACACCAGCACCACCCACGCCAAGATTTTCCAGGCCCAGCATCGCCAGGTATCGTGGGAGATGCTGCAGACCCAGCTGGCTCGTGCCGAAGAGGCTGCGGCCACGTTCGATGAAGAAACTCTGCGGCGCTGCGTGTCGCAACTTCTGCCTTCGTTCCGCTGGAGCGACGCGCAGACCGACAACGTCGTGCCGCTACGCCGAAACGAAAACGGAGACATCGCATCATGACCCAACCCCTGCGCAAGGTCGTATTTCCCGTCGCTGGCCTCGGTACGCGCTTCCTTCCGGCGACCAAGGTTGTAGCCAAGGAAATGCTGCCCGTGCTCGACCGTCCGCTCATCCAGTACGCCGTGGACGAAGCGGTCGACGCGGGTGCCGACACGCTGGTGTTCGTCACCAACCGTTACAAGCACGCCATTGCTGATTACTTCGACAAGGCGTACGAGCTGGAAGAGAAACTGGCCGAGAAGAACAAGGAAGAGCTGCTTTCGATCCTGCGTGGCATCCTTCCGCGCCACGTGCGTTGCGTCTTCGTCACCCAGCCGGAGGCCCTCGGTCTGGGCGATGCCGTGCTACGCGCCGCGCCGGTGATCGGCGACGAGCGCTTTGGCGTCATGCTTCCGGACGACCTGATCTGGAACAAGGGCAAGGGCGCACTGCGCCAGATGGCCGAAGTGGCGGATAAGTACGACGCGGGCGTCATCGCGGTGGAAGAAGTGCCTGAGAAGGACACTGACAAGTACGGCATCGTCGACGCTACCGAGGCGGTGAACGACCGCGCCACCGTGATCAAGCACATGGTCGAGAAACCGAAGCCGGCCGATGCGCCGTCGAACCTTGCGGTCGTCGGTCGTTACGTACTGCCAGGCAATATCTTCGAGTACCTGCGCAACACGCGCGAGGGTGCCGGCGGCGAAATTCAGCTCACCGATGCCATCGAAGACTATCTGAAGAATCAGGGCAAGGTGCTTGCCTATCGCTTCGAAGGCACGCGCTTCGATTGCGGCAACAAGGCCGGCCTGGTCCGCGCCACCATGGCGATGGCCCTGGAAGATCCGAAGCTGGCCCCGATCGTGCGCGAGTTCGCCAACAAGGCTTAATCGCTGGCGGCTTTGCTCTCTGTAGGAACCGATTCATCGGCGATTGGGGGCTCGCGATACCCATGCCCGCTGCCGCGGGATCGCCGTTGAAGCGGCTCCTGCAACGAGTGCACAACGGTGAGTTGTGACGTAACGGGTTTACGTGGGTAGCATCGCGCGGTCGCATGCAAGATGCATGCATTTTCAGGAGATCGACCATGGCAGAAGCCGAGTTCGTCAGCGACCCCAGCCTCAATGCGAAGTGGAATACGCGCTTCGCTTTTTTCGGGCGCTTCGGCGGCCCCAGTTCCCCGCAGTACAAGGAAGAGCTGAAGAAGCTTCCGTTCCGGCAGAAGCTCATCGTCAACGGCAACTTCTTCGCGTTCTTCTTCGGCCCGATTTATTTCTTCATCCTGGGGCTGTGGAAGAAAGCCCTGGCTATCCTCGGTCTCGAAGTGGCGTTGATTGTCGTGCTGATGATCTGTGGTGCACCTGACGTGCTGTTCCGCGGTGTCGGTACCGGCTTCGGTGTGATCTACATGCTCGTGGCCAACTATTCCTACTACCTGAAACGGGTGAAGGGACAGGACGGGTGGAACCCGTTCGAGGGCATGCGGCTCTGACATAAAAAAGGCCGCACTAGTGCGGCCTTTTTTATGGTTCTTCGCGGATTACCAGGGCCCTGGCGCCCGGCTTTCAGACCGGGGATTCTTTCGAACCTCGAACCTCGAACCTCGCACCTCGAATGCGGCTCGCCTTCGGCCTCGCTCTCTACACTTGGGCGCTTCGCGGGGAGACCTTGGTGCCCACCCTCGCTGC
>CBIGPO010000033.1:0-47483 GCA_966191635.1 uncultured Luteibacter sp.
CCAAGGTCTCCCCCGCGAGACGCCCAAGTGTACGAAGCGACGGCGAAGCCGAGCCCGCGAGGCCGAAGGCGAGCCACGTTCGAGGTTCGAAAGAATCCACGGCCTGAAAGCCGCGCGCCAGGGCCCCGGTAATCCGCGATGAACCTAAAATTTAGCGTGCCTGCGCTGATTCTCAAGACTGTCTCGCAACCTCATCAGAGAGGTTGACACGGAGCAATCACGCGCCTAGCATCCGCCCGCCGCCCAAGATGGCGTCACGTTTTCCAACACGGAACATATGGACAGTTATCCCAGTCGAACGGCCATCGCGACCTCCCGG
Organism: uncultured Luteibacter sp.; assembly: GCA_966191635.1. Classification (GTDB taxonomy): domain Bacteria; phylum Pseudomonadota; class Gammaproteobacteria; order Xanthomonadales; family Rhodanobacteraceae; genus Luteibacter. Next base: position 320 of record CBIGPO010000033.1, read on the forward strand.
TCGATGATGGCCGCCAATTATCCCATCTCCTGCGTGCAAGGCGTGGGCCGGATCCGCTTCGACTGATCCCGCTCGCTCCTGGCCGCAGCCGGAGCTGAGCGATGTACAACTTCAGCATTCGCCATACCCGAGGTGACCGCGGTCGCTTCGTTACGATTTGCGGTCCGCGCAGGGCGAGCTTGCGCCCGCCACCAGGGTGCCAAACGCTCGGCTGAGCCAGCCGTCGTTCCCTCTTTCGTCGTTTCCTTCCCCACTTACACACGACTCCGATCACGCACCGGTCGCCTTAGGTCCGGTGCGGATGCGGGTACGTGCGCGCTCGAGATCGCACCATGAATCAGTCGAACCTTGCCGCTGTCTTCCTGACGGCCACCCTCTTACTGGCCGGTTGCGACCGTGCCACACCCTCTGGCGCGGCCGACGCTGCGCCGGCATTTTCCATCGATGGCATCCACATCGATGTCGGACCTCAGTCGCCCCTGCGCGGAGAACTGCGCGTATCTCCCGTCGTTGTAGATACCACGCCCTCCCATGTCGCGTGGCCCACGACCGTGGAGATCGATCCCACCCGTTCGATCGCCCTGGTCGCGCCGGGCAGCGGCCGGATCGTCCAGGTCAGGGTTGCCCTCGGGGAAAAAGTCCGGAAGAACCAGGTTCTTTTTGCCATGGCGTCCGGCGATGTCGCTCAAGCGCGTTCGGACCAGGCCAAGGCAGTCGACGCCGAAGCGCTGGCAAAGCAAGCGCTGGATCGCGCACAACACGTGAACGAGGCTGGTGGCGCATCCACCAAGGACCTCGAGGCAGCCAGGAGTGCCTTCGCGCAAGCGGTGGCGGAACACGCGCGGGCCGATACTCAAGTGGCTGCCCTTACCGGCAGTTCACGCAAATCATCGGACGGCCCCGTTCTCCAGATAAGGGCTCCTATCGACGGCGTCGTCACCTCGCTGAGCGTCGCATCGGGCGCGTTGATCAACGATACAAGCGCGGTGCTGATGACGGTCACCGACCTGGACCGGGTATGGGTGACGGCCAACGTGCCGGAGGCGGAGAGCACGTCCGTGTCACGTGGGAGCGTCGCCGCGCTCACTTTCACGTCGCTTCCGGGTGTGACCCTGCAGGGACGGGTCGATGCGATCGACCCAGTCCTCGACAGCACGACGCGACGCGTCAAGGTTCACCTCGCGGTGGACAACCACGAAGACCGCCTGCTGCCGAACATGTTTGGCCTTGCCGCGTTCACCCTGCCAGGCAACTCCCGTTTAATCGTGCCGCAGACTGCGCTGGTCATGGACAACGACCGGCGTAGCGTTTTTGTCGAGCGCGCACCCTGGCGTTTCGAACGGCTTGATGTCGAGACAGGCAGGGATGAGGGGCTGAGCGTGGAGGTTGTTCACGGCCTGCAGGCCGGTGATCGCGTCGTGACCCGCGGTGGAGTGCTGCTGCAATGATCGCGCGCTTGATTGCTTTTTGTTTTCATCGCCGGGGCGTCGTGCTCGCCGTCATGCTGCTGACCCTGGGCTACGGCTATTACGCCTCGACCCAACTGGCCATCGAGGCCTATCCGGAACTGAGCGACGTCACCGCGCAGGTCACGACGCAAGCGCCTGGGCTGGCCGCGGAAGAGGTCGAACAACAAATCACCACGCCAATCGAGCGCGCACTGGCCGGCGTGCCGGGGCTTGCCACGATGCGTTCGAGCAGTTCCTTCGGTCTGTCCTTGATTACCATGACCTTCAAGGAGGGCAGCGAGGACTATTGGGTACGCTCGCGTATTCGCGAACAGCTGGAAAACGTGACCCTTCCCGTTGGCATATCGGCGGGTCTGGATGCCGTGACCGGCCCGGCGGGTGAGATCTATCGGTACACGCTCGATTCCCCGTCGAAGAACCTGATGCAGCTGTCGGAACTGCAGCGGTGGACCGTCATTCCCGCCTTGCAGAAAGTGTCGGGTGTCGCTGCCATCAACAACTTTGGCGGTTTCACCAAGGAGTTCCAGCTCACCGTCGACCCGGATGCCTTGCAGCGCTTTGGCGTGGGGATGAACGATGTCATCGCCGCGATGAGTGCCAACAACGCGAACGCGGGTGGTGGCCGTATCTCACGTGGCGAGCAGTCGTACGTCGTACGGGGTATCGGTCTGGTCCGATCGCTGGACGATATGGGAGCCATCGTCGTCACCCACAACAATGGCGTACCGGTCATGCTGCGCGACCTTGGCCAGCTGTCATACGGACATCAGACCCGGGAAGGCATCCTCGGCAAGGATGGTAATCCGGATGCGATCGAAGGCATTGTCACCATGCTGTTGCATGAGAATGCATCGCGCGTCCTCCAGGGTATCCATACGACCGTCGACGACCTGAACAAGAAGCTGGCAGCGGAGGACGTCCGTATCGTGCCGTACATCGATCGCGACGATCTCGTGCAGTCGACTATCCACAAGGTCGAGCATACGGTCATCGAAGGTGTCGGCCTGGTTTGCATCGTACTGATCCTCTTCCTGGGCAGCCCCCGCAGTGCCCTTATCGCTGCCGTCACGATCCCGTTCTCGCTGGTCGTGGTTTTTATCCTGATGCACCTCACGCACACGCCGGCGAATCTGTTCTCATTGGGTGCGATCGATTTCGGTGTCATCGTCGACGGTGCGATCGTGGTGACGGAAACCATCCTTCGACGTCGCGAAGCCGACCCTGACGTCACGCTTACGCCCGAGACCGTGCTGGATGCGACGGGCAAGGTCGCGCGCCCGATCTTCTTCGCCACGCTCATCATCATCACCGCCTACGCGCCACTGCTGGCGTTTGAGCATGCGGAAGGAAAGCTCTTCGCACCCATGGCGTACACCGTGGGCTTCGCCTTGCTCGGCGCGCTTGTGACCACGCTGGTCCTCGTGCCCGGACTTGCCTATCTGGCCTTCCGCAAGCCTCGGAAGATCTTCCACAACCGGCCGCTCGAACGCTTGCAGGAAGCCTACGGCCGAGCCCTCAAGCGCATGGTCAACCGGCCGTCGGTCGCCGTGACCGTCGTCATGGCGACCCTGGTCTGCGTCATCTCGCTCGGCTGGAACGTTGGCCAGGAATTCCTTCCCGAGCTTGACGAAGGAGGCCTCTGGGTTCAGGTGCAGCTGCCATCGGGGCTTTCCCTGGAGAAGGCCAGCAGCATGGCCAGCCAGTACCGCGCTGCGGTGCGCGAGTTTCCGGAGGTCTCGTATGTCGTGACCCAGCTCGGTCGCAACGACGACGGTACGGACCCCTGGACACCCTCGCACATCGAATCCGGTGTGGGCCTGAAACCCTATGACACCTGGCCGCAAGGTGAGACGAAGGCACAGTTCATCGACAAGCTCAATCGCCGCCTGCAGGCCATACCGGGAATCAGCGTCGGCATCAGCCAGCCCATCATCGATGGTGAGAACGACAAGATCGGCGGCGCACACAGCCCTCTGGTGCTGCGTATCTACGGCGACGACTTCAAGGAGCTGCGCCGTATCGGCGATGCTGTGGTCGGTGTGCTGAAGGGCGTCGATGGTACCGCCGACGCCTCGGTGTTCCAGGAGCCGCCGGTGCCGCAGGTAGCGATCGAAGTCGATCGCGAAGCCGCCGCTCGTTACGGGATCAATGTCGGTGATGTGGATGCGCTTATCCAGACCGCCCTGGGTGGCGCGCCGGTGTCCCAGGTCTATGTGGGTGACCGTGTGTACAACATGACCGCCAAGGTATCGCGCGAGGTCGCCAGTAGCCGGGATCGGCTTGGCGCCCTGACCCTCCGCAGTGCGGATGGGGCACAGGTTCCACTGTCCACGATCACCCGGATCCGGGAGCAATCGGGCGAGGCCACCGTGGCTCATGAGATGGGCCAGCGCAATCTGATCGTTCGCATCGACAATCGTGGGCGCGCGCTGTCCGACTACCTGGCCGATGCCGATCGCCAGATCGCAGCTAAGGTGACCTTCGACAAGAGCCAGTACCGGCTGCAATGGGGCGGGCAGTTCGAAAACCAGCAACGCGCTCAGTCGAGGCTGGCACTCGCGCTGGTCATGGTGCTTGCGGTGATGATTATCTTCCTCTTCGCCGAATTTGGCAGGCTGCGGCAGGCCGCGCTGGTCCTTGGCGTGGTCCCGCTTGCTGCCCTGGGTGGCCTGGTCGCCATCGTCGTACGCGGTGAAACGCTGAACATCGCGACGGCCGTGGGTTTCATTGCCCTGTTCGGTGTCGCCGTGCAGAACGGCGTGATCATGGTCTCCAACTTCAACCGGGTGCGTGAGAAGGGCGTGGCTATTACCGAGGCGGTGCTTCTGGGCGCCACACAGCGCTTCCGCCCGGTGCTGATGACCGCCACCGTCGCGACGGCAGGCATGTTGCCGGCCGCACTGGCCACGGGCATCGGCACCGATGTCCAGCGAGGGCTTGCCACCGTGGTCGTCGGCGGACTGGGTATCGCCACGCTGCTGACCCTTTTCGTCCTTCCGTCTCTTTACTGCCTGATCGAAAAACGTGCCGAGCGTCGTGCGGCCACGTCGAGGAATGCCGCATGAAGCTATGCAAAGCGATCTTTCACTATGCCCCGCCAGGCGCCCTTGCCCTGTTGATCGCCGGTTGTGCCGTCGGTCCGGATTTCGTCAAACCGGATCTGGCAAAGGACTTTCCGTCACCGGCGGCGGCAACCGCGCCCCTGCCAGACGAGAGCTCTCGTTGGTGGTCGTCGTTCGGAGCCCCGGCCATCGACGAGCGTGTGGAGCGCGCGCTCCGCAACAGCCCCGATATCCAGGCGGCACAAGAGTCATTGGTGGCCGCGCAGGAGACGGCCACCGCACAACGAGGTGGCTTCTTTCCCGTCGTTACGGCCGATCTGAACCCGACCCGGCAGAAGACCTCCGGCGCATTGTCGAGCGTGCCTTCCGATGGAAGTTACGTATACAACCTTCATACCGCACAGCTGTCGGTCGGCTACACGCCCGACCTTTTCGGTGCAAACCGGCGGAACGTCGAATCCCTGGTCGCGCAGGCGGAAGCACAACGCTATCAGTGGCAGGCCACGCGCTTGACCTTGATCGCCACCCTCTGTGTCGGTCTCATCGAGGAGGCGAGCCTCCAGGCACAGCTGGAAGCAATCGACCAGTCGATTCGAGTCCAGCAACAGTCGCTGGAGGTCGTTCAGAAGCGTCTTGCCCTCGGCGATGCGGCGCGAAACGACGTGCTTCTCCAGGCGGCGGCCCTTGCTGCCACGCAAGCACAACGTCCCGCTATCGAGAAACAGTGGGCGCAGCAACGCGACCGGAACGCGGCATTGGAGGGAAACCATACGGTCGATCCGAACGCGTCGTCCATCGCGCTTGGCGATATCGTGTTACCGAAAGATCTACCCACAAGCATTCCCTCGGCGTGGCTCGAGAAGCGGCCCGATATTCAGGCCGCCGAAGCGCAATGGCATGCGGCGTCGGCCGAAGTCGGCGTGGCGGTCGCGGCACGTCTTCCTGTGCTCACCCTCAACGCGAGCGGCGGCTCCGCCGGGGCCCGGTTCGGCGACTTGTTCGGGCCGGGCACCGCTTTCTGGAACCTGGCGGGCGATCTGACCGCGCCGATCTTCGACGGAGGCATGCTGAAGCATCGGCAACGGGCCGCGGAGGCCAGCAATCGACAGGCGGCCGCACTGTACCGCAGCACGGTGATCAACGCCTTTGCCAACGTGGCCGACGCACTGCATGCGGTGGAAACAGACGGACGCGCCTTCGAGCTGGCGCAAGCCAGTCGCGAGGCCTCGCTGGGTAGTTATCGGGTCGCGCAGGCGCAGTTTGCCGCCGGTGATATAAGCCTGCTCTCGCTCCTTGCCGCCGAGCAGGGATGGCGTGACGCCGAGCTGGCCCTGATCACGGCGCACGCAGCTCGCCTGGAGGATGCCGTGGCACTGAAGCAATCCATCGCCGGCGGCAGCGACGATCTTGCCCACATCGCTGAAGCCCCGTAACGTCCCCCTGACGCATCGGTTCCTGGCATGGCCTGACGTTGTCGACCGCGGTTTCCATGCCGCGGTCGACGGCTCAAACAGCATCTGGCGCGTGAGCTACCGGAAGCCGGTTAACCAGCCGAAACCAGCTTCAGTCCGATGACTGGTCCGCCGTGAAGACCTCATGCCCTGGCTTGATAGGCGGACCTTCCCGTCGCACGATAAGATCATCACGAGTCCGCCTGTCGAGGTGTCGATCATGGCCACGTTAATCTCCGTGAATGTCGGGCTTCCCAAGGATGTTCCCTGGCAGGGTCAGGTGATTCGCACCGGCGTATGGAAGGCACCCGTCGCGGGCCGAGTCATGGTGCGACGGCTCAACATCGACGGCGATGGGCAAGGCGATCTGGCAGGTCATGGCGGCGAACACCGCGCCGTGATGGTGTACCAGGTCGATTCGTATCGACACTGGGAGGCCTTCCTGGGTAGGCCATCGATGGAATGGGGTTCGTTCGGCGAAAACCTCACTGTCGACGGTTTACCCGATAGCGAGGTCTGCATTGGCGATCGTTTCCGCATCGGCGAGGCGCTTCTGGAAGTGACGCAGCCGCGCGTCACCTGCTATCGCGTGGGACTTCGGCTACAGGAGCCGCGCATGCCTTCGCTGCTGGTGTCTCACAAGCGTCCAGGATTCTATTGCCGCGTGATCGAAGAAGGATGCATCGAAGCCGGCGATGCGATCACCAGGGAACGCTCGGGCAGCGATGTGAGCGTCACCGAGATCGATGCCCTGCTCTATTTGAACGAGCATCCGCGAGAGGCGCTGGAGCGCGCCGTCAAGGTGCCCGCTCTCAGTACGGGCTGGCGAGAGTCGCTGGCGTCGATGCTTTCCGCGGCGCCGTCCCTTGGCGAGCCAGCCTGGACCGGCTTTCGCGACGTGCTGGTCCGTTCGACACGCATGGAGAGCGCTACGGTCCGGTCCTTCGTTCTCGAGGCAGCGGATGGCTCTGCCCTTCCTCCCGCCCGCGGCGGCCAGTTCATCGTGGTCCGGGTGACACCGCTGCCTCCGCAGGCGCCGCTTGTACGCAGCTATTCCCTGTCCCATGTCGGCCTGCCCGGTCAGTACCGCTTCTCGGTAAGGCGAGCCAGTGGCGAGGGAAGCGCCTACCTGCATACCCAGGTCAGGGAGGGCGATCGCCTGAGCATCAGTGCACCGCGGGGGAGTTTCGTTCTTGGGACGGATGACCATCCCCTGGTTTTCTGGAGCGCCGGCATCGGGATCACCCCGGTCCTCGCGATGCTGCACGAATTGGCCGCCAAACCAGCGTCCCCTGCGCGGAAGGTGTATTGGGTTCACGGCGCCAGGAGCGGCGAGGACAATGCGTTTGCCGTTGAAGTGGACAGCCTGCTCAAGCAGCTTGGTTCGTCCGTCCGGCTCATCGCCTTCAGCCAGCCGCACGCCACGGACAACCTCGGCCGCGACTATGACGTGCAAGGCCGGATCACCATGGCGCTGCTGCAACGGCTGGACATCCCTCTCGATGCCCATGTCTATCTTTGCGGCCCGACAATCTTCATGAAAGAGGCCCGCGCCAGTCTGCGCACCGCCGGATTCGCAGACGCAAATATCTCGTCCGAATTGTTCGGTGGCGTGGAAGCACTTCGCCCCGGGCTGGTAAACCCTTCCTCGCGGCCGCCCCATGCGCCCAAGGACGCCGCGACGGAGGGCGCAGCCGTCACCTTCGTCCGCAGTGGCCTGACGGTGTATTGGGAGGATCGGTACGCCAGCCTGCTTGAGCTCGCCGAGGCCTGCGATGTCCCGGTTCGATGGGCCTGCCGCTCGGGTGTCTGCCACAACTGCGAGACATCCGTGATCGATGGCGGTGTTTCCTACTTCAATGAACCGCTCCAGGCTCCCGCGGAGGGACGCATCCTGATCTGCTGCTCATCGCCATCGAGCGATGTCGAGCTGGACCTGTGAGAATGATGAAACCCATCGACCACCCTGGAGTGCATCGTGTCTGATCTGGATCGATCGAGGCTGGCTTCGAGCTGGCACGCCGGTGAGCGTGAGATGCAGCATCGTGCCGGTGTGGACGACGCGCTGGCCGATCTGGATGTCCGGATCTTCCGAAACAACCTTGGCACAACGCAACAGGCGTTCTATGCCCGCCTGTCGTATGCGGTGCTCGGCAGCGTGGATAAAAGCGGTTCGCCCTGGGCAACCATGGTCGAGGGAAATCCCGGTTTTCTCGCAGCGCACGGCGTATTCGCGCTCGATATTACGATGGAACGAGACGCTTCGGACCCTGCGGATGAAGGGTTCGAACAAGGCCGTGCCATCGGGATGATCGGCATCGATCTGGCCACGCGCCGGCGTCTTCGCTTGAACGGCCACATCGATCGCTGGTCATCGGGTACGTTCCGGCTCGCGATCGAGCAGAGTTTTGGCAACTGTCCGAAGTACATCCAGGCGAGGGCTGCGTCGTTCGTATCGACGACGGACGATCGGTCATCGGTCGTTGCCGAGGAATTGCCTGTGCTCGACGAGCACGCACGCGCACTGATCGCCTCGAGCGACACCTTCTTCGTCGCTTCCTACGTCGACCGCGAGGGTGGCGAGCGCCAGGTTGACGTATCTCACCGGGGTGGCCTTCCCGGCTTCATACGTGTTGAGCCGGATGGCGTCCTGACGGTGCCTGAGTTCCCGGGAAACACGTTCTACAACACACTGGGCAATTTCCTGCTCAATCCCCGCGCGGGGCTGTGGTGCGCGGACTTCCGTACCGGAGAGGTACTCCAGATGACGGGTGACGTCCGGCTTGGATTTCACGGCGACGCCACATTCGTCCAGGCCGAGCAGTACTGGCAGTTCGTTCCGCGACGCATCGTCCGTCGCCGTAAGGCGCTACGGCAACGATGGATGCTGTTCAACGACGGATGGTCACCCAACTCGCTGGACATGGGCACCTGGGAAGCTATCTGAGTCCGTCGTAGACGATGCGCATGAAGAAGTCCGGATCGATACGCATTTCACGGTGCCGGCCGTGGCGTCGTGGTCGCCTTACTTCACCCATTCCACAAGCGGTTGACCCTTGGGCACGACGTACGTGCCGATCTCGGCGGCGTTCGTCTTGCCCACGTTCTTCGCACTGTGCACGACGCCCTTGGGAACGAAGAGCACGTCGCCTGCTTTAAGGGTCACCGGCGGCTTGCCTTCCACGTCATATTCGATCGTGCCCTCGACGACGTAAATGATTTCCTCACCCGGGTGGCGGTGGTTCGCGGCGATGTGCCCAGGATCCAGATCGACACGCATCTGGACTTCCTCCCAGCCGGGAATGCTCAGGTCGTTCTGCGAGAGCTGCGTGCGCTTGTCGGCCTGGGCGCTCGTGCCGATCAGGATGCCGGCGATTGCCACCAGGCCACATACTGTTGATTTGAAATGATGCATGACAATCTCCTCGATCGGGAATAGCAGGGTTCTACCCTTCCTCGAACCTTACCCGCGATGGCTCGACCGTTCTTGAAGCGTCCACCTCCCGACGGGTGAACCGTGCGCGGAGGCGGCGATTGAGCGGGTCGCCGTAAAAGCGTGCCACCGTCCAGGCGAACACCGCGGAAAGCACGAAGAACACCGCGAGCATGGGCAGCTTGTGTTCCGGGCTCATCGCCGCCCTGGGCACCAGTTCCCCCATGATGCCCAGGACCACGATGTGAAAGAGGTAGAGCTCGTAGCTGTGCGAGCCGAACCATGCCAGCGGGCCACCGACGCGGCGTGCAACGCTGCCAGACGGCAGACGTGACACGGCCACGAGAAAAATCGCTGCGGCGATACCGAGCAGCGTGGCACCGAAAGCTTCATTGCCGCCGATACCTTGCATATACACCCAGCACATTGCGACGAACGCCAGCGTGGCGAGGACGCGCCTCATCGGTACCGTCCATGAAACCAGGTTTGCAGCGACAGCAGCCACGCACCCGTAGACGAGCATATCCACGCATGCCAGGTTGCCGTACATGAAGAACAACTCGTCGTCGCTGTGCAACCAACGGTACGCAGGCGCCACGACCATGCCTGCGCAAGCCAGCAAGACGAGCTGCCAACGACGGCGCGCGATCACCAATACCAGTGGATAGAGCAGATAGAACACCTCTTCCACCGAGAGCGACCAATAGATGTTCATGGCGTAGTTGAAGTAGCCCACTCGCTCCATGAGGATGTTGTGCCAGAACGTAAGCACCGAGAGATTGGCGATCACGAAGAAGCCGCTGCCGAAATCCGTCTGCCTGGTCGCATTGGCGAAGTTCGAGAGCCCGGCCAGGCCAAGTATGGTGATGATTGCCAGGGCCAGCACTACTGAGGGATAAAGGCGGAACAGGCGCAGCTTGTAGAAGTGCGTGACGTCGGTACCGGCCAGCGAACCGTAGCGACGCAGGATGTTCGTCGTAATCAGGTAACCCGAGATCACGAAGAATACGGAGACGCCGTAGTTTCCGTTGAAGAAGATCGTGCGTAGTGTCGGCACGGAGATCCACTCGTTCAGCGGGCTGGCGTGCAGTCGGTAAGTCAGGGAATAGTGCAGCAGCATCACCATCACGATGGACACGCCGCGAAGCATGTCGATGTGGAGGTTTCTGGTGGTCATCGTATCGCCTTCCCTGCCTGCCCAATGGGCGATACTAGCCCACGGCACCATCCAGCGACATATCGCGCGGGCCGTGACGCGGCCTCAAAAACAAGGCCGGCCACGACCAACGAATCGCAGGCTTACTTGGCGGGCTTCTTGAAGCGAAGCATGAAACGGTCAGTCTTACCTTTGACCGCGGGATCGAAGACCTTGATGGTGTGATCGTCTGCCGGATTGGCGAGCACCGTGGCCTCGGCGTCGAGAACGAAGCCGGCCTTCTCGACCTCGGCCTTCACCGTCGCAGGATCGATCCGGTGCAGGTCTTCGGTGTTCTTCAGGCCCGACCCCGGCGCGGCGGCATGGTCGACGACCACGAAATAACCGCCCGGCTTGAGGAGCTTGAACACGGCCTGGTTGAACCCGTCCACGCTCGCCCCCTTCATGAAGCTGTCGTGGAGGTCGTGATAGTTCTCAAACGTCCAGATGACGTTGAATTTATTGAACCCGGATGGCGCCGGCTGTTGGTCGATCGGATCGGAGATGGCTTCTACATTCCCGCGTCCGGGCTCGGTCGCGACCGCTTTCGCCACGCCGACGGGATCCGTCTTGAAGTCAGCGATCTCGGCGGGAACATAGGCGTAAACCTTGCCCTTGGCTCCCACGATCGGGGAGAAGAGCCGGGTCCAGTAACCGCCACCTGGCCACACATCCATGACGACGTCGCCTGGTTTCACCTTGGAGAAGGCGACCAGGTCCGCCGGGTGACGCACCGCGTCCTGCTGGGTGTCCTTCTCGGGCCTGTGAGATGGGTTGATGGCGGGCGGCGGCGTCTTCGCCGCAGCTGCTACCGAGAACAGAGCGGCGGCGGTGGCCGCGACGTAAATGGCTGATTTCATACCTGGTCTTCCTGTTGGGTCGGTGGAATCAGGGGTGGAGCGATGCCGAGAGTAGTCCTTTGGCGGGGGTGGTGCCTTACGGCGTGAGCCGCAGGGTGCGGTACATCGTCGACATCATGAAGTACAGCACGCAATAGCAAAGGATGAAGAGGTAGGACCCGAACGTCCACACCGTCACTTCCGTAAGACGGAATTCCCTCCACCGTGATTGATCTGGATCAACACCGCCAAACCCCGATCGCTGTGTAATGAAACGTAACTTTGGCTGGGGATGGCTTCACCGAGCACCTCTCGTGTTTGGGTGGCTTCAACGGGGACGACGTGGAAAATTCAGGCGACGCACACGGCTCCCTGGTGATGACGTCGGCTCGACGATGCCGTTCAATGCTGGGATGGGCCATGCTAGTCACCGCCGGCGGGTGCGTATCGCTCGCTCCTACCGCGCCTTCATTGCCGCTTCCCGTCCCCGATACATGGCAGGAAACGATTCCCGACTCACCTCGGGAGGCTTTGGGGGCGGATACGTCATGGGAGGTATTCTTTACCGACATCGAGCTTCGCGCGCTCATCCAGGCCGCGCTGGATAACAGTCGTGATCTAAGAACGGCATTGTTGCGAGTCGAAGAGGCGCGAGCAGCATTTCGCATCGAGCGTTCGGCCACATTTCCATCCCTCGACGTGACTGCGACAAGCGCTCGTTCCCGAACGCCCGCCGACCTCAATCTGACCGGGCGTCCCGTGGTCGGTGCCGAGTATCAGGCATACGCCGGCATTCCCAGCTGGGAGGTCGACATATGGGGCAGAGTGCGCAGCCTGAAGGATGCCGCGCTGGAGGAATATCTTGCTTCTCGCGACGCGGCTCGAGCTGCACGTGTCCTGATCATCGAGCAGGCCGCGCAGGGGTACCTTTCGCTGTGCGAACTCGACGAGCGCCTCGTCCTGGCCCGACGAAGTGTTGTTTCTCGACAGGAATCGTTACGCATCTTCCGCCGGCGCTATGAGGTCGGTGCCATTTCCCGCTTCGATCTCATGCAGGTCGAGGCCCTGCTTACCCAGGCACAGACCCTGGGCGCCGAGCTTGAACGCACTCGCGCACTACAGGCGCACGCACTATCGGAATTGGTGGGCGCGCCACTCGATCTGCCTCTCAGTGGCGGGGGTACGCTCGACGAGGGCAGCATTGCCGGTGGCCTGCGTATCGGCTTGCCTTCGGAGGTACTGCTACACCGACCTGATGTCATGGCTGCCGAGCATCGCCTGCGCAGCGCGAACTTCGATATAGGTGTGGCCCGGGCGGACTTCTTCCCCAGGATCGCCTTGACGGGCGAGTCGGGAGCAGCGAGCGCCGATCTGGGTCGTCTGTTCTCGTCAGGAAGCAGTGCCTGGCAGTATGGATTTGGCGCCACCCTGCCCTTGTTCGATGCCGGACGCCGCAGGGCTGCACTCGACCTCGCCAAGGTTCGCCGGGACGAAGCGGTCACCTCATATGACGCCACCGTGCAACAGGCATTCCGCGAAGTGCTTGACGCTCTGTCGGAGCGGCGATGGCTGTCGGAAGAAGTGGCGTTCGAAAAGAACGCCCTGCGTGCGCAAACCGAACGGGCGCGGCTCGCGAACCTGCGCTATGACCGGGGAGCCTCTCCCTATCTGGAAGTGCTCGATGCGCAGCGCGACCTGCTCGACGCGCAGCAGGCGTTGGTCGCGGCGCGTCGACGCTACCTCACGAGCGGGGTGGCGCTGTACGCCGCCCTGGGTGGCGGGGCCGGGCCCTTCCTTCCCGATACACCCACCGATGGAGCGACACGTTGATGCCTGCAGCCCCTTCACTACGTCGAACCGCCATCGTCGCTGCGGTCGTCATCGCAGCCATCGCGTTGGCGGTCGAGACATGGTGGTCGATGCGTGATACCGATCCCGGTCCGGGTTTCGCTAGCGGAAACGGTCGGATCGAGGCGACGGAAATCGATGTCTCAACGAAGCTGGCCGGTCGAATCGACCGCGTCCTGGTCGACGAGGGCGACTTCCTCCGCGCCGGTCAGCCACTGGCCCAGATGAATACCGACGTGCTCGATGCGCAACGTGCCGAGGCGGTGGCTGCGCAGGACCAGGCCATCCAGGGCGTGATTGCCGCCGAGGCCCAGGTGACGCTGCGCCAGGCCGACGTGGCGGCCGCCGAGGCCTTGACCAACCAACGCGAAAGCGAGCGTGACGCGGCGTCGCGCCGCTTCGCGCGGTCGTCGAGCCTGACCCGCGAGGGAGCATCTTCCGAACAGGAGCTCGACGACGACCGGGCCCGGCTGCGAAGCGCCGATGCGGCCGTTGCCGCCGCGCGTGCACAAACCGCGGCCACGCGGGCCGCAGTGGCGGCCGCGAAGGCACAACTGGTCGGCGCGCGATCCAACGTGATCGCGGCTGCAGCCACGGTGAGGCGCATATCCGCCGACATTACCGATGCCGCGCTGGTCTCCCCGCGGGACGGTCGGGTCCAGTTCCGGGTAGCGGAACCGGGCGAGGTGCTTCCGGCCGGGGGCAAGGTGCTAAATCTTGTCGACCTGTCGGACGTTTACATGACGTTCTTCCTTCCGGAGGCCGACGCCGGCAAGGTGGCACTGGGAAGCGATGTTCGACTCATCCTCGATGTCGCCCCCCAATATGTGATCCCTGCGACCGTATCGTTCGTCGCCGACACGGCACAGTTCACGCCAAAAACGGTCGAGACAGCCAGCGAGCGACAGAAACTCATGTTCCGCGTTCGCGCCAAGATCGCCCCGGCGCTGCTACGCAAGCACCTGGCCCAGGTAAAGACGGGACTCCCTGGCGTGGCCTGGGTGAAGACCGATCCGTCGTTGGCCTGGCCGGCAGCCCTCGCGATCAAGGTCCCCAGGTAACGTGGACGGCTCGCCGGTCGTTTCGTTGAGCGATGTCACGCTCACCTATGGAAAGACTTCCGCCATCAGCGGCATGACCCTCGACATTCCGGCAGGTCTCATGGCCGGAGTGATCGGTCCGGATGGCGTCGGCAAGTCGAGCCTGCTCTCGCTGATTGCGGGCGCACGCCGGCTCCAGCAGGCAGGGAGCCTCTCCGTGCTAGGGGGTGATATGCGGTCGCGCCGCCATCGCGAAAGAGTGTGCCCCCGCATCGCGTACATGCCGCAGGGACTGGGCCGCAACCTCTATCCAACCTTATCCGTCGAAGAGAACCTGCAGTTCTTTGCCCGGATCTTCGGCCATGCGGCTCCGGAGAGGCGACGCCGTATCGACGAACTCACTCGTAGCACGGGGCTCAGCCATTTTCTCGACCGACCCGCCGGTCAGCTCTCCGGCGGCATGAAGCAGAAGCTGGGCCTGTGTTGTGCGCTGATCCACGATCCCGATCTACTGGTGCTCGACGAACCTACTACGGGGGTGGATCCGCTCGCCCGCTCACAGTTCTGGGATCTCATCGACCGAATTCGCACGGATCGCCCCGGGATGAGTGTCATCGTGGCAACGGCCTACATGGACGAGGCACAGCGCTTCGATTGGCTCATGGCGATGAATGCCGGCGCGATCCTCGCCACAGGAACACCTGCATCCCTGCTGGTGACCTCGGGCACTTCGTCACTTGAAGAAGCATTCATCGCCCTGCTCCCGGAAGCTATCCGGAAGACTCACCTCCCCGTCGACATTCCTCCCTTGCCAGACGAAGGACACGAGGAAATCGCCATCCGCGCCGAAGGCCTGACCATGCGCTTCGGCGACTTCGTCGCCGTGGATCACGTCGACTTTCGCATCAGGCGCGGGGAAATCTTCGGCTTCCTCGGATCCAACGGATGCGGCAAGACAACTACCATGAAGATGCTCACCGGCCTCCTTCCGGCGAGCGAAGGCCATGCGTGGCTGTTCGGAAAGGTGCTGGATACCGTGGATATCGAAACACGCCGGCGCGTCGGGTACATGTCCCAGTCGTTCTCGCTCTATGCCGAGCTCACTGTCGTGCAGAATCTCGTGCTCCATGCCAGGCTCTTCCACATACCGCCTGCAGAGATTCCCTCGCGTGTATCGGCCATGGCCGAGCGCTTTGGCCTTGCGGATGTCCTGGATGCGCTCCCCGAGCGCCTGCCGCTCGGCATGCGGCAGCGCCTTTCCCTGGCCGTCGCCATGGTGCACGGGCCCGAACTGCTGATCCTGGACGAACCCACCTCGGGGGTGGATCCGATCGCTCGCGACGTGTTCTGGCGACTGCTGGCCGACGTGTCGCGTCGCGATCACGTGACCATCTTCATCTCTACCCATTTCATGAACGAAGCGGCGCGATGCGACCGCATTTCGTTGATGCATGGTGGGCGCGTCCTGGCAACCGACAAGCCTTCCGCCCTGGTGACAGCACGTGGTGCCGAGAATCTCGAGGCGGCATTCATCGGATACCTTCGTGACGCCACGGGTCCCGACGAGGCCATTGCCTCTCCCGCCGCTCCCCCGGTGGCAGCCCAGCCGTCAGCTGCCCGACGAGGTTTCAGCCTGACGCGACTGCTGGCCTATTCCTGGCGCGAAGCGCTGGAGCTGCGTCGCGACCCCGTCAGGGCAACCCTGGCCCTGGGTGGCTCGATGCTGCTTATGTTTGTTATCGGGTTCGGCATCAACCTGGATGTCGAGAACCTTCGTTACGCGGTCCTCGACCGCGATCACAGCACAATCAGTGAAAGCTATGCCATGGATCTTGCCGGCTCTCGCTACTTCATCCAGATGCCGCCGTTGTCCAGCTACGAAGAACTCGACCGTCGCATGCGTAGCGGTGAACTGTCCCTTGCGATCGAGTTTCCTCCCGGTTTCGGCCGTGACGCGAGTCGCGGACGGCCGGTCGAAATCGGCGCCTGGATCGACGGCGCCATGCCTACGCGTGCCGAGACGGTGGAAGGCTACGCCCAGGGGATGCATCTGCAATGGTTGGTGTCGCAGGCGCGTGCGCGAACCGGATCTATCCCCGCCTCCGCGCTGTCCGTCGAGACGCGTTTCCGATACAACCCCGACGTGCGAAGCCTGCCGGCAATGGTGCCAGCCATCGTACCTCTACTGCTGTTGATGCTGCCGGCGATGCTGACCGCGCTGGCGGTCGTTCGCGAGAAAGAGATGGGATCCATCCTCAATCTGTACGTCACACCGGTCACGCGTTCGGAGTTCCTGCTAGGCAAGCAACTCCCCTATATAGCCCTGGCCATGCTGAATTTCCTGCTGATGAGCGCCCTGGCGGTCACCGCCTTCGGCGTACCCATCACCGGCAGTTATCCGGCCCTCTGCCTTGCCGCACTGGCCTTCAGTGTCAGCGCGACGGGCATGGGCCTGCTGGCTTCGGCAGTGACGCGAAGTCAGATTGCAGCGATGTTCCTTGCAATGATCGGTACCCTCCTGCCGGCGACGCAATTTGCCGGGCTCATCGATCCGGTGTCCTCGCTGGAAGGCGCCGGCCGCTTCATCGGAACCATTTATCCCGCGACGTACATGTTCACCATCAGCCGCGGTGTCTTCAGCAAGGGACTGCACCTCACGGACCTGACGGGTTCACTCTGGCCGCTGTTTCTCTCGGCGCCGGTCATCCTTCTCGCTGCGGTCGCGCTGCTGCGAAAACAGGAAACATGATGGATCGACGTTCACTGGCAAACATTTATCGGCTCGGCATTAAGGAGCTCTGGAGCCTTTACCGCGACCCGGTGATGCTCATCCTGATTGCCTATACGTTTACCGTGTCGGTGTATACGGCCGCTACGGCCATGCCGGAGACCCTGCACAGCGCGCCGATCGCCATCGTCGATGAAGACGGATCCGCGTTGTCCGAACGGATCGTGACAGCCTTCTACCCTCCCCGCTTCGCCAAGCCGGCGCTGGTCACCGTCCGTGAGATGGACCCCGGCATGGATGCCGGCCTGTACACGTTCGGCCTCGATATCCCCCCTCACTTTCAACGCGACGTCCTTGCCGGCCGCGCACCCGCCATCCAGCTCAATGTCGACGCCACGCGCATGAGCCAGGCGTTCTCGGGCAGCGGCTATGTGCAGCAGATCGTCGCGGGCGAAGTGGACGAGTTCGTGAGGCGATATCGCGCAACGGCGACACAGCCCGTCGATCTCGCCGTCCGCGTGCGGTTCAACCCCGCGCTTGAGAAATCATGGTTCGGCGGCCTGATGGAGATCATCAATAACGTAACCATGCTGTCTATCGTCCTGACGGGAGCCGCGCTACTTCGCGAGCGGGAGCACGGCACCATCGAGCACCTTCTGGTCATGCCGGTGACGCCCACAGAGATCATGCTCGCCAAATTGTGGTCCATGGCGCTGGTGGTACTCGCTGCGGCTGCCTGCTCCCTCTTGTTCGTGGTGCAGAAACTGCTGCACGTGCCGATCGAAGGCTCCATCGCACTGTTCCTCACCGGTGCGGCGCTCTGCCTTTTCGCGACGTGCTCCATGGGCATTTTCATGGCGACCCTGGCACGCACGATGCCGCAATTCGGCCTGCTTCTGATCCTCACGCTACTGCCGTTGCAGATGCTTTCCGGTGGCATGACGCCGCGCGAAAGCATGCCCAGGATCGTCCAGGACCTGATGCTCGCGGCGCCCACCACGCACTTCGTCGAGCTCGGTCAGGCGATTCTCTACCGCGGCGCGGGAATCGGCGTGGTGTGGAAACCATTCGCCTGCCTGCTCGTCATCGGCAGCCTTTTGTTCGTGATGGCCCAACGTCGCTTCCGGAAGACGCTGGGACAGATGGGCTAGGCACGACGGGCTGAAAGTACGCACGGTATCCGGCTAAGCTGCAACCACCTTAGCCACCCGTCCAGGCTCCCGCATGATCGACCACATCGGTATCTACGTAAGCGATTTCGAGCGAAGCAAGGCCTTCTATGAGGCGACGCTCAAAGCCATCGGCTACGAGCTGCTCCTGGAGATTCCCGCGTCCGTGACCGGACGTACGGATGTCGCCGGCTTCGGCGAAAATGGCAAGGCGGACTTCTGGATCTACAAGGGTGAGCCGAACCAGCCGCCGGTGCACGTGGCGTTCCGGGTCACGTCGCAGCACGACGTTCGGGCCTTCCATGAAGCTGCACTGGAAGCAGGCGGTCGTGACAATGGTCCCCCGGGCCCCCGTTCGCATTACAGCGCCGGCTACTACGGCGGCTTCATCCTCGATCCGGACGGCCATAACATCGAAGCGGCGTTCCACGCCCCCTAGTTTCACATGTCGAACAGCATGCTAGACTTCGGCCCCATTGCAAATGCAACCTATTCGCATTAGATAGGACTTTAAGGGCTCAGCATGCTTTCGCCTCACCCCCGCAGGGCTTCCGCCCTGCGCCTCCGCGTCAGCGCGGCTTCCATCATCGCTGCTCTTGCGGCCAGCCCGTATGCCGTGCAGGCGCAGGATGCGAAGCCGGCGGAGGCGGACGACGCCGCCACGCTGGACTCCATCCAGGTCGCCGGCAGCTGGCTGGGCACGGGGCTTCAGGACAGCGTGAAGACCTTCGCCGGCGCCCGCACGGTGCTCGACAGTGCGCAGATCAGGGCCACGGGCGCGACCAGCATCGGCGAAGTCATGCGTCGTATCCCGGGCGTCCAGTCCACCGACAACTCCGGTTCTGCAGGCAGCGCCGTTTCCCTCAGCATCGGCGTGCGTGGCCTGACCGGCCGCTACAGCCCGCGATCCACCGTGCTGCTCGACGGCATTCCCATGGCATTCGCGCCTTACGGTCAGCCTCAGCTATCGGTGGCACCGGTCACCTTGAACAACATCGAATCGATCGATGTCGTACGTGGCGGTGGCGCGGTGCGCTACGGGCCGCAGAACGTCGGCGGCATCATCAACTTCAACACGCGCGCCATTCCGTCGACGCCCGGCCTGACCGGCGACGTCACGGTCCGAGAGAACGCTTACGGCAAGGGTGGCGGAAGCAACCAGCAGTACAGCACCTTCCTCGGTACCACGATGGACAATGGGCTGGGACTCGCCCTGCTCTACTCCGGCATGACCGGTACGGACTGGCGCCGCGGAAGCGACGAAAAGGTCAACGACGTCGCGTTGAAGTTTCGCTATCCGTTAGGGCCGACGTCCGAGATTTACGGCAAGCTTTCCTATTACGACGTGAAGTCGCGCACGCCTGGCGGCCTGACCGTAGCCCAGTACGACGCCGACCCGTTCCAGAACACTCGTCCCACCGACTTCTGGACGGGCCACCGCAAGGCTGCGGATGTTGGCTACATCAACACCTTGTCTGACGACAGCGAAGTCGAGATGCGCGTCTACGATAACGAAAGCTATCGCAGCAGCACCCTGATCAATACGACCGGCACCCAGCTAACCGTGCAGCCACGAAACTATAAGGTCTTTGGTATCGAGCCCCGCTACACCCAGCGCTTCGAGCTGGGGCAGACCACCAACGACGTGACGGTCGGCTATCGCTACCTTCGTGAACGTGGCGACGACGGCAGCTACAACCTGAGCACGGCGAACGGAAAGGTGACCACGCCCACCCGCTTCGACAACGCGACCGATGCCAGCGCGGCTTATATCGACGACCGGATTGCGATCGGCAAATGGCGCATCACGCCAGGTGTCCGCTTCGAGCACATCGACTCCGACCGTGTCGACACCGGCATCGGTCAGCAGTACAGCACGTTGAACAACAAACCGTTGCCTTCGCTCAATATCTCGTACCTGCTCACGCGGGACCTGACGCTGTTTACGGACTACGGCACGTCGTTCGGCCCGGTGCAGAACATTCAGCTCAATTCGCAGACAGCGACCAACCCGTTGAAGCCGGAACTCGCCCGCACCGCCGAATTAGGTGCACGCTGGCAGGGGCCGCAGCTGCACGCGGAACTGACCGTGTTCAAGATGCGCTTCGACAACCAGATCTTGCAGGTGCCGGGCATCCAGCCACCGACCTTCCAGAACATCGGCGCGACTAATCACAAGGGCCTGGAGTCGGCCATCGACTATCAGTTCGCGGACCAGTCGGCACTGCGCGGCCTGGACCTGTATGCGAACTTCACCTATACGAAGGCGATTCAGGAATCCGGCACCACGGCAGGCCTCGACGTGCCCTTCTATTCCCGCCGCACCGACACCGCCGGTGCGAAGTACCAGCTCGGCCTGTGGACCTTCAACCTGTCCAGCACCCATCAGAGCAGTCAGTTTGCCGATACGGCCAACACCGTCCAGGAGACCCCGGATGCACGCGTGGGTCGTATCCCGGGCTTACGTCTATGGAATGCGCAGGTGAGCTGGCAGATACCTGCATGGAAAGGCAGCAGCATCGACGCTGGCGTGAACAACCTGGCGGACAAGCGCTTCTACACGCGCAATGTCGACGGAAACGCCGGTCGCATGGTCGGCGCACCGCGGACGACATACGTACAGTTCCGGGTGGCTATTTGACCTGAACGAGTTTCGGGACCTCGGTGCTTCGATCCTTCAGGCAGGTTGTGGGAGCCGCTTCCCGAATGTGGGAGCCGCTTCACCGGCGATCGGGGGCTTGCGGCGATCTGGCCATCGCCGATGAATCGGCTCCCACATCAGCGTCCCTGCTGCTCGCCTTACCGGTCAACGCAGCTTCGCCCGCATTCCCAGCGCGGTCACCGGGCCGACGATGGCCGACACCGACGCGTTGTCCAACAACGCTACCAGCATCGTTTTTGCCTCGACGTCGCTGCCACGCGACACCCGCTCCACCAGTTCGGCCAGTTTCAGCGTGCTTGCCGGTGCTGCCTGTACAGTGGAAACCGATGCTACGGGACGAGCCCGCGCGACAGGCGTAGGCGTCGCAGTCGCTCCGGACGGCTGTGTATGTGCCTGCGAGGTCGTGGACTCGACGGTCAACACCAGGAGATGCCGATGAATCGTGCCGATGCCAAGCGATCCGTTCGGCTGGAAATCAACCTCCAGCACCTCGAGCGAGTTCTCGCGACGACCCACCGTATGGGTGATCACGTCGCCTACCGATACCTGCGGTTCGGCGGCACAGGGAAGGCGGACCAGGCCGTCGCTGGCGTCAACGCGCGCCTTGAAGACGGTGCCATCGATAGTCACGCGGTCGGGCCATGCCGTTTTGGCATCCATGGAATTGGCCTCGCAAAGAAAACCATGGTGCCACGGAACATGGCGGCGCATCTGCGACAATAGGCCCGCCCCGCTGTCCAACTGGCCCCTCGCGATGAAGAAACCCAAGTCCGCCGCACCCGCGGTAACGTCCCTGCACCCACGGAACCGCCATACCGGGCGCTACGATTTTGCCGAGCTCTCGCGGCAGATGCCCTTGCTGGCCGCCTACGTCGGCGACAACGGCCATGGCGAGGACAGCATCGACTTCTCGGACCCGCACGCCGTGCGGGCGCTGAACCGGGCGCTGCTGAAGATGCAGTACGGTATCGCTCACTGGGATATCCCGGCCGGTTTCCTCGTGCCACCCATTCCTGGCCGCGCGGATTATGTGCATGGCGTGGCCGATCTTCTCGCCAGCTCCAACGGCGGTGAGATCCCCACGGGTCCCGGTGTTCGCGCGCTCGACGTGGGGACGGGTGCCAACCTCATCTACCCGATCATCGGCAATCGTGAATACGGTTGGCGGTTCACCGCATCCGAAGTGGATACCGCTGCGCTGCGGGCGGCCAAAGGCATCGTCGATGGCAATCCCGGCCTGGGCGACGCCATCTTCCTGCGACGCCAGGAACAGCCGGAACATATCTTCGAGCAGCTCCTTCGCCCTGAAGATCGCTTTGACGTCAGCATGTGCAACCCGCCCTTCCACGCTTCCGCCAAGGAAGCCGCCGCGGGTAACCTGCGTAAGACACGCAACCTCGACACCACCAAGGCTCCCCGAACCACCAACCTGAACTTCGGTGGTCAGGGCCGCGAGCTGTGGTGCCGCGGCGGTGAAGAGCGTTTCATTCGCACCATGATCACCGAAAGCACCCGTTATTCGCGCACCGTGCTGTGGTTTACCACGTTGGTCGCACGCGGCGAGCACTTGCCTGCCATCTATCGCGAACTGACTCGTGCGAAGGCCCTCGATGTGCGCACGATCAACATGGCGCAGGGCAACAAGCAAAGCCGTTTTGTCGCCTGGACCTTCCAGGATGAAGCGTCACAGCGCGCATGGAACGACGAACGCGAGAAAAAGCGGGCAAGTGGCTACTAGACGCGCTGAGGCTACTGTAGGTGCGCTGACAGTACTTAACTTACTGCATGAGTTCGATAGGCCCAGCCTTTTGTTTCGATAACTTCAATCAATTTCTGCAATGCCGAACCTCACCGTATAGTCGAACGCATACATTCATAGGCAATGCCGGATAGCGATCTTTCGTGCCGGCCCACCCCAGGAGAAGCGCGAATGACGAACGAAGCGAAGTGCCCGTTCAATCACACCGCCGGCAGCGGTACGACGAACAAGGATTGGTGGCCCCAGCAGCTGCGCGTGGATCTGCTCAACCAGCACTCTTCCCGATCCAATCCGATGGACCCGGACTTCAACTACGCCGAGGCGTTCAAGAAGCTCGACCTCGCAGCGGTAAAGAAAGACCTCCTCGCGGTCATGACCGACTCTCAGGATTGGTGGCCTGCCGATTTCGGTCACTACGGCGGACTCTTCATCCGCATGGCCTGGCATAGCGCCGGCACCTATCGCATCGGCGATGGCCGTGGCGGCGGTGGCCGTGGTCAACAGCGTTTCGCTCCTTTGAACAGCTGGCCCGATAACGTCAGCCTGGACAAGGCACGCCGCCTGATCTGGCCGGTCAAGCAAAAGTACGGCCGCAGCATCTCCTGGGCCGACCTCATCATCCTCACCGGCAACGTCGCCCTGGAAAGCATGGGCTTCAAGACATTCGGCTTTGCCGGTGGCCGTGAAGACACGTGGGAGCCGGACCAGGACGTCTACTGGGGCACGGAAACCGAGTGGCTCGGCGGCGATCACCGCTATGGCAAGGGCAAGACACAAAGCAACGAGCGAGACGCGGGCGCGCACGAAGAAGGTGTGATCACGGCCGAGGCCGAATTGCACGGTGTCGAAACAGACCGCACTGAAGACGGACGTCTGCTCGAGAATCCGCTGGCCGCCGTGCAGATGGGCCTCATCTACGTCAATCCCGAAGGCCCCGAAGGCAACCCCGATCCCATCGCGTCAGCCATCGACATCCGCGAGACGTTCGGCCGTATGGCCATGAACGACGAGGAGACGGTCGCGCTCATCGCTGGCGGCCACACCTTCGGCAAGACGCACGGTGCGGGGGACGCCAAGCATGTATTGAACGAACCGGAGACCGCCGGCCTGGAAGACCAGGGCTTCGGCTGGAAGAACACCTACGGCAGCGGCAAGGGCGCCGATACGATCACGAGCGGCCTTGAAGTCACCTGGACGCAGACACCCACCAAGTGGAGCAACCAGTTCTTCGAGAACCTGTTCGGCCACGAGTGGGAGCTGACCAAGAGCCCGGCCGGAGCCAACCAGTGGGTCGCCAAGGATGCGAAGGAGACCATTCCCGACGCTTACGACTCATCCAAGCGCCATCGCCCCACCATGCTCACGACGGACCTTGCGCTGCGCCTGGATCCCGCCTACGAGAAGATCTCGCGGCGCTTTCTCGAGCACCCGGACCAGTTCGCCGATGCCTTCGCTCGCGCCTGGTACAAGCTCACCCACCGTGACATGGGACCGCGTGCGCGCTATCTCGGTCCGGAAGTGCCGAAAGAAGAGCTCCTCTGGCAGGATCCCGTTCCCGCCGTAGACCATGCACTGGTCACCGACAGCGATGTTGCCGCGCTTAAAGCGAAGGTGCTCGCTTCTGGCCTGACCATTCCGGAGCTCGTTTCGACGGCCTGGGCGTCGGCATCGACGTTCCGCGGTTCGGACAAGCGTGGTGGTGCCAATGGTGCGCGCATTCGCCTGGCGCCGCAGAAGGACTGGAAGGTCAACCAGCCCGCGCAGCTGGCGAAGGTGCTGTCGAAGCTGGAAAGCATCCGTTCCGAGTTCAACGCGGGCGGCAAGAAGATATCCCTCGCCGACCTGATCGTGCTGGCCGGTAGCGCCGCCGTCGAGCAGGCTGCGAAAGATGGCGGGCAAGCCATCGCGGTTCCCTTCGCCCCCGGCCGTACCGACGCCACGCAGGAACAGACCGACGTCGAATCGTTCGGGTCGCTCGAGCCGATCGCCGATGGCTTCCGCAACTTCCTCAAAGGCAAGTACAGCGTGCCCGCGACCGCGTTGCTGATCGACAAGGCACAGCTGCTGACCCTCACCGCACCTGAAATGACCGTGCTCATCGGTGGCCTGCGTGTGCTCGGTGCCAATGTGGACGGAGCCGCACATGGTGTCTTTACCGATCGCCCGGGTACGTTGAGTAACGACTTCTTCCGCAACCTCCTCGATATGCGTACGGAGTGGAAGCAGACAGGAAAGGACTCGTTCGAAGGCAGCGAGCGCGGCAAGGGCACGCGCAAGTGGACAGCCACCAGTGTCGACCTGGTCTTCGGTTCACACGCGGTACTGCGCGCCAATGCAGAGGTGTACGGCAGTTCGGATGCCAACGAGAAGTTCGTCAAGGATTTCGTCGCGGCCTGGACGAAGGTGATGAATCTCGATCGTTTCGACCTGAAGAAGTAAGCCAGGCAAAGATGAACTGCCCGCCCCGGTCCCAGACCCGGGCGGGCTTTTTTTAGGAGCCGGCTATGCCGGCGATGGGGGTTGCGACACTCTGGCTGTCGCCGCTGAAGCGGCTCCCACACTCACTGACTGAGGAACGAAGTAATGCACGAGAGCATCACCATCAAGACGGAAGCAGGCGACTTTGCTGCTTACGTGTCCTACCCCGAAGCCAGGACAGCACCGTCAGTTGTCGTACTGCATGAAGTGTTTGGTGTAAACGAAGATATCCGCGAGACGTGCGACGCCCTCGCCGCCCAGGGCTTTATCGCCGTTCGGATATCAAGAAGGCACTCGCCGGTAAGCCCAATGTCGTCATTTACAGCTATCCGGGTTGCAACCACGCATTCTCGCGGCATGGAGGGGCGCACTACGATGCGGCCGCGGCCAAGCTGGCCAACGATCGCTCCTGGGCATTCCTGAAGGAAAAGCTTGCCTGACCCTTGTGGAAGCCGCTTCAGCGGCGAATAGGGTTGCTGCATCTCCACTTCGTTGGCTTTTCACCGCTGAAGCGGCTCCCACACTGCGTCACGATCCCGGTATGGGCCGCTGGTTAGGGCGCTTCAAATTCACCATACGCACGAGTACGCTGCCCTCATTCCCCTTCCTGTGAGCCACCATGTCTGACGCCTCCGTCGAGCTGCTTTTCCAACCTTTCACGATCAAGGGCGTCGAGCTCAAGAACCGTTTCGTCATGGCGCCCATGACACGCCTATTCACAGCCAAAGGCGTGCCTGGGGACGCCAACGCGGCTTACTACCGCCGGCGCGCAGCTGCCGACGTGGGCCTGATCATCTCGGAGGGCACGGTGGTCGACCGACCGGCTTCCCGCAACGAGCAGAACATCCCATCGTTCTATGGTGACGCAGCGCTCGACGGCTGGCGCGCGGTGATCGATGAAGTCCATGCAGCGGGTGGAAAGATGGGCCCGCAGATCTGGCACACAGGCGCCACGCGCGGACGGTTTGGCTGGCTTCCGGCCGAGCCGACCGAGAGCCCTTCGGGCCTCAACGGTCCTGGCGATGCCAACGGCAAGGCCATGAGCGACGAAGATATCGCCGACACCGTCGCGGCGTTTGCCAAAGCGGCAGCGCATGCCAAGGCGCTGGGCTTCGACGTCGTCGAACTGCACGGCGCGCACGGGTACCTGATCGACCAGTTCTTCTGGAGCGGTTCGAATGCGCGTACCGACCGCTACGGCGGCGCGACGCTCGCCGAGCGCTCGCGTTTCGCCAGCGAGGTCGTGGCGGCGGTTCGCCTTGCGATCGGTCCTGACATGCCGCTCCTGCTGCGTGTCAGCCAGTGGAAACAGCAGGACTATCACGCACGTCTCGCGCACACGCCTGCGGAGATGGAGGCGTGGCTCGCACCCCTCGTGGCCGCAGGCGTGGATATGCTCCATTGCTCACAGCGGCGATTCTGGGAACCCGAGTTCGCGGACGTCGACGGCCCCGAGGGTCTCAATTTTGCGGGCTGGGCGAAGAAGCTGACCGGCGCCGCGACCATCGCGGTGGGATCGGTCGGCCTCTCCGGCGACTTCCTCAAGGCATTCGCCGGCGAGAGCTCCTCCCCGGTCGGCCTGGAACAGTTGACGAAGCGCCTGGAACGCAACGAATTCGACCTGATCGCCGTCGGACGTGCCCTGCTCAACGATCCAGAGTGGGTCTCGAAGGTCCGTGCCGGCGACGCGACCGGCATGAAACCCTTCAGCCCGACCGCGATGTCCGAACTACATTGAAGCGTCAGGCCAGTGTCGTCAGCTCGACCGGCAACACTGTGTCCCCACTGATGATCTGGGCCTGGCCGTCCTGGACCATGAACTGGATCTGCATCGTGCGCTGGGTGAGTGCAGCGAGTGCCTCGACCGTGGCCGGTGCGATGTCGATCACCGAGACGTTCTTCGTGCGTGCCACGGCGGCCGAAGTTTTCTTCCACCAGACTTCGGCGCTGCGCCCGCTGTACGTGTAGACGATGACGCGATTGGCGCGCCCCGCCGCACGACGGATGCGCTGTTCATCAGGCTGACCGACCTCGATCCACAGATCGACCTCGCCGGTCAGCTCCTTGCGCCACAGGTCCGGCTCGTCCTCGGAACTGATGCCCTTGCCGAAGGCCAGCGAGTCGTCAGCGTTCAGGGCGAAAGCAAGCACGCGGACCATCATGCGCTCGTCGGTTTCCGACGGATGCTGGGCGATGGTCAGGGGGTGCGCCTGGTAATAGTGCCGGTCCATGTCGCTGACCTGCAGATCGGCCTTGAAGACCGTGGATTTGAGTGCCATGGGGCGATTCTACAGGAGTCCGTCCCCTTCCCCGTCCATGACGTCGCACGTGACCTTGGCAAACCCGATGATCTCGCCGGCATTCAGAAGCGGCTGCCGCCCTTACTCAATCTTCCTCAGCCTCGGGATCGACCGGAGCGACGTCCATGCCGTCATACGCGCCCAGGCCGTGCTCGGCGGCAAACCGGTAGAACTCCCTGTTGCGCAAATCAAGACTGTCAGGCGTATGAACCTCGATTTTCTCGACATGGAGCATCCACAGATCGGGATCGGCAGGCTCATCCTTGTCGGCCAGGAACACATCGACGAAACGATAACCGTCCTGCTCGAGGACAGGCGCGACGGCACGCAACTTCTCTTCCGATGCGTCGGTGAAGAAAAAGCCCCAGATCAGCGGTGCGGACAGGTCCCAGTCCGTGTTGTCGGCGATCTGTTCGAACATCATCACAAGCTGGTCTTTCTCGATCACGGCGGTATTCCCTGGAATGAGCCCCGAAGAATACTGCGAAGGCGGCTTTTTTGTATCCGAATGTATCTGCATAAGCATGGGATACAGAGCGTTTCAAAAGCGCAGAGACCGGTGCAATCAGCACGCGACCGGCGGCGTTACTGTACGCCCCACTGACCACCGGAGAGATTGCAATGTCGGATGTACTCGATCAGAAGAGGCGGAAATTCATGGGTGCCGCGGCGCTGGGTATGGCACTCGCACCGTTCGGCCTGAGCGCCATCGCCAGCGCCAAACCCGCGAGCGGGACCACCGGCGGTGCCGCAGCCGATACGACCGGCGGTGGGGCCACGTCGTTCCATGCGCTCAAGCAGGTCAAGGCCGGTGTCCTCGATATCGGCTACGCCGAAGACGGTCCCCGCAAGGGTCCCGTCGCGATCCTCCTGCACGGCTGGCCCTACGACATCTACAGCTTCGTGGACGTTGTGCCGATCCTTGCGGCGGCCGGGTACCGGGTGATCGTTCCCTACCTCCGCGGCTACGGCAGCACGCAGTTTCTCTCAGCGGACACGCCGCGTAACGGCCAGCAGGCAGCGATCGCGTCCGACATCATTGCCCTGATGGATGCCCTCAAGATCAAGAAAGCCACCGTGGCCGGCTTCGACTGGGGCGCCCGCACGGCCAACATCATGGCCGCGCTCTGGCCAGAGCGCATCAAGGCGATGGTGTCCGTGAGCGGCTACCTCATCGGCAGCCAGGAAGCGAACAAGAAGCCGCTACCGCCCAAGGGCGAGTTGCAATGGTGGTACCAGTTCTACTTCGCCACCGACCGTGGTCGCGACGGCTACGCCCAGCACACGCACGACTTCGTCCACCTGATCTGGGAACAGGCGTCGCCCCAGTGGCACTTCGACGACGACACGTTCGAGCGCTCCGCGCCCGCATTCAATAATTCCGACCATGTAGCAGTGACGATCCACAACTATCGCTGGCGCCTCGGGCTTGCCGAAGGCGAACCGCAGTACGACGGACTGGAAGCTAAGCTGGCGACCTTCCCCACCATCGGTGTGCCCACGATCACGATGGAAGGCGACGCCAATGGTGCACCTCATCCGGACCCCGGCAACTACGCCAAGAAGTTCACCGGTAAGTACGAGCACCGGTTGATCAGCGGCGGTATCGGCCACAACCTGCCGCAGGAAGCGCCGCAGGCCTTCGCCAAGGCCATCATCGACGTCGACACATTCTGATCGCGCCGACCGGGAGGCTGGATCAGCGCAGGTCGACTTCGTCGTCCAGCCTCTCGACCACGACGGCAAGCTTGTTTTCGCGCAGTGCGAAGGCAGAGTGGCCCTGCTCCAGGTCGCCGACCGCTACGCGATCTCTTGTGGCGACAGCGTTGGCGTCGGCCTTGCGTACGGACAGATCGAAAACGACCGGTGCGAGGCCGGTGACGTTGACGTCCAGACGGTCACTGCTTTCGGTGTCCCGCATGCCGCGACTGCCCTGCTGGGAAGTCGAATAGACAAGGCCTTGCGAGTCCACGACGACGACCTCGATCCGGTACGGCTTGCCGTCGTAAGTTGCTGTGACGACGAACGTCTTTACGAAGGCGACGGTCTGTGCGGTATATGGAACCGGCGGAATGAGTTCGTCGGCGATCGGCGCCGTGCCCATGGTCGGGCGTGGCAAGTTCAGGATCTGGGTCGTAGGCACGCCAGCGCGGACCGATGCGACCGCATTCGTCGCAGCGGGCGGGCCTGCGGCCAGAACCGCGGCCGGCAAAGCCAAAGCCAAAGCCACTATCGTGAGCATCGGGGCGCGCATGCCCGGCCATCCTTGAGTCAACGTCAAATCTCATTAAGCGCCCTGCGCTAGCCGCTTTCCATCCGTATTTGTACGCACAACCGGCCAGAACCCTAGAATGACGACCCCATCTCGTTTTTCGCCGTTCGCTCGGCGTCAGGAGTTCCCTTGTCGCACTATGCCGGTCCCCTGCTGACGCTCCCGCTCGCCAAGGAGCTGCTTGCCGCTCGCGACGCGGGAGTCTCCGTATGGACGGGATCGATGGATCTGGGGCGCTCCGAAGAAAGTGTCGCGTTGCGGGCTGACACATGGCTGCGACTCGGCCAGACATTCCCGTACCCGGGCAAACTCAAGGACCGCACGATCTACTACTGGGACGGCGACGAGTTCTCGGGGGTGTCGCGCTTCTCGGGCTCCCTGATCAAGCTGGTGCCCACTGACTGGGGTGCGCCTACTTTCGAGATCGACGGCATCAAGATGCTGCCCACGTCGAAGGAGTCGCCCTTCGAAGATGCACGGCGCAAGGTTGCGCTTATTGAACCTCGTGGCAAGGTGGTGCTCGATACCTGCGGCGGTCTCGGCTACTTCGCCGCGTGCTGTCTGGAAGACAGCGTCGAGCGGATCATCTCGTTCGAAAAGAACGAGAACGTGCTGTGGTTACGTACCCTGAATCCATGGTCGCCCGACCCGGATGCCTTATCGAGCGCGGGACGGCTGCAACTGACCCACGGCGACGTGTCACTGGCGATCGGCCATATTCCTGACGCGTCGATCGACGCCCTGCTGCACGATCCACCGCGCTTTGGCATTGCCGGCGAGCTTTACTCGCAGGTGTTCTACAACGAACTCGCGCGAGTACTCCGCCGTGGCGGCCGCCTGTTTCACTACACCGGCAGTCCGAACAAGCTCACCAGTGGCCGCGACGTGCCGCGCGAGGTGGCCAAACGTCTCGAAAAAGCTGGCTTCAAGGCTGAGCTGGCGTTGGATGGTGTGCTGGCGACACGTCGGTAAGTTCGCGCGACGACCACCCTGGTCGTAGCTTCGGTCAGGCGGGATGGGCCAGCCGTCTCGCCTCGACAAGCTTTGCGACACGTTCCTTGTCGACAGCGGCTGCCGGCGTGTAGACGATCAGGCCAAGCTCAGGCCGGCCATCGACCGCGAATGACGAATATTCCAACGTGATTTCGCCCACCAGCGGATGAGCGAACTGCTTGATCCCTTCACCGTAGCTCTGCAGGTCGTAGTCGTTCCAGATGGCTTTGAATTCAGGGCTCAGTGCGATCAACTCGTCCACTAAGCCCCTCACGCGATCCGTCGCGCCGAGTCGGGCGATATCCGCGCGAAAGGCCGCCACCGCGAAACGCGCATGGTCTTCCCAGTGGAGTGTCTTGTTGCGCACGCGATCGGTGGCAAAGAGCAGTTTCAACACGTTGCGCTGGTCGGGGGGGAGCACGCCGTATTCGGTCAACACGGCTGCCGCAGCGGCGTTCCAGCCGATGATGTCCCACTGCGCGGTTTTCACGATCGCCGGACTCGTTTCCAGCGAATCAAGCACGCGCTGCAATTGCGGTGAGATCGTCTCGGATGGTTGGTAGGTAACTTCAGGCGGCCGGTTCTGTGCCAGAAGGAACAGATGCTCGCGTTCGACGGCCGTGAGAGCCAGGGCAGCGGCAAGACGATTCAATACTTCGGTGGACGGTGCACCACCGCGGCCCTGCTCCAGCCACGTGTACCAAGTGGCGCTCACATTGGCGCGCAAGGCCACTTCTTCACGTCTCAAGCCCGGCGTCCGCCTGCGGGTGGTCGGCATGCCGAAAGCCGCGGGATCGAGCTTTGCGCGGCGATCCTTGAGATAACTGCCGAGTGGATTGTCTGCCGAAATGCTCATGCCGGAATTATGTCCCCCTTTGATCCTTAAGAGGGTAGCGTCGTCGTTGCGCTAAACCAGCATGCCGCCGGACACCTCGATACGCTGACCGCTGATCCAGCGGTTGTCGTCCGAGAGCAGGGACGAAATCATCGCGCCGAGGTCGTCCGGCAACCCCACACGGCCCAGCGCCGTCATGTCCGATATGCGCTTGGCCAGCTCCGGGGTGTCGCGCACCATGCCGCCGCTGAAGTCGGTGGCAACGGCACCCGGCGCCACGGTGTTCACCGCGATGCCGCGGGGGCCGAGTTCCGCGGCCATGTAGCGTGTCAGCACTTCCACAGCGCCCTTCATCGCACCATAAGCCGAGCTGCCGGGCATGGAAACACGCGCGAGGCCGGACGAGATGTTGATGATGCGTCCGCCGTCGGCGATTAACGGCAGGAGCTTCTGCGTGAGCAGGTACACACCCTTGAAGTGGACGTTGTAGATGGCGTCCAGCTCCTCTTCCGTGGTCTGGTCGAACGCCTTGTGCAACGACTGGCCAGCATTGTTCACAAGGAAGTCGAAGCGCGTGGCGCCGAGCTCACCGATGGCCGTCTTCGCACGCCCAACGAACGCGTCGAACGAGGCAGCGACGCCGGTATCCAGCTTGAGCGCGATGGCCCGCCTGCCCTGCTGTTCGACAGCGGCGACGACCTTGGCTGCCTCTGCCTGATTCTCGCGATAGGTGAAAATGCTATCGACACCGCGCGCCGCCAGATGGAGCACGGTGCTGCGGCCGATGCCGCGGCTGCCGCCGGTAACGAGGGCGATCTTCGTTGCGTTACTTGCTGAATTTTCGTTGGTCACGGGCTGTCCTTCGGGTTTGGGGCCTGGACAGACGATAGGCTCGTGGCCGTCAGAGCGGAATGCGCGAACCCGGCCCATTCTTGCCTGATCCTGCTCACGGGCATACGATGCCAACATGATTTCAGAACTGACCCAGGCCCTGCTCCGTCATACGGATCGGCAGGAGCAATATGGCCCATACCTGACGGACGTGCCCGGCCTGGTGCTGCTGCGGTCCGACCACGAGAGGCCGCCCGCCCACCTGATCTTCAAGCCCGCCCTGTGCATCGTCGTGCAAGGCGCGAAGTGGGCGGTGTTCGGCGAGCGCCACATGGACTATCGCGCAGGCCAGGCGCTCATCGTGAGCGTAGAAACGCCGGCGTTGGGGCGCGTGGCGGAAGCCAGCCCGACGGAGCCCTTCCTCGGCATCATCATCGAGTTCGACCTCGCGATCATGCGCGAGGTGGCCGACACGCTCGGTACGCCTGCACCCGGTGGCGAAGGCCCCGGCTCTGGTGTCTTCGTCACGGATTTCAACGGACCGCTGGCCGATTGCACCGTGCGCCTCGTGCGCCTGCTGGACACACCTCAGGCTATTCCGTTGCTCCAGCCGGCGATCATGCGCGAGATCGCGTACTGGCTGCTCAGTGGTCCGCACCGCGCGGAAGTGGCCCGGATGGTCCTGGCCAACACGCATGCGCATCGCGTCATCGCCGCCATCCACCGTTTGCGCGACCGTTTCGCCGAGCCCATGCGCATCGAGGACCTGGCCGCCGGCGCGCAGATGAGCACGTCCGCTTTCCATCGCCAGTTCCGCCGCTTCACCGCGATGACGCCGCTGCAATATCAAAAGCAGTTACGTTTGCTCGAAGCACGCCGACTAATGGTGGGCGAAGCCGCCAGCGCCGAGACAGCGGCCTTCGCCGTGGGCTACGAAAGTGCTTCACAGTTCAGCCGTGAGTATTCGCGAATGTTCGGCCTTCCGCCGCGGCGCGACGCGAAGTTGCTGCAAAAGGCCTGAGCCAGGGGCCGAGCTTGGTGTGGGAGCCGGCTATGCCGGCGACGAGGTTGAGGCACTCTGATTATCGCCGCTGAAGCGGCTCCCACGGAAAAGCCAGTGCCACGGTGTCGGCCCGGTCAGGGCGTAGAATGTCGACTTTATGCCCGGAGCGACCCCTTGGCCTTCCCCTTTTCCCTGGTCATTTTCGACCTCGACGGCACGCTGGTGGACAGCGCCGCCGATATCGCCGAATCGGTCAACCGCACGCTGCGCGACTGGAAACTGCCGACTTACGACGTCGAGCAGATCACCGAGTGGATCGGTGAAGGCTCGCGCAAGCTCATCACCTACGCGTTTCGTCATGCGGGCAGCGAGGCGGACATCGACGAGGTGATGCCCGGTTTCCTCGAGCACTATGCCGAGACGGCGCTGGATGGCATCGCCTACGACGGTGTGGTCGATACGCTGGCCGCCCTGCACGCGCAGGGCGTCAAGCTTGCGGTGTGCACGAACAAGAACGAGGAGTTCGTGCGCCCCCTGCTCGATGCGCGCGGCATGCTGCCGTACATCGACGGCATTGTCGGTGGCAACACCTTGCCGGAACGCAAGCCCAGCGGCGTACCGCTGCTGCACCTGGCGAAAGATGCCGGCGTCGCAGCGAGCGAGACGCTCATGGTCGGTGACTCCGAGAGCGATGTGCTCGCCGCTCACGATGCCGGTGTGTCGCTCGTGATGGTCAGCTACGGCTATCGCAAGTCACTCGATCTGCACGCGATCGGCGCACTGGCCGTGATCGACCACATGCCCGACCTCCTCGCTATCGGTAGCTCTCGATAGCCGCCTTGATCAGCGCGACATCGTCCTCGATACCGTAGTCCGGCGGCGCCGAGTAGCCGAACCGCGTGATCACCAGCCGCGCCGAGGGCACGATGTAGATGCGCTGGCCCATCGTGCCGCTGGCGAAGAATCCGTCTTTGGGGAACCCCCCTTCCACGCGCCATTTCGCCGGGCGGCTCGGCCCGTCATTGGTCCAGAAGCCGGCACCGTACGGCGCGCCCAGTGTCGACGCGCGGGACCAGGCAACCCAGCCTTGTGGTAACAGACGCTCGCCGGTCGGCGCCACGCCGTCGTTGAGGTACAGCAAGCCGAACTTCGCGTAGTCACGGGCGCTTGCGTAGACGTACGTCGACCCGACGAACGTGCCCTTGCCGTCGAACTCCATCGTGACATCGCGCATGCCGAGGCTTCGGAAGAGCCTGTTCCGCGCGTACGCCCTTAGACCCGCGGCACCGCCTCCGATCAGCTCACCGATCTTCCTGTCGAGCAGCAAGGTGTCAGCCGAGGTGTACTCAAAGGTCCTTCCAGGTGCCTCTTTCGCCTGTTGGACGGCAGCAAAGCCCGCCATGTCACCGTGCAGGAACTCCATCTGCGCGACGGGACTGAACGCCGATTCCGCTTCTTCCGCAGCCAGCCCGCTGCGCATACGCATCAGGTCTTCCACCGTGATGGATGCACGCGCATCGCCTGACTGCCGCCATTCCGGCGCGTCCAGGGGTCGGTCGACACGTAGCTTGCCTTCGCTGACAAGCATGCCGAGCAGCGCATTGGTAAAGGACTTGGCGACGGAGAAGCTGATCAGCGGGCTGTGCACGTCGAAGCCATCGGCGTAACGCTCGGCGACGACGACACCATCCTTGACGATCACTACTGCTTTCACCTGCTTCGCCGGTTCGCCCTCGCGCTCGGTGAAGAGTCGATCCAGCGCGGTGGCGACCACGGGTTTGCGCGTCGTGACCGCCTCGTCCGGCGCGAAATCCTCATCGTTGAATCGTCCCGGTGCCGTGCCCTCCGGCAGATCCGCCACGAGGGGCACATTGCCTGGCAGGTCGAGACGGCAGCCGTAGCCACGAGTGAAGCTCGCGCGAGCCAGGGATCGCAAGGGGCTCGATACCTCCACGCTCTGCGTTTCTGGCGACACATGCACGCTGAGCAGGCGCCCCGCGACGTTGCCGATCATCGGCACGACGAGCTCATCGTAGGTGCGCTTCGGATCCTGCCCGCCGACGAAGGTCATCGAACACACGTGGTGTGCCGCCACCCCTGCCGCGACACGCAGCGCCTGGTCCGGGCGGAACACCGCCCACGCGGAAGCGGCGGCCACCATCACGATGCTTCCGACGATTAGTACTTTCTTGCCCACGGTCATCCCCTCTGGTTTTACGCAGTCTGGATCCAGCGAGGGCTATCGGGGCCGTCTGCCGGGACGAAAGGCGACCGTCCGGGGACGAAAGGCCAGCGTTGTCCGCATGCCACGCGCTAGAGTTCCAGGGCGAGCCCCGGCGGCAGCTGGTCGAGGTATCGGCGGGTCCAGGTTACCCGGGAGCCGTCACGCAGGAGCAGGCGCTGCTCGCCTTCCGGCCAGGGCTTCAGTTCACGGATCGCGTCCAGCCTGACCACGGTCGAGCGGTTGATCCGGACGAAGTGCGACGGCGACAGGCGCGTCTGCATGGCGTCGAGCGTGCCGCGCAATCGATGCGGCGTGCCGTCCACATAGACGTCGATGTAATTGCGGTCCGACTCGATGCGGTCGATGCGGTCGACATGGACCAGCGCCGCGCTGCCGCCCTTCGGCAGGAGCAGACGTTCGACATAGTGCGCGGGCGGCGGCAAGGCATCGAGCAGTCCATCCACGCGTACAGCGAGGCCTGCGGAGGGAACGAGTAACTTGCGCAGCCGTGCGGCGAGGCGGTCGAACCGTTGTGGTCCC
The DNA here is from genome assembly GCA_966191635.1 of uncultured Luteibacter sp. GTDB lineage: Bacteria > Pseudomonadota > Gammaproteobacteria > Xanthomonadales > Rhodanobacteraceae > Luteibacter. The sequence continues at coordinate 36,451 of CBIGPO010000033.1, forward strand.
ACCGGCTTGAGCAGGTAATCGAACGCGTGTACTTCAAACGCTCGCACAGCGTGGGTGTCATGCGCCGTCACGAAGACAATCTCCGCCGGCAACGGCTCGCCCAGCGCCTGCAACACAGCGAAACCGTCCATGCCCGGCATGCTGATGTCGAGGAAGACCACGTCCGGTCGCAAGCGCTGAACGAGGGCGATCGCCTCGATCCCGCTACCGGCCTCGCCAACCCACTCCAGCCCATCAGCCGTGGCGAGATAACGGCGCAGCTTGGCGCGCGCGGGCGCCTCGTCATCGACCACGACGACACGCAGGCTCATGCCGCTGCCCAACGTCGCGCCGGCAGCCAGACGGTGACCACCGAGCCGCCGCCCACAGCCGCATCGCGACTCACGCCCGCGTCATCGCCATACAGGTGACGGAGTCGCGCATCCACGTTGCTGAAACCGATGCCATGGCCGGGGCGCGCCGTGCCACCACCGAAGTCGCGAACACGCAGGGTCAGCCTGCCCGCCTCGCGACTCGCATTGACGGAGACGCGCCTGCCGTCGCCGCTGCCACCATGCTCGATGGCGTTTTCCACCAACGGCTGCAGGATCAGGAACGGCACGTGCAGATCATCGAGGGTCGCGTCGCCCTCTACGTGCGCGTCGAGCCCGCTGCCGAAACGCGCCCGCTGGATGTCCAGGTAGAGCGACAGCAACTGCCACTCGTCGGCTAGCCGATGCTCCTGGGCCGTCGCCGACAGCGTGGCGCGCAGCAGCTCGCCGATGCGCGAGAGCATCTCGTCGGCCACCTGCGGACGCTCGTACATAAGCTCCGAGACGGCATTGAGGGTGTTGAAGAGGAAGTGTGGATTCAACTGCAGCCGCAACGCTTCGAGCCTTGCGTCGGACAACGCCGATTCCAGTTGCGCAGCGCGCAGCTCCCGGGCCTGCCCCTCACGGTAGCGATCGAACAGCCAGAGGCCCAGCGCGATCACCGCGTAGAAGAACAGCTGGGTTGGCATCTCCATGAGGTAGCGCCACCCGGTGGGCGGTGCGGCAAACCGCGCAAAGCCAGCCAGCGGAAAAACCACCAGCCGGAGGCCGAGCATCAGGCTCGTCTGCGCGAGGGACAGCGACAGGAACAGCCCCAGGTGCGCAAGAACGCGCGCCGGTACCGAGGCGATGCCCGCGATACGACGCAGCACGAAGAACAACACGGGAAGAAGAGCACCGAAACTCAACGAACCGGTGAGTTCGTCGATCAGCTTCGGTGCAAACAGCGATGGAACGTGGTTGGCGATATCGATGAGATACCGGTTCGACGCCCTGAGTAAACCGATGGCCACCAGCAGCGCGACCCATAGGATCGCGGCATGGCCTTTCCTCCCTGTCTTCATGTCGAGCCCCCCGGCCCAGTCTTGCGTGCCGGCCCTTATACCAGAGCCGGCACGCAGGACGGGATCAGGCGGCCCGCCTTGGCAGCACCCAATCCGGGCGGATGAAGTGACACGTGTAACCGTTCGGGTACTTCTCCAGGTAGTCCTGGTGCTCGGGTTCAGCCTCCCAGAAGGGGCCTGCCGGTGACACTTCAGTCACGACCTTGTCCGGCCACAGGCCCGACGCGTTGACATCCGCAATGGTGTCTTCCGCGACTGCCTTCTGCTCATCGTCGAGGTAGAAGATGGCCGAACGATAGCTCTCACCCCGGTCATTCCCTTGCCGATTCAGCGTAGTCGGATCGTGGATCTGGAAGAAGAACTCCAGGATCTTGCGATAACTCACCCTGGCCGGATCGAACTCGATCTCGATCGCCTCGGCGTGGCTGCCGTGGTTACGGTAGGTGGCATTCGGCACGTCCCCGCCGGAATAGCCCACCCGCGTGGCGATGACGCCTGGCTGCCTGCGGATCAGGTCCTGCATACCCCAGAAACAACCGCCGGCAAGAATGGCACGCGCCGTCATAGGACACCTCCGGTTTCACTATCGAACATATGGATGTACTGGCCGTAGCCTTCCTTTTCCAGGTCGGCGACCGGGATGAAACGCAGCGACGCCGAATTGATGCAATAGCGCAGGCCGCCCTGGTCACGCGGGCCGTCGGGAAAGACGTGGCCGAGGTGACTGTCGCCATTGGCCGAGCGCACTTCGGTGCGAATCATGCCGTGGGTGATGTCGCGCTTCTCCTCGACATGGTCGGCCTCAAGTGGACGCGTGAAGCTGGGCCAGCCACAGCCACTGTCGAACTTGTCGAAGGACGAGAACAGTGGTTCACCCGAGACGATATCGACGTAGATACCCGGCTCGTGGTTGTCGTTGAATTCATTCTGGAACGGGCGCTCGGTGCCGCTCTGCTGCGTCACCCGGAATTGTTCGGGCGTCAGCTTGGCGAGGGCTTCGGGGGTCTTGCGGTAGTCGGACATGGGGACCTCCAGAGGGATGAAGATCGGGGGCTGCGGCCAGATGCGGGCCCGCTCCACCGCTCGTCCAATAATGCGGTCGAACACCCTGGAAACAATAGTAAGGGCTTGCCATCCCGGCACCCCCAACCCTACCCGACACCCTCGCCCCCTTGTGGGAGCCGCTTCAGCGGCGATTCCCGCAAAGCAAGCGCCTGGAGGGTGTCGTGACCTGGTTTTCGCCGATGAATCGGCTCCTACGCAGAGAGTGGCAACCTGACCGAGAACCGGGCTCCACCCCCCGGCGCATCCTGCACCCCGATTTCACCGCCATGCCGTGCCACGATCTCCTGCACCAGATGCAGCCCCAGCCCCGTCCCCACACTGCTCGGCCGCAATCGATAAAACGGGGTGAACACCTTCGCCCGCTCAGCCTCGGGAATCCCCGGGCCCTCGTCGCTGATCTCGAACACGCCACCCGCCGTCACGGCCACGTGGATCAACCCCTTGCCCCCCGCGTGCGCGATCGCGTTCTGGATCAGGTTGGTCACTGCGCGGGACAGCGAGAGGCGGTCGCCCATAACCACGACGGCGTGGTCGGGCGCATCCATAGCCAGCTCGTAGCCAGCGTCCAGCACCAGTGGGGCCACATCGGCACTCACCTCGCGCACGAGAGTCACCAGATCCAGAGGCTCGAACTCGGTGACCTGCTTGCCCAGCCGCTGCAGGTCGAGCAGCTGTTCGGCGATATTGGCCAGGCGGGCCAGGTCGGTCAGCAGGCGGGTTCGCGCTTCGCCGCCAGGCAGATTGCCCAGCCTGGCTTCGAGGATGGCGATGGGCGCGCGCAACTCGTGCGCGGCATCCGCCAGGAAGCGGTCGCGCGCGTCGTAACCCTCGCCCAGCCGCTCCAGCGCAAGGTTGAAGGCACGCACCAGCGGCTGCAGCTCGCGGGGCACCGCGCCATGCTCCAGTTGGGCGCCGCGCTCGTCGATATTGATTCGCTGCGCCTGGTCGGCCACCTTGCCGACGCCGGCCATCGATCGATGGATGAGCCAGGGAACCGCCACCAGGGTTACCAGCACCAGCGGCAAGCCAATGCGCGTGCCGATATAGACCGAGATCTTCACGAAGACGCTCGCGAGTCCGAGCAAGGGCGCGCCGCCGACAATGACATGGAAACGACCGTACGACGTGTTCTCGACGACCACGCGCATGGCAAGTTCGTAGGGCGCACTCGTCGTATGCACCTCGGAAGATTGCAGCGAGGCGAGCGAAGCCACCAGCGAGCGATAGGTCTGCGGAATGGTGCCATGGCTCAGGCGATGTCCCTGCTCGTCCTCGACGACGAACCACATTCGTGGTGCGGCGTCGAGGACCGCGCGTATGTCGCCATCGGAATGCAGTCGCATCACGCCGTCATCGATCGTCACGGCTCGCGCGATATCGCGTGCGAGGTCTTCATCGATATACGCCGCTCGCGTGTCGACGAGGCTCCAGGTCAGCGCGGCGATAGTCACGACCAGGATCACGACCTGCAGCACACTCAGCCGCCAACCCAGCTGGACGGTGAGTGACTTAGCGTGCCGGCCCATCGCGCACCTCCCGGAGCAGATAGCCGATGCCGCGGATCACATGGATTTCCACGCTCGCGTTCGCTTCCACCAGGGCACGGCGCAGCTTGGACACATGGGCATCCAGAGCGTTCGACTGGATGGCATCGTCGAAACCGTAGACCGCCTCCTGCAATACCTCGCGCTGCACCGTGCGGCCATGGCGATACGCCAGGGCTTCGAGCAGCAACGACTGGCGACGCTGCAGCCGTAAGGGCCGCCCGTCGACATGCGCCTCCCGGGCCGTGAAGTCGAAACACAGATTGCCCACCGTGGCGACCGGTAACGCGATTTGCGCTGGACGACGTGAAATAGCCCGGATCCTCGCGAGCAGCTCTTCGATCGCGAACGGCTTGACCAGATAATCGTCCGCGCCCAGGTCGAGGCCATCGATGCGATCGGCGAGCGAGCCCCGGGCGGTGAGCATGATCACCGGCAGGTCGGCGTGCGTGGCTCGTGCCTTCACCAAAAGGGTCGCCCCATCACCGTCGGGCAGTTGCCTGTCGAGCAAGAGCAGGTCGTGCAGCTTGCACTGCAGAGCCTCGGCGGCATGGGCGATGGTCGGCGAGATATCCACGAGCATGCCGTGCCGATGCAGGCCAGCCTGGAGCGCGGCGGCCATCTCCGGCTCGTCTTCCACCAGCAGTATGCGCATGCGAAATCTCCCGAAGGGGCGCGATCCTAACACGCGCTAAACGGCCGTCCGGCCACGCAATGTTGGGGCAATGTCCGCTCCCCACCATCCGAAGCCTATCGTCCCCACGAGTCTCCCCGCATGTCGGTATCCCGTTCGCGCTCCGCCTCCGTGCTCGCCCTGATCGCCGGATTCAGCCTGTCTGGCGCCGTATCGGCCCAATCCGCGGGCGACCGACCGGCCGGCTGGAGTCTCGGTATAGGGGCCGCATGGGCCCCCAGCCCCTATCGAAGCTACGACAACAAGGCCTTGCCGCTGCCCGTGATCAACTACGAGGGTAAGTCGTTCTACTTCCGTGGCGCCTCGGCCGGCTACAAGCTGTTTTCGACGCACACCGACGAGATCTCCCTCCTCGTCTCGCCGTTCGCCAACCGTTTCCGCCACCAGGACACCAGCAACGCGCAGCTGAAAAAGTTGTCCAACCGGGACATCTCCGGCATGGGCGGCGTGGCGTGGCGGCACAACGCGGAATGGGGCGTCGTGTCTGCCAGCGCGCAAAAGGAGTTCACCGGCCACGGCGGCGGCACCCTGCTCGATGCGGGTTACAGCTACCCGCTGAAGAAGGGCGCGGTCACGTTCATTCCGACGGTTGGCGTCTCGCGCAGCAACGGCGCGCTCAACGACTATTATTACGGCGTGAGCGGCCGGGAGGCCCTCCGCAGCGGCCTGCCTGCGTATCACGCCGATGGTGGCACCGCACCGTACGTGAACCTCATGGCGATCTATCGCTTGTCGCCGTCATGGGTCACCACCGGTGGCATGCGCTACACGGTCCTTCCGAACTCGGTGAAGGACAGCCCCATGGTCAATGCCGATCACACCCGCAGCTTCTTCCTCTCCCTCAGCCATACGTTCTGAGCTATGGACAACCGAATCATGCGTCGGATAGCGAACCTGGCCTACGGCATCGAGCCCGACCGCCAGGCCGTCTGGGACTGGCTCCTGCTTACGCCTATCGAGGAACTGGGCGGTCGGACGGCCGTGGAAATCGCACTCGCCGGTGAAGGCGAGCACGTGATTTCCCTGCTGGAATCCGTGGCAGCCGGCAAGCGAAACCTCTAGCTCAGGCCGCAACATCCTCAACCCACACATGGCCCGCCTGCTGCAACAGCTCACGCGCGGAATCCGGACCCCAGGTACCCGCCTCGTAGCTGTCCGGACCCTTGTCGTCCTGGCTCCAGCCCTCGAGGATCGGCGTCACCCACTGCCATGCAGCCTCGGTCTCGTCCTTGCGCACGAACAGAGCCGGACTGCCCTTGACCGCATCGAGCATCAGGCCCTCATACGAGTCGCGATAATGAATGCGCTCCGGCTGACCAAGCTTCGACAGCGCATCCACTTCGTCCAGGCCGAAGCTGTTACCCGGGTGCTTGACGAACAACGGCAGCGTGACGCTCTCATTCGGCTGTACGCGAATCACCAGGCGGCTGCCCGGATGCGCTTCGCCGAACAGACCCGGCTCGCTGGCGCGGAACTGCACTACCACTTCAGTCACCTTCTCCGGCATGCGCTTGCCCGAGCGCAGATAAAACGGCACGCCCTGCCAGCGCGCGTTGTCGATCTCCGCCTTCAGCGCAACGAAGGTCTCCGTGTTGCTCTCGGTCTCGCCGGGGAGTTCCTGGCGATACGCCGGAACCGACTTGCCGCCCGTCATACCTTGCACGTACTGGCCGCGCGCCACGTTGGCACGAAGATTGTTGCGATCGAGCGGCTTGAGCGACTTCAGCACGCGGACCTTTTCGTCGCGTAGCGCATCGGCATCGAGCGAGCTCGGGCGTTCCATGGCCACCACGGTAAGCACCTGCAACAGATGGTTCTGGATCATGTCGCGCAGGGCGCCGGAACCATCGTAATAACCACCGCGTCCTTCCAGGCCCACCGTCTCCGCCGCAGTGATCTGCACGTAGTCAATAGACTCACGGTCCCACATGCGCTCGAGCATCGGATTGGCGAAGCGAAGCGCGATGATGTTCTGCACCGCTTCCTTGCCCAGGTAATGGTCGATGCGGAAGATGCTGTTCTCCGGGAAGTAGCGACCTACGTTCTCGTTAACCTTGCGCGCCGTGTCCAGGTCGGTGCCGATCGGCTTCTCCAGCACGATGCGCGATGTCTCGCTGCGCAGGCCCTTCTCGGAAACGTTGCGGGCAATCTCGCCATACAGATCAGGCGCGGTCGCCAGGTAGAAGACGCGGACGCGATCTTCACCCACGGAGGACTCGAGCAGGCCCTTCAGGCCATCCCAGTTGCCGGTCGATTCGGCGCCGTTGAGGCTCACATAGTGAACCAGGTTAAGGAACCGGTTTACCGTCGCGTCGACCAGTTCGTCGGCGCGGACATGCTCGCCCAGCGCCTTGCGTGCGCGCTCACGGTACGTCTCATCGTCCAGCGGCGAGCGGGCCGTGCCGACAATCCGCGAGTCACCGGTGATCTGGCCCTCGGCAAATCGGCGGTACAGCGCGGGCAACAGCTTGCGCATGGTGAGGTCGCCGGTAGCACCGAAGATAACGTAGTCGAAAGATTCGACGGGTTCGAGCTGGGTTGAAGTGGTCATGGTGAACGATTTCCGGGGAGACACTAGACGGATGAATGAATGCGGTGCGCCGACGCCCTTTCAAGTGCCTCGATCCAAATGAATCTTGCGTGGGCGGCATAAGTGTTATGACCGGCCGCGTATGACAGGTGGTGAGGGGGCGTCCCCATGGATGGGTGGAGCACTTCACACCAACCACCAGGGAACACCCAATCATGAGCAAACTGAAAGAGAAAGTCGCGGTCGTCACGGGCGCTTCCAAGGGCATCGGCGCTGCAATCGCCAAGTCGCTCGCCGCCGAAGGCGCCGCCGTCGTCGTCAACTACGCCTCGAGCAAGGCCGGTGCCGACAAGGTCGTCGCCGAGATCCAGGCCGCCGGTGGCAAGGCCGTCGCCGTCGGTGGCGACGTATCGAAGCAGCAGGATGCCGAGGGCATCGTCAATGCCGCCATCGAACACTTTGGCCGTCTGGACATCCTTGTGAACAATTCGGGCGTGTATGAGTTCGCCTCGATCGACACGACGACCGAAGAGCTGTTCCACCGCACCTTCAATGTCAACGTACTCGGCGTGATCCAGGTGAGTCAGGCAGCCTCGAAGCACCTCGGCAAGGGCGGCAGCATCATCAACATCGGCTCGGCCGTGACCCGCATCACGCCTGCCGAGAGCGCTGTCTATTCGGGGACCAAGGGCGCCGTCGATGCCATCACCGGCGTGCTCGCACGCGAGCTGGGCCCGCGCGGTATTCGTGTCAACTCGGTGAACCCGGGCATGGTCCAGACCGAAGGCACCGAGACCGCCGGCTTCATCGGTTCGGATTTCGAGTCCTGGGCGGCCGGCCAGACCCCGCTCGGCCGCATCGGTCAGGTAGGCGACATTGCGCCGATCGTGACCTTCCTGGCTTCGGATGATGCTGGCTGGGTGACCGGTGAGCTGATCCTTGCCTCGGGTGGTATGCGCTAAGCGTTAAAGGCATCGCCGATGAATCGGCTCCCACAAGGAGCCGGCTTCTTCAAGGAACCGGTTTCCTTAAGAGTCAGGTTCCAGCTCCCCTGTGGGAGCCGACTTGTCGGCGATGCCCTTCGCTTCAGCCCGCCGCATCCCCCAACCCATAAAGCTCAGGATGCAGGAAGGGCGCCATGGCCAGCACCATGGCCTGCGTATAGGCGCTCTCGCGCGTCGCATGCCCGTTGGTGACCAAACCGATCGCCCCGCCCTGCTGCTTGATGTTGACCGTTCCGAACAGGCGGTCCATCACATGGCCAAGTTCTTCGCCGTCCAGCAACGACTCGTATACCGCCGGAGGCAGCGGTAGCCATGCGCTGCAGCCGACCGATACATAACCCTGGCTGGCGATAGCCACGTAGCCGAACGTACCCGGGCCGTCTTCCGTCACATCCACGCCGCCTTCCAGCGCAACGTAGAAATCCGCGTCACCGCTCTGTCGGCAGAAATTCATCCGGTTGACCGCGCCTTCGCGCGTCTCCACCGCCGTCATCGGCTGGTCGGGGACACCGGACGGTGCCTGCATGCCTTCGCATTCCACCAGCCTGCCGGGAAACAGCGGCGCCAGTGCATTACGCACGGCGCCGATCTTGACGGGATTGCGTGAGCCGACGAGTACGCGGATCGGCGCCGTGTCGTGAGCGGTCATCGATGGAAACCTGGTGGGGATCGGGTGGGGATCGACTGCGATATTAGCAGCCGCGCTCCGCCCTTTAGAGCCGAAAACCGCCGACTACCTCTTCCAGCCTATGCGTCTGCTCTTCCATCGCTTTGGCTGCCGCGGCAGCCTCTTCGACGAGAGCCGCATTCTGCTGGGTCATGTCGTCGAGTTGCGTCACGGTGCGGCTGACCTCGTCGATGCCCTGGCTCTGCTCCTGGCTGGCCGCCATGATCTCTTCCATGAAAGCGGCGACACCGGCGACGTTGCGGGTGAGTTCGCCCATGCTCGTCCCGGTGCGCTTGACCAGCTCGGCACCCAGCGCCACATCTTCGGAGGACCCGGAGATCAGCGCCTTGATATCGCGGGCAGCCGACGCCGAGCTCTGCGCAAGGCTGCGCACTTCACCGGCGACCACAGCGAAGCCGCGACCCTGCTCACCCGCGCGCGCCGCTTCCACCGCGGCATTCAGTGCAAGCAGGTTGGTCTGGAAGGCAATGCCATCGATGACGCCGACGATATCGGCGATCTTCGCCGAGGAATCGCTGATCGCACCCATGGTCGTGACTACCTGGGCCACCACGTCGCTACCGCGATGGGCCGCCGCGGCCGCATCACGCGCAAGCGTATTGGCCTGTTTCGCGTTCTCGGCATTTTGGCGCACGGTGGCAGTGAGCTCCTCCATCGAGGCAGCCGTCTCTTCCAGCGAGCTGGCCTGTTCCTCGGTGCGCTGTGAGAGGTCCATATTGCCGCTGGCGATCTGGGTCGCCGCGGACGAGATCGCGGTGGAGCTCGCCTGCACCCGGCGCATCATGTCCTGCAGGCGCGCGATGAACCGGTTGAAGCTGTCGACCACGGCGTTGTACTCGCTTCCGCTGCCTGGCGGCAGGCGACGCGCGAGATCGGCTTCACCGGAGTTGAGCTCCTCGATGTTGTCCTTCAGCGTAGCCAACTGCTTCATCAACAGGCGAATGCCGAATACCAGTGCCGCCAGCAACAACAGCGCCAGCGGCAACTGCACCGCGGCCAGCTTGCCCATGATGCGACTGCTGACTTGCGTAAGAAGGCGTGTGGGAAGGCTGATCGCAAGCACCCATGGCGTACCGACGACCGGTCGCAGGAACAGCGTCTGCGATTCACCGTCGACGTAGTCACGCTCCACCTGCTTCGCCTTACCGAGCTCGGGCATGGCGTCCTTCACCTGCGCGATCATCGGCGAGGTCGCCGCGAGATCGGCGAGCTTCTTCAGGACGATCTCGTCCTTGATGTAGGTCGTATTGCTGACGATCGTGCCGTTCGGCTCAACGATCAGGATCTGGCCGTGCACCTTGCCTTCCATGTCGGCGACGAGGCGATTGAAGAAGCCCAGCGTCACGTCCACGGTGGATACGCCGAAGACCTCGTCGCCCTTGTAGATCGTCATGGCGCAGTTCGTCCGCGGCTGCGCGCTGGCGGCATCCTTGTATGCGTCCGCCCAGAGGCAATGACCACGCGGGGCGGAAAGGCCGTTCTTGTACCAGCTCTGCTCCCAGTACTTCAGGGCGTCGGGCTGGTTCCAGTGCGTATTGACGACGAGCTTGCCGGTGGCAGCGTCACGGGCGAAGAACGTGCTGTCGCGTTCCTTCGTCGCCTCACGCTTGAACGGCAGCGGCCAGATACCGCCGCCGAACACGTCCTGGTCGCCGTACTGGTCGACCAGCCCCGGCTGCAACCGGTCGATCGACGCGCTGTCCATCAGCGCCACGGTCTGCGTGATGCTGCGCTGCTGCGCTTCCACCTGGTGCAGTTTGTTGGTGATGGCTAGACCGATCTCGTCCACGTTGCGACCGACCAGTTCGGCTTCGCTGCGGCGAAGGTCCGGCGTGACGTACAACCGGATCACGACAAAGGTCAGGACGACAAGCGCAAGAAAATACGCCAGGACAAAGGCGGTGTACCTTGTCTGGGTGGAGCGGAAGAGATTCACGAAGGCGGCCGGATCAGGGATAGGAACACCCGTTACGGCGGAGCGTCGCGTTTCTTTAGGCTCGCGGTGCGTTGCAAGAGCCGACGGATGCCACCCTCGGGGCCACGACTGCGGCGACCCGCTTCGGAAGGGCCGCCCAAAAGCGGCCGTTTATCTATTGCCCTGCGGGCCGGGTCGGGCTCCGCCTGGGGGTTTTC
>CBIGPO010000034.1:0-46169 GCA_966191635.1 uncultured Luteibacter sp.
CGAGGGTGGGCACCAAGGTCTCTCACGACGATACGGTTGAGTGAAGGAGAGCCGTGGCGTGGTGCCGTCGTCGGCCCCGGCCGTTCCCGGAACCCCGGGCCGAAGCGGAAGCGATGGCTGGTACCCGGTTGCCGATCACGCCCCTCGCGCCCGTGCCGGCGTGCCTGCCGACGATGCTGCTGCGCGCTTTGGCTCGACCCACGCGAGCCTCAGGGTCCGGGAGAGTCTTCGGTGCCCACCCTCGAGGCGAGTTCCGCACAAGTGAGCGGCCGCAGGCCACATAAGACACGGGCCGCGAAGCGGCCTTCCGGTCGTCGGGGCGGTTGCACGCCACCCCCGGCCATGGAATCCTATTCAAGTTACTACCTGTCCTACCAGACCAAGGCATATGGACGTTTACCCTAGTCGCAACGTCGGCATCCGCGAGCATCGGATGCCGATGCTGCATAACAACCTGGCTGTCTGCGGCAACCGCCTGCGGTTGGTCGGCGCTTTCCTCGACTAGGGAAGACCGGTCCACTCCTGACGGCTGCCTGTGGCGCCGTTACAAGGAGATGGGCTATGAAGCTCATTCGCGATTCCACTCGGGCTGCCACCAATACAGCGGCAGGGAAGGGCGCCTACGCGCCAGTCCGCGTGTCTGTTGCGATGGAAGCGTTCCGCCATAACGAGGCGCTGCTGGCCGCGCTGGATACCAGCACCGCTGGCCTCAACGAAGCGCAGATTGCCGAGCGGCTGGATCGCGACGGCGCGAACGAGGTGTCGCACGAGAAGCCACCGCATTGGTCGCTTCAGTTGCTGCACGCGTTCAAGAACCCGTTCATCGTGGTGCTGCTGGTCCTGGCAGGGGTGCAACTGCTGACCGATCACACGAACCTGACCGGTCCGACGATCATCGCGGTGATGGTTTCGATCAGCGTATTCCTCAGCTTTGCCCAGGAATACCGCTCGTCGAAAGCGGCCGAGAAGTTGAAGGCGATGGTGCGCAACACCGCGACGCTGACACGCCGGGCCGCGGACGGGCATGCGGAGCGCATCGACGTACCGGTGTCCGAACTGGTGGCCGGCGACATCGTGCATCTGGCCGCCGGCGACATGGTGCCGGCCGACTTGCGCCTGTTGAGTGCAAAGGACCTCTTCATCAGCCAGGCCATCCTCACCGGCGAATCGTTACCGGTGGAGAAGGCCGCACCCTCCCGTCACGATATCTCCGGTGAGACAGAGCCGGGTGCAGCGGACAACCCGCTGGATCTTCCGAGTGTCTGCTACATGGGCACTAACGTGGTCAGTGGCACGGCAACGGCCGTGGTGGTGGCTACGGGGCCGCGCAGCTATCTGGGCTCGTTGGCACGTAATGTCGTCGGAAAGCGCATACAGACCAGCTTCGATCGTGGCGTCAAAAGCGTGAGCTGGTTGCTGATTCGCTTCATGGCGGTGATGGTTCCGATCGTCTTCGTCATCAATGGCGTGGACAAGCACGACTGGTTGCAGGCGTTCCTGTTCGCGCTGTCCGTGGCGGTTGGCCTGACACCCGAAATGCTGCCGCTGATCGTTACCGCCAACCTAGCCAAGGGCGCCATCGCGATGTCCCGGCGGAAGGTTGTGGTGAAGCGGCTCAACGCGATCCAGAACTTCGGCGCGATGGACGTGCTGTGCACGGACAAGACCGGCACGCTTACCCTGGACAAGATCGTTCTCGAACGTCATATCGACCTGTACGGGGAAGAATCGGACGAGGCACTGGAGTTCGGTTACCTCAACAGCCGCTACCAGACTGGCCTGAAAAACCTCATGGACAAGGCGGTGCTGGAGCATCGTGACCTCGAGACCACTGCGGCACATTTCCACATCGTCGACGAGATTCCGTTCGACTTCCAGCGCCGCCGGATGTCGGTCGTGGTGAGTCGCGGTAACTCCCAGGATCTTCTCGTGTGCAAAGGCGCGGTCGAGGAGATGCTATCGATCTGTACGCTCGCCAAGGCCGGCGATGAAATCCTGCCGATGACCGAAGAGCAGCGGACCGCGATCAAGGCGATGACGCACCGCCTCAATGAAGACGGCCTGCGCGTGCTGGTGGTGGCGATCAAGTATCAGCCGCCGGCAGGCCGCCCCTATGGCGTGGCGGATGAAAATGGCCTCATCGCGGTGGGTTGCCTGGCCTTCCTCGATCCGCCGAAGGATACAGCGGGCAAGGCGATCGCCGCGCTTCATCATCACGGCGTCGAGGTGAAGGTCATCACCGGCGACAACGAGGCGGTGACACGCAAGATTTGCCGTGAAGTCGGCCTGGACGTGGAACACTCCGCGCAGGGCAAGCACATCGAGCCCCTGGATGACGATGCGCTCGATGCACTGGTCAAGCGAACGACTGTCTTCGCCAAGATGTCGCCGCTACAGAAAGCACGTGTCGTGAAGTCCCTGCAGCGCCAGGGCCACACGGTCGGGTTTCTGGGCGACGGCATCAACGATGCGCCGGCGTTGCGCGAGGCCGATGTGGGCATCTCGGTGGATACAGCCACCGATATCGCCAAGGAGTCGGCTTCCATCATCCTGCTGGAAAAGAACCTGATGGTGCTGGAGGAGGGCGTGATCGAAGGTCGTATCACCTTCGGCAACATCATCAAGTACATCAAGATGACCGCCAGCTCGAACTTCGGCAACATGTTCTCGGTGCTGGTGGCGAGCGCTTTCCTGCCGTTCCTGCCGATGCTGCCGTTGCAACTTCTGGTGCTGGACCTGCTGTACCACTCCTCGCAGTTGTCGATCCCCTTCGATCGCATGGATGACGAATACCTGCGTAAGCCGCGTAAATGGGATGCCAGTGACATCGGCCGTTTCATGGTGTGGATCGGCCCAGTCAGCTCGATCTTCGATATCACCACCTATCTGCTGCTCTGGCACGTATTCGGCGCGAACTCGCCCGGGCACCAGTCATTCTTCCAGACCGGCTGGTTTGTCGAGAGTCTGCTGACCCAGACCCTGATCGTCCACATGATCCGTACGCGCAGGATCCCGTTCCTGCAGAGTGTCGCCTCGGCGCCGGTCCTCGCGTTGACGACCGCCACGATTCTGATCGGTCTGGTCTTGCCGTTCACCTCGTTGGGGTCGAAGTTTGGCTTCGTCGCGTTGCCGCCGGTGTACTTCGGCTGGGTCGCCGTCACCGTGCTGACCTACTGTGTCCTGACCCAGATCGTGAAGACAATCTACATTCGCCGGTACGTACGCTGGCTCTGACGCCGAAAGTTATCTAAGGAATCTGCCATGAAAGGCACCTTCAGTCTGCTGGACATTTTCGGCTACGTCGCGCTGCTCCTGTGGGGCACGCACATGGTCACGAGCGGCGTGCTGCGCGGCTATGGGAGCGCGTTGCGCCGCTGGTTGGGACGCTACCTGGGGCATCGTCCGACGGCATTCGCCTTCGGTATCTGTATCACCGCGCTACTGCAGAGCAGTACGGCAGCCGGCCTGATGGCCTCATCGTTTGCCGCCAGTGGCTTCCTTGGCCTGGCGCCCGGGCTGGCCGTGATGCTCGGTGCCAACGTGGGTACGACGCTGATCGTGCAGGTGATGTCCTTCGATATTTCGATGATTGCGCCGATACTGATACTGCTTGGTTTCGCCATCCATCGGCGAACCGACGATGCGCGTTTCGAAAACCTGGGCCGCGTGGCCATCGGCTTGGGCCTGATGTTGCTTTCGCTGCACCTGTTGGTGGGGGCGATGGCGCCGATGGAGAACGCACAGTTCTTGCGTGCGATCGTGCAGAGCCTTGCCTCCGAGCCCGTGCTGGCCGTCCTGGTGGCGGCCGTACTGACCTGGCTGTTCCATTCCAGCGTTGCCATGGTGCTGCTGATCGCTTCGCTCGCCAGCACAGGCGTGGTGGACGCGGCGGGTGCGCTGGCACTCGTACTGGGCGCCAATCTCGGTGGCACGATACCGGCTTTGCTCGAATCCCGTACCCCCGTGGCGCGTCGTCTCCCCTTGGGCAATCTGCTGGTTCGTGCCTTTGGCTGCGTCGTTTGCCTACCGATGCTTCATCCGCTTGCGCAGTGGCTGGTGCCACTGGGTGCGTCACCCGCACGCATTGCCGTGAATTTTCACACGGTCTTTAATCTTGGCCTGGCCGCTTTGTTCATTCTGCCCGTCGAGCGCATGGGCCAGCTACTGGTACGTCTGCTGCCCGATCCGCCGCGGCCGGATGATCCGGGCGTGCCCCAGTACCTTGACGAAGGAGCGCTGGATTCGGCTAACGTGGCCCTGGCCAACGCCGCACGCGAGTCCATGCGCATGGCCGACATGGTCGAAGGCATGTTGAAAGGGCTGGTGGAAGTGTTTGGCAAGGATGACCGAGTCCGTGCCGCGGCGATCAGCCGCATGGATCCCTGGCTCGATCGACTCGGCATGGCCATCCGCCAGTACCTGACGGACTTGGGCGGCGAGGCCTTGAATGAAGAGGACGGCGAGCGCAGCCAGGAGATTCTTGCCTTTGTGATCAACTTTGAACACATCGGCGATATCACAGCCAATAATCTGATGGAGTTCGCCGCAAAGAAGGCCGAACGTGGTCAGGATTTCTCGGGTGACGACATCCAGGATCTGGCTGCGATGCATGGCTTGGTGATGGAAAGTCTGCGCCTCGGGCTCGCCGTATTCATGCGCGGCGACCTGCGCGCCGCACAGCTGTTGGTGGCGCGCAAGGAAATGCTGTGGCGCCTGGAGAGCGATGCGTCAGAGCGGCACATTCGCGCGTTACGTGAACGCCGCGATGGCGGTGGAGGCGACGTCTACCTGCGTATTCTGCGCGATCTCAAGCGCATTCACTCGCACCTGGCGGCGTTGGCGTATCTACCGCTGGAACGGGCTGGTCTGTTGCGAGACCGGTTGGTGCGTTAAACAGGATGGTTCGCGGTTATTCTTTAGGGCCACCCAGATAAGAGAGCTTTCCCTTGGAAACGTCCGATATCCCAGCTTGTCCGCTTTGCGGCATGGAGAACACGTACCCCGACGGTGACAATTACGTCTGTCCGGATTGCTCGCACGAATGGCCCCAGCGGTCGGCACATGCCGAGGAGGGTGACGCCGTGGTGCGTGATGTCCACGGCAACGTACTCAACAACGGCGACACCGTTGTGGTGATCAAGGACCTGAAGGTCAAGGGCTCGTCTATCCCGCTCAAGCAGGGTTCGGTCATCCGCAATATTCGCCTGGTGGAAGGCGATGCCGAGCACATCGAAGGGAGCTCTGACAAGATCAAGGGTCTTGTGCTCAAGGTGTGCTTTCTGAAAAAGGCTTGAGGTGCCATGATTTCCACATCTCGGAACTCGTAAGCTCCCCCGTCAAGCAGACACTTCAAAAATAGAACTGTGGGCGGCTTGACGTCGTCAGATGCCAGAAGTTCTAGTTTCTGTGTGTCTGCTTATAGGGGAAGCTTACGTACATTCATGTCAGTAGTCGCCTAACCGGACTTTGAGGTAGACAGGGCGGTCACCGAGGTTGATGCCGTAATCCGTCTCGTCACCGTTCCACCATCGGTGCGGCTGCCAGGCGCCGCTTTCGTAGCGTCCTTCCTCGACGCGGAGCAGCTGCCCCATGCGTCCGTCGGCGCGATCACGCTCGAACTCGACGCGGGCGTTGAAGCCGATGAGCAGGTACTCGTCCTTGCCCAACGGCAGCAGCATCACGTGGCCGTTTGTGGTTGGGGTACCGGGAAGCTCAGGCGGTGCGTCGCCCCAGGTTGGGGCGCCGTACGACACGTGCGCCTTCCATCCGCCAGCCAGCGCAAGATCCGACGCCGGTTGGCCGCGTTGTTCGACGGCCGCCTTGAGTGTGCCGTGGAAAGCGGCGTCAGCTACCAACCCCTGGATCGGCCCGAGCAGCGCGAAGTTGCGCGCATGCGCGTCCGTAGCTGCCTTGCGTTCGGGCGTGTCGGCGACGTGGTCGATACCGAAGATCGAGAAACCGACACCGCCTTGCGCGAGCACATGGAAGAGGTAGGGCGCGTTGCCGGCCTCATAACCTGTCTCGGAGATCCACGGCGGATTGTCCGGCCGCGTGTACTGTCCGACCACCTTGGTGAACTCGCGGTAGTCGGTGCTGTAGAGGTCGGTACCGATCAGATCGATATGCGGCGCGCTGGCCTTCCATGTGTCGAGCACGTTCCAGGTCGCGCCACCGCTTGGGTAGTCGTACCCTGGCAGGTGCTTGCCCTTGTAACGGAGCCACGTGTTGACGTACATCGGCAAGGCATAGCGCGCCTTACCTGCGGCAGCCACCTGGTCGATATAGCGCGCGATGCCATAGGCGTTGAACTGCTCGTCGGCATCGGCGCCGAAGGTCGCCGTCCACGAGCCGCCCACGGTCTTGTGCAGGGTCTGGGCGAGATCGGCTGGTACAGGCTCGGCGAACGCGCGCTCCGCCGCGGGCGAATGATCGCGAATGGCCCCGATGCTGCCGGGTTCGTTCTCCACCTGCACCATGATCACCGTGTGCCGGTCGCCGTCGACTTTACGCAGGTGGCCCATCAGCGCGGCGAAGGCTGTCTGGTCCGCATGCAGGTTGGATGCTGCATAAGGGGAGAGGTCCTCCTGCGGCGTGCCGTGTTCGTCGAGCACGCGGGGATAGTGCGCGGGGTCGGATTTCATCCATTCGGGCACATAGTGCATCTGACCGTTCTTCCAGCTACCGAACCAGAGCACGACGAGGCGCAATCCATGCGAGCGTGCGCCCGCGATCAGGGTATCGAGGTTGGTCGTATCGTAGCGGCCCGGTGAAGGCTCGAACTGCTCCCAGTACACCGGCGCCTCGAGCGTATTGGGATGAAGCGCGAGCACCTCGTCCCACACCTCGGGAAGCACGGCGGGCCACGCGCTGGAGTTGTGTAACTGCACCGCGAGCACGGTGTAAGGCTTTCCGTCGACTTGCAGCGCGTGCCGCCCATTGTCGTGCACGACCACTGGCGCGTCCGTGGCGAGCGCGGGGGCACTCGCCACGGAAAGGCAACACACGGCTAAGAAAACGCGAATCAAAACGACACCGTGGCACGGACCCAGTAGTAGCGGCCGAGCAGGTCGTACGTGGCGACGTCGGTGTTGGCGTTGTTGACGTTGTTGGAAAAGAACAGGGGCGGCTGCTTGTCGGCGAGATTGTCCACGCCCAGTTCGAAACGGGTGTGCCAGGGTTCGACCCGATAAGCTACCTGCACGTTGTGATAGACGTATGCACCGATCTTGCGCTCGACACCCGGGAGGGCGGAGTCGGCCGAAAGGCCCTGGTCGAGGTCGGCACTGCCGACCTGGGTGCGGCCGACGTAACGCAGCCGCCACGATGCACTCCAGTTGCCCAGCGACCAGTTCAGTGTGCCGAGCGCACGCCACCGCGGGAAGTTGCCGTAGGAATAGGTGTAGATACCTGCGTTGTGGATCACGACGGAGCTCGTGTCGGTCGTATCCGGGTTAATGTCGTAGCGCTTCATGTACGTGCCGTTGAGCGAGGCATTGAACTTGCCGTAGCGAGACTCGGGGAAGCGATAGGCGAATCCGACATCGGTGCCCGCGGCCCAGAGCTTGCCGAGGTTTACCGTGGGCTCGGCGACGTAATTGATCGTGCCGTTGCCGTTGCGGTGAATCAGCGGACAGAAGGCGCTGTCCGGATTGGCGTAACACTGGTTAAGCACGGTCTGCGCGGACACGCTGGAGATTGTGTCCTGCAGGTTGATTTTCCAGCTGTCGATGCTCACCGACAGGCCTTCGAGCCAGTGCGGATCGTAGACCAGGCCAATGTCGTAGGAGCGGCCGGTTTCGGGTTTGAGCTGGTAGCCAGCGACCACCGAGCCTGAGGCCTTGCCGGAGACCTGGCCATCCGCCTGTCGGTAGGAGCCGTCCACCGGCACGTTGGCGCAGGCAGCCGTGTGGCCGCCGGTGTAGCCGTTGCAGGGATCGTTGGCGGTGGCCGAGTCACCCGCCACACCGGCATAGAGCTCGGTGGTATTGGGTGCACGGAAGACCTGGGACACCGTCCCGCGAAGCAGGAGGTCGTCCACCGGGCGCCACTCGAGTGCAATCTTGCTGTTGGTCTTGCTGCCCACGGTGCTGTAGTCGGACCAGCGCGAGCCCACGGTCAGGTTGAGGGATCGGATGCCAGGCAGGTCGGAAAGCAGGGGTACCAGCGCTTCGGCATAGGCCTCCTTCACGTTGAAGCTGCCCGCCAGGGTGGTGCCACAGTACTCGATGACACCGCACAGGCCGTTTTCGTCGGCGGTCCACAGCGGATCGGCCTGGGTCGACGTGCTTTCCTTGCGATAGGAAAAGCCGGTGGCCAGACTGACCGTACCCGCCGGCAGGTCGAACAGATCGCCGTTGGCGCTGGCTTCAAACTGTTTCACGGTATAGACGGTGCTGACGGACGGATTGACGATCATCGACTGCAGCGTGGCGAGGCTGGATGCCGAGTTGAGATTGAAGATGTCCAGCGGTGTACAGCCGGCGATTGCGTTGCCCGCCGTGCCACAGCGCACGGTGCCGTCCGTGTCGCGGAACGACGGTCCCACGGCCTGGTTGAACTTGTCGTAGTCGAGAAAGCCGTTGTTGCGCGAGATCTGCCGTACCCGGCCGTAGTTGATGTCGGCGTCCCACTGCCAGGTGCTGTTGCCGAACGAGCCGCGCAGGCCGGGATTGAGCTGCAGGTTGTACGTGTTGTACTGGTAGCTGCGGTTGCCGAGCACGGTGGCGCGCGTGTTGAGATCGTTGTACGAGGTGCCGGTGGTCCGGTCGGTACCGAAGTTCACGCCGAACGGGTTGTAGTAGCTGTTGGCGGAAACGAGGAAGTTGTCGCCGTTGGCGAAGATGGGGATTGGCGCGATGACCGACGACGATTTTGTCTTGCTGAAGTAACCGTTGAGATAGGCCTGTACGTCCGGCGTGATCTGGTACTTGCCCAGCACGAAGGCATTCGTGCGCTTCTGCGGTGTCTGCAGCAGGTTGTACGGTTGATAGTTGTACGAGTCGCCGCTGGCATAGCAATGGAAGTCGCCCCGGCCGGTCTGTCCCGCGACACCCGGGTTGAGGGTGACCCGAGAGCAGCCGGACGAAGCGGCCAGGGCCTGGGACGCCGCCGAACCGTCGTTGAAGTTGACCGAGCCACCTGGCGTGGCGGACGAACCCTGCTTCACGGATGCACCGTCGACCAGGTAGAGCGCGTCCTTCGAATAGTTGCGCGCGGCCGCCGAGACCGCGTCGATGTCGCTGTACGACAGGCCGGCAATGACGCTGTAGTTGCTGCCGGTGTGACCGGCGGTGAGCGCGAAGTTGCGGCGGTCGCCATCGCTACGCTTGCTGGTGCCGAAGTCGCTGGAGACCTGCACGCCGTCGTAGCGGTCGCGCAGGATGAAGTTGACCACACCACCGATGGCGTCCGATCCGTAGACAGCGGAGGCGCCATCGCTGAGCACTTCGATGCGCTCGATCATGCTGGCGGGAATGGCGTTGATGTCGTTATAGGCCAGACGTACGCCGTTGACGAGGATCAGCGTGCGCTTCTCGCCCAGGCCGCGCAGTGAGACCGTCGACGCACCGGTGCCGCCGCCGTTGTTGGTATTGGGATTGGTCGCATTGCCCGCGATGGAGGGCAACTCCTGGACGAGATCGCCCAGGGTCGGTTTGCCCGTGGCTTCGATGGCAGCGCGATCGAGGGTGATGACGGGATTGGCGGTCTCGGCATCGACGCGGCGGATGCGCGAGCCGGTGACCGTGACACCTTCCAGTGTCTTCGCATCGGAGGTGGTTGCTGTGGGGCCATCCTGTGCGTGGACGAGGCCCGTGCCGCCCATCAGGGCGAGGCAGAGGGCAGCATGCAGCTTCTTGCTATGACATAAATACATGGCTTTCCTCGGTGGCGGTGGCGAAAGGGTGCAGAAGCCCGACGGCTGGTCGTGCGACCGGTCGTGGAGGTGTGGAGCGAATCCCTGCGCGCGAACGCATCGCACCGGGCCCGGTGCGGGTTCCTCAGCGAGCGGCGCTAAGCCGCTTGCCCGGTATCAGCCAACGCCGCCGGCAGCCTCTTCGGTCTGCCAGTACACGGCGTAGCGTTCCCCTTGAATCGTGTTGAGCGGTGCGACCTCGACCACGCCGTGGCGTGTCCTCGCGTGGAACGTCAATGGCTTCTCCGCCGGAACCAGCCAGCCGAGCGGATTAGCCTCATCGGATGCCACCTGCGGGGCAGGCTGTGGTTTCGGTTCCGGCGACGGGCCGGCGTCGTACTTGCCGTATTGCTGGTCGTGCGTGAGTCCCTTCGCACCGAGTCGCGCGGCAAGGACGATCGGCCCGAGCATGACGGCCTGCAGGCTGTCGTCACCGGGCAGCGGCACGCGACGCAGTGCCATGGGCAGCGTCAGCGAAACACGGTCGCCGGAGTGCCAGGTGCGCTTGATAGTGAGGTAACTGCCGGGCGAGGCGAACATGTCCTGCACCTGGCCATTGATCTCCACCTTCGCGCCGGGCTCGATCCACGACGGAACGCGCAGGTTGAAGGCGATCTCTCGTGGTTGCGCCAGAGTGAGCGTGAAGCGCGTTGCGGCCTCGCGTGGGAAGTCTGTCTCCTGGCGAAGCGTGAGGCCGAGTTCGGGCCAGTCCAGCTCGGAGGCGATGAACAGGTTGACATGCAGCGCGTCACCGTCACGGAAGTAGATCGCGTCGTTGAAGCGCGCGAACTCTTCGGCGCCGCTGCCGGTACAGCACCAGAACGAATCCGTGGGTGAGTTATAGAACTTTGCACCGCCCGGTTGCAGCGAGTAGTAGTAGAGCTTCATCCCCTGCGCGTCCTGGGTGCCCAGGCGCGCGTTGTAAAGGTTGCGCTCGTAGTAGTCGAAGGCGCGCGGATCGCCGTTCCAGGCATAGACGTGGCGGGTGAGTTTAAGAAGGTTGTAGGCCACGCAACATTCGGCGGCGTAGAGGCCCAGCTGATCCTTCAGGTCGCCGGGACCGGTGTTCCAGAACTCGTCGTTGCTGGAGCCGCCGGTTGCATAGGTGCGGTTCTGCGTCACTGTCTCCCAGAAGAACTCCGCGATACGGCGATAGCGTGGCTCGCCGGTGAGCTCATAGCGTCGCGCCGCGCCGATCACCTTGGGAATCTGGGTATTGCTGTGCAGCCCCTTCAGCTCATCGCGATGGGCGGCGAGCGGCTCGAATAGCGATGCCTGATCGAAGCGGTGAGCGGCATCCAGATAACGCGTGTTACCGGTGATGGCAAAAAGTTCGACCATCGACTCGTTCATGCCGCCGTATTCGGTCTTGAGGATGTGCGCTACTTCCGTATCAGATAAACCGTTGAGCCAGCGCACCGTCCAGTTGCCTATGCCTGTCGCCACCGCAAGGGCCTGTTTGTTACCGGCCAGCCGGTACATGTCCAGCATGCCGGCCTGAATCTTGTGGATCGTATAGAACGGGGCCCAGACCTTTTCGCCAGCACTGAGCCGGTCGAAGAACGTTTCGGGGAACGCGCTGAGGTAACCGTTCGGTCGCTGGCAACGGGCCAGGATGGCGACGAGTTCATCCCCACGCGCCTTCATCGTGGTGTCGCCGTGGGCCGCCCAGGCGAGCGCTGCAGCGGAGAGGTAGTGGCCGCCGCTGAAATGGCCGCGGAGTTCGCAGTCCGGTTTCTCCCAACCGCCGAGTGGCTGCGCGGTGGAGCGCTGACCGGCCTGCACGCGAAAGCTGTGGGCCAGGCGGTCGACGGGTAGGCTGTGCAGATAGTCGAGGTTGATTGTCGCGGCGCGGCTGAAGTCGCTCTCGAGCAGACGGACCTGGTTCAATGCGAAAGGCTGCATCCGGCACACCGGTTTTTCGCGGGCCGCACCAGCGGCCGTGCTGGACGGATCGGCGGTGTCGAAAGCGCGCAGGCGCGGTGCGGTCAGCGCTCCAGCGAAGGCCATCGCACCTGTTTTCAGAAATCGCCTGCGTTTGTCGGAACCCTGCATGCCGCTCCCCGTTGACTTGCGCATCCCCCGATGCACGCTTTCATCGTGCCGTCACACGGGTATGCCGTCTTGTGTCATTTGCGGACGGTCGGTGCGGAATACCGCATACCTCATCTCAATCCAGTGACAATGTCACGACGATACGTTGGCCGGGCTGCCCGTGAAGACGCACAGCGTCGCCGCGCCGATCGTCGTCGCGGGCCGGCTGGCTATCGACCTGCACGACGTTCGCCTTGCGGCCAGGCGGCACGCGCAGGGTGAGCCAGGTCTCGCGTGGCGTGGCCTCGTGCGGCAGCGTCACGCTGGCCGATATCCGGTTGTGCGCCAGCTCCACGCGCAGATCGCAACGTCCCCAGCGGGTTGGCGCGCCAGTCATCGAGACGGGACCCTGGGCGAGCCACGCATGCGGCAACGCGCGGCCGAGCAGCAGGCTGTCCCCCGCGCTGTCCTCGAAGACGAAGGCCCAGCGCAGCAGAAGTGGAATAGTCATTTGCGCGGGCATGCAGAACAGCGGCATGCCGCCCGAGATATCGGTGACCTCGCCAGCCGTCCAGCTGCCCGGCGTATGTGCGTGGTAGCGGTGTGTGTAGAGGAACAGCAGGTACTCGTCGATGCGGCCCAGCCGAAGCAGCTGCTGCGCGTAGCCGTAGGAAATGAAGCCCAGGATGTCACGGCTCTTTGGGTCGACAGGGCCGATGTTGGCGACGACACCGAGGCTGGTCGCGCCGTGGCCGCGCATCGCGTCGATCACGAGATGCGCGAGGTCGTCGGGCAGGATGTCGCCTTGCAGCAGTTCCGCATATGCGCGGTGCGGCCACTGCTGTTCGCTGGGATGCTCGGTGGCGAGTGCTTCGCGGAAGGTCTGCTTGACCCCGGGAAGGGGTGGGATATAGGCCGGCTGGAGGTCGTGGCGCACGTTTGCGCGAACGCTGGCGACCACGCATTCACGCAGCGTGTCTGCGCGCGACGCCCAAAGGGATGCGTTGGAGCCGCCATCGGGAGCGATGCGAGGCCATGTGGTGGCAAGGTCGGCGAGACCACGCGCAGCCAGCGCGCTGTTCGCGAAATACGGTTTCCACCACAGCGAGGGATCCGGAAACAGGCAGGCGTCCGATTCGTTCCAGCCGTGGATGAGGCCGTGGCCGGGATCGTTTGCCGGAAGCTGCAGCGAGGCATCGTGCAGTTCGATGAGGATCGCGGCGGTCGCTTCGATCTTGCGCTGGTGCTTGCGACACAGCGCCACGTCGCCGGTGTACGCGACATAGCGTGCCAGCAGGGACAACGTGAGGCCGAACTGCGCTGTTTCCGCACCGCGCATGTTGATCATGCCGTCGTCGTAGACGAAGTCGTTGAAATAGCCGTCGAACACTGCGGCGGCCTGGGTGAACCGGCCCCATTCGAGGTTGGCGTACAGCGAGCTGGTAAAGGTGTCCTGGAAACCGTCGTATTCGTTGCCGGCGTAATCGCGATCGACGGCGCCGTAGCGCGGATAGGTGCCGTCCGGACGCACTACCAGTTCGCGTGCGAACGCATAGCGCGCCATGTCGACCCAGCCCGGTGCGGCGATCTCCGCACGGGCGACGTCGGCGAGCTCGGCGTGCCAGGCGTCGTGAAAACGCAGCAGTGCTGCATAGAACGCCTCGGCGGAGGGTGGTTCGCGCCGCGGAGGATAGGCGGGGTAGCTATGGCCGTAGACGACCTTGGTGAAGCGGCCCCGCTCGACCAGCGCGGTTCGGTGCCAGGTCTGCACGACGAAGCGGTCGGTGGCGTCGACGTCGGCGAAGACGATGACGTCGTACCAGCGGTGTTCGTCGATAGGTACCACCTTATGCACGGCCGGCAGCCAGCCGCCAAGCAGGCCTTCGCGACGGCGGGCGACCTTTTTCGGGTCGTGCAGATCGGCAAATACCTGATCGGCGTGGTAGCCCCGCGTGCTCCCTGAAGTGTAGACCGGCATGGTGTCCGCACATCGCCGTGTGCCGACGAAGGTTGTCCAGGGCAGGCGACCGTAGTAATTCTCCGGATCGAGCACGGACGCGGGCAGCGGCGTCGCCAGCCGCACCTGGGTCTCGTCGGGCTCGCCATGGGCGAGCAGGCGGTCTGCGAGCAGATCAGGGCCGGCGACAGCGATGTCCGCCAGCGTGAGACCGAGATACGGTTGCGCCGCCTCGTCCCAGGTCGCTTCGGTACGCTTACCGAGGACGACGGCTTGCGTGCCGTCGGTCAGCACGAGCGAACCCTCCGTCGTGCGCAGATCCTCCTCGACACGCCAGGCGCTGCCATCACGCTGGAAACCGGGAAGCACGGTGTAGCCCTTCAGCGAAAGCGCGTCGAGCGGCACGCGAGGTGCTGGTGGAGGTGGGGTGCTGGCGGGTGGTGACGCAGGGTTATCGCGCCACAGGGCTTCGGCCGACAACGGCGTGACACCGACCGCGACGCTTGCCGCCGCCAGCGTACGCAGGAAATCGCGGCGGGCCATTGGTACGCCCTCGCGGTCACTCATCGTCGTCGTCCAGCGAGAGCGCTGATGCGGGTAGTCCCGTCGACGCGCCCCAGTAGTAGATCAGGGTGGAGAACACCAGCACCGTTACCGAGTCCCAGGGATGCGCCAGACTGCCGTTACCGCCGAACGTGCCCAGCGCCGAGACGAGCATGATCAGCAGATAGAAGCCGACCAGCCAGAGCGACGAGCGAACCTGCTGGGCCAGAACCTCGCGCGCCGCGCCGGTGGCGCGCTTGACAACGACGTAGCCGACGAACATGACGATCTGCAGGCCGAGCAGCCAGGACACCGTGCTCCAGCCCGACCAATAGACGATCAGCGCGGCGACCGCGAATGAGACAGGGCCGATCACGGCGAAGCCGCGGACGCGGAAGGGACGTTCGAGTTCCGGCGCGCTGCGTCGCAGTGCGGCGACCGTCACCGGCGCTACCGCATAGCTCAGCACCAGCGCGGCGGAGACCACCTGTATCAGCGCCTCCCAGGAGGGAAACGGCAGCGTCCAGAAGATCGACAGAGCAAGGGTCAGCCACAGTGCCGGGCGGGGGATGCCGGACTGACGGTCGATCCGCGTCAGCATCGGGAAGAAGCCGCCGCTGCGCGCCCAACCGTAGACGATGCGCGGCGTCGCGTTCATGTAGATGTTGCCCGTGCCGCTGGGCGAGATCACCGCGTCGCATACCACCAGGGTGGCCAGCCAGCCGAAGCCGAGGGCGAGCGCGATGTCGTGATAGGGCAGGGCGAAGGCCTTGTCCATGCCGCTCCAACCGCCGGCCAGCATGTCGGTGGGGATACCGCCGAGGAAGGCGAGTTGCAGCAGTACGTAAATCACCGTCGAGAGCAGGACGGAAAGAATCAACGCGATGGGAATCGTGCGCTGCGGATCGCGTACTTCGCTGGCCACCGAGACGATGGGCGTGAGTCCGAGGTAGGCGAAGATAATGCCGCCGGCGGATACCGCGGCTTCGATGCCGGACAGGCCGTTGGGTGCGAGCCCATGGATGCTCAGGTTGCCCGGGTGGAAATGTGTCAGCAGCACCACGACTACCAGAACCGGCACGACAAACTTGAAAACGCTGATGACGTTGTTGGCCTTGGCAAACGTCTTCACGCTGAAGTAATTCAGCGCGAAGAACACGAGGAGCAGGGCCAGCTGGACGAACCAGCCGAACACACTCGCATGTGTGCTGCCCGGCACGTTCAGCGCGGGCAGCCATGCCGCGGCGTACTGCCGGCAGGCCACGGTTTCGATAGCGATCAGGCTCGAAAACGCGATCAGCGTGATGAAGCCCATGAGAGAGCCGAGCAGCGCGCCATGCGAGTACTCCGGGTAACGCACCGCGCCGCCCGCGCGTGGCAGGGCGGCGCCCAGCTCGCAATAGACCAGCCCGAGCAGCAGAACCGCCGCGCCTCCGATCAACCACGAGAGGATGCCTGCCGGACCGGCCAGCGCGGCGACATGCCCGGCCGCGAACAGCCAGCCCGAGCCGAAGATCGCGCCCAGTCCGATGAAGGTGAGATCGACCAGGGTGAGCCGCTTCTGAAAATGGCCTTGCGATGCATCGGTCATGGTCAATGGACTCCCTGGCTATGCGGAGACTTGCCGCCATCTGCGATAAAGGCGTCGATCCGTTCGTTCAGGACCGGAAGCGGCACCGAACCGGTGGCGAGCACGGTGTCGTGAAATGCGCGAATGTCGAAATGCTCGCCCAGCGCTTTCTCGGCACGGGCGCGACCTTCGCGGATAGCCATCTCACCCAGGTAATAAGACAACGCCTGCGCCGGCCACGCGATGTAGCGGTCCACTTCCGTATCGATCTCGTGCTCGGCCAGCGCGGTATTGTCGCGCAGGTACTGCCGTGCCTGCTCGCGTGTCCAGTGCAGGTGATGGATGCCAGTGTCGACGACGAGACGCGCCGCGCGCCATGCCTGGTAGCTGAGGTAGCCGAAGCGCTCGTAGGGCGTGTGGTAGATACCCATCTCCTGACCGAGGTATTCGCAGTAGAGGGCCCAACCCTCACCGTACGCGGAGATGTAGTTGAACCGACGGTAGTCGGGAAGGCCTGTCGTTTCGGCGGCCAGTGGCATCTGCAAGGCATGCCCGGGCGATGATTCGTGCAGTGTCAGCGCGGGCAGGGAATAGAGCGGTCGCGCCGGGAGGTTATAGGTATTGACCAGGTAAATGCCGGGGCCGCCGCGTCCACCCGTGTAGATTGGCGCAAGATCGTCCGGCACGGGCTCGATCGCGAAGCGGCGCCGCGGCAACAGCCCGATGTAATCGCCGACCACGGCGTCGACCTCCTTGGCGATCCAGGCGGCATCCTTGAGTAACTCCTCGGGAGTCTTTGCATAGAACCGCGGGTCCGTGCGCAGGAAGTGAAGGAACTCGGAAAAACTGCCCTTGAAATCCACCTCGCGCATGATCGCGAGCATCTGTCCGTGAATGTCCGCCATCTCCTTCAGACCGAGCGCATGGATGTCGTCGGGACTCATATCCAGCGTGGCGTACTCGAGAATCTGTGCGCGGTAGAAGGCCTTGCCATCAGGGAGGTCTTCGGCGGCAAGACCGTCGCGGGCCTTTGGGTAGTACTCATCGCGCATGAAGGCCAACAGCTTCGCGTACGCGGGGCGCACCTGTTGCGCGATTGCCTTGCGCGCCTCGTCACGCAGGCGTGTCTGCTCCGCCGCGGGAATGGTCGAGGGCATTTTCCTGAATGGCGTGTAGAAGAGGTTCGCCTCGTCGGCCTCGTCGGCGACCGAGCGGATCCCGTCGTACTGGCTGGCGACAACGAGCTTGGGTTGCGTGAAGCCGCGTGTCAGACCGAGACGCATGGCAGCGATCTGCTCGTCGAAGTAGCGAGGCACGTCGTGCAACCGGCCGAGGTAGTGGCGGTAAGCTGCAGCATCGGTGAACGTGGCCCGCGCGCTGAAGCCGAGGTTGCTCCAGAACGCCGAGTCGGCGTTGAAGGGCATCTGCCAGGTCATGAAGCGCTGGTCGGTGAGCAACACTTCGATCTGCTGACGGAACACGGCGTAGTTAGTTGGGTCCCCGCCCGTCAGTCGCTTCGGATCGATGGCCTGCAGTTGGTCGAGCACCTCACTCCAGTAACGCTGACGTGCCGCCTGGGTCGCTGCATCCGCTTTTGGCAACGTGTCGGACGGCCTCGCCGGGCCGTCCTCGTCGTCCGCACCAGCGAACTGCGCCTGCCGCCAGGACCATTCCCGGTCGGTGATGTCGTGGAAGCGGTGGGTCGCGTCGTCGGCGAGCACGGGGGCGGCGAACGTGGCGATGCCCAACAGGCAGGCAAGACGGGCGAGGTACTGGGGCACGTGACGCTCCGTTCAGTGATGGGTGGGTGTCGAGGCCTTGATGTTGGCGATCCATGCGTCCGTGCGTGCGTCGAGCAGATCCAGCGGCATCGCGCCGCCCGAGAGCATCTCGTCGTGGAAGGCCCGGATGTCGAAGGCAGCGCCGAGCGCCTTCTCCGCGCGCTGCCGCAGTTCCAGGAACTTCAACTGGCCGAGCTTGTAGCCCAGCGCCTGACCTGGCCATGCGATGTAGCGATCGGTCTCCGCCTGCATGCTGGGCTCGTCTTCAGCGGGGTGTGCGTGGAAGAAGTCGATCATCTGCTTGCGCGTCCAGTGCAGTGCGTGCACACCGGTGTCCAGCACGAGGCGATCGGCACGCAGCAGATCGCCGCTGAGCCGGCCGTAGTCGTTGTATGGATCCTTGTAGAAACCGACTTCCTTCGCGAGGCGCTCCGCATAGAGTGCCCAGCCTTCGATGTATGCGTTGTAGCCGGCCTGCTGGCGGAAGGGCGGCAACGGCAGGTTTTGCGCGATGGAGATTTGCAGGTGATGGCCCGGCACGCCTTCGTGGTAGGCGGTGTCTTCGATCGTATAGAGCGTGCGCTGGGCGAAATCGCCGGTATTGACGAAGACGACACCGGGGCGTTTGCCGTCCGGGGTGCCCTGGTGGTACTCGGCACCGGGTGCATCTTTCTCGCGATAGGTCTCCACCGCCTGCACATACAGTGCAGTGGTCGGCAGGTGGCCGAACAGCTTCGGCAGTTCGGGCTGCATGCCGGCGATGTACTGGCGGTAGCCATTGAGAATCTGCTCGCGTGACGTGGCGTAACGCGTGCGGTCCTTTTCCATCGCAGCGCGGAAGGCGGGCAGGCTTGCGTAACCCAACTGATGGGCAATGGAGGTCATCTCGCCTTCGATGCGCTTCACCTCGTCGAGGCCGATCTGGTGGATGCGCTTCGGATCGAGGTCGGTAGTGGTCTGCGTATGGATGGCGAAGCGGTAGCGTGCGTCGCCGTCGGGTAGTGACCAGATGCCCTCCTGTAGGCGACCGCGCGGGGCATATTCGTTTGCGACGAAGTCGGCCAGCTTGCGGTAAGCGGGACGTACCTGCTGATCGACCGCGGTGAGGATAGCCTGCTTCAGGCGTTGCCTGTCTTTCGCCGGAACGCTCTCCGGCATGTGCGCGACAGGCTGGCCGAAGACGTTCGCTTCACCGGCCGGATCCGCGATGTGTCGCGCCTGCACGGCGACCTTCTCGAGCAGGTAGCGCGGCTGCATGAGGTCGTCGGCCATGCCCTGGCGCGACGCCGCGATGAGCTGGTCGACGATACCGGGGATAGCTTTCAGCCGCGCGAGGTAATCCTCGTAATGGCGCGTACTGTCAAACGGAATGGTGGGCACGAAGCCAGGCAGCTGCAGTTGCACGCCGCCGAGCTGATCCAGCGGCATCTCGTGGTTCTTCAGGCGGATCGCCTCGAGGTGGTCCTTCAACTCACGCACGGCCATTGCCTGGCTGAGGCGACGTTGCTCGTCGAGACGGGAGACGTCGACGGCCTGGAATCGACGCAGGAAGGAAGCTGTCGCGTCACGATCGACGACGACGTGAGCCAGTGAGTAGTCGGTCCAGCGGTCGTTGTAACGGTCATCGCCAATCGTCGTGGCCAGCTCGGGGCTTTCCTTCAGCTGGTATTCCCAGCGCTCGGCCACGAGGGCGTCGAAATCCACTTGGAGGTCGGTCGCGGCGAGCGCGGTGGAGCACCGTGCAGCGAGCAGGCAAGCGACGACGAGGCTGCGGACGGCGGTCAAACGGGTCATGCGAGTCCCTTGGCGAAAGGCTGGTCGATCGACGGCGATGGCTCGGTGAACCAGGCACCGCCTTCCTCGGTCACGTAGAAATGGTCCTCGAGGCGAATACCGAAACGGCCTGGGATGACGATCATGGGTTCGTCGCTACAGCAGTTGCCCGGCGCCAGGGGTGCGTTGTTGCCGCGCACAAGGTAAGGCGCCTCATGGATGGCCATACCGCAGCCATGACCGGTGCGATGCGGTAGTCCAGGCAGGCGATAGTCCGGCCCGAGACCGCCGGCTTCGATCACGCGCCGTGCCGCGGTATCGATATCGGCACAGGGGACACCGGGCCGCACGGCATCGAATGCCGCCTGTTGCGCCGCGCGCTCCAGGTTCCAGATTCGCGCATGCTCCGTGTTCGGCGTGCCAAACACATAGGTGCGGGTGATGTCCGATTGGTACCCGGCGACGCTGCAGCCGGTATCGATCAGCACTACCTGGTTACGTTGAAGGTATTGCTCACCCGGCACGCCATGCGGATAAGAGGTGGCCTCGCCGAACTGGACGATGCAGAAGGTGGATCCGTTGTCGGCGCCGAGCGCGCGGTGCGCGCCGTCGATGAAGCGCTTGACCTCGCCGGCGGCGACGCCTTCATGAAGCATGCCGGCGGCGAGCGCCTGCACCTTCAGTGTCATTGCCGTCGCCTGCTTCATCAGCGCGAGCTCTGCCGCCGATTTACGCGCTCGGCAACCGTCGATCACCGGTGCGGCATCGACGATGGCGCGGCTACCGATCATTTCGCGAAGCCCCGTATAGACGCCGAACGGCGCGGCCGGATCAAGGGCCAGTGTGGCCGCGCCGCGTACACCCATGCTGCCGGCCACCAGTGCGTAGGGATCCTCATGCTCTTCCCAGAACACCATGGCGATCGGATGGGCCATCTCGGCACGTAGCGAACCTTCCTCGAAGGCCGGACAGATCATCACTGGCTCGCCGCGTCGGGGCAGCAACATGGCGACCAATCGTTCGGTGGCACCCCAGGGGATGCCGGTGAAGTAGCGCAGCGATGTGCCGGCCGTGACGAGCAACGCGTCCGCGTCGATCGCATCGAGCAGACGCTGCGCGCGCTCGAGACGGTCGAGGTACTCGTCGTTCGCGATCCGTGGTGCAAGCTCGGTCCAGGGCGTGCAGGCGGCCCGTGCGAGCTCCGGCGAGAGATGACCGATCTGCGCGCTCACGCCCCGGCTCCGACGTCGGCATCGGTCCAGCGACCGTCAATACACCGCTGTACACCTACGGTGTTGTGATCGCGCAGTTCCGCCGGGAGCAATGTATCCGGGACGTTGTCGTAACTGTGCAACATGGTGAAGCGGTGGATGGCCGCCGGCATGCCGACCGCAGTAAAACCGGCGTTGCTGGTCGAAGGAAACGGGCCGCCGTGGTTCATCGCGGGGCTGACCGCCACACCGGTAGGCATGCGGTTGGCGATGAGCCTGCCCACCCGTTCGCGCAAATGTCGCGCGATGGACTTCCAGAGTGCGTCGTCGCTACCGTCCGCTGCGCGGTAAAGCGTGCCGGTGAGGTTCCCTTCGAACGCTTTTGCCACGGCGACAAACGCCGCGTCTCCATCGACACGAACCAGCAGGCTGACCGGGCCGAAGGCTTCGGCCTGCAGCGCACCCTTGTCGTCGACGAAGTCGGTGCCGTCGACGCTGAGTAGCGTCGGCTGGAAGCGATAGCCTATGCCCGTACCGATGTCGCCACCGGCGAGCACCTGCGCGCCGGCCGTGGTCAGGCCTTGCACGGCCCGCGCCAGGTTGTCCTGAACGCCACGCGAGAACAGTGGACGCGGGGATGCATCGGCGAACAGGCCAGTGGCGCTGGCGACGAACGCGTCACCGGCGGCGCCCTCGGGGACGACGACGATGCCGGGGTTGGTACAGAACTGGCCACTGCCCATCGTGCAGGAGGCGAAGAACGCGGCAGCGAGCGCCTCGGCGTTCTCGGCTAGCGCGCCCGGCAACAGGAAGACCGGATTGACGCTCGACATCTCGGCATAGATCGGTACGCCGGCAGTATCCGCAGCCGCTTTCAGTGCTAGCCCGCCGGCACGGCTACCCGTGAAACCGATCGCGCCCAGCCGGGGATCGGCAGCAAGGCGCACGCCAAGCTCGTTATCGAAGTGGTAGAGCATCTGCACCGCCGCGGCGGGCAGGCCAGCGGCGAGGAGTGCCTCGTGGGCGAGCTCAGCCAGGCGTCGCGAGGTAGCGGGATGCGAGGGATGCGCCTTGGCGATGACGGGGTTGCGCGCGGCCATGGCCGAGGCGAAATCGCTACCCGCGATCGCGTTAAAGGCGAACGGAAAGTTGTTAGGGCCGAACACCAGCACCGGCTTGCCCAACGGTGCGCGGTGCGCGCGCAGGCCACTGGCCGTGTCGATCACCGGATCGCTCCAGCTGTGTTCGCGCACCGCGCGCGCTGCCTGGCGGAGCTGCCCGCTCGCGCGTGGCAGTTCCACCGACCGAAGGCGCGGTTCGGTGGGCAGCGCTGTTTCCGCTGCGGCGAGCGCGACGAGTGTCTCGGCATCGCCGTCGATAGCCGATGCGTAACGCTCGAGAAAATCCGCGATACGTTCGGGTGACGTCGCAGCCAGCTCGGCGGCAACTGCAGAAGCGGCGACGAGCGCCGCCTCTACGTCCGCGGCACTACTGACGGGAAAGGTCGGGCCGATCGCTTCGGCGCGCGTGGGGTCTTCCGCCCGGAACGAGCCAGTCGGCGCGTCCGCGGCACGCCACCGACCGCCGATCAGGACCTGTGGCTGGTCAGTCATGAGTCAGGCCCCCGGCTTGGTGGCGATCGCGTGGTCGATCACTTTCATTGCCGCGTCGCGCTCGGCACCGGCAACCGGCAAGCGCGGCGCACGCACGGTTTCGCTGCCCATGCCCACACGTGATTGCACCAGCTTGATGAGCTGGACGAAGGTCGGCACCGTGTCGAGGCGGAGCAGCGGGAGGAACCACGCATACAGCGATTCAGCGGCTTTCGGCCCGCCGTCGCGGGCCAGCTCGAACAGCTTCACCGATTCCGCGGGATAGGCGTTGACCAGACCGGCGATCCAGCCGGTAGCTCCCATGCTCACGCCTTCGACCAGGGCGTCGTCCATGCCGACGAGCAATTCGAGGCGGTCGCCGAGCAGCGCGCGAATCGCGGCAAAGCGACGTACATCGGCGGAGGATTCCTTCACGGCCTGCAGGTTCGGAAATTGCCCTGCCAGCTCGGCGATTTGCGCCGGGGCGAAGTCGGTCTTATAGGCCACCGGGTTGTTGTAGAGCATGCAGGGCAGGTCGGTAGCAGCGATCACGGCCTTCACGTGCGCGCTCATCTCGCGCCAGTCGGTGGAATACACGTAGGGCGGCAGCACCATCAGGGCCGAACAGCCGATGGCTTTGGCCTCCCGCGCGAGGCGGACGGCTTCGTCGGTGGAGAGCGAGGCGATACCCGGGATCACCGGACCGCGGCCGTCGAGCGCCTTGACCAGCGTGCGCAGGATGGCCGTCTTTTCGTCGAAGCTCAGTGTGGCCGCTTCGCCCAGCGAACCGAGCGGCACGATGCCTTTGCAACCGGCGTCGAGCATCTGCACCGCATGCTTGGCGAGGAAGTCGTGATCGACCTGACCGTCGGCGGTGAACGGCGTAGTGATAGCGGGGAGGACGCCGTGCCAGAAGGTTGCGTTGCTCATGTTTGGATGCCTCTCGGTACAGGAAGGGAAGGAGGAAGATCCGGTTCGCCCAGCGTGGACAAACGGGCGGGAAAGAGGGGAGGACGTGAATCGGTGCGCGGACCATGGCCGAGCTCGGTCAACGCGGCGCCGCAGATACGGCCCTGGCATGCACCCATGCCGCAGCGTGTGGCGAGCTTTGCGCTGCGAGCGTCCGCATACGGTCCGATTGCGCCGAGCGGTACGTCTTCGCAACGGCAGACCAGTGTGTCGTTGCCGGCAAGGGCATGTACGCGCTGTGACAGGCCGAAGTGACGGTGCAGATGGATGGCGAAGGCCCGCGCGTGGTCACGGCGGCGCAGGAGCGCGGCGGGCACGGGCACCCCGGCCGCGGCGAGCCCGGCGATCTTGCCTTCCAGGCGAGCGCAGTCGCGGCCACCGATACCGCAGCTTTCACCCGCGGCGAACGTGTCGGCACGGCTCGTTCGTTGCAGGGAATCCACGTTCACCTGTGCATGTACGTGATCCGTGCGCGTCGCGCAGCCCAGATGTCGGGCCAGCGTCAGGTCAGGCACGAGGCCGAAGCCAACCGCGAGCACGTCGCAGTCCAGGCGTTCATGACCGCGAGGGCCCTCGATCTCGACGGCGGAAAGAGCATCGTCGCCGAGCGCCGCGGTAACGATGCTGCCGGGGTAGTAACCGATACCGGCGAGCGACAGCCGCAGCGATGCGGCCTGCGTGAGTTTGGCCGGCCAGCGCCAGAGCCCTCGCGCGAAGCGATGGATCGTTGCGGCTGATGCCTGTTCATGGATGCCGAGCACGATGGCCCCATGCTGGCGTGCGGTATGTGCGGCGGCCAGCAGGAGAGGGCCGCTGCCTGCGATCAGTACGCGGCGTCCACGCAGAGCCCAGCCCTGTTTGGCCAGCGCCTGCAGACCGCCTGCGCCTACCACACCCGGTAGCGTCCAGCCCGGAAACGGCAACAGCAGTTCGCGTGCGCCGGTTGCGATCACGAGCGAACG
The DNA here is from genome assembly GCA_966191635.1 of uncultured Luteibacter sp. GTDB lineage: Bacteria > Pseudomonadota > Gammaproteobacteria > Xanthomonadales > Rhodanobacteraceae > Luteibacter. The sequence continues at coordinate 24,306 of CBIGPO010000034.1, forward strand.
GTAGGGGAGCACGTAGCCGCGACGAGGATCCTGCAAGAGCAGATGGCCCGATTCCGCAGCGATCACCTGGGTCTCGGGCAACCACGTCACGCCGCGCTTGGACAAGGCGTCGTGAATGCTCCGTTCGGCGAGCGCGGGGTAGCCGTGCGTGACGTCGTGGCGCCAGACCTGGCCGCCCGCCCTCGGCTGACTATCGATGAGCAGGACACGGCGACCCTCGCCGGCCGCAGCGGTGGCGGCAGCCAATCCTGCCGGTCCGGCACCGACCACGGCGATGTCGAAGGTTTCAACCATCCGTGTCCACCCGCATACCCCCGCGCACGGTGACCTGGCAAGCGCGCTGCTGGGCGATGTCGTCGATGCGGACACGACATTCGAAGCACACGCCCATGCCGCACAACGGTGCACGGCGTTGTCCATTCAGCGAGCGCCGGAACGGACGCCCGAGACTGAGCAGCGCTGCGGCGACACTGATCCGCCCGGGCACGTCGACGGGCACGCCATCCACGATCAGGCGGACCTCACCGCCGTTCACGAGAGCACCCGTGCGGGATCATAAGGTGTCGCGTCGATCGCCGTGGCGCGCGCAAGCAGCTGATCGATCAGTAGGTGAGCGCTACCTAGCGACGTTGTCACACCGAGACCCTCGTGTCCGGCGGCGACCCAGGTATCGGCCATGCCGGGCACGCGACCGAGGTAAGGCAGTCCATCCACGCTCACCGGGCGGAAGCCGGTCCAGATGCGCAGGGCGTCGAGATCGCGCAGCCCCGGCAGGAAGCGAAAGCTGCGCAGTAGCATGCGCCGGACCATGTCCATCGACACATCGGTATCGACCGCATCGTATTCGCGCGAGGATCCGATCAGGATCTGTCCCGTCGGTCGTGGCTGCACGTTGAAGGCGACGCTGGCGGCATCGGCGCCGTGGGCGCTGTCCGCATAGCCGAGTTCAAGGAGTTGATGCCGCACCATGGGCGCGTAGCGCTCGGTAATTACCAGATGCCCCTTGCGCGCACGGATCGGCAGCGAGGGCAGCAGGCGGGGTAGAGCGCAGCCGGTGGCGACGAGCACGGGGCCAAGCAACACGCTACCGTCTTGCAGCGCCACACCGCCCGGTTGCATGCGCAGTGCGTGTTGCGCGTGGAACGTGGCGCCACGTTCCAGGGCGCGATCCACGAGGTGGCGCGCGACAGCCGGCGGGTAGACCACCGCTTCGCGAGGAACCCGCAGGCCACCGCGCAATCCGGGAGCGAGCATCGGTTCCAGTTCGTACAGGCGCGCCGCTTCGACGAGCTCCGCCTCGACGCCGGCTTTGGTGAGCCGCGCAAGCTTGGCGGGTATGCGCGAGAACTCGTCGTCGTTGCTGGCGACCCATAATGTGCCGCAGCGGCTGAATTCGGCTGAAGGCAGATCGGTAAAGGCTTCCCACAAGGCCAGCGAATAGCGCGACAAGGCGAACTCAGCCGGATCGTCGTCCATCGCCACGAGGTGTCCCATGGCCGCTGCGGTGGCGCCGCCACCGACGATGCCCGGTTCGACGATGGCAACCTTCAACCCCTCGGCGGTTGCACGCTCGGCACATGCTGCACCGACGATGCCGGCACCGATCACGATCAGGTCGAACGTACTCACGCGGCGCCTATACCCCAGGCCAACGGATCGGCCTGGTCGATCACGATCGTGCCGTGCATCGTGACGTGGGCGCTGCCGGTGATGCGTGGTAGCACGCCGCGTTCGCCATGCCGGTAGGTCGCTTCGAAGATGCTGCCGAGGATGCCGGTTTGCCGCCACACCTTACCCGGATCCAGCTTGCCGTCGGCGGCGAGGCAGGCCACTTTCGCGCTGGTACCGGTACCGCAGGGCGAGCGGTCGTAGGCCATCCCAGGACAGAGCACGAAGTTGCGGCCGTCGCCACCGGTTTCCTGGTCGGGACCGTTCAGTTCGATATGATCGATCTCCTGGCCGTTGGCGCCGGTAATCCCGTGTCGTTCGAGACCGGCGCGGATCGCTTCCGTATACACCGTGAGCGCGCGCTGGTTTGCGATGGTGAGGGGGTGCGGTGTGTCGCTGGTGATAAAGAACCAGTTGCCGCCCCAGGCGACGTCGCCGGTCACGAGGCCGTAGTCGGGCACGTCGACCACGACGTTCCGGCGGTGCCGATAGCTCTCCACGTTCTCGATCGCCACGCGGCCGTCATCGAGCAATTCGATACCGACCATGCCGACCGGCGTTTCCAGGCGGTGGCGGCCCGGTGCGATGCGACCCATGTGTTGCAAGGTACGTATCAGGCCGATGGTGCCGTGCCCGCACATGCCGAGGTAGCCCACGTTGTTAAAGAAGATCACGCCGGCGCAAGCGGTTGGATCGCTCGGCTCCAGCAGCACGGCGCCGACCATGGTGTCGGAACCGCGGGGCTCGCAGGTGACAGCCTGGCGCCAGTGATCGTACGTCTCGCGCATGCGTAGGCGGCGCTCGGAGAGCGTGCCGGGCCCGAGGTCGGGGAAGCCGGAAAGTACCACCCGGGTGGGTTCGCCACCGGTGTGCGAGTCAATGAATTCGATGAGGTTCATGGGTTCATGCTCACCGGGACACCCTGTCGGCGTATAGAAGGCTTTGCCGAGGACAGATGCGGAATTTGGCATAATCAGGTAGTGCCGCCATGGCGGACGCGTCGACGGACGGGCTTGCATTTATCCGTCCCATGCCGCTTATGATGCATTGCGACATGCCTGGTATGTCACCGTTCCACGCCGCCACCGCCCCCGGAGGAACACGCGGCCATGAAGATTTCCGCCGATGAGCTCGAGCCGTTGTTCGATGCGTTGCCTGATGTCGTGTTCTTTGTGAAGGACACCGAGGGCCGCTACACACATGCCAACCTGACACTAGTACGGCGGTTGGGTCTGAAGCACCGCAGCGATGTGATCGGCAAGGGCGTGACCGAACTCTTCCCCGCGATAATGGGTGGCTCTTACGCCGCGCAGGATCGACGCGTGCTCACCGGGGAGCTGATCGAGAATCAGCTGGAGGTACACATCTTCAGCAGCCGCACGCCTGGCTGGTGCCTGACCTGCAAGCGGCCGTTGGTGTCCTCGCGCGGCGAGATTCGTGGTGTGATCGGGATCTCGCGAGACCTGGGTCTTCCCGATGGTAAACATCCGACGTACGAGCGTCTTCGCCGCGTGCTCGCGCACATGCAGGAGCACTATGGCGAGGGCGTTCGCATCCCCACGCTTGCCCAGCTGGCCGGACTGTCGGTGGCCCAGCTCGAACGGCACTTCCGCCGCGTGTTCCAGCTGACACCGCAGCAGGTACTCACCAAGCTTCGCATCGAGGCAGCCATGCGCCTGCTGAGCGGTGACGACAACGTTGCCTCGATAGGCATGGCCTGTGGCTTCGTCGACCAGAGCGCGTTCGCGCGTCAGTTCAAGGCGACCGTTGGCATGACGCCGAGCGACTACCGCGGCATGGCACAGAGCACGCAGCCGGTCGTCGCGCAACGGGCCGCAACTCGCTGAGCATGCGAGATGTGTGCCGATAAGCGCGGCTCACGTCGGCGTGTAGATGAATGAAGATGACGTGATGCGATTGTGATAATCGTGTCACAGATTTCAATCGTGCTAACTAGCTTCCAATCGTCATTCAGCTATAAGAAGGATAACGCCGTTCAGCTGCCGGACCACTGTGCCGGCCGAGCTTTGGAAGAGCCGTAAGGGGAACGCTATGGATAATCCGTATCCGTCGAGACGAGCCAGCAGGGGAACGATTCGACGATGCCGCGGCTCGAGTCGGAGCCGCGATGGCGTGCCAGGGTCTCGACGATCCGTCGCCCACGACGCGACAGCCCCGGATCCTCCCTCCCGGTAAACATCTGCCTGCACATCATTGATGTCCTGATTCCCGCCGTCTTCTGACGCGCGGCTGATGCCGTGCGCGGATAACCCGCAGGCTCGTAGCCAACAACCCATGTGCCATTCGTTCGAACGCCGGCGTGTCTGCGTTCGTGGGTTCCTGCGCGCTTGCGTTTCGTGTTCCCCATCGTATTCCCCGAGAGGAAAGGGTATGAACAAGATCCATAGCAAGATCTGGAACCGCGCGCTCAACCAGCTCGTGGTGGCATCGGAATTGGCCAGCAGTCGCTCGGGCGGTACTACGTCCAAACGGCCTGTGCGCCGAGGGATATCGCAACGCCTTGGCACGTTCGTTGTCGGCGCATCGACAGTGATCGGAGGCCTTGCGTGGACGACGGCGGCACAGGCACAGGCTAGCTGCGCGAACCCCCCATACAATGCCTACTCTGGCTCGAGCACGTGCGCTGGCTTGTCATCCGCGGCCGATGCCGGCGGTGCGACAGCCATCGGGTTCGCAGCGCACAGTGCGGCGTTGAACGCCACCAGTGTCGGCTTTCAGGCCAACGCGCTGGGGATCAACTCTATCTATATGGGTGCCCGTACGGCTGCCGGAACAGGTGCACTCGCGGAATCGTCTATCGCCATCGGTACCGACGTGACCTCGAGCGGTAGCGCCGCGGTCGGTATCGGTGTGCAGAGCTTCGCTTCGGGTGTGAGCGGCCTTGCTATCGGTACACAGGTACATAATGCCGGCGCCAACACGGTCGCCATGGGAGCTACCGCATCAGCGGATGCCAATTCAGCCAACAGCGTGGTCATCGGTAGTTCGTCCAAGGCGGTCGGTGCACAGAACGCCGTCGCGCTCGGAACATCGGCACAGGTGAACAACGGGCAAGCCACTGCATTGGGCGGCTTTACCAATGCCACGGGTGAGGGGGCAACCGCAGTCGGTCTATCGACACAAAGCCTTTTCGCCCACGCGACCGCCGTCGGCTGGCAGGCCTATGCGACGGCCCTCAATGCAATCTATCTGGGCGCCCGCACCGCCGGGACGGGCGCGTCGGCCGAATCTGCGATCGCTATCGGCACGGATGTGAGTTCGTCGGGCACCTATGCCATCGCCATGGGCCTGCAGGCGAACGCGAGCCAGAGCGATGCTATCGCGATCGGCAGGCAGGCAAAGGCCACCGGCCTGAACTCCATGTACATAGGGCCGCTCCCGGACGCCACCGGTAGGGGCGCCACGGCGGACAACGCCATTGCAGTGGGCGTTGATGTCACCGCCAGCGGAGTGGGGTCCGTCGCACTAGGCAACTTTACGGTTGCGTCAGGTGGGAACAGCCTTGCATTGGGCGCCAGTTCCGCGTCGGCTAATAATGCCGTGTCGGCGGGACAAGGGAGTGCCGCGTCAGCCGCCAACAGCTTGGCGCTCGGGTTTACCTCGAAGGCGCAAGCCGCTTCGACTATCGCGATTGGCGACACCAATACCGTCGCCGCAGCGGCCGGCACCGGCGCCATCGCCGGCGGCCACAACTCACAGGTGACCGGTGGCACCGGTGCCATCGCACTCGGCGAAGGGCAGACCGCCAATGGCAACGGTGCGGTTGCCATCGGCGATCCGAACAGCGCGAACGGCAACGGTGCCATCGCCGTGGGCGCGAACAACACCGCGAACGGCGACGGTGCGGTAGCGCAAGGCAATGGCAACAATGCGCAAGGCGTCGGCTCCATCGCCGTCGGTAACACCAGCAGCGCGCTCGGCGCCGGCTCGGTCGCGTTCGGAAACACCGCGACGGCGAACAATGCGAACGACGTCGCTTTGGGTTCCGGTTCGACCACCGCCACGGCGGTAGGAACGACGGGCGTGACCATCAACGGTACCGCTTATACCTTCCAGGGGACCACGCCCGGAAGCACCGTCAGCGTGGGCGCAGCGGGCACGGAGCGCACCGTCACCAACGTGGCCGCGGGACGCATCAGCGGCAGCAGTACCGATGCCATCAATGGCTCCCAGTTGTTCGCCACCAACCAGGCCGTGGGCACGTTGGGCACTAGCGTCACCAATCTCGGCAATACAGTCACCAACCTGGGCGACACCATTGCCACGAGTATCGGCGGCGGCACCACGTACGATCCGGCTACCGGCAACATCACGACCAGCGTGACCTACGGCGGCAATACCTACGGTTCATTGCAGCAGGTGTTCAACCAGATCAACGGTGCCGTAACCGCTGGTGCCGTGCATTACTACAGCGTCAACGACAACGGCACGCAAGGGGGCAACTTCGCCAACGACGGCGCGACCGGCCTGAATGCGCTCGCAGCAGGTGTCGGCGCGACTGCCGTTGCCGACAACGCCACGGCGTTGGGGCAGGGTACGGGCGTGTCGGTGCTGGGTGGTGTGGCGCTCGGCTCAGGTGCCGTGTCCGATCGGGCGATCGCACCTTCATCGGGATCGATCCTCGTCGGCACGAATGTGATTCCGTTCAACACCACCGACCGGAACCTGCTGGGTGCGGTGTCGGTAGGCAACACCACCGACTTCCGCCAGATCACCAATGTGGCCGATGGTACGGAGGATCAGGACGCGGTGACCTTGCGTCAGCTCAAAGGCGCAATGAGCTCGTTCTCCGTCACACCGATCAAGTACTTCCACGCCAACTCCGCCGCCACCGATTCGGCGGCGATCGGTGCGGAGTCGGTCGCGGTCGGTCCGCAGACCACGGTGAACGGTGACAACGGCATCGGTATCGGCAACCAGGCGATCGTCGCGCAGACCGCCCCGGGTGGCACGGCGATCGGTCAGAACGCAACGGTGAATCTTGCCGACGGCGTGGCGCTGGGCACGAATGCCACCTCCAACGGTATCCAGGCCATGGCGCTGGGTACGGGCGCACAAGCCGCGTTCGCGGGCAGCGTGGCTCTCGGTGCGGGCTCCGCCACGGCCGCAGCGGTGGGCACCACAGGTACCACGATCAACGGAACATCCTACGCCTTCGCGGGCACGACTCCGGGTTCGACGGTGAGCGTGGGCACCACCGGCGCAGAGCGCACCATCACCAACGTGGCCGCGGGCCGCGTCGATGGCGGCAGCACCGACGCCATCAACGGATCGCAGCTATTCGCTGCCAACCAGGCCATCGGCACAGTGGGTGCCAGCGTCACCAACCTCGGTAACACGGTGACGAATCTCGGCGACTCCATTGCCAACAGCTACGGTGGATCCACCACCTACGATCCGGCTACCGGCACGCTCAATACCAGCATCAGTTACGGCGGCAACACGTATAGCTCGCTGCAGCAGGTCTTCAACCAGATCGACACCGGCGGTATCAAGTACTTCCACGCCAACTCCAACCTGGCCGATTCGCTGGCCAATGGCCTCAACAGCGTCGCTATCGGTCCGGTGTCGACGGCTAACACGGAGAACGCGGTGTCGATCGGCAACGGCGCTACCGCGGGCACAAACGTGGGCGACGTTGCGCTGGGCTCCGGTAGTGTCACAGGTGCCGTGGTTGCGACTGCGGGAGGCACCATCGCCGGCAATAACTACGCTTACGCCGGCACCACGCCGACCAGTACGGTCAGCGTCGGCGCGGTGGGTACCGAGCGCACCATCACCAACGTAGCGGCAGGACAGGTGAACGGAGCAAGCACGGATGCGATCAACGGTTCGCAGCTGTTCGCCACCAACCAGGCGCTGGAGACGTTGAACAACACCGTGACCGCCACCGCCACGCACTACTACAGCGTGAACGACGGTGGCACGCAGGGAGGCAACTTTGCCAACGACGGTGCCAGCGGGGTCAATGCGCTCGCCGCAGGGGTCAACGCGACGGCAGCGGCCGACAACGCCACGTCGCTGGGGCAGGGCACGAGTGTATCGGTGCTGGGTGGTGTCGCCCTGGGTTCGGGCGCGTTGTCCGATCGGGCGATCGCCCCGGCATCGGGATCGATCCTCGTCGGCACGAATGTCATCCCGTTCAACACCACCGACCGCAACCTGCTGGGTGCGGTGTCGGTAGGCAACACCACCGACTTCCGCCAGATCACCAATGTGGCCGATGGTACGGAGGATCAGGACGCGGTGACCTTGCGTCAGCTCAAAGGCGCAATGAGCTCGTTCTCCGTCACACCGATCAAGTACTTCCACGCCAACTCCACCGCCTCGGATTCGGCGGCGATCGGTGCTGAGTCGGTCGCGGTCGGTCCGCAGACCACGGTGAACGGTGACAACGGCATCGGCATCGGTAATCACGCGATCGTCGCGCAGACCGCACCGGGTGGCACGGCGATCGGCCAGAACACCACGGTGAACCTGGCCGATGGCGTGGCGGTGGGCACGAATGCCACGTCCAACGGCATCCAGGCGGTGGCACTTGGCGCGGGCACGCAAGCCGCCTTTGCCGGTAGCGTGGCCCTGGGCGCTGGTTCGACGACGGACGCAGCGGTCGGCACGGCCAACGCAACCCTTGCAGGCGTCACCTATAACTTCGCGGGCGCGACGCCGGGCTCGACAGTCAGCGTGGGCAGCGTGGGTGCCGAGCGCACTCTCACCAACCTCGCCGCCGGACGGATCAGCGGAACCAGTACCGACGCAATCAACGGGTCGCAGTTGTACGCGACCAACCAGACGCTGGAACTGTTGGGGTCGCAGATAATCAACCTGTCCAATACCGTAAACAACTTCCCGACCGGCGGCGGTGGTGGCGGCGGTACGAACACCACGTATAACAACAGTGGCGACAACAACACGGCGTCAACCGCCACGGGCAACAACTCGACGGCCATCGGCGCGGGCTCCAATGCCAGCGGCAATAACAGCGTTGCCATCGGCGCGGGCTCGGTCGCAAACAGCGCCAACACGGTGTCGGTGGGCTCGGTGGGTAACGAGCGCACCATCACCAATGTGGCGAACGGCGTGAACCCGACCGACGCCGCGAACGTTGGGCAGGTCAACCAGGCCCTCGAGGAGGCCAAGAACTGGTCGAAGGATTATGTCGATCAGCGCTTCCAGAGCGTAAATCAGGACCTCAACCGTATCGGCAATCGCGCCAATGCGGGTGTCGCATCGGCCATGGCCATGGCGAGCCTGCCGCAGGCCTACCAGCCTAACCAGAACTCGGCGGCCGTGGCGGTGGGCACCTTCCACGGCGAGACCGGCGTTGCCGTTGGCATGTCGACCATCACCGAGAGCGGCCGCTACGTGCTGAAGCTCAACGCCACGACCAACTCGCGCGGCGATGCGGGTGCGGGCCTCGGCGCCGGCGTGGTGTGGTGAGGACCGACCCCATGAATGCTATCCAAGGAATCAACCGTATGCGTACTTCGTTGAAAGGCATCACCCTGGCGTCGCTTGCCCTGGCTCTGGCCGCCTGCGGGAACATCAGCCACGACGTGGCGAAGGATGGTCACTCCGCCGGTGAGTTAGTGTGGCCGGCGACGACCGACACCACGCCCATGCACAAGGGTGGCACTTTTCCCAACCTCGCCAACCTGCGCCAGATGAGGGCAGGCCTGAATAAACCGCAGGTGTCGGACCTGATCGGCTATCCCCATTTCAGCGAAGGCGTGTGGGGAGTCCGCGAGTGGAACTACCTGTTCAACTTCCGCCACCCCGGCAGTGATGAAGTGACGGTGTGCCAGTACAAGGTGTTGTTCGATGAAGACCGGATCGCACGCAGCTTCTACTGGAAGCCAGCTTCGTGCGCTGCTTTGCTGGAGGAACCAAAGCCGGAGAAACCGGCTGCTGTGGCGACAGCGAAGCCGGATGTTGTCACTTTGTCGGCGGACGCGTTGTTCCCGTTCGACAAGGGCGATGTGAAGGACATCCTGCCTGCGGGTCGAGAACAGCTGGCTGCCCTGGCGTCGAGGTTGCGTGCGAGCGACGCCGATGTGCTTGCCGTTCGTGTCATTGGTTACACCGACAACATCGGTAGCACAGGCTATAACCGGGATCTTTCGGAACGCCGGGCCCGGGCGGTGCGAGCGGTTCTGGTGGACAACGGCATCCCCGCGGCCAAGATCTCGGCCGAAGGCCGTGGCGAGGCCGACCCGGTCAAGGACTGCAAAGGCGGCCCGCGCGCGGAACGAATTGCCTGCCTGGCACCTAATCGGCGGGTGGAGGTTCGTGTCGATAGCAAGGCGTAGCGATCGATCAGGGCGAGCGATGACGGACGTTGTCGCTCGCCCAGTTAAGCGCCACCGAAATCAGACGACGATTACCTCGACGCCCTGATCGCGTAGCGACTGGATATCGGCAGCCGACGCTGCCGTGTCGGTGATTACCACGTCCAGGTCTGCGATAGGCGCTATGACGGCCAGGCTGCGCTGGCCAAGTTTGCTGGCGTCGAGCACGGCCACTACTTCGCGCGAGGCCTTCACCATCATGGTGTTGAGGGAGGCTTCCTGTTGATCGGGTGTGGTCACGCCGATGGACGTATCCAGGCCGTCGACGCCGAGGAACAGCCGGTCGGCGGAAAGGCGGGAAAGCGCCAGTTCGGCGTCGGGACCGGTGAGTGAATAGGATGTCTGCCGGAGCATGCCGCCGAGCATCATCACCCGCACGGTGGGCAGGCCACTGAGCTCCAGGGCGATATTCAGGGCGTTGGTGATGACGGTGAGCGAAGCCCACTTCCGCTGGCGGATACAGCGGGCGATCTCCACCGTGGTGGAGCCGGAGTCCAGGATGATGGTTTCGCCGTCGGCGATCATGCGCGCGGCGGCCGCACCGATGCGACGCTTCTCGGCCAGCCGGCGCGATTCCTTGATCGTCAGCGGGACGTCCTGCTGCGAGGGTTCCGGTGGCACGGCGCCACCGTGCGAGCGCTTCAGCGTGCCCGCGCGTTCCAGTGCTTCAAGGTCACCACGGACCGTCACCGCGGAGACGGCATAGCGCACGACCAGGTCCTCGACCGTGACCCGGCCTTCCTGGCGGGCGAGGTCGACGATGGCGCGCCGGCGTTCCTCGACGAGTAGTTTCTTCGGCGGCGCTTTCGCGCGTCGGTCGGTCATGATCGGTTGCGTTTGCCTTGTCAGTCGAGCCCAAGCAGGCGAGCGGCATTGTCGTGGTAGAGCTTGCGCAGGATAGCCGAAGACAAGCCCAGGCCGTAGATAGACCAGCGGCCCTGCGGTGGCGCGGCGGCCGGCGCATAGTCGAAATACTCGTCCTCGGTCTCCAGGAAACGGTAGTAGATCTCGTACAACTCGTCGCACAGGCGTTGCTGGGGTACGGAGTCGCCGTAGGGCGGCGGTACGGCGTCGGTGCCGAACAACACGCGATCGGCGAAGCGCTCGATGAAGGCCCGGCTGCGCCGCGGCTGCCGGCCCAGTTCGCCGATGCGCGCGCTGATGTCGATCATGGTGTTCGGCAGGCGTTCCAGCGTGTCGGCCAGATCGTCCAGCTGTTCGCCCTGGTTACCCACGTGCAGCAGGACGAAGGTGGTGCGTGGATGCCGGGCGATGACGCGGTCGCGCGCCGCCATCAATTCGGCATGGCTGGGATAGTCGGCGCCGTAGAAGGACCAGTCCGGATGCTGGGCCAGTTCCTCGTAACGCTCGTTATGCCGGTCGATGGGCTCGAAGAACGCCAGCGGATCGGCGGTGTGCAGGAACACGGGCAGGCCGAGGGCTGCGCAGGTTTCCCACATGGGATCGAAGCGCGAGTCGTCCAGCCCGACGAGGGCGCCGCTGTCGATGCCCTCGCGAAAGTACAGACCCAGTGTCTTCAACAGCTTCAGGCCGCAGGCGCCCGCACGCGCGGCCTGCTCGATGGCCTCGGCCTGCAGGCGGGGAAAATCCGCCTCACCGAACAGGTGGAACGAGGGCTCGGTCATGGTCATGAAGCGGCCCGGTGCCACGCGGTCGAACCGGGCGATGGAATCCTCCAGCCCGCGCCCCACGCCGCCCGTGAGGTTGACCATGCATCGCACGCCCTTGCGGTCCATCAAGGGCAGCAGGGCGGCCGGGTCGGCGAATTGCAGCATGTCTTCGCCCAGCGACACGCCGCCGCGCGTCTGCCGCATCCACGTCAAATGGGTATGCACGTCGATCACGGGGAATCGCGGTGTCTGGATCCGCGAGACCTCGCCGCCGAGCATGCTGCGCGGGGCGAAATCGGTCAGACGAAGGTCGGCGACGACGGGCGCCGTCTCTAGAGGATTCTTTCCCGTGGTCACCTTACTGTTCGCCGCCTGGGACACAGGCGGCGAACAGCACAGGCAACCGGCCCAGGCCTCGTCGTTGCGCTCGTCGGTCATGGTTCGATCCTAACGCGGGTAGCGCTTCATGATCTCGTGCACCTGGCGGGTGAGCGCTACGGCTTGCTCGAAGGGGCGCAGCCACATGTTGCGGCCGAACATCACGCCTGTAGCGCCAGACTGCATGTAGAACTCCACCTTGCGCAGCACGGCGTCGTCATCGTCGTTCTTCTCGCCGCCCGAGAACAGCACAATGGTGCGGCCTGCCGAGCGGACCACGCGCGACGTGCGCGCCGCGGCGTCTTCCACCAGCGAGTCGTATGGCGCGGGAGCGCCCTCGCGGCGGTCGTCGGGCTCGTGCAGTTTGACGATGTCGGCACCGACTTCCAGCGCCACGCGCGCGGCGTAGTCCTGCGCATAGAGCGAACCCTTGCCGCCGCGAGCGTCGATGGCGGAACCACGCGGGTACGACCACAGCACCAGTGGCATGCCGTAGCGGTCGCAGTCTTCGCGTACCTGGCGCAGCTGACGCAGTTCGTCGTGCTGACGCGGCGAGCCCACGTAGAGCGTGTAGCCCACGGCATCGGCACCCAGGCGCACGGCATCTTCCACGGAAGCGAACTGCGGCGAAGTGGCGTCTCCGTCACCGGGGATGTTGGTCTTGCCGTTGAGCTTGAGAATCAGCGGTACGCGGCCGGCGTACTGGCCGATGTACTTGCTGGCCAGGCCGATGCCCAGCGCGATGGCGGAAAAGCCGCCCGCCTCGGCCAGTCGGAACTGGTACGACGGGTCGATGGCTGGCGGGTGGGGAAAGAAGTCGGTGGGGCCGTGCTCGAGGCCCTGGTCCAGCGGCAGGACGAGCAGGGTACCGTTGCCCGGACCGTGGCCGTAAAGCATGCGCTGCAGACGCGTGCGCTTGCCGGGCGGCAGGTCGAGGGTGGCGAGGGTGGGGGTGTCGGTCGAAAGGGCTTGCATGTCGGATTTCCTCGGATATACCCTGCAATCGAAAGTTTCGTTATCTTTCGTTTTCTGACCCACACAAGTCAAGCCCTTTATGTCCGTGCCTACTTTCGACCCCATTCCCACGTTGTCCGCACTCCGCGCCGCACCCGAGCCGAGCCAGCGCGAACACGGCTATGCCGACACCCTTCGCGAGATCGTGCAGCAGCCGGCCACCTGGCGGGTCACCGCCGGCTCGCAGGGAGCCGGCTGGCGTGCGCTGTTGGACCGCGTGCTTGCTGTGAAGCCTGCGCACATCGCGCTGACCGGCTCGGGCAGTTCCGTATACGTGGGCGAGGCGTTGGCCACCGTGCTGCAGGCATGTCTCGGCATCCCGGCGAAGGCGATCCCGGCAGGCGATCTGCTCACGCATCGTGCGGGTGTACTGCCGGCGGGCGATGGCCTGCTGATCTCGATCGCACGTTCGGGCGACAGTCCGGAGAGCGTGGGCGCCGTAAACGCCGTGCTGTCCCATGCACCTGGTTGGCGGCATCTCGTCATCACCTGCAATGCGCGGGGCGCGCTCGCCACGCGCTACACCGATGAAGCCCGGGTCGACGTCATCGTGCTCGACGAGCGCACCAATGACCGCAGCCTGGTGATGACCAGCAGCTTCACCAACATGTTGCTGGCCGGCAGCGCCCTGCCGGAAACGCAGCCCGCCGACGCGGTCGCCGCGCTTGGTGAGCGCGTGTTCGACATCTACGCCGATGCGCTGGCTGCGATCGCCGCGGGTGAGCGCGATACGGCCGTGTATCTGGGCAGCGCCGGCGCCTTCGGTGTCGCTCGCGAGGCGGCGCTGAAGATGCTGGAAATGACCGGCGGCGACACCGTGACGCTGGCCGAATCCTTCCTCGGCTTCCGCCATGGCCCCATGGCCTGGCTCAATCGCGGCGGCGTGCTGGTGGCCTTCCTGTCCGGCGATGCCTCCGTGCGCGCCTACGAAATCGACTTGCTGCGCGAACTCGACGCGAAGGCGCTGGGTGCCGTGCGCGTCGTCGTCGGCGAAGACATACCGCCGGATCTGGTGGGGCCGTCGGGTCTGGCCATCGACCTGCCGGGGCTTTACGCGTTGCCGACGGCGCAACAGCTCCTGCTGCACGCGCTCGTGGGCCAGTTGCTGGCCTTCTTCCGCTGCCTGCAACTGGGACATCGTCCCGATACGCCGTCCGAAGGCGTGCTGACGCGTGTTGTCGGCGAATTCGCCATCCACGGTGAGGAGACAGGCGCGTGAAGCCGATCGTCGTTGCCGGCGAACTCAACGTCGACCTCATCCTGACCGGGATGGAAGGCCTGCCGGCCTTCGGCACCGAGATCCTCGCTGGCGGCCTGTGCCAGACCCCGGGCAGTTCATCGATGATCTGCGCCATGGGCCTGGCGCGACTGGGCGAGACCGTACGTTTCGTCGGGCGCGTGGGCGACGACGAGCGCGGACGCTTCTGTACACGCGCGCTGGATGACGCGGGCATCGACACCACGGGCGTTATCGTCGATCCAACGCTGGATACGGGCCTCACCGTGGCGCTTTCCACGGCGCGCGACCGCGCCCTGATCACCTACCCGGGTGCCATAGCCGAACTGCGCGTCGCGGACGTGCTCTCGTCCACGCTGGCCGGTGCCTCGCACCTGCATGTTTCCTCGTACTTCCTGCAGCGTCGCCTGCAGGAAGACTTCATCGACCTGGTCGCACGCGCGCGGCTGGGTGGCCTCACCATTTCGCTTGACCCGGGCTACGACCCTTCGGCGCGGTGGGATGCCGGTCTGCGCGATCTGCTCCCGCTGGTGGATGTGTTCCTGCCCAACGAAGTGGAGGCACTGGCGCTCACCGGCGCCGACGATCTCGATAGCGCATTACGCAAACTCGCGGCCTATGGGCCACTGGTGGTCGTCAAGGCCGGAGCACGTGGTTGCATGACGATGGAGGAGGACGACGTCGTCGAGGTGTCCTCGTTCCCTGTCGCCGCTGTCGACACCACGGGCGCGGGCGACAGTTTCGATGCCGGCTTCCTGCATGCCTGGCGTTCCGAGCGTCCGCTGCGCGACTGCCTGCGCTGGGCCGCCGCGTGTGGCGCGTTGTCCACGCGCGCGCTGGGCGGCACCTCTGCGCAACCCACGGCGGATGACGTCCGCGCACTGGTCGAAGGTTGCGCCGCATGATCGTCGTCGCTGGCTTCAACAGTGCGGTAGACCGTCTGATCGAAATTCCCACCCTGCGTGCGGGCGAAGTACAGCGCGGTCGACTCACAGCCGTGCGGCCGGGCGGGAAGGGCGTGCACGTGGCGCAGACCATTGCGGCGCTGGGCGAAGCGGTACACCTCGTGGGCCTCGACGACGCCGCCGGCGCGGCCATGTTCGACCAGCACCTGCGCGCACGTGGCGTGCTCTTTCACGGGGTGCGTACCACCACACCGCTACGGCAGTGCGTGGCGATTGTGGAAGCGGATGGGCGCACGACGGAAGTGCTGGAAGAGGGCACCGACGTGGGCCAGGCGGTGCGTGATGCGCTCGATGTCACCTTGCGCGAGACAGCGCTGCAGGCCGACGCGGTGGTGTGCACCGGTAGCCTGCCACCAGGATTCGCACCCGACTATTACGCAGGCCTGGCGACACACCTGAAAGTGCCTTGCCTCATCGACGCGAGCGGCAGCGCGTTGCGGGCCGCGGCCGATGCGTCGCCGTTCCTGTTGAAGCCCAATCGTGACGAGGCCTCGCATCTCGCGGGCTACGCGGTGGATTCACCCGCTCGTGCGGCCGAGCTCGTGCGCGAGTTGCTTGCGCGTGGTGTGAAGCATCCGGTGGTCACGCTCGGTAGCCTGGGTGCCGTCGGTGCCGAAGATGGCCAGATGTGGCATGCGTCGCTCAACGTGGATGGCGTGCGACACGCTGTTGGCTCGGGCGACTGCTTCCTGGCCGGTCTCACGGTGGGGCTGCTACGGGGCGAAGGCATGGCCAGTGCGCTACGCCTGGCAGTGGCCTGCGGCGCGGCGAACGCGCTGAACGATGAAACGGGATTCGTGCGGATCGATACGGTACGCGGCTTGCAGCCGCAGGTCCGTGTGCGCCGCCTTGATGAGTGAAACGACGGGAGAGAAACGATGGGGAAGGCAGGTAAGGGGATGCGGCTACTGGCTGGCGCGTGTGCGCTGGCACTGGCGCCGCTGGCCGTGGCGGACGACTTCGGCTCGGGTGCCGTATCGGTCGGCTGGAAAATCACGGACAAGCATCTCGCCGAGGTAGTGGTCACCGATAAGGTGAACGCGCGCGAGTTGCCCATCGCCGTGCCGTTCCAGCTCACGCTCGCCGATGGCAAGGTGCTCGGCCCCGCCGACTTCAGCTTGAACGGCAAGGTTTCGCGCGAATCGCTGCGCGCCGAACCGAAAGCCTCCCGAGCCGCCGCGCGAGCGGCTGGCATGACCGCGAAAGCCAGCTTCACCGACGCCGAAGGGCGCTTCCGTATCGACCTGTCCTGGGTGCAGCGCGATGGCTCGGAATATCTGCGCGAGGTGGCCACCATCACGGCACTGCGCGCTGACGAATCGATCAAGCGTGTTGACCTGTTGCAGGCCAAGGTGCCTGACGCCGAAGTGATCGGCACCGTGGACGGCTCTCCGGTGGTATCGGGCCGTGACTGGTTCGGCTTCGAGAACCCGCTGTCGAAGAGCCAGGTGCACGGCAGCCAGGTGAAACTCTGGATCGAGCGCGAACTGCCGCTGCGCAAGGGTCAGTCCGTGACCTATTCGGCCGTCGTGGGCGTCACGCATGACAACCAGCTGCGCCGCGACTTCCTCGACTACGTGGAACGCGAGCGCGCGCATCCTTACCGAACCTTCCTGCACTACAACTCCTGGTACGACATCGGCTATTTCACACCGTACACGGCGGACCAGGCAGTGGAGCGGATCAACACCTTCGGCAACGAGCTGACCACGAAGCGTGGCGTTACGCTGGATTCCTTCCTGTTCGACGACGGCTGGGACGACCGCAGCGGTGCCTGGAGCTTCAGCAAGGACTTCCCGCAAGGGTTCAAACCTCTGCGCGACGCGGCCGAAAAGTTCCACGCGGCACCGGGTATGTGGCTTTCCCCATGGGGCGGTTACGGCCCGCCTGCGAAGGAGCGCGCAAAGCGTGCCGGGGAGGCCGGTTACGAAATCATCGACGGTGGTATGGCACTGTCCGGCCCGAAGTATTACCAGCGTTTCCACGACATCACGATGGGGCTGGTAAAGGACGACGGCATCAACCAGTTCAAGTTCGACGGCACGGGCAATGCCAACAAGGTGTTCCCCGGTAGCGTGTTCGATAGCGACTTCGACGCCGCCATTCACCTCATTGACGACCTGCGCGCCGCGAAGCCGGATCTCTTCATCAACCTCACCACGGGCACGCTGGCGTCTCCGTTCTGGCTGCGCTATGCGGATTCGATCTGGCGCGACGGCGAGGACGACGACCTGGCGGGCGTGGGCAGCAAGCGCGAGCGCTGGATCACCTACCGCGATCGCGAGACGTACCACAACATCGTGATCAAAGGCCCGTTGTTCCCGCTGAACTCGCTGATGCTCCACGGCATCATCTACGCGCGTGAGAACCGTCGCCTGAATACCGATCCGGGCCACGACTTCGCCAACGAAGTGCACTCGTACTTCGGTACCGGCACAGCGCTGCAGGAGATGTACATCACACCCGAGCTGCTCACGAACGACGACTGGGACACCCTGGCAGAGGCCGCGCGCTGGTCGCGCGATAACGCAGGCGTACTGCGCGACACACACTGGGTCGGTGGTGATCCGGGGCGGCTGGATGTGTACGGCTGGGCCTCGTGGACGCCCGCCAAGGCGATCCTCACGCTGCGTAATCCATCTGACAAGGCGCAAGTCACGGTGATCGATCTTGACCGCCAACTCGAGCTGCCGCCGGGTGCAAAGCGCCGCTTCCAGGCTCGTAGCCCGTGGAAGGCCGACGCCGGCAAGCCGCCGATCAGTCTCGACGCCGACCAGCCGCAGACCATCACCTTGCAGCCCTTCCAGGTGCTGACGCTTGAACTGACACCGTAACCGCAAGATCGCCCCCAGGACCTTGGGGGCGCCCACATCGCCGGTCCATCGCACGCGGGGGAAACGCCGCGAGGGCCGGCTGTTGCCGCGATTTACCGAAACCATCGCGGCGCCGAACCTCGGGGAGAGTAATGGCATGACGATGTGTAAACGTAAGTTGGCCCTGATGATCGCCATCGGGCTGGGTAGCGGCGGCGCGTTCGCGCAGTCGACCACCGGCGCCATCGCCGGTCAGGTGGCACCGGGTAGTGGCGACACCGTCCATATCGAAAGCGGTACCGGCTTCCAGCGCGATGTGCCGGTGGATGCGCGCGGCCGCTATGCGATCGCGCAACTGCCGCTGGGTACGTACAAGGTTTCACTGCGCAAGGGTGGCGCGGTGGTGCAGTCGCGCGACGACGTGTCGTTGCGCGTCGGTGCCGCCACGGACGTTTCGTTCCAACCGGAAGCGGCCCAGGACCTTGCCGGGGTCTCGGTGTCGGCCAGCGCCTTGCCTTCCATCGACGTGACCAGTGTGGATTCGCGCACGGTGATCACCGCCGAACAGCTGGCGAAACTGCCACTGGGCTATTCCGCGGAAGCCGTGGCGCGGCTGGCACCCGGCGTGGTTGGCAATGCCGGTGGCTTCACCAGCGGCACAGGCGCCTCGCTGATCAGTTTCGGCGGTTCGGCGGCTAACGAGAACGCTTACTACATCAACGGCTTCAACACGACAGATCCCTTGCAGGCCGCCGGCGGCCTGACCTTGCCGTACGGGTCTATCGACCAGCAGGAAATCTACACGGGCGGCTATAGCGCCCAGTACGGTCGTTCTGATGGCGGCGTGCTTAACATGGTGGGCAAGCGCGGCACGAACGACTGGCATTTCGGCGGCAAGCTGAGCTGGGATCCGGCCTCTACGCGTGCCTCGTATGACGACACCCGCTACCAGAACGGGCTGCCGCCCGTGCCGGTGGCCGGTTCGCTGTACGTGCCGCGCAGCCAGAACCGCACCTGGAACACGGTGTACGACGCCTACGTGGGTGGCCCGCTGATCAAGGACAAACTGTTCTTCTTCGCTTCTGCCGAGATGGCCAAGAGTGAGGGCACGCGCCTGGGTGCGGTGGACGCCTCCATTCCATATACCGACTACACCTATCGCATGCCCAAGTGGTACGCCAAGCTCGACTGGAACATCAACGACAGCAACATCCTCGAGCTGACCGGCGCGTCGAACAAGCGCGAGACAAACGGCGAAATCTACAAATACGATTACAGCACCCTTCAGCGCGAGGATCGGCTCGGCTCTTCCGATACGACCAAGGCAGGCGGCACGCTGTGGACGGCGAAATACACCGGTTACCTTACCGATTCGCTAACCCTCACGGCTCAGTACGGCAAGATGCACACGCAGAACTTCGAGGCGCCCGTGGGCTATAACGAAGGTCTGACCTACGTCAGCAGCACGTCCAACCAGAACCCGGGCATCACGGGCGGTGTGCCGCGCACCAGCGGGCAGACAGTGTCGAGCATTTACGACCCCGACCAGGGCAACCGCTCATCCAACCTGCGCGTGAGCCTGGCCTGGACCATCGGCGACCACACGATCACCGCTGGTATCGACAACCTCAATGCCATGGCACAGGACCAGGGCTCGTATACCTCGGGCCCGGGCTACTCCTGGTCGTACGGTTTTGCCAGCAAACCAGGCAACCCGCTCGCCGAAGTACTGGGTGTGGGTGCGCCGGCCGCGTATCCGAACGGTGCCGGTGGCTACTATGTGATGAAGAACGTCTCGTATTCGGTGGCCAGCGTTCGCTCCACTGAACGCGCCCAGTACATCGAGGACCAGTGGAAGGTCAGCGACCGCTTGCTGCTGTCGCTGGGACTGCGCAACGACCAGTTCACCAACTACAACGCCAACGGCGACGCATACATCTCGCAGACGCGTCCACAGTGGGCGCCGCGCCTCGGCTTCAGCTGGGATGTGAACGGAGACTCATCGTTCAAGGTGTACGGCAACGCGGGGCGCTACTACCTCGGCTCGCCCCTGGCCCCCGCGCTCAGCGCCGCCGGGGCATACATCGGAACCACGCAGTACTTCACGTATGCGGGTATCGCTCCGGACGGTACGCCCACGGGGTTGACCCAGATGTCCAACCCGGTTTCCGCCAACAACGCTTTTGGCATGCTACCGGACCCCCGTACGGTGACGGCAAAGGGCCTGAAGTCCGAGTATCAGGACGAGTACATGCTCGGCTTCAGCAAGACCCTGGGTCCGGCATGGGTCTATGGCGCCAAGCTGTCCGAACGCGTACTGCGTACGGGCATCGACGACTTCTGCGACGTGGACCGCATCACGGAGGCCGCGAAGGCGCAGGGTATTCCGACCAGTTCGGTAAACAGCTGTTACCTGATCAACCCGGGCAAGGCGAACACCTTCGTGGTGCTGGACGACACCGGAGCCGCGCACGATGTGAAGCTATCGAACGAGGAGCTGGGCTTCCCGCGGATCAAGCGCAAGTACTACGCGCTGGACAGCTTCCTCGAGCATCCATTCGACGGCAAATGGTACGGACGCCTCGATTACACGTTCTCGCGCAGCTACGGCAACACGGAAGGCCTGACGCAATCGAACGTGCAGTCGGATGGACCGTCGCAGTCGGAAGATTGGGATTTCCCCTCGCTGATGGTCTACAGCAACGGCCTGCAAGGCAACAATCACAAGCACCAGCTGAAGCTCTACGGTTACTACCAGATCACGCCGGAATGGATGGTCTCGGGCAATCTGTCGCTGATCTCCGGCAGCCCGTCGGTGTGCCTGGGCCTGTTCGGTGCCGACAACTCCGATCCCTCCGGGTACCAGTCGAACTATCACTTCTGCAACGGCCAGCCTGCGCCGCCGGGGTCCACCGGCAACATGCCCTGGCAGCGGCAGCTCGACCTCGGCGTGCATTACTCACCCGACTTCGCGCAGCACAAGCTTGGACTGCACCTGGATATCTTCAACGTCACCAACGAGCAGGTGGCGCTGAACGTCAATCCGCATCTTTACATGGACGCGGCCGCGACCCCGAACCCGCTGTACCACACACCGCTGGTGCTGCAGGACCCACGTTATGTGCGTTTCACGGTCACGTACGATTACTGAGGACGGTCGCATGAACTTGCTGTACTCATTTTCGGCAACAGTTCCTGGGGTTTCGTGATCGGATCTACCGCCTCATGCCCTTGTGCCAGCGTTCTTGTTTTTGTCGGGGAGCTCCATGGTAGGTTCCGAACTGCCGCCATCTCGCGGCTCATACACAGTGGAGCATTCTCATGGAACAGCTAGGCGTGCCTATGCGTGATGAAAGAATCGCTAATCCGTTCGGGATCCTGATGGAGGGTCCGATGCAGCGCTGCACGACAGCGATCAAGCGCGAGCCGAAAATCAATGACAGCGGAGATATCGCTACGTTCGGCTCCACTCATGGCGGCGGCGATTGGGGCTGATCTCCTTCGACTGTCCGTCCTGATATCCAGTGACGAATGATACGAAGCCGCCTCTTGTCTTCTGAGAGGCGGCTTTTTATTGGTTCTTCGCGTGCATTACTGGGGGGCGGGCTCGCCTTCGGCCTCGCATTCGCACCGCGCTCGCGTTGCGTCGCAAGAGCCGGCGGGTCTCACCCTCGGGGCCACGACTGCGGCGACCCGCTTTGGAAGGGCCGCCCAAAAGCGGCCGTTTACTTAACTGCCCTACGGGCCGGGTCGGGCTTCGACTGGGGGTTTCCGAATCGGCATCCTGCC
>CBIGPO010000035.1:0-44350 GCA_966191635.1 uncultured Luteibacter sp.
CCGCAGTCGATGGTCGACAAGTACGGCGCCGACACGGTGCGCCTGTTCTCGATGTTCGCCGCGCCGCCGGACCAGTCGCTGGAATGGAACGAGGCGGGTGTGGAAGGCATGGCGCGCTTCCTGCGCCGACTGTGGCGCGATGTCTCGGCGCATGCCGAGGCCGCCGCCTCCGCGCAGGGAGAGAACGCATCCGCCGAAGGCGCGCGGAAGGCCTTGCGTCGCCAGCTCCACGAAACCATCCAGAAGGTCACCGACGATATCGGCCGCCGTCAGTCCTTCAATACGGCCATCGCGGCGCTGATGGAGCTGCTGAACGCCCTGGCGAAGTTCGACGACGCCAGCGCTCAGGGCGCAGCCCTGCGCCAGGAAGCCTTCACCGCGGTGGTCCAGTTGATCAACCCGTTTACCCCGCACATTGCGCATGCGCTGTGGCAGGTGCTCGGCCATGGCGAAACCCTGGTCGAGGATGCCGGCTGGCCAGCGGTAGACGTGGCTGCCCTGGTCCGTGAGTCGTTGACCTACGCGGTGCAGGTCAACGGCAAACTTCGCGCTACCATCGAGGTGCCTGCCTCGGCCTCGAAGGAAGAAGCTGAGGCGATGGCGCGTGCCGAGCCCGGTGTGGCACGCATGCTCGAAGGCCAGACCGTGCGCAAGGTGATCGTCGTGCCCGGCAAGATCGTCAACATCGTCGCAGGATAACCATGAGCCCGAACCTCTCCCGTTCGCTGCGTACCGCCCTGGTCCTCGCCGCCGTCGTGCTGGTCAGCGCCTGCGGATTTCATCTGCGACACACGGCAGCTCTCCCGCCAGGCATGAAGAAGATTCATCTGACGGTGGCAGGGGGTGGCCGGCTGGAGCGCGAACTGAGCCGCGCCCTGTCGAATTCGGATGTGGAGATCGTCGACCACGCCTCGGCCGACGCGGCTGACCTGGCGGTCACCTCGAACACCTTCCGTACCGATTCGCTGACCGTGAGCGGCACGGCGCGCGTGACCGAATACGCGGTGCGCTACCACGTCGACTTCAACGCGAAAGCGTCCGACGGCACGGTGATCATTCCCTCACAGTCGGTCGATATGTCCCGCGAGTTCAGCTACGACGCGACCAATACCATCGGTACGGCCAGTCAGACCGAGGAGCTGCAGCGCAGCCTGATCGGCGATATGGTCCAGTCGATCCTGTTCCGCTTGCAGGCCGCCGGGGCGCACCCCGCCGCAGCCGCGCAGCCAGCCACGCCCAGCGGACCCTGAGGGAGCCCCGACGGTGCCGATGAGTCCCGGCCAGTGGCAGAAGCACCTCGCCGGCGACCGGATGGCGCCGGTGTACCTGCTCGCCGGCGAGGAACTGCTCGTGCTCGAGGCGGCGGATGCCGTGCGGGCCATGGCGCGCCGCCTGGGTTACAGCGAGCGCGAGGTCCTTGAAGCGGACAGCCGCTTCGACTGGGACGATCTCGCCCGTTCCTCTGCCGGCCTTTCCCTGTTCGCCACCCAGCGCCTGCTCGACCTGCGCCTGGCCGGCGGCCGCGCGGGCAAGGACGGCAGCACGGCGATCAGTGAATTCGTCGTCAATCCACCGCCCGATACCACCCTGCTGATTACCGCCACGGAGTGGAGTACCAAGCACGAGGCGGTGTGGACGAAAAACGTCGACGCCGGCGGTATCCAGGTGGTGTTCAACGCCCCGCGTCCGAACGAATGGACGCAGTGGGTCGGCGCACGTCTTACCTCGCGTGGCGTGAAGGCCAGCCCCGACGCCGTGGCCATACTGGCCGAGCGGGTCGAGGGCAACCTGCTCGCCGCCGCCCAGGAAATCGACAAGCTGGTCGTCCTCGCGGGCGACCAACGGCTCGACGCGGCGACGCTGGAAGGCCTGGTCGCCGACAGCGCCCGCTTTGACGCCTTCAAACTCACCGACGCCGCGTTTGCCGGGGAGGGCGGCCGCGCCCTGCGCATTCTCGCTGGCCTGCGTTCCGAGGGCGACGAACTGATCGCCCTGATGGGCTGGCTGGTCAACCAGCTGCAGCTGGCGCTGCGCCTTGCCAATGCGCGCGATTTCGCCGCGCAGGCCAAGGTGGAGCGGCTCTGGCCGGCGCGCGAGCAACTGTTTCGCAAGGCCCTGCGCCGTGCGCCTCGTGAGCACTGGCTGGCCTGTCTCGCCCGTGCTGCGCGGATCGACCGTATGGCAAAGGGGCGCGAGCAGGGCAATCCCTGGCTCGAGGCCGAACGGCTGATCGCTGCTATTGCCGAGCCCCGTGCCGCGGCGGCCTTCGGATGAGCGAGGCGCGCCCGCTCGCCATTCTCGGCGGCACTTTCGATCCCATCCATCACGGCCACCTGCGCGCCGCTTGGGAGGCCGCCGAGGCCCTCGATGCCGAGGTTAGGCTGGTTCCGGCGCGGACGCCACCCCATCGGCCGCCACCGGTCGCCGATGCGGCCGGTCGTGTCGCCCTGCTTCGCGCGGCGTTGGCGGGTCAGGACCGACTGACCATCGACACGCGTGAACTGGACCGCGATGGCCCTTCCTACACGGTCGACACTCTGGCCTCCCTGCGCGCGGAGATCGGGCCGGATCGTCCGCTGGTTCTTCTTGTCGGGGCGGATGCGTTCGCTGGCCTGGCGTCCTGGCACCTGTGGCGGCAGCTGTTCGAATTCGCCCATGTGGGGGTGCTGACGCGCCCCGGCGTGAGTCATGCGCCGTCGGGCGAGCTGGCCGATTTCATCGCGGGGCGCCGGGCAGAGCGGGTGAACGGGCCTGCCGGGACGGTGGTCGACATCACCATTACCCCGCTGGATATCGCCGCCACGGCGATTCGTGAGGCGTTTGCGGCGGGTTACGAGCCCCGGTTTCTGCTGCCGTCGGCCTGTTTCGAGGACGAGGCGCTGCTGGCGCCTTATCGTGCCCTTGGGCGCTGATCGCCGATGAATCGGCTCCCACATCGCCGATGAAAGGCTCCTACATTGCCGCTGAAGTGGTTCCTACAGGACTGCCAGGCTTCTTGTGGGAGCCGCTTCAGCGGCGATGCTCTCGCCCGGGGGCCAGTCGCCTGAATACCTGCCCAGGCATTTGACGCGCCTCCTGCCAGCGGGGGTTATACTGCCCTCGAAGCCGGCATTCCGCCGCATGAGGTTTTCGTATCTTGAGTTCGACCGCATCCCGCAAGGCCAAGGGCAAGTCCGCCGTCAGCAACGAGCTCCTGCGCCAGCGCGTCGTCGCCGCGCTCGAAGACCTCAAGGCCAAGGACGTTCGCGAAATCGACGTTCGTGGCAAGACCTCCATCGCCGATATCCTTTTCATCGCGTCGGGCACCTCCGCCCGTCACGTCAAGTCGATTGCCGACGAAGTCATCAAGTTCGCCAAGCAGGCGGGCGTGATGCCGCTCGGTGTCGAAGGTCAGACCGAGGCCGAATGGGTGCTGGTCGACCTGGGCGACATCATCGTTCACGTGATGATGCCCCGTATCCGCGAGTTCTACGGCCTCGAGCGCCTGTGGACCGTGGGCGACGACGGCTTCGAAGCCGCCAACGACTGAGCCCGCTGTGCGGGCTCGACTCATTGCCGTCGGCGAACGCATGCCGGCCTGGGTGGCGGAAGGTTTCGCCGAGTACCGCAAGCGTCTTTCGCACGAGCTTCCGCTCGAGCTGATCGAGATCAAACCCGGCATTCGCGGCAAAGGTCGCGATGACGTGCGCGCGACGCTCGACGAAGGCGTGGCCATCCTCGCCGCCTTGCCTCGGGATATCCACGTTGTCGCGCTCGACGGGCGCGGGAAAACGTGGTCGAGCGAAGACCTGGGCCAGCAACTCGAACAATGGCGAATGGGCGGTCGCGATATCGCCTTCCTCATCGGCGGGCCTGACGGGCACGCGCCGGAGGTGCTCGCCCGTGCCGACCAGCGCTGGTCGTTGGGGCCGCTGACCCTGCCACACATGCTCGTGCGCCTCGTGCTTGCCGAACAGCTCTATCGCGCCACCACCCTGGTGGCCGGCCATCCCTACCATCGCGCCTGAAGGACACGCCGTGCTCTACCTGGCTTCGCAATCGCCACGCCGGCGGGAACTCCTTGGTCAGATCGGCGAAGCCCCGCGTGTGCTCGACGTTGACGTGGAAGAAATCCGCCGGCCCGGCGAAGCGCCCGACGCCTATGTGGCCCGGGTGGCCCTGGACAAGGCCCGCGCGGGCTATGCCATGGTTGCGACCGAAGCGGGCGTCCGCGTGATCGGTGCGGACACCGAGGTGGTGCTGGGCGACGAAGTGTTCGGCAAGCCGCGTGACGCAGCCGACGCCGCCGCGATGCTGGGCCGCCTGTCCGGCCGCGAACACCGCGTGGTTTCGGCGGTCTGGCTGGTCGACGCAATAGGCGAGCGCCAGGCACTTTCGGTGTCGATCGTACGATTCGCCTCACTCGGCGCGGCCCAGATCGACGACTATGTAGCCAGCGGCGAATGCTTCGGCAAAGCCGGGGCCTACGCCATCCAGGGTCGCGCAGCGGCCTTCATCGAACACCTTTCCGGCAGCTATTCAGGCGTCATGGGCCTGCCGCTCCACGAAACTTCCCGACTCCTCAGGAGTCAGTGACATGTTATCGACGCGCGGGCTATAAAGCGCGATGACTTAAGGATAGGGGCTGGTGTGAGCGAGGAAATCCTGATTAATGTCACACCGCGTGAGACGCGGGTGGCCGTTGTCGAAAATGGCATGCTGCAGGAGGTCCACGTCGAGCGCGCGTCGAAGCGCGGTTACGTCGGCAACGTGTACAAGGGTCGCGTGCAGCGCGTCATGCCCGGCATGCAGGCGGTGTTCGTCGAGATCGGTCTCGAGCGGGCCGCATTCCTGCACGCCTCCGATATCGTCCGTGCGCCGCTCCCGCCTACCGATGCCCCTGTCGATGGCAAGTCGAACGGCCACGGTCCCGTGCCGCCGATCAGCGAACTCGTCCATGAGGGCCAGGAAATCGTGGTCCAGGTGGTCAAGGATCCGATCGGCAGCAAGGGTGCGCGCCTGTCCACGCATCTCTCCATTCCGTCGCGCTACCTCGTCCTGCTGCCGCATTCGCGCACGCTGGGTGTGTCCGTGCGTATCGAGGAAGAATCCGAGCGGCAGCGCCTGAAGGACATCATCACGCCGCTGATCGGCGAGAACCCGCTGGGTTACATCGTTCGCACCAATGCGGAAGGGCAGTCTGAAGAGTCGCTCGCGTTCGACGTGACCTACCTCAGCAAGGTCTGGCGCGTGGTGCAGGAGAACATCCAGAAGGCGAAGATGGGCGAACGCGTGTACGAGGAGTTGTCACTGCCGTTGCGCTCCCTGCGCGACTCGCTCAACGACGGCATCGAGAAGGTGCGCGTCGATTCACGCGAAACCTACGAGAAAACCGTCAAATTCGTGCAGAAGTTCATGCCGGTGCTATCGGACCGCATCGAACACTATGCTGGCGAGCGGCCGATCTTCGATCTCTACGGCGTGGAGGACGAAATCCAGCGCGCCCTGCGTAAAGAGGTTCCGCTGAAGTCCGGCGGTTACCTCATCGTTGACCAGACCGAAGCGATGACGACCGTCGATGTGAATACGGGTGGCTACCTCGGTAGCCGCAACCTCGAAGAAACCGTCTACCGCACCAACCTGGAAGCGGCGCAGGCGGCAGCGCGCCAACTGCGGTTGCGCAACCTGGGCGGCATCATCATCATCGATTTCATCGATATGGTGGACGACGAGCACAAGCGGCAGGTGCTGCGCATGCTCGAGAAGGGTCTGCAGAAAGACCACGCCAAGACCACGGTCTATCCGATGTCGGCGCTGGGTCTGGTCGAGATGACCCGCAAGCGCACCACCGAAAGCCTCGAGCGCCAACTGTGCGAGCCGTGCCCGGCATGCAGCGGTCGCGGTGCACTGAAGACGGCGGAAACGGTGATCTACGAGATCTTTCGCGAGATCACCCGTGCCGTGCGCCAGTTCAATGCGCAAAAGCTGCTGGTCATGGCCAGCCCGAAAGTTGTCGGCCGTATTCTTGAGGAAGAGTCCGCCGCCGTGGCTGAGCTCGAAGAATTCATCGCCAAGAGCATCCGCTTCCAGGCGGAAGAACATTATTCGCAGGAACAGTTCGATGTCGTGCTTCTCTGACGCCGGCGCTTGCCGGAACGTGGGCCGGTGAGTTCCGGCTGGCGCCATCGCGCACGACGCCTGCGGTTCTTCCTTCTGGGTCTGGTCGCGAGCGTGCTGGTGGCGCTCGCCCTGATGATGGCGGTTGGACAGCTGTTGTTGCCACTGGCCGCGCATTATCCCGAGCGTGTCGCCGCATTGCTTAGCGAGAAGCTCGGCAAGCCCGTGCGCTTCGGCTCGCTGGAGGGATTCTGGAGGCCGTCCGGCCCGCTGTTCGTGATGCGCGATGTGACCATTGCGCCGACCGAAGGCGGTGACGCACTACGCCTGCCCCAGGCGGCGGTGAAGCTCGACTTCGGCGCCTTTGTGTTGCCCTCGCGGCACCTGCTCAACCTGCGCCTGCACGACTTGCGTCTGGGCCTTCATCGCGCCGTCGACGGCCGCTGGAGCATCGATGGCTTCGGTGCCGGTGGCGGCACGCAGAAGGTCTCGTTCGGCAATCTTTCCGCCGATCTCTGGCTTAGCAATCTTCACCTGGACATCGCTGACGACACCACGCACCGCAGTTATGGACTCATCGCCGACCAGCTACGCATCAGCCTGCAAGGCCAGGCCGTTCGCGTGGGTGGCACATTGCGCCGCGAGAACGTCAGCGGCCTGCTGACGGCGGCGGGGCGCTTTGCCGCCGATGGTTCCAATGGACGTGTCTACGTCAAGGGCAGCAACCTCGACCTCGCCGCGCTTACGGCAGACTTCGATGCCAGTGGCTATGCATTGGCCGGCGGCAAGGGCGGATTCGAATCCTGGCTCGACTGGCGCAACGGGCAAGTGGTGCGCATGACCTCCCGTCTCGACTTCGATGCGCTCGCGGTACGTGGACCGGCGCGCACCGTGGGTACACCAGGTCTGCACGGCATCGTCGACATGCATCGCACCGTAGATGGCCAACGGATCGACTGGGCGGATGCGGATGGCGGCGACGTGGCCTTTGTCAATCACATACAAGGCGATCGCAGCAATGGCACCGTCGCCGCGCGCCGAATCAATCTCGGGCCGCTGCTGCCCTGGGCCGGGCTCGCGCCACAGGTCTCTCCCGCACTGGCGCACTGGCTCGCGGATGGCCAGCCGCGTGGTCGCCTGAATGAGGTACGCGCCGATTGGGATTCCGTCGATGGACTTCGCGACGTGCATGCCACGTTCGCGGGCCTGGGCATCAATGCGATCGGAAAACTTCCGGGTGTATCGAAGCTCGACGGTGAAGTGTTCGGCGACGATCAGGCGCTTGCACTCAGTCTGCCCAGGCAGGCGACGACGCTCGATTTCACGGGCGTGTTCCGCAAGCCCTTCGTCATGTCCATGCTGGGCGGCGACATCGCGGTTTACAAAGACGGCGACGACTGGCACATCGGCGCCGATCCGCTGGATTTCCAGGGTGAGGGCTTCGGTGGGCAGGCGCGTGGCGAGTTCGTCATCCCCGGTGCGGATACCGGCCCCTTCATGGATATGTACGTCGCGCTCGGGCCGGGCGATGTCCCCGCAGCCAAGCTGTTCTGGCCTCATTCGATGTCCGAGGGCTCGCAGAACTGGCTCAACCGCGGATTGGTGTCCGGCCACATCGAAAGTGGGTCGGCTTTGGTACGCGGTAACCTTCGGGACTGGCCGTTTCGTAACCAGGAAG
Source organism: uncultured Luteibacter sp. (assembly GCA_966191635.1). Taxonomy (GTDB): domain Bacteria; phylum Pseudomonadota; class Gammaproteobacteria; order Xanthomonadales; family Rhodanobacteraceae; genus Luteibacter. The sequence continues at coordinate 7,775 of CBIGPO010000035.1, forward strand.
GCCGCTTTGAAGGCCGCGCCGTCATCGACGACACAGTGCTCGATTACGGAACGGGTTGGCCGCGCGCCGAAGGCCTTTCCGCGGTGGCCAGTTTCATCGACAACGGCATGTACATCGAAGCCACCGAGGGTCACTCGCTCGGCAACGCCGTCAGCGCCGCCACCGCGGCGATTCCCGACTTTGCCGATGGCATCCTCGACCTGAAGATCAGCGGCGCGGGTACGGGTAACAGCTTCCTCGACTTCATCAAGAACAGCCCGATCGCCAGCAACAGCCGTGAGTCCATCGACAAGCTGAAACTCGGCGGCACGGGCGAGTTCGGGTTCAACCTGCTCATGCCACTGGCTAACGCGCGTGACGTGACACTCGATGGCAAGGCCACGCTGAAAGACGCCGACCTCGTCGCCAATGAATGGAAGCTGCGCCTGGACAAGATCACCGGGCCGATGAGCTTCGATGCGAAGGGCTTCAAGGCTACCGATCTGAAAACGTCGTTCCATGGCCAGCCTGCCGACCTAGATCTCGCGATTGCCGGTGCCACGGGCGATCCGGCCAAGGTCATCGATGCGTCGATCACGGGCGCCTTTACCATCGGTGAGATGGTGTCCGATTACGAGAATCTGAAATGGCTCGGAGACACCGCCAAGGGCCGTGGTAACTTCCGCGTCGGCTATGTGCTTTCAAAGACCGGGCAGGGCGATGCGACGATGCAGGCGTTGACCGTCGATTCGGATCTTCGCGGCGTCGAGATGCTGCTGCCGACGCCGGTGAAGAAGCCCGCGCCCGTCGCTCAATCGCTGTCGCTGCGCGTGGGCCTGCCCGTGGACGGCGCGCGGCTCGATCTGGCTCTCGGTGACATCGTGCGGGGTCGCCTGCGTCTGCCCAGCGACAAGGCGCCGATCGCCGCGGCCTTCAATCTGGGTGCGACCGTACCCACGACGATGCCCGCGCAGGGTTACCTCATCGGTGGGCACGCGTCGAAGCTGGACGTGTCCGGGTGGGTACAATACGTCGTCGGCATGTCGGCCAGCGGCGGTGGCGGTCCTGGCCTGAGCGGACTGGATCTCGTCACCGACGACGGCGAAGTGTTCGGTCAGCACTTTTCCAACATGCACATCGTTGCGCGCCCGGGCCCGCAGGATCTCTCCCTGCGCGTCGATAGCGACGCGATGGCCGGGCAACTCACCGTGCCCAACGAAGATATGCGTCGCCGTGGCATCACCGCACGCATGGACCGCTTGTGGTGGCCCGCCGCGGACGACACCGCGGATGCAACGAAGAAGGGCAAGGCCGCCGCTGGCGCCGCCGCAACAGTGGCCTCCACGACGCTGAAAGCGGAAGACAATGCGGCAAACGGCACTACCAACAGCGCGACGAACCCGTCCGCCGGGAGTTCGGCAACGACCGCGCCTGCCGGTCCTGCGACAACGAAAAATCCGCCAGACGCGAACGAGGCGGGCGTTGCTCCCTCGAGTCTGCCGCCGTTGCATCTGCAGGTGAGCGACATGCGCCTGGGCAAGGCGAAGCTCGGCGAAGCGCGCCTGGAGACCTGGCCGACCGATGAAGGCATGCACATCGATCAGTTGCGCGCGCAGTCGAAGAACGTACAGATCACCGCTGCTGGTGACTGGAATGGCGACGAAAAACGTAGTCGCACGCATCTGGCCATGGACTTTGCATCGGAAGACGTCGCACGCATGCTCGATGCGCTCGGCTTCGTCGGTATCTTCCAGGGCGGACGTACGTCGGCGAAACTCGATGCCGTCTGGCCGGGTGGTCCATCCGCACTCGCTCTGGCGAACATGGACGGCACGTTGAAAGTCGACATCGCCAACGGCCGCATCCTCGAAGTGCAGCCCGGCGTGGGTCGTCTGTTTGGCCTCGTCTCGGTCACCGAACTGCCGCGCCGCCTGGCACTCGACTTTGGTGATGTGCTGGGCAAGGGCTTCGGCTTCGACTCGATCACCGGCGACTTCCGCTTCGCCAACGGCGACGCGAGCACGCAGAACCTCAAGATCCGCGGGCCAGCCGCCGAGATCACGATTACCGGTCGCGCCGGACTCAAGGCGCGCGACTACGACCAGCAGGTGCTGGTCGTTCCGCATCTCGGAAGCAGCCTGCCGATCGTCGGCGCGTTTGCCGGTGGCCCCGTCGGCGCCGCCGCCGGCCTCGCCGTGCAGGGCATCCTCGGCCACGGCCTGAACCGGGCCGCCGGCAAGCGCTACCACGTCACCGGCACCTGGGAAAAACCGATCTTCACCCCGATCGACAAAGGCACCGCCCCCGCCGCCCCCCTCCTGTAACTGTCACGCCCGGCATTCCCACAGGGCGAGCTCACGACACCATTGGGGCATCTCCCGGCCCCGTTTCACTCTCAACGCTGGCAGTCCGAAAACTGCCTTGTGAATAATAAGGAGCGCTGCTATGCGCGAAGTTCCCTTTCCACACCCCGGCGAAATCCTCCTCGAAGAATATCTGAAGCCCTTGGGGCTGAGTCAGTACCGCCTTGCGAAAGCGATAGACGTCCCGGCTCCGAGAATCGGCGAGATTGTTGCCGGGCGCCGTGCAATTACAGCGGATACAGGATTGCGCCTCTCGCGCTTCTTTGGACAATCCCCAGAATTCTGGACGGGTATTCAGGCGAGCTACGATCGCGAGATGACCCGCGATCTCATGGCCGACACGCTCGCGGCTATCGTCCCCTGGTCGGAACTGTCGAAAGCCACCCCGGCAAAAAAAACCGCGAACCGTCGACCGACGCCAGCCGCCAAACGCAATTCCCGTCCTTGATTACGGCTTTTGCCGACGAAACGGAAACAGCTGCTGCCTGACGAACCCGTCAGGCATGTAGTCGCCCACCACGCCATACTTTTCCGGGAAGCGTTGCTTAGTTCCCTTCACGGCCGTGCCGAAGAGGTAATCGAGAAACGCGTAGTGCGCGGCGTAGTTCTTGTCGATCGCTTCGTCGTCCGAGGCGTGATGCCAGTGGTGGAAATCCGGCGTGACCAGTACGTACTTCACAGGTCCCCACGGCAGGTGAACATTGGCGTGGTTGAACACGGCCTGGAAGCCGACCACGATGATGTATGCATTCATCACCGCTTCGCTGAAACCGAGCACATAAAGCGGCGCGAGCACGCAAACGCGGGTGAAGATCAGTTCGAACATGTGCTGCCGCGAGCCGGCCAGCCAGTCCATCGTTTTCACGCTGTGGTGCACGGCGTGGAAGCGCCAGAGGAAAGGCACCTCGTGATAAGCCCGATGCGTCCAGTACTGGGCCATGTCCGCCACGAGCACGCACAAAAGCAACTGCGGTACGAAGTAGATGCTGGCCACCATCTGCTGGAAGTGACTGCTCACCAGCCAGCCGAAGGCGTGATGAATCAGGAAGTTCACGATCAACAACGCGAGGCCGACGATGAAGTGGTTCACCGCGAAATGTTTCATGTCGGTCTGCCACTCGAAGCGAAAGACACTCTGCCCCCGGTAGAGCGGAAAGAGTTTCTCGATCACCACGAAGAGCACGGTCGAGCCGAGCAGGTCGAGGATGAACCAGTCCAGGCCGATATACGGTGTGTGATCGGGGAAGGCGCCTACCGGCACGCGTGAGCCGCCCAGGGCGACCGCCGCGACCACCATGGCAAAGGCTGCGATATTGAGGTTGCGTTTGCGTCCCAGGATCACATTAGCCAGTGACAGGCCGCCGGCGATGAGCAGCGCACCAAGAAGGGCCTGGCGCAGCACGTCAACCGAATACCGATGGCGCAGGTCGGGGGTGGTCAGGTATTGGGGATAGTGAAAGGCGATCACGGCCAGCAGGCAGAGGAAGCCCAGCGACAGGGCAATGGCGGTGCTGACCATCGCCTTGCGCGGCGAGAGTTCACCGCTCTTGTGGAGCAGGTCGCGGGTCTCGTCCACCACCGCTTCGGCGCGCCGTACGGGCGCCGTCGCGGCGCGTCGGGCGAAGTCTCGCTTGATTCCCTTGCTCATCGTGAGGCCCGTCCCCTTTGGATTGGGCTTATCGTAGCAATTTGCGTGGGAGGAGGGCGGCCACAGGGTTTATGCTGGGCCGGTACGACCCCATGTCCGGGGTTATCCCGATTCCCTACCGGCAGACCTGATGGACTCCCTGATTTCCCTCGCCGAACGTCGCTTGCTCACCCCGGGCGGCCTCGCGTCCACTGACCTGGATCGCGTGTTCTCCCAGCTCATGGGGCCGTCGATCGACGCGGCCGATCTCTACTTCCAGCATTCGCGTAGCGAGTCCTGGGTGCTGGAGGAGGGCATCGTGAAAGACGGCAGTCACTCCATCGAACAGGGTGTCGGTGTCCGCGCCATCTCGGGCGAGAAGACCGGTTTCTCCTATTCGGATGAAATCGTCTTGCCACAGTTGCTCGAGGCGTCGCGTGCGGCGCGAGCCATCGCCCAGGGCGGGGCTGGTGCGGGCAAGCCGTTGGCTATCGCCACCGGTCGCGGTCTCTACCCGGCCATCGACCCGGTGGAGAGCCTGCCAAACGAGGACAAGATCGCGCTGCTGCGTGAAGTGGACGCCTATGCACGCTCGCGCGATCCGCGCGTCAAGCAGGTCGTGGTCAGCCTGGCGGCCACGCTGGACACTATCCTCGTCGCCGCGTCCGACGGTACGCTGGCCGCCGATGTGCGTCCGCTGGTTCGCCTCAACATCCAGGTGATCGTCGAGCAGAATGGCCGGCGCGAGCAGGGGCATTCGGGTGGTGGCGGTCGTTACGGCTATCGCGAGCTGATCGCGAACGGTCGCGCGCACGGCTTTGCCGATGAAGCCGTCCGCCAGGCGCTGGTCAACCTCGAAGCCGTGGATGCTCCCGCCGGCACGATGACCGTCGTCCTCGGGCCGGGCTGGCCGGGCGTGTTGTTGCACGAGGCGATCGGCCACGGCCTCGAAGGCGACTTCAACCGCAAGGGCAGCTCAGCCTTCGCCGGCCGGATCGGCCAGCGCGTCGCCGCCGAGGGCGTCACCGTGGTCGACGACGGTACCCTTCCGGGTCGCCGCGGCTCGCTAAGCATCGACGACGAAGGCACGCCGACCGAGTGCACCACGCTGATCGAGAATGGCATCCTCAAGGGCTATATGCAGGACAAGTTCAATGCGCGCCTGATGGGCGTGAAGTCCACCGGCAACGGTCGCCGCGAGTCGTTCGCACAGCTACCCATGCCGCGCATGACCAATACCTACATGCTCGCCGGCAACCGCGAGCCGGAAGAAATCATCCGCTCGGTGAAGCGCGGCCTTTATGCCGTGAACTTCGGCGGCGGGCAGGTCGACATCACCAATGGCAAGTTCGTCTTCTCGGCAAGCGAGGCTTACCTCATCGAAGACGGCAAGGTGACGCGTCCGGTAAAGGGCGCGACGCTGGTTGGCTCCGGCCCGGAAGTGCTGACGCGCGTCTCGATGATCGGCAACGACCTCAAACTCGACGAAGGCGTCGGTGTCTGCGGCAAGGACGGGCAGAGCGTGCCAGTCGGCGTCGGCCAGCCGACGCTGCGCGTGGATGCCATGACGGTAGGCGGCACCGCCGCCTAAGGCTGGGCACAAAATTACGATGGCATCGTAATTGCTTGCGATGAGGGAGTTCGCTTGACGGCGCTATCGCCGTCAAGAACTCGACGCCTGGGATCAGGCGTTCTCAAGGAGAGAACCTCGTGGCAACCAACACCATCAACCTTGGCTCAAGCTCGATCGATGTGTCCAGCATCGTCACGAATTTGACGAACAACAAGCGGAAAGCCACGGACAAGGCCCTGGCGGCGCAGACCTCATCGAACAAGACGCAGATTTCGGCACTCGGCAACTTCACCGCGTCGTTGACCAATCTGCAGAATGCGATAAAGGCCTTGTCGGATGGCTCCGCGTTCAAGACACACAAGACGACGGTAAGCGAACCCAGCGTTCTTTCAGCTGTGGTCGAGCCCGACGCGCGGCCCAACACCTACACCATCGCGGTCAGCAAGCTTGCGGCCGCTCAGAAGACCACCTCGGTAGCCTTCGCCGGCGGCAAGGCGGCGGTGGGCAGTGGCACACTGACAATCGCCATCGGCGCGAAGTCGATGAGCCTCGACATCAAGTCGCCCGCGAATACGCTGGAGAACATCCGCGACGCGATCAACAAGGCCCCGGGCAACCCCGGCGTAACGGCCAGCATCGTCACCGGTTCGGACGGGGCGCATCTGACGCTGACGTCGAGTTCGACCGGCAAGCAGAACGCATTCACGGTCTCTGCCAGTGGTGACGCAGGGCTGTCGCAGCTCGCCTTCGATCCGGCGACCGACAGCGCGACGATCGCAGCGCAGGACGCCGAGTTCACCATCGACAATCTTCCGGCGACGAGTCCCACGAACACCGTGGCATCGGCGATCGACGGCGTGACGCTGACGCTGAGCAAGGCCGGCACCAGCACCATCGCCATCCAGACCGACACGAGTGCCGTCGCCACCGGCCTGACCTCATTGGTCACGGCCTACAACCAGTTCATCACGCAGTACCAGACGCTGACCAAATACGACGCGACCAATCAGCAGGTTGGCGCGCTGATCGGCGACGCCACCGTGACATCGATCAAGAATCAGATGTCGACGCTGCTCGGGTCGCAGTCGTCGGGCAGCACGACGGGGCCGCGGTCACTGAGCGATCTCGGCGTGGCATTCCAGTTGGGCGGAACGCTGAAGTTCGACCCGACCAAGCTGACCAAGGCCCTCGCGACCTCACCGGCCCAGACCCAGGATCTGCTCAGTGGCTCCCAGGGCGTCACGGTGAAGCTGGACAAGATGATCACCGACTGGACATCGTCGAAAGGCATCCTCAGCCAGCGCACCGCCAACCTAAATACCAGGGCGAAGGATATCGTCAAGAAAACGGCGGACTTCGAAGTTTCGATGCAGACCTTTGCCGATCGCATTACTAAGCAGTACACGGCACTGGATACGATGATGACGAAACTGGGCAGCACCAGCAGCTACCTGCAGCAGCAATTCGACGCGTTGTCCAAGAAAAGCTGATCGGCGCGGCATACCTCGAAAGAGGGATGCCGCGACATCACCGCACGATGGCGAAAGAGCGTCTTGCCGGTTTCTATCTCGTGGCGAACAAACAGGACTTACGTCACGAAACGCGAGCGTATGGTGGCGAAAGACCCTGACAGGCGATCGCAAGGTATTGTGAGTGTCATCTGGTAAGCGGATGATCCGCCGGCAGACAGCGTATGGACGGCTAAATCCGTCCCCTCACCAGGTATCGACAGCAGTGCAGCCGGCAGCTCCGAACGCCGGCTCGTGCCGTCGTGCGTGTTGCGAACGCGCTGTCCCTCAGCGGCTCTCACAGGGGGACCCACACCCAATGAAGACACACCCGATACTGCAACGCAGGGCGAACGGACGAGGACGGCTGTCGCGCCTGCTCGCGGCCGTACTCCTTGGCGCAACGATGACCGCACAAGCGGTTACCGTTGCGCCATCGGATCGCCAGGACATCAATCTTGGCGCACGGCCATGGAAGTACACCAAGCAGGCTGTGCAGAATCCGAACGATCCCGTGGTGTACGCACCACTTCCCAATGGTGACGACGGAGCGATCCCGGCCTACAACGACAGCGCCTGGCTGACCGTCGGCATCCCGCACGCGGCTAACGATTTCACCACTTTCATCAATCAGGAGTCCGGCGGTGGCCAGGGCAGCCTGGACGGCGAGACCAGCTGGTATCGCGTCAAGCTCGACGACTCGGCGAAGTTTGCCGGCAAGAAGGTCATGGTCGAGTTCGAAGGCGCGCATACCGGTGATCGCGTTTACATCAACGGCCACTTCGTTCCCGGTACCGGCGTGCTCAACCAGCCGGGCCAGCCGGATGCGAACGCTACCCACGTGATCGGCTTTCTGCCGCACATCGTGGACCTGACGCCTTTCCTTAAGTTCGACGGTACCGACGTGCTGGCCGTGAAGGTCAGCCGCGGCGGTGGTGGCTTCTTCGAGGATCCCGGTTTCTCCGGCTCGTTCCGCTTTGGCCAGGCCGAAGCGGGCCTGTTCCGTCCGGTAAAGCTGCACGTAACCAACTTCGTGCACATTCCCGAGAATGTCTACGCAGGCCAGAACACCTGGGGTACGTACGTCGGCACGCAGAGCCTCAGTGCGGATAATTCCACGGCGACCGTCAAGGTTCAGACCAACGTCGTCAACGAGACGAATGCTCCCAGGTCAGTAACGCTGACCACGCAGATCGTCGACGCCGACGGTAATGTCGTCAAATCGGATCAGCAGCAAAAGACGTTGCCGGCGAACTTCGTTCCGACCAACGAAACACCGGTGTTCGACGAAACGATCCAGGTGAGCAATCCCCACCTGTGGTATCCGAACAACAGCGTCGACGGCAAGCCGTACCTGTACAAGGTGCTTCACACGGTGAGCATCGACGGCGTGGTGGTGGATGCGAAGCAGAGCACGCTCGGCATTCGCGTCATTACCTGGGACAAGGACTTCCCGTACGTCAATGGCAAGAAGCAGTACATGTGGGGTGGCTCCGGTCGCTACGACTATCCCGCGCTCGGCTCGTCCGTGCCCGAGGAGCAGCAGTGGCGTGACCTGCAGCAGCTTGCCGCCGGCGGTGGCAATCTCTGGCGTCCGGGTCATTCCCCGTCTAGCCCCGAGTTTGTGGAGGCGGCGGACGCCTTGGGCGTATTCATCGTGCAGCCCAGCGGCGATGGCGAGAACGGCTTCGCCACGCCGTGCAAGGCTGGCGACCAGCAGTGCAACGACATGTGGACGATCAAGCGCGAAGTCCATCGTGACATCGTGATCCGCGATCGCAGCCACCCGTCCATCCTCGCGTGGGAGCACGACAACGGGGTGATGTCGACGCCGTTCGCCGTTGAACTGCGTGCGCTGGCCCGCACCTGGGACAGCATCAATCCGCGCGCCGCCGCCGACCGCACGCCGGACGCCGCCAACGGCGACATCCTCAGCTGCTCGAAGGCCGGTTGCGAAACCTACCTGCACTCGAACGAGTTTCCGAACAAGCCCGCATGGGGGGCGGAGTACTGGGGTCCGGGCACGTTGCGCCATTCGTACGATTACGAGCTCGCCTTTGCGTTGAACTACCTCGTGCCTTACTCACAGGCTCGCAAGGTCGGCACGTTCGGCATGGCCCAGTGGTACATGTCCGATACGCCGGGCGAAGTCATCGAGATGGTCGAAGGCCTCGAAGACGCCACGCACTGGACCTACCAGCGCAATCCGGACGGCAGCATCGCGACGCATCCGGACGGCAAGCCCATCAAGGGTTTCCGTCACAACGTGCGAGGCAACAACGCATCCATGACCGATGCGAACCGTTTCCCGCGCATGCTGTACTACGTGTACGAATCCGTGTGGGTGCCTTACGAGCTGCGTCCGGTCGTCAAGCTGGCCAACACCTGGAATCGTACGGGTGACATCCAGGTCAACGCATTCAGCAACTGCCCGAAGGTTCGCCTGCTGGTCAATGGCGTCCCGCAGGGAAGCGATCAGGTGCCCAATCCGTGGGACACGATCGATGAAGCGTCGTATGCCCTGGAGAACGGTGCCACCGACGAGGACACCGGCAAGATCGTCGGTTCCGACAAGGCGCAGGCCACCACGAAGCTGCCGGGCCAGGTGCATTGGAACGTCACGTGGCAGGCGGGTACCGCGACCGCGCAGTGCATCGACGCACTGGGCAACGTGCGCAACGGCACCGATGGGCAGCCGGTGGCGGATACGCTGACGACCGCCGGTAAGGCCGATCACATCGAGCTCGATGTCGTGCCCAACGTGGTCAGGCCGGATGGCACGCGTTTCCAGGTCACGGCCAACGGTTCGGACGCTACCTTCATCGTCGCCAGGGTCGTCGACGCCAACAACGTCGTTGTGCCGGATGCCGCCCAGAAGGTGAACTTTGAAGTCACCAGTGGCGCGTCCATCGTGACGTACCAAGGTGGTACGCAGCAGTATGTCGACTACAGCGCCGGTGAGGTGCCGGATAACAACGGCGGTATTCCGGAGCCGATCCATAGCTACCACTCGCCGGGTTCGTCGGAACTGCAGTTCGAGGGCGGTCTGCAGAAGATCGCACTGCGCTCGAAGTTCACGCCGGGCCAGGTCACCGTGACCGCTACGGCGCCTGGCCTCACGGCAGGTGCGGCGACGTTTACCATCGTCGACGTGCCGGCCGCGCCAACCGCGTCGGGTCCGCCGTCTATCATTGCCCAGCCGATCGAGCAGGACATCACCGAAGGTGACGTCGGCCACTTCTCCGTAACGGCTTCCGGCACACCGCCGCTGAGCTTCACCTGGAAGAAGAACGGCGTCGAGATTCCGGGTGCGACGAGCGCGAGCTACGTCACGCCAGCTTCGACGCGTGGCGACGACGGGACCACGTACACCGTGGTCGTGCACGGCCAGGGTCCCGACCAGGAATCCAGTGCCGCGGCGCTCAAGGTGTTCGCCTTCAGCCCGGTGGTTATTTCCACCCAGCCCACCGCGCAGAATGTGGACGCGGGCCAGCAGGCCCACTTCCAGGTCGCGGCCTCGGGTTCGCCGACGCTCACCTACCAGTGGATGAAGGGTGCATCGGCTATTTCCGGTGCGAATAGCCCGAGCTACGATACGCCGACACTGAGCACCGCCGACAGCAACGTCGATTACTCCGTGGTCATCAGCAACTTCGGCAGCTCCGTGCCGTCGCAAGCAGCACATCTGACGGTCAATCAGCCGCGTCCGCCGGTATTCACGGGCACCCTGGCGGATATTCGTGCGAACCCGGGCCAGCCGGCGACGTTCGACGTGTCCACCCTGGTGGCCGGCACCTCGCCGTTCCATTACAAGTGGTCGGTCGGTGGCGTGGCGGTCGGCGACGACCTGCCGACGCTCACGATTCCCTCGGTGCAGCAGAGCGACATCGGCACGTATACCGTCACGGTGACCAACATCACCGGTGTGGTCGCGACCGCCACGGCGAAGCTCACGCTGGCTCCGCCGGGTGCGAACCTTGCCCGTGAAAAAACGACGCTGTCCTCGGAAGTGGAGAACGTGCAGGGTACCGCTGCATGGCAGGCCGTGGACGGTGACGAAACCACGCGTTGGGGCTCGAAGGTCGGCGACGACAACGGGTACATCACGGTCGATCTCGGTTCGTCGCGCACGTTCAATCGTGTCGTGCTGAAGTGGGAGAACGCCCACGCTACCGAGTACAAGATCCAATACTCGGACGACCCGAACACGGGCTTCCAGGATGCCTATCACACCGATACCAGCACCGGCGGCACCGAAGACTTCACCTTCGACCATCCGGTGAAGGGTCGCTATGTGCGCATGCAAGGCATCCATCGCGCCACGGACTACGGCTACTCGCTGTATGAGTTCGAGGTATACAACTCGCCCGGGTGCTGCGCTGTCACGGACCGCTATACCTCCGCGACGGGTTCAAACCTGGTGACGGATAACCTCAGTGGCCTGCAGTGGGATCGCGTGCAGCGCGGCTTCACCGACCAGGGCGCGCAGTTCACCCAATCGGTGGCCATTCAGACCTGTGCAAAGGACGGCATGCGCCTCCCGACGGTCGACGAAGCACTGGCGATCAGTGGTCAGAGCTACTCCAGCGAGGCCTTCCCGGGTGCATGGAACACGTGGACGGACGGGCAGGATCCGACTGACTCCACGTTCGCCTTCCAGGTGAACTCGCTGGGCGATATCCGTCGCGAAGTAGCCGAGAACAACCCGGGCCACGTGCTGTGCGTGAAGGGTACGAAGGTAGTCGCACCGACGATTACCGGCCAGCCCGCCAACCAGAAAGCTGGCGCGGGTCGTTCCGCGCACTTCGCTGTCACGGCGACGGGTGTCGGTCCGCTCAGCTACGACTGGTACACGGTGACCAAAGACGCCAACGACCAGGACGTGCTCACGTTCCTCTCGAGCACAGCTGACGGCACCTATGCCACGCGGGCCCTCACGACCGCGCAGAACGGCACGGTGTTTCGCGTGAATGTCATCAGCGCACAGGGTCTCGCCGCGGCCAGCAACAACGTGCTGCTGACGGTCGACAACTCCACGGACGGTTTCGATCCGCCGACGTGGGCGGGTCCGGTCACGCAGCCCAATAACGGCGGTGGCAATGACAACGGTGGTGGCAATCCGCCCAGCCCGGGTACGCCGGGTGACGGCAAGGGTGGCGTGAACATCGCTATTGGTGCCACGGCGTCGTCGTCCTACGGGACCGAGCGTCCGGACCTGAGTCCGTCTGCCGCCATTGACGGTGACTTCAACAGCCGTTGGGGTTCGGTGCAGAAGCAGGATCCTGTCGACCTGATCGTGGACTTCGGCACGCCGAAGAGCTTCGACCACGTGATCATGCGCTGGGAAAATGCGTCGTCCGCCCAGTACACCATCGATGTCTCCAGTGACGGCAAGGCCTGGACGACGATCGTTGGTCCGGTTGTCGGCAAGGGTGGCGTGGACACGCAAACCTTCCCGGTGCAGACCGCACAGTTCGTCCGCATGAACAGCCTCAAGCGCAACACCGACTACGGTGTTTCGATGTTTGAGTTCGAGGTGTATGCCGCGGCGCCACCGACCATCGTCGGTCAGCCGCAGTCGCAGAGCGTCACGGCAGGCCAGGCGGTGAACTTCACCGTCGGCGTCAAAGCCAATGGCACGGTCGGTTACCAGTGGCGTCGCAACAGTGCGTCGATTGCCGGTGCCAACCAGGCCAGTCTCGGCTTCACGGCCGCGATGGCCGACGCGGGCAACTACGACGTGGTCGTCACCGACACGGCTGGTCGTACCGTGACGAGCCAGGCCGCGACGCTCACCGTGCAGCAGCCGGTCGTGCCGCAGCAACCGGTGTCCGGTAGCGGCAATCTTGCCCTGAACCGCCCCGTGGTCGCGTCGGATTCGGAGAATCCGGTGGCGTTCAAACCGGCCAACGTCAACGACGGCGATGCAGGCACGCGTTGGTCGTCCGGCTTCACCGATGACCAGTGGATCGAGGTGGATCTCGGTTCGGTCAAGCTGGTGAACAAGGTCGTGCTTAACTGGGAGAACGCACACGCCACGTCGTATGCGATCGAAGTCTCCACCGACCACACCACCTGGCAGACGGCGGATGCGAATCCGGCGAGCACCGGTGGCGTGGAAACGCGCACCTTCACGCCGGTCTCGGCGCAGTACGTCCGCATGCACGGCATCAAGCGCAGCACGCAGTACGGCTACTCGCTGTGGGAACTGGAGGTCTACGGTACGGACGGTGGCACGACGCCTCCGACCCAGCCGACCAACCCGGGTTCGAACGATCCGTCGCAGGGCTTCGATTACTCGGTGTATCCGGGCTTCATCGGCACCCAGCTGCGTAACACGACCAACGGTAAGTGGACCGACGACAAGGTGTACGTCGCGGTGATCGGTCGCGATCCGAAGACGAACGTGTTCTCGTGGGTGAAACCCGATGGCACGATCGCGCCGCTCGCTGTCGAGGACAACGATGGCGCCGGTCACCTGACCAAGAACGGCCAGAACTATCCGAACTACTTCTTCACGCTGGCGCAGTCCAAGCTGCTCCTGCTGCCGAAGCTGGATTCGGGTCGCATCTTCGTCTCGGTCGGTGAACCGATGTACATCAAGGTGCTCAAGGCCGCCGACAATTCGATCGGCTTCGCGGGTCCCAATCCGCTCAACGCCACCGATCCGAACGTTGGCGTCTACTACGACTGGTACGAGTTCACCTGGAACGACAACGCCATCTTCATCAACACGACGCAGGTGGATCAGTTCTCCATCCCGCTGTCGCTCGATGTGTTCGGCGGCAACAAGACCCGGCACGTGTCGTCCGGCATCACGCAGACGCGCGCGCAGATCTTTGCGCAGTACAACCAGGAAGTTCCGGCGGAGTTCGCACTGACCGAGGCGGATCCGATCCGTATCCTCGCACCGGGCAAGGATCGGTTCGACGTGGGCAAGCCGCAGGAGCATTACTTCGACGGTTACATCGACGACTCGTGGACGTATTACGAAAGCCACGTGCTGGAGATGACGATTGGCGCCAAGCAGTTCGAGGGTACGGTGGTGAATGGCGTGCTGACCTTCCGTCACACGAACTGGGCCGACACGCACGAAGCGGACGAGCCGGAGGGCATGCTCTTCAACGTGCAGAAGCCGACCACGCAGGACGTGCTGGAAGGCAAGGGCGCCCTTGCCAGGTCGAACGACCCCTGGGGCGTGGAAGGCCAGCTGGAGGCGCAGATCTGCGCAGCGTTCAACCGCCACGTGATGGAAGACAGCACGCAGTGGAAGGATGCTTCGTCGTTCTACCTTCAGTCACCGGCCAACTACTACTCGCGGTTCTGGCACCTGCACGGCGTCAACGGCAAGGCCTACGGCTTCGCGTACGACGATGTTTCCGACCAGAGCTCGACGTTGATCGAGACGCAGCCGGAACATCTCGAACTCGGGGTTGGTTGGTAAGCGGTTGAGGTAAGACAAGGGGCGGTGAGGCTATCTCGCCGCCCTTTCAAAAGGAGAGCCCGGCTTATGCCGGGCTTTTTTCTTATGTAGGGGCCGATTCATCGGCGATAGCCAGGTTGCCGCAAGACCCGCCCGACACGCAGGGCTCGGCTTCGCCATCGCGTTGTGCCGTGCGCGTCGTGGCAGGGGGAGTCGCCGCCCGGCATTTTCCTCGCTAAGTCCTCGTCCGGCCGTTGCCTCCCTGCGGAGTCGCTCTGAAAACGCCAGCCGACGCCTCCCCACCACCGTGGCAGCACGACCTTTGTAGAAGCCGACTCATCGGCGATAGCCAGGTTGCCTCATGTCCGGACGTACCCGAACACCGTCCGCGGACAGGCATGGACTGGGAAGGTGAGTGACGCAAACCGCACAGGAATGCGCCTTGCAGGCGATTAGCGCAGTTGGCACGCACGATGCAACGGTAACTACGACCCCACTTCAAACGTCGCCAAAGGACAACGACCATGAAATTAGAAACCGCCATGCTGCAGACCTTCTTCGCCGCCGGTGTGCTGACCTGCTTGCTGATGCTCGGCGCCTTCGTTGCTTCGCCCGCCACGCACGTGAGTTCCGCCGCCGCGTTTGTCGTCGCCGTTCGCTAAGTCGTCTTCGGTAGTGGATAGCAGGCGACACCTGCTTGTTGATGCGCTGCACGGTCTTCGATAACTTCGCTACGAAGACCTGTCCGATAGGCATCACGAATGAATCGTCCTCTGAGCAGCGCAGAAAAGCAGCTCGTTCGCTGGATGCTCGCGAATGGTCCAGCTTCAGCGGTTGGCTTTATACCTCAAGTTGATCTGCTCGAGATCACGCCTTGGAAGTGCCAGTGCGGTTGCGCGAGCCTGCAATTCGAATTGGAGGGTTGCCCTGCGTCGACCGGTGGTATGCGGCCATTAGCTGAATACGTCTTCGGGTTGGACCCGGAGCGCAGCGGCATCTTTGTATACGAACAGACGGGTCGGTTGGCAGGGATTGAGGTCTATGGGCTGACCGGAGAAGCAGCGAAGACACTTCCCACAATTAGCGATCTTGAGTCTTTCGGCGACCGCGTTAGCTTCCGCTAGCCCGGCTCGTTCGCGCATGGAATGCGCTGCTTAGCTCTGCACCGATCTGCGTAAGCGTCTGTGGGGAATCGTCGGCTGTCGTTCTCGGAGCGACTCCGCAGGGAGGCGTAGGCCGGACGAGGACTTAGCGACGAGAATGGCAGCCGGCGAGTCCCCCTCCTCAGTGCACAGCGCAGGTGCGATGGCGAAGCCGAGCCTGCCCCCGCGGAGTAGCGAGGATCGCGACAATCTGGTTATCGCCGATGAATCGGCTCCTACACGTCTTCCGACGAACCGGCTTCGAGTTCCTTGATGATCCGGTACAGCTCGCGGAACGCATGTAGCGGCTTGCTCGCTTCACGTTCGGCCTTGGCCTGGCGGACGAGGGAGCGCAGATGCTGGCGGTCCAGGTTCGGGTATTCATCGAACAGTTCGCCCAGGGCGATATCGCCGCCTTCCATCAGCCTCTCGCGCCTGGCTTCCAGACGGTGCATGTGCGCCGCTTCCTGACGCTGGCGATCGCGATCCTCGCCCAGTGCGGCGCGAGCATCGGTAAAGGCCTCGTCGCCGTGGCGGCGCATCTGCTTGGCGAGGAAGGCCAGCTGGCGCTTGTGGGCGATGTGCGCGGTGACCTTACGGGTGCGGCCGATCTCGTCGACGATGTCTTCCGGCAGCTTCAGCTTGGGGATGCGGCTGGGCGGCAGTTCGACCAGTTGCTTGGCCAGCTTGAGCATGTCCAGCGCGTTGCGGCGCAGTTCGCTGCGGCTCGGGCCGAAGTCTTCTTCTTCGTCGTCCTTCTTCGGGCGATCGTCGTAGGGCTTCATGGCTGGGTCTCCGGCGTGGCGAAAAGGTCGGTGGCTTCACCCTCGAAGGCGAAGCGGGGCTGCGTGCGACCGTCGTGCTCGACGGTCTCGGCGAACATCGCCGCGGGGCGGACCCACAGGCCGTGCTCGCCGTAGAGGGCCTGGTAAACCACGAGTTCTTCCATGGTTTCGCTGTGGCGGGCAGTGCCCAGCACGCGGTAGGGCATGCCCTTGAAGTGGCGGTAGAAGCCGACACGGATGCTCATATGTGTTCCATGGCACCATGCGCGGTGCGTTGCTTTTTAATCGGGTGACGCGACCCCATCTGGATGGGATTGGCCGCGTGCGGCCTGCCATTCTAACCGCCAGCCCCCGGGAAGCCCACGTGAGCCTCGTTTCCACCGTCGACAGCAGTCAGCAGGACCTCGATCGCCTTGCCACCCTCGCCGAGGACACCATCCGCCGCGCCCGTGCCGCCGGCGCGACCCAGGCTGAGGTTTCCGCCAGTGTCGATGTGGGCCTGAACGTGAATGTCCGCCTGGGCGAGGTCGAAACCGTCGAGCACACGCGTGACCGCGGCTTTGCCCTCACCGTGTATTTCGGCCAGCACAAGGGCTCGGCAAGCACCGCCGACCTCAATCCGGACTCGATCCAGGCCACGATCGACCAGGCCTGCGCCATCGCCCGGTTCACCGAGAACGACCCGGCATCCGGCCTGGCCGAGGCCGATCGCATGGCCACGACCTTCCCGGACCTCGACCTCTGGCACCCCTGGGACCTCGACGTCGACCGCGCCATCGTCCTCGGTCAGGAAATCGAGGACGCCGGCCGTGCCATCGGCGGCATTACCAACTCCGACGGTTCCAGCGTGAGCGCGGGTCAGAGTCTGTCGGTCTACGCTAATTCTCATGGCTTCCTCGGCCGCGAGCGCGGCACGAGGCATTCGCTTTCGGTCGCCCTGATCGCTGGTGACGACGATGACGGCATGCAGCGCGACTACTGGTACGACAGCCAGCGCAGTGCGACCGATTTCATGGATCCCGCCGCCATCGGCCGCAAGGCCGCCGAGCGCACGCTTTCGCGCCTCAATGCGCGGCGCCTCGGTACCCGTCAGGCTCCGGTGTTGTTCGCGCCCGAGATTGCCCGTTCGCTGATCGGTCATTTGCTCGGCGCGGTCAGTGGCGGATCGCTGTATCGCCGCTCCAGCTTCCTGCTCGACCACGTGGGCAAGCAGATCCTGCCGTCGTGGTTCCGTATCGACGAAAAGCCGCTGATTCCGCGTGGTATGGGCTCGTCGGTATTCGATGCCGAAGGCGTGGCTACGATCGATGCGCCGCTGATCGTCGATGGCGTGCTGGCGCGCTACATCCTCGGCAGCTATTCGGCCCGCAAGCTCGGCCTGACTTCCACCGGCAACGCGGGCGGCGTGCATAACCTGCTCGTGAAGACCGGGAACGATGACTTCGCCGGCATGTTGCGCAAGCTCGGTACCGGCCTCCTGGTCACCGAGGTGATGGGGCAGGGCGTGTCGATCATCACAGGCGACTATTCGCGTGGCGCGTCGGGCTTCTGGGTGGAGAACGGCGAGATCGCCTACCCGGTCGAGGAAATCACCATCGCGGCCAACCTGCGCGACATGTTCGCCAACCTCGTCGCCGTGGGTAACGACGTCGACCGTCGCTCGCACATCCTCACTGGCTCATGGCTGATCGAGAAGATGACGATCGCGGGCGAGTAAAGTGCCTCCATGCCGCCCCTGCGGGGGCGGTATGTGTCGGAAGGATGGCTTGACACGCCCCCTGCGCTCTCCGACAGTGGGCTCGACATCGCCACCGGAGTCGCACCATGAGTACGCCGTCCGACCAGATCCCCCCGTCGCCCCCACCGAGCCCGCCGAGCCCGCCGCCGTATGAGCCGGCTCCGCCGGTATCCAGCGGGAATGACGACAAGAACCTCGCGATGCTCACGCATCTTTCCGGGTTCTTGTTCAGCATCATCGTTCCGTTGATCGTGTGGCTGATCAACAAGGACCGGTCCGACAAGACCTATCTCGTCACCGAGTCGAAGGAAGCGTTGAACTTCCAGCTCACTGTCCTGCTGGGATACGTGATCTGCTGGATCCTCACGATCATCCTGATCGGCGCCTTCCTGCATATTGTGTTGTGGATCCTCAACATCACCTTCTGCATCATCGCCGCGGTGAAGGTTAGCCAGACGGGCAGCTACCGCTACCCCTTCGCGCTGCGGTTGATCAGCTGAGTTATCGGTACATGTGTGAAGAGAGCCCGCGAAAGCGGGCTTTTTCATGGTGTGTGGGAGCAGCTTTGTGTGGGAGCCGGCTATTGCCGGCGATGGGGTTGAGGCAACCTGGCTATCGCCGCTGAAGCGGCTCCCACAGATGGCTCCCGCAGAGAACTGGCGGTCAGTGCGCGCGTTGCGCCGAATAGCGCGCCAGATCGGCCAGCCATTCGCCGCGCTTGCCCAGCGGTTCGATGGCTTCGAGGGCGTCGCGGATGAGAGTGTCGAGGCGCTCACGCGAGGCGGGCAGGCCGATGATCGATGGGAAGGTGGGCTTGTCGGCTGCCGCGTCCTTGCCGGCGGTCTTGCCGATCACGGCGGATTCGCCTTCCACGTCGAGGATATCGTCGCGCACCTGGAAGGCCAGGCCCACGGCATGGCCAAAACGGTCCAGACGGTCCAGCAGTTCGGGATCGGTGCAGCCCGCCGCCAAGGCGCCAAGGCGAACCGAGGCGCGAATCAGCGCGCCGGTCTTGTAGGCATGCATACGCTCGAGTTCAACGAGTGAGAGCTTCTGGCCGACCGCGGAGAGATCGAAGGCCTGGCCGCCGGCCATACCCTCGGCACCGCAGGCCGCGCCCAGGGCACGCAGCATGGCGATGCGTGCCGCCGGATCGTCGCTCTCGCCGTAGGGTGTGGCCAGGATCTCGAAGGCCAGGGCCTGCAGGGCATCGCCGGCGAGGATCGCCATGGCCTCCCCGTAAACGATATGACAGGTGGGCTGGCCGCGACGTAGCGCGTCGTCATCCATCGCTGGCAGATCGTCGTGCACCAGCGAGTAGGCGTGGATGATCTCCACCGCGCAGGCGGGTGCGTCGAGAATGCCGTCGTCACGGCCCAGGGCATGACCTGCCGCGTAGACGAGCAGCGGACGCAGACGTTTACCACCACCGAGCACGGCGTAGCGCATGGCGCCATGCAGTTCCACGGGAGCGAGGTCGCCGCCGGGCAACGCGCGCGCAAGCGCTTCGTCCGCCCGGCCGATCAGCGCCTTCAGCGGCGCTGGCAGGTCAGTCGATGTGGGAATCAAAGGGTTCGGCTGTCTCGGGGGCTTCGGGATCGAGCAGCAGGCGTACACGCAGTTCCGCCTGCTCCAGTGCCGTCTGGCAGTGCCGGTAAAGGCCGATGCCGCGCTCGAACGACTTGAGCGATTCGTCGAGGCTCAACTCGCCGCCTTCCATACGCGTGACCAGTTGCTCGAGCTCGTCGAGCGAGTGCTCGAATTCGGCAATGGATGACGCGGGCACAACGGGGGCGGGGGACTTCGGCATGCCCGCAAAATTAGCTCACATGGCGTTTTTGATCAATCGGAAACGCCGTGCTGCCACGCCGGGAAGGCACCCGCTCCGTCGAACAAGGCCTTGCCGCGATCGCTCAGCCAGCGGTCGGCCACCGCGATCAGGCTGCCGTTCTCGCACAGCAGGGGCATGCGCGGTCGGCGCCAGGGCGGTACCGCGCCTTCCTGGAAGAGATCGCGCAGTTCTTTGGTGATGTGGTTGCCGGCGGTGCGGATGCGATCGCCGGCACGCCGGTAGCGCACGGTGAGCGCCTCCGGCAACCTGGTATCGCCCAGGGTGAGGACACCCCCGCCAGGCAGTGCCAGTGGCTCGCCATGCCAGGCGGCCGACCACTCCTCGTCGAACGGCTGGCAGCGGGGCATGGCCCACAGCCTTCCCTTCCACACGCGGACCTCGGTGTCCTGCCAGCCGACCAGCGGCAGGCGTTCCGCCGAGGCCTCGCGAACCTGTCGCTCGAGTACGTCGCGTTGCGCCGTGGTGGGCGCGCTCAGCCCAGCGGCATGCAGCCAGTGATCGAGCAGGGGGGCACGCCATGCCGGACGCAGGTCGAGCCATCCGTGAGCATCGAGAGTGTTCTCGTCGCGGCGCAGGTGATCGAGTGCGTCGATCCAGCCCTCGCGCAGTCCGTCCGCCGCCTCGCGGCACAGGCGGGCGCTGTGCGTGATGCTGACGGCCGCCTGCGGCCACTGGTCCATGAGTGCGGGAATGACGGTGGCGCGCAGGTAACCGCGCGCGATACGGGGGTCGTCATTGGAGGGGTCGTGCAGGGTGGAGAGACCGTTCGCGGCGATGTGATCGAGCAGGGCGGTGCGCGGCAGATCGAGCAGCGGCCGCCACAGCATGCCGGCGGCAAGCGGGCGCATGACCTTCATGCCGGCCAGTCCATCCGGCCCAGCGCCGCGCATGAGCTTGAGCAGCACGGTTTCCATCTGGTCGTCGCGATGATGGGCAAGCACGACATGTTCGCCGGGCTTCAGCGCGGACGCGAATGCCGTGTGCCGCGCACGCCTCGCGGCGGCTTCAATACCTTCGCCACGCGTGAGGTCCACCGTCACCCGCACGACGTCGATCGGCACCCCGAGCGAATCGCACAGGCGTCGGCAATGCACGGCCCACGTGGCGCTGTCGGCATGCAGCCCGTGGTCGATGTGGAGCGCGCGCAGTGGTGGCCTCGGCATCTGGCCGGCGAGCGCATGCAGCAGCGCGGTGGAGTCGGGCCCGCCACTGAAGGCGACGACCAGCGATGCCCCGGGCACCTCGTCCAGGGCGCGGGCAAGGTGGTCGGTCAGCGACGTGCTCATTTGCCCTTGGCGCGAAGGCGCACGAACAGATGACGGGCATTGCCCAGCTGGCGTTCCTCGACCTCGAACAGGCCGATACCGTTGATCAGCCCGCTCAGCTTCGAGTAACCGTAGTTGCGCGAATCGAACTCGGGCGAGCGCTTGTTGATGATGCTGCCGATGGCACCGAGGCTGGCCCATCCGTTCTCGTCGGAGCCGGCATCGATGGCGTTGCGGATCAGGTTCACCAGCTTGGTGTCGCCACGCAGTTCATTCGCCGAGCGCTGCACGGGTGGCTCCGAAGCTTCGTTCTCCACCGTGCCGACGAGCACTTCGGTGTAGACGAACTTGTCGCACGCCGAGACGAAGGGCTTGGGCGTCTTCTGCTCGCCGAAGCCGTAAACCATGAGCCCGGCTTCGCGGATACGCGAAGCAAGTCGCGTGAAATCGCTGTCGCTGGAGACGATGCAGAAACCGTCGAAACGATTGGAATAGAGCAGGTCCATCGCATCGATGATCATCGCCGAGTCGGTGGCGTTCTTGCCCGAGGTATACGCAAATTGCTGGATCGGCTGGATGGAGTGATCGAGCAGGGCGGTCTTCCAGCCGGTCAGGTGGGGGCCGGTCCAGTCGCCGTAGATGCGTTTCACATGCGCGGTGCCGTACTTCGCGACTTCGGCGAGCAGGCCGTCGACGATCGCGGGGCGCGCGTTGTCCGCGTCGATGAGGACGGCGAGTTTATCGGTGACGTCGTTGGCCATGAGGCGATCCGCAGTCGGGGCGTGGAAGGCCGATGGTAGCCCGATCGATGTGACGGAGGGTTGCGTCAGTCGGCGAAGTTCAGCTCGATCGCGATACCGGCAGGGTCACGGAAGAAGACCTGGGCCTCACCCGAGGAGGGTACCCTGTCAACCTCGTAGGGGACGTTTGCTGCCTCAAGCCGGGCAAGCATGCCGTCGAGGCCGGAGGCGGCGAAGGCAAAGTGATCCAGCCAGCCCGACGTGGCCGGCGTGTCGCCCGACATGGCGGGGTCGATCGTGAGGTGCATCAGGTCGCGATCACCGGCATACAGCCAGTAGCCACGCGAGCGGAACGGCGGCCGTGGGCCTTCCGCAAGACCGACGACGTCTACGTAGAACTGGCGCACCCGCGCGATCATGACCTCTGAAGCGCGGATATTGACGTGCGCGAGGCCATGAATCGTCATCGCCGGCTCAGCCTTCGGTGAAGGCGCCGTAGCCGCGCAGGCGCTGATAACGCTTTTCGAGCAGTTGGTCGACGCCGATTTTCTCCAGCGCGTCCAGCTCGTTGAGCAACACGGCCTTGAGACGAATCGCCATCGACTGGGCATTACGATGCGCACCACCCAGCGGCTCACGCACGATCTTGTCGATCAGGCCGTTCTCGAGCAGGCGCGGAGCGGTGAGGCCCATGACATCGGCGGCATCCTTGGCCTTGTCGGCGCTCTTCCACAGAATGGAGGCACAGCCTTCCGGGGTGATGACCGAATAGGTGGAGTACTGCAGCATCAGCGTACGGTCGCCCACACCGATGGCCAGGGCGCCGCCGGATCCGCCTTCACCGGTCACGGTGCAGATGATCGGCACGCGCAGTTCGGCCATCTCGAGCAGGTTGCGCGCGATGGCTTCGGACTGGCCGCGTTCTTCAGCATTGATGCCAGGCCACGCGCCGGCGGTATCGATAAAGGTGAACACCGGTATGTTGAACCGCTCGGCCATCTTGAACAGGCGCAGCGCCTTGCGATAGCCCTCGGGACGCGGCATCCCGAAGTTGCGCTTCACCTTGGCCTTGGTGTCGCGGCCCTTCTGATGGCCGACGATCATCACCGAGCGACCGTTGATGCGGGCAAGACCGCCGACGATCGCCTGGTCGTCCGCGAACATGCGGTCGCCCTTGAGCTCGTGGAATTCCTCGCACATGGCCTGGATGTAATCCAGCGTGTACGGACGCGCCGGGTGGCGCGACACCTGGCTGACCTGCCAGGGCGTGAGGTTGCGGAAGATCTCGGCGGTCTTGATCTTCAGCTTTTCGCGCAGCCGGCCGACTTCCTCATCGATGTTGAACGCCTGGCCGCTACTGGCGTGGCGAAGTTCTTCGATCTTCGCCTCCAGTTCGGCGATGGGTTGTTCGAAATCGAGGAAATTGGGATTCATGGGCAACGGTGGTTCGGGAAGACCCGAGAGTATAGCGGGTGGCGCAGGGTGCCGGTGTGCGCAGGGGTACGGTGCGACCGGAGCCAGCTAAGTGGTTGAACGGAAAGTCGTCGCCGCCCGAGACCTTTGGCTTGCCGCGCCCTTGGCTGGAAGCAAGGCGAACGCCTTGTATGGCGTCGGCGAAAGGCTCGTTGACTGTAGGGCATGCCCAAATGGGCCACCGACTTTGATGGAATGTGGCCACCCCAACACGAAAGGACGCACCATGCCTGTCAAGAAGACCCTACTGCTTCGTTCCTGCCTGCTTGCACTCGCCATGCACGCCGGTGTGCTGCACGCACAAACGGCGCCTGTCGCCGACAGTCCGGGTGATCAAGCGAGAGTCAAGCGTAGCCCCGCCATCATCGTTCCGATTGCAACGACGGGTGCTTTGCTGGCCAAACTGGTTCGCCTTGCCCTCACCTGGGAGCCATCTCCGCGTGGCATGGTTGTCTGCAAGGACACCACGAGCCAGGCACTGTGCCGGGCCGGTCTCGCCAATGGCGATTTCGAAGATGCCAACAACAAGCCGGATGGCGTGTATGGCTGGCTTCTGCAAGCCGGCGACTATTCGCCCGCTCCCTACCTGGGCAAGACGCCAGACTCGCGCGTGCTCGCACTGCCCGGCAAGGGTGCTTCGGCCCTTTCATCGGTCGCGCTTCCCTTCGGCTCGGTGGCCCCCGCCGACCCGGAACACACCTACACGGTGAAGCTGCGTGCCCGCGGTTCCGGCGCCTTGCCGGCCGACGTGGCGGTCACCTTGGCCGTGGCGAAGCAGGGAGACCCCGACAGCCTGCGCGAACTCGCCTCGGCAACCCGTACCGTGGGCTGGGACTGGGTGGATGTCGACTTCCGCGTGGACGGCATCGTCGGCCCGGAGCCCGCCGTGCTACTGGTGGCCATTGCGCGCACCGACGGCAACACTTCGACCATGCTCCAGGTCGATGACGTTCGGATCGAGCGTACGCCACTGGTAACGACGGTCCCCGAGATGTAAACCCGCTCCATCAAAGGATTGATGATGAAAACCCTGTTCGCTTTCGCGCTGACGTCAGCGCTTACTTTCGGCAGCATCGGCACGGCATTCGCCGGCCATCCCGGCACTGTCCCGGCACTCCCAGCGTGCCTGGGCGCAAGTCCCGCCACTGGCGCCTGCCTCTTGCCGCTGAAGAACGGCAATTTTGCCGACGCTGCGTTGTCATCCTGGGACGCTCACGGTCTTCCCTCGCGTGGCGGCGATGCGGAGGGCAATACCTACGCCACACTCCCGACGGGCAGTGGCATCAAGCAGGCGATCTATGCACATACCGGGCGCGATCCCGCCGAATCGGTCTACACGCTGCGCTTCCGTATCCGTGCAGAGCACGCCACCGCCCAGGTGCGCGCCACGCTGGCCATGAGCACCGGCCAGCGGACCGACCGGATCGAACTCGGTCACGTCACCGCCATGGCCCTGACAGATGAGTGGAGTGTCGTCGAGCTCAGTGTTCAGGGTCGCCCCTACGCCGCTCCCGCGCACGTGCTGCTGGAAATCGACAACGAAGGTGGCACGCTGGCCAACGTGCAGGTTGACGACGTGCTGCTCGTGGAGAGTGCCGACGCGGACGTCATCGGCGGCTGATCCCCCCCCCGGCAAGTCCTGTCCGCCGCATGAGCCGTGCGGCGGACATTTCAGTCGGCCGGGCGAACCATCCGCAGGTCGGTGCCGAGCACGCCCGGAATGCTGCGCAAGGTACGAAGCAGGTCGGGCAGGGCGCGCACGCGCCACTGCTCGCCCAACTCCAGGCTCGCACTGCCCGTGCTGTTGCGATACCCAGCCAGCAGCAGGGGCGTACGACCGCCGCGGTAACCCATCAACGCTTGTTTCAGGTGCTGCGGGAAGTCGCTGCTCACACCGTTGAGTTTCAACGTGAGCAGGCGGCCGAAATGCTCCATGGCATCGGACAGCGCATACGCCTTGCGCGCGCGCAGCTGGTATCCACCGGCGAAGTCGTCGATGCGCAGACCGCCCTCGACCACGATGAGGGTACCGCGCGTGAGCAACGGTGCCGCTTCGGTGAACACCTCGCGGAAGAAGCTGGTTTCGAGCAGGCCAGTGGCATCTTCGATCTGCACGAACGCATCGCTGTCGCCGCGCTTGCGCATGCCCACCACCATGCCCGCCACCGTCCACGGGGTTTCCGGGCCACGGCGGAAACGACTGGCGTTCTCATCGTCGTCGTTACGACGCGGCTTGGGCGGCTGGTAGCGCTGCGGAATTTCACCGATGGGGCAGCTGGAGAGTTGCGCGAGTTCGCCCTTCCACGGATCGGTGGGATGGCCGGAAAGGTAATGGCCGAGCGTGTCGTGCTCGCCCTGCAACAACTGTTCCAGTGGCCACTCGGGTACCGCGCCCGAGAGCTCGATGATGCTCGGCGTTTCCGCCGCGCCAAAAGCATTGCCGAAGATGTCGACCTGGCCGGAGGCGCGGTTCTTCGCTTCCTGGTCGGCGGCGCGCATCGCCTCGGGCAGATGCATGATGAGCGTGGCGCGATTCTCGCCGAGCCCGTCGAGGGCACCGGACTGCACCAGCGCTTCCATCGTGCGCTTGTTGAGTTTGTTCGAGCCGACGCGCTGGCAGAAATCGACCAGGCCGCGATACGGCCCCTTCGCTTTGCGCTCGGCGACGATCTCTTCGCAGATGCCCTGGCCAACACCCTTGATCGCGCCCAGGCCGTAACGCACGACCTTCGGTTCCACGGCTTCGAACATCCAGTCCGACGCATTGACGTCCGGCGGCAGCACCGTGATGCCGATAGCGCGGGTTTCTTCGAGGAAGGTGACGGCCTTCTCGGTGTTGTCCATGTCCGACGAGATCGTCGCGGCCATGAACTCGGCGGGGTAGTGCGCCTTCAGCCAGGCGGTCTGGTAGGACACCAGTGCATACGCCGCGGCATGCGACTTGTTGAAGCCGTAGCCGGCGAACTTCTCCATGAGGTCGAAGATCGCGTCGGCCTTGATCGAATCGATGCCGTCCTTCGCCGCGCCCTCGCGGAAGGTGGCGCGATGCTTGACCATCTCCTCGGCTTTTTTCTTACCCATCGCACGGCGAAGAAGATCGGCGCCGCCGAGCGTGTAACCGCCGACGATCTGCGCCATCTGCATCACCTGCTCCTGATAGACCATGATGCCGTAGGTCTCTTTCAGGATGGGCTCGACGCGCGGATCCGGATATTCCACGGGTTCGCGGCCATGCTTACGCGCACAGAAGCTGGGAATCAGGTCCATCGGGCCGGGGCGATACAAGGCCACCAGCGCGATGATGTCTTCGAAACGGTCGGCCTGGGCGTCCTTGAGCATGCCCTGCATGCCGCGCGACTCGAGCTGGAAGACGGCGACGGTCTGCGCTTTCTTCAGCAGGTCGTACACCTTGGGATCGTCCAGCGGCAGCGCTTCGATTACCAGCGGGTCGGTGCCTTCCTTCGCACGGCGCTTGTTGATCGCCTTGACCGCCCAGTCGATGATCGTGAGCGTGCGCAGGCCGAGGAAGTCGAACTTCACCAGGCCCACCGCTTCCACGTCGTCCTTGTCGTACTGGGTGACAACGCCTTCGCCGCTCGCTTCACAGTAGAGCGGTGCGAAGTCGGTCAGCGGCGTAGGCGCGATGACGACGCCGCCAGCGTGCTTGCCGGCGTTGCGCGTGAGGCCTTCGAGGCTGAGCGCGAGGTCGATCAGCTGGCGCGGCTCTTCCTCCTGCTCATACACATCGCAGAATTCCTTGACGATACGGTCCGGTTCTTTTTTCGACTTCTCCGTGCGGCCGAGCGCGTCGCCCAGCGTGAGGTCGAGCGGACGGTTGGGAATAAGCTTGGCGAGACGGTCCACCTGGCCGTAGCCCATGCCAAGCACGCGACCGGAATCGCGCAGTACCGCCTTCGCCGCCATGGAGCCGTAGGTGATGATCTGGCTGACGTGGTCACGGCCGTATTTGCGCGCGACGTAGTCGATCACCTCGTCGCGGCGATCCATGCAGAAGTCGATGTCGAAGTCGGGCATCGACACGCGTTCGGGATTGAGGAAACGCTCGAACAGCAACTCGAACTGGAGCGGATCCAGGTCGGTGATCTTGAGCACCCAGGCCACCAGCGAACCGGCACCCGAACCACGCCCCGGTCCGACCGGAATGCCGTTGTCCTTACCCCAGCCGATGAAGTCGGCCACGATGAGGAAGTAGCCGGGAAAGCCCATGCCGATGATGACGTCGACTTCGCGATCGAGTCGCGCCTGGTAGTCCTCGCGCGTCTTGCCTGCGGCGAGCGGATGGACGGCGAGGCGTTCTTCGAGACCAGCCTGCGCCTGGGCACGAATGAAGGTGTCGAGCGTGTGACCCTCGGGCACCGGAAAGTTCGGCAGGAAGTATTCGCCGAACGTGAGTTCCAGGTTGCAGCGCTTGGCCAGCTCCACCGTATTTTCGAGCGCTTCGGGAATGTCGGAGAACAAGGCCTCCATTTCCTCCGCACTCTTGAAGTACTGCTCTTCGCTGTAATCGTGCGGGCGTTTGGGATCGGCGAGCACGCGGCCCTGGTTGATGCAGGTACGCGCTTCGTGCGATTCGAAACCTTCGCGCTCGAGGAAGCGCACGTCGTTGCTGGCGATCACCGGCAACTCGTAGTCGCCGGCGAGGGCCATGGCGGCACGCACCCAGTCCTCCTCATGCTGGCGACCGGTACGGGTCAGCTCGAGATAGAGGCGATCGGGGAACAGGCGGCGCAACGAGTCCAGTCGCAGGCCGGCAGCGGGGAGGCCGGCACCGAGGGCGACGCGAGCCAGTTCGCTTTCCCGGCCGACGACGGCGATGAGGCCACGCACGCTCTCCGGATGCATCCATGTGGCGTCGACCAGCGCGCGCCCGGTGCCCTGGCCTTCGCGCCAGGCGCGGGAGACCAGGCGCGACAGGTTGAGGTAACCGTCGCGGTCCTGGCACATCAGGGTCAAGCGCCAGGGGCGCGGGTCGTCTGGGCTGGACACCCAGATGTCGCAGCCGGCGATCGGCTTGATGCCCGCTGCCGTGCACTGCTTGTAGAACTTGACCAGACCGAAGAGATTGTTCTCATCGGTCAGTGCGACGGCAGGCATGCCGGTACGCACGCAGGCGGCGACCAGCTGCTTGATGCGGATGGTCGAGTCGACCAGCGAGTATTCGCTGTGCAAGTGGAGATGGGCAAAGCGGACAGACATGGGCGGCGCCGGGTGAAGCAGAGGGAAGGCTAACCGGGGTAGGGGTTGTCAGCAAGAATTGACATTGCCAATACCCGTCACGAACCGAACTGTGGGAGCCGATTCATCGGCGATCCCGCGGCAGCGGGCCAGGTTTCGGCAAGCACCCATTCGCCGATGAATCGGCTCCCACAAGGGGCAGTAGTCCCAATGGGGCTGATTTAGCGCATGTGCGCTTCGGGATGATCGATGAACCAGAGGCCCGCGAAGAGTTTGGCATCGATCGAGAAACCCTCCGCCGCCCGGTCGAACAGCCACTTGCCGGCTTCGGCGCGGGGCACCTCGTGCACGATGATGTTCTCGGTTTCGTCGCCGCCGCCCTTGCCCACGCGAACGAGGTCCCAGGCGCGGGCGAAGGCGATCATCTCGGTGCTCATGCCGGCCGAGGATGGCCCCTCGTGGACGAACTCGATCTTGCCGCAGGCGTAGCCGGTTTCTTCCTCGAGCTCGCGTCGCGCGGCGACCAGCACGTCTTCGTCTTCGGCCTCGGCGAGGTCACCCACCAGGCCAGCGGGCATCTCGATCGTGTTGGCCAGGATGGACACACGGTACTGCTCAACGAAAACGACCTTGTCGTCGGGTGTCACCGCGAGAATGATCACGGCACCGCCGGGGTTGTTCCGTTCGGCGTACTCCCAGCGACCGCGGCGCTTCAGGGTCAGCCACTTCGCCTTGTGCAGCACCTCTTCCGGTGCGCTGGCGTCGTCGGGGATCGGCGAGGCGTGGGGCAACGGGCTGGTCTGCATGGGCGGGCTCCTGGGCGATGGCATCGAAGTATCCGACCAAGGGTAGCGCGGCCGTGTGACGTTGGGTGGAATACCCTCAGATCAGCGCGCGTAACCGGGATCGGGTGAGTGGACCGAAGCGCAGGCGTTCACATAGTTCGTCGAGCGTGGCCGCTTCGCCCTGGCGACGGCGCAGTGCGTCCGCGGTTTCGGCCACGGCGATATCGAGGGCAATGCGGGTCAGGCGACGGCACATCAGGGCTTGTTCGGCGTGCTCGCGCAGGCGCACCGCGCAGGCTGCTGCACCGCGGATGCGCAGATACGGCACCTCGTCGATCCGCCCCAGCACGGCGTCGAGGCTGCCGAAGTGGGCGAGGAGCGCCGCCGCCGTTTTCGCGCCGATCCCGGGCACGCCAGGAATGTTGTCGACGGCATCGCCGCAGAGGGCGAGGTAGTCGGCCACCTGATGCGGATGGACGCCGAGTCGGTCGAACACGCCACTCGGGCCCCAGCGAACGTTCTTGGCAAAGTCCCACTGTTCGTCGTGCTCGCCGAGCAACTGACCGAAGTCCTTGTCGGCGGAGACGATGACGCCACGAAAACCATGCGAACGCAGGCCCCACAGCGCGCTGCCGATGAGGTCGTCGGCTTCGTACTGGTGGTCGTTGAGCACGCTCAAGCCCAGCGCGGCGGAGATCTCGCGGCAAAGCGAGAACTGGCGCACGAGCTGCGGCGGAGGTAGTTCGCGGTTGGCCTTGTAGGCCGGATAGATCGCGTTGCGGAACGATGTGGTGAGCGACGCATCGAAGGCGACCGCTATGTGTTCGGCGCGGCTGCGCTCGAGCAGCTCGCAGAGGAACCGCGTGAAGCCGTGCACGGCATTGACCGACTCACCGTCCTGGTCGTGGAACTCGTCCGGCATGGAATGCCAGGCGCGGAACACATAGAGGCTTCCGTCCACCAGGTGAACGAGGGAATCTCCGCTCACGGCGCCCACACACTCACGATATTGTCGTAGGCCGGGCGCTCACGCTCGGGCGCGTCCATCGACGGCGTGCCAATGTGGATGAAGCCGATGACGTGCTCGTTCTGTTTCAAGCTGAGCAAGGTTGCCACGTTGCGATCGTACGCGGCCCAGCCGGTGAGCCATTGCGCGCCGTAACCGAGTGCCTGCGCACCGAGCAGCACGTTATAGGCCACGCAACCCGCGGTAAGGTTCTGCTCGAGCTCGGGCACCTTGCTCTCGTCGTCGATCTTCGCCGACACGACAAGGACCAGTGGCGCGTGGTCGTAGCGTCGCAGTTCTTTTTCGCGCTTGGCTTCGGAGAGATCCGGATTGGCTTCCACCGCTAGCCTGGCCAGCTGCGCACCGAACTGTCGCTTGGCGTCGCCGCGAAGTATGCGGATGCGAAACGGCTCCAGCTTGCCATGGTCTGGCACGCGGATGGCCGCTTCGAGCAGGCGTTTGAGGGTGCTGTCGTCGGGAGCCGGTTCGCCGAGCTGGCGCGAAGGTACGGAGCGGCGACGGTCGAGGAGGTCCAGCGTGGTCTGCGTCATCCGCCCAGTTTAACGGAACCGTCCGGCGGCGGCCCGTGGTCGCCCGGCGGCGGGGGCGGCAGGGCGTCGTTCGGGCCCATGTTGTCGATAGCCTGGCGGCGTTGCTCGGGCGTCTGGTTCCGCCACTTCTCCATCAGCGCCTGCTTCTGCGCGGGGGGGAGGTTGCGGAACCGCTCGAAGGCGTCGTGCAGCTTGGTGCGCTGCTCCGGGCTGAGGTCCTTGAACTTCTGCTGGTTCTTGCGCGCCTCGGCGCGTTCTTCCGGCGTCATGTGCTGCCAGCGCTCGATACGCTCGCGAATCTCGGCGCGGCGTTCCGGCGGCAGGCCCTTCCAGCGCTGTGCCTTTTCGAGCATGCGCGATTGCCGTTGTGGCGGGAAGCTGTCCCAGTCGTGGGCCACCGGGGAGAGGATGTCCTTCTCGTCCGGCGTCAGCTGGCTCCACGGGCGGGGCGCAGGCAGCGGGGCCTGCTGGTCGCCTGGAGGCGGCGGACGGTCCTGCGCCAGGGCGGCAAAAGGCGCTGCCAGGGCGATCAGGGTGGCGATGACGAGAGGGAGGCGGCGCATGGCGATCACTTGTGGGCGGCAGACGGCTGCGTGTCGTTGTAGGCCAGCCAGCTATAGAACTGCAGGTTCTGATACAGGGCGGGATCGGTGCTGTCCGGATCCGGCGGGAGGTCGGTCGCCTCGGTGTCGGCCGACTGCATGACGGCCGGCGGGGCCGAGGGTGGCGCACCGCCCGGCTGCCAGAGCATGAGCGACGCCAGCGCCACGACGGCGAATGCGCCGGCTGGCAGCATCAGGCGACGCGCCGGAGATTCGTGCGGGGCGGCCAGCGCCGTACGCCGGGCCGCGCGCAGGCGGCCGGCCGTGGCCGGATCCACGTCGCGGCTGGCGCGCAGGTAGAGTTCCCGGGCGCGACGTTCGAGGTCTCGATCGTGCTGGCTCATCGCCATGCCTCCAGTTGGTCGCGCAGCGAATGCATCGCGCGCGAAAGGTGAGTCTTCACACTACCGTCGGAGCAGCCCATGACCGCTGCCGTTTCTGCCACGTCCAACCCTTCCATGATGCGTAAGGTGAATGCCTCTCGCTGGCGCTGGGGTAGCTTGCGAACCGCGACGACGATGTCGCTGTACGCCTGGGAATCCTGCAGCCGGGCGGAAGGATCCGGGCTGTTGTCGGCCGGTTCCCACGTGGGCAATTCATCGCCTTCGTCATCGCGGCCACCGCCGATCCAGCCGACGATGATCGAGCGCACCTTGCGGCGGCGCTGGAGGTCCACGATGCGGCGGCGGAGGATGCCCCAGAACAACGGCGTCCATTCCCCGGGCGGCTTGTCGGCGTAGTGGCGAACCAGGCGCAGCATCGCGTCCTGCACCGCATCCATGCCGTCTTCCCTGTTACCCAGGTGGATCTCGGCCATGCGCCAGGCCCTGCGCTCGATGGCCGCCAGGAAGGCGTCCATGTTCGCCGGCACCTCGCGGACATCGTCCAGGGATGCGCTGTCGAGCGTAAGCGAGCCGTTCACGGCACCCTTCGCTTCGTCGGTGTTGGCATCCTCATGCTCCATACGGCCTGAATCACTCCGATAAACGCGGTCGGCGACCGCCGGTTGACGGGTCCTGCATCGGCCATCTTCCTTG
The DNA here is from genome assembly GCA_966191635.1 of uncultured Luteibacter sp. Taxonomy (GTDB): domain Bacteria; phylum Pseudomonadota; class Gammaproteobacteria; order Xanthomonadales; family Rhodanobacteraceae; genus Luteibacter. The sequence continues at coordinate 40,420 of CBIGPO010000035.1, forward strand.
GCCGGGTATTTACAGCTTATGAAGTCAGGGCTGCCCCGGTGGCCGGCGAGCGATCGGCCAGGCGACAAGGGCAGCGAGCAGGGCGCCGGCGACGTAGAGCACCAGGTCCCAGGGGCCCTGGGCCAGACGGGCCAGTTCGAGCAGCATGGCCGCTCCGGCGTCGTGGATGGCCTGGCCGAAGCCAATGCCCATCATTCCGGAGATGGTCGCCGCGGCGACCAGGCAGGCGGTATACCCCGCCGCGATGAAGGTGGCGATGGCGGCCAGTCCGGCGCCCAGGCCTCCTTCGATGCGCAGCCAGCGACGAACCACGATGCCCAGTACCCAGCCCACGGGAAGGACCAGCGCCGGCAGGGCACGGCCGAACATCATCGACGGCACCATCCAGACTGCACCAGCGGCGAAACCGAACGCGACGGCGCAAAAAGCGCCGAACAGGTGGCCGGGGAGGCGGCGGAGGCGCTCAGCCGGCATGGTGTTCCTTCAGATGACGCATGGGATCCGGGGATGGGCAAAGGGGGGCAATGATAGCGGGCAAGCGGGCGGCGCGCTCTTGAGGCAGTCGGCCGGCGCCCCGATTTATCCTGATGGATGCTTACCGTCGGCCGGCGGCGGGCGCATAATCGACGACTTTGCGGCCGCGGCGCGGCCTTTACAGGACAGCAATGAGCGGTTTCAGCCTCAGCAGCGAACCTTTCACCCTCGAGCGCGACTGCCAGGCGGTCATGGTGCCGCAGGGCGAGACGGTGACGCTTCCGGCCGGCCAGATCGGCTACATCACCCAGGCTCTTGGCGGCAGCTTTACCGTGTATGTGGAAGGCAACCTGTTCCGCATAGCCGGTGGCGACGCCGACGCGCTCGGTAAGGAACCGCCGCGTCCTATCGAACTGGAAGACGGTGCCTCCGACGACGAGGTGGAGAAGCTGGTCTGGCAGCAGTTGCGCACCTGCTTCGATCCCGAGATTCCGATCAACGTGGTCGAGCTTGGCCTGGTCTACGATGTGAGTCTGGAATCCACCGACGAAGGCTCGCGCAAGGCCTACGTGAAGATGACCCTGACCGCGCCGGGTTGCGGCATGGGTGACATCCTGATCGACGATGTCCGCACCAAGCTCGAACTCATTCCCACGGTCGTCGAAGCCGATGTCGACATGGTGTTCGATCCGCCCTGGAACCATTCGATGATGTCGGATGCGGCCAAGCTCGAAACCGGGATGCTCTGAGTTTCAGAGCGCCGGCGATACGGTGATGTCGGCCTCCAGGGAGGCCCCGTAGAGCGCGATGGTCTTGATATTCACCGGCGACCAGTAACAGGCTGGTGTGCGGTCGCCGCTCATCTGCACGTGCAGCCCGAAGTGCGCATCGAGTTCGAGGCTGCGGATAGTCGCGACGATGTCATCGCGATATGGTGCCAGCACGGCCAGCAACTGGCTGAGTGCATCGTCCAGTGCGTAAGTACGCTCCTCGGGCAACTCCACGCACCAACCATGGCTGCGACGCTGCAACGACACTCCCTCCGTCTCACCACGCTGCCAGCTCCTGGCACCCGGCACGCCGAGCTCGTCGAGCAGGTGGTCGAGGGTGTGCCGCTCCGACGTGAGCCGGAACGAGGCGCGCACCGACGGGGTCATGTGGCGGAGGTCGAGGTCGATGGCGGTGGGCTGGGTCATGTTGGTCATCTTCGCAAGTTCATGTAACGGATTCGTGCGTCGCGTCGCGGTTCCTGCGGTTTCCTAGGGAAATCCCTAGGTAGTCGACCGCGAGAACTTGCGCTAGGTTGACAAGTACTTTCGGCAGGGGGCCGGAAGTCGCAACGGGCATCGCGCTTCGGCGCGTCAATCATATCGTTCGGAATGTGGTCCACACGACCGCAACGGGTTTGTGTGGCCTATTCCTGGAGGAGGAACGTAATGGCAAGTCATGTTCGCTTGAAATTCCTGGTCGCTTCGGTGGGTATCGCGGTTTGCTCAGTCGCCTCGGCGGCTACCGAGCAGGCCCTGCGCGCACAGAACCTGGGAGCCGTCCCCGCCAGCCAGCTGGCAGCGAAACTCGGCCTCTCGGCCGACAACGCTTTCGTCGCGAAGAATTCGCTGCCGACCGTCAAGGGCACGCAGACCGTTCGCATGCAGCAGACCTTCAAGGGCGTACCGGTATTCGGTCGCAGTATCGCCGTGGAGCAGGACACCCAGGGCAATTCGCTGGTCGCCAATGGCGTGGTGACGTCCGACCTGCAGGTTGACCTCGCATCGGTGACGCCGAAGATCGACGGCGCCCGCGCCGTGGCGCTCCTCAGCAAGCAGGCCAAAACCCTCGCCGGTACGGTAGCGAAGCCTGAGAATGCCAAGGCGGATCTCTACGTCTATCCGGGCGACGGTGTTCCGGCGCGCCTGGTCTACCTGACCTCGTTCTTCTCCGGGGGCGATCATCCGACTCGTCCTACCGCCCTGATCGACGCCAACACCGGCGAGATCATTGAGCAGTGGGAAGGCCTCACCTACGCCGAAGTGGATGCGACTGGTCCGGGCGGCAATCAGAAGACCGGGCAGTACACCTGGGGCGCCGGTGGCAAGCCCGCCTTGCGTGTGACGCAGTCGGGTACCACCTGTACCGCGCAGAACACGAACGTAAAGACGTATAACCTCAATCACGCCACGTCCGGCGCCGGAACGCTGTGGAGCTTCACCTGCTTCAATTCCACCGGTGACGCGATCAACGGCGCGTACGGCCCCATCAACGATGCCCATCACTTCGGTGGCGTGGTGCATGACATGTACACCGCGTACACCGGCGCCGCGCCGCTGAACCAGGTGCTGGTCATGAAGGTGCACTACGGTTCCAGCTACGAGAACGCGTTCTGGGACGGTAGCTCGATGAACTTCGGCGACGGTGCCAGCACCTTCTATCCGCTGGTGGCACTGGATGTGACCTCGCATGAGATCAGCCACGGCTACACCGAGCAGCACTCGAACCTGACCTATAGCGGTCAGTCGGGCGGCATGAACGAAGCCTATTCGGATATCGCTGGTGAAGCGGCCGAGTACTACGACCGCGGCTCCAACGACTTCCTCGTCGGTGCGGATATCGTCAAGACGAGTGCCGGTATCGGCGCCGCGTTGCGCTACATGTGCGATCCGCCGCAGGATGGTGGCTCGATCGGTAACGCGTCCGACTACACCAGCGGCCTGGACGTGCATTATTCGTCCGGTGTCTACAACAAGGCGTTCTGCCTGCTGGCGAAGAAGACGGGTTGGGACACGGTGAAGGCGTTCAAGGTCTTCGCTCGTGCTAATGCCCTGTACTGGACCGCCAGCTCCACCTTCAACAGCGGTTCGTGCGGTGTCGCCAGCGCGGCAACCGACCTGGGCTTCTCGGCGACCGATGTCGCCGCGGCATTCACCGGTGTTGGCGTGACCTGCTCGACGGGCGGCGGTGGCGGCACGGCACTGCAGAATGGTGTGGCCAAGACCGGCCTTGCCGGTAGCGCGGGCCAGGAACTGAGCTACACGGTGGTCGTGGCTGCCGGCGCCAAGAACCTCGTCATTGCGACGAGCGGCGGCACCGGTGACGCGGATCTCTATGTGAAGTTCGGTTCCGCACCGACCACCTCGAGCTACAACTGCCGTCCGTACACGACCGGCAACGCCGAGTCCTGCTCGTTCACCACCACCCAGGCCGGCACGTACTACGTGAAGGTGCGCGGCTACGCCGCTTTCTCGGGTGTTTCGCTGAAGGCGACCTGGACCCCGTAAGCGGTTGAGGTTGTGCCGTAGTGAAAGCGCGGGCAGCGATGCTCGCGCTTTTTTTGGCTCTCTGTGGGGTTTATGCCCCTGTGGGAGCCGCTTCAGCGGCGATTCGCCGGATGGCGGGCTCGCCTTCGGGCTCGCCTTCGGCCTCGCATTCGCACCGCGCTCGCGTTGCGTCGCAAGAGCCG
>CBIGPO010000036.1:0-44281 GCA_966191635.1 uncultured Luteibacter sp.
ACCCTGAGGCTCGCGTGGGTCGAGCCAAAGCGCGGCCGCATCGTCGGCAGGCACGCCGGCACGGGCGCGAGGAAGGTGATCGGCAACTAAGTTCCAGGAACCGCTTCCGCATCGCCCTGGTGTTCCGGGAGCAGCCGGGGCCGACGACGGCACCACGCCACAGCTCTCCTTCCACTCAGCCGTATCGTCGTGAGAGACCTTGGTGTCCACCCTCGAGGCGAGTTCCGCACAAGTGGAGCGGCCGTAGGCCAAATAGATACATGGGCCGCGCAGCGGCCTTTCCGGTACGAAACGCGGAGGACTGTCTGAGCAGCGAGGGTGGGCACCAAGGTCTCCCCGCGAGACGCCCAAGTGTAAAGAGCGATGGCGCAGCCGAGCCCGCGAGGCCGAAGGCGAGCCATGGTCGAGGTGCGAGGTGCGAGGTGCGAGGTGCGAAAGAATGCCCGGCCTGAAAGCTGAGCGCCCGGGCCCCGGTAATCCGCGATGAACCTAAAAAAAGCCGGGCGATCGCTCGCCCGGCCTTCGGCTTTACATATCGACGACGATTACCGCGTGATCGCCTTTGGATCCTGCTTGGCCTTAAGCGCCGCACACAGCAGCGTCGATTCGCTGGTCTGTGCCAGATCGCGTTCGGCACCGCTCACCTGCGCGAGCTTCGGCTTGAAGTACTCGCTCATGCGATCGGCTTCAGCCTTGGAGCAGCTGCCGCCTGCGGCCATCGTGACGAGCCTGCCACCAGCGAAGCTGCCGGTACGCGCCACGATCTTGTCGTAGTTGGTGGTGTACCACTTCCACAGCTCATTGCGCGAAGCTTCGGAGTCACGGTTGCCGCGCAGCAGCGCGGCCATCTCGCCCACCTTCACGTCCTTGCCCAGCGAGAAGTCACGCACCTTGTTCGACTGCGTCACGTCCTTGGTGCTCGCGAGGCCCGAAAGCATCGCATTGCGCTTTGCCGGGTCGGAAGTCTTCGGGATCTCGGCGATCAGTGCATCGATAGCCGGTGCGCCGCGTTCCTGCACGGCCACGCCGAGTGCATCGCTGAGCAGGTCGGGATCGGCTGCATCGAGATCGAGATGACCGTCCTTCATCTTCAGTGCCGCATCGCCCTGCTTCAGCAGTTCGGCACGGACTTCCGGCGCAGCGATGTCATCGTCACCAAGGAAGCCGGCAAGCGTCGTGCGGGTGAGCGTGTCGTTGTCCGCCTCGCCTGCCTTCTTGCGGTAGCCCAGTTCCTTGAGTTTGGGCAGATAGGCGTCGACCGCCCACTTGCGCAGGTGATCGCGCTGCGCGTCGGTAGTGGCTTCGTTGTGGAGGATCCAGTTGAAGGTAATCATCGGTGCGGTGAAGACTTCGCGGGTCTTCGAGGCCGTGATCGGCTTGAGCGCGGCAAGCACGTTACCGGCGTCGAGGTCGCCGTGCAGGAAGGCCGCACGTACGGCATCCGCATAGGCCAGCTGCTCGGCATCGCTCAGCGTACCGACCACCTTGGTCAGCGCGGCCAGGTCGGTCTTGCTCTGTGCGAAGCGGTAGTAACCACGGCCGTTCGCGTTCGGCAGCACCCAGGTGCCCTTGGCAGCGTCGTCGAGCACCATGGTGCCGGTAGCCTGATCGAGCAGCTCGCACTTGACCTTGTTCGCGCCGCCGGCCGTGCCGTAGCGCACGCACATCGGCACGCCCCACACGCGGCTGGAATCGCCCGTGCTGCCCAGTGGCAGGTAGCGGCTCTGGGTCAGATGCAGGACGGTCTTACCGCCCTCGGTCTTCACCTCGGTGGTGACGTAAGGCACGCCAGATTGGTTGAGGAAGCTGCGGAAGGCGTTCTTGAACTCATCGCCCTGACCAGCGGCCTCGGCGATCGAATCGATCAGGTCGTCCGCCGTCGCGTTGGCGAACTTGTGCTTCTGGATATAGGCACGCATGCCCTTCTGGAAGACCGGGTCGGTGACATAGCCCTCGAACATACCGAGAACGGCGGCACCCTTCTGATAGGTGATGCCGTCGAACGCGGTTTCGATATCGCCATTGCCGGTGATCGGCTGGCGGATCTTGCGCGCGCTGACCAGGCTGTCGTTGTTCATCGCGCCCTGCGCGCCGCGAACACGGTCGAGATCGGCGCGGTATTCCGGATGCACCTTGGTGGTGACCTTCTGCTGCATCCAGGTGGCAAAGGCTTCGTTGAGCCAGAGGTCGTCCCACCAGGCCATGGTCACGGTGTCGCCGGTCCACTGATGGGCCAGCTCGTGCGCGTTGACGTTGAACGAGCCGCGAACATACTGGGCCGCCGAATCCGGATCAATCAGCAGGAGCCAGTCGCGGAAGGTAACCAGACCCGCGTTCTCCATGGCGCCGGCGCTGAAGTCAGGCGCGGCGAGCAGGTCGAGCTTGTCGTATGGATAACCGAAGCCGTAGTAGTCCTCGAGCGTGTGGATGATCGAGTTGGTCTCGCCCAGCACATGCTGCATGCGATGGCCTTCGCCCTTGGCGGCGATGCCGCGTAACGGCGTGGCGGTTGAACGGAACTCGGTGGGCGAGATGTCCGGCCCCTTCACCACATCCCACGGACCCACGGCAAACGCGACCAGGTAGGTCGGCAGCGGCTTGGTAGTGGAGAAGGTGAGTGTCTTCCAGCCCGCGCCTGCCTTTTCTTCCTTCACCTGGGCGGTATTGGCCACGCCCTGGTCGTCGGTCGGAATGGTCAGGCTGAGGTCGAACGGCACCTTGAACGATGGCTCGTCGAAGCCCGGGAATGCAAAACGCGCGGAGACCGGCTCCATCTGCGTCATGGCATACGGCACGCCTTCGTGCGAAACCTTGTACAGACCCTGCAGCTGCTTGTTCAGCGGCGCAGTGAAGTCGATCGCGAGGGTGATCTCCTGCGGCTCCAGTTTCGCGCCGAGGTCGATGCGTGCCACGCCTTCCTTCTCGGCGGCCACGGTGTACTTGCCGACGTGCTTCTTGCCGGAGGCGTCGGTCACGGTGACTTTGGAGACCTTGAGGTCCTTACCGTGTAGCCAGATGAAGTCCGAGGCCTGGCTCAGCTTGATCTTGATCGTGGTCGAGCCGGAATAGTTTTCCTGCTTGGGATCGACCTTGAAGGCCAGCTTGTAGTTTTCGGGCTGGGCCCAGGTCGGCAGGTGGCCAAGGGGCGCGGCGGCGTCCGTGCCGGCGGCGAACGCGGCGCCACAGCAGGTGGCGAGCGCGGTGAGAACGAGAGGACGGACGAAACGACGCATGGTGGGTGGGACTCCCCTGTGGGTAATCACCCATCCTGCGAACAGGGATGACCTTCGACACAGTGCCAGAAGGCACCCCCGTCCTCGCTGCGCCGCGTCATTCCGGACGCTACGGCATCACAACTCGACGATGGGCTTGAACCCGCCGAAGAACATCCGCTTGCCGTCGAAGGGCAGTTTCTTGGGGTCCATGAACTCGGCAAGTCGCGGATCCTCCATCACTTTCTTCATGACGCTGTCGCGCGAGCGCTTGTTCTCGTAGACCACCCAGGAGAACACCACGGTCTCGCCGGGTTTCAGCTTGACGGACTGCGGAAACGAGGTGGATTTGCCGGGTTTGACGTCATCGGCGATGCATTCGTTGTAAGCCAGGGCGCCGTGCTCCATCCAGATCTTGCCCGCCTTGCGGGCCATTTTCTTGTAATCGGCCATGCGGTCCAGCGGCACGGGTAAAACGAAACCGTCGACGTAGCTCATGATGCAACCCTTCCCGAGTGAATGTCCGGGGAGATTGGCGCAGGCAAAAGAAAGGCCGCGTTAAGCGCGGCCTTTTCGCTAACACCATTGGGGGGCAGCTTCTTGTGGGAGCCGGCTATGCCGGCGATGGGTCTCACGACTAGCACCCTATCGCCGCTGAAGCGGCTCCCACATAGGGTCCGATGGAACCACCCTATGCGACGATCAGCCCGCGGCGTCGGCCTGCTCGAGAACGACGGCGACACCGTGGATCACCGAGGCGATGCGCACGGCACTCTGGATCGCCTGCACCGAGATGCCACCGTCACGGAGCACCTTGTCGTGCGAGTCGATGCACATGCCGCAACCGTTGACGGCCGAAACCGCCAGCGAGACCAGCTCGAAGTCGTTCTTGGCATCGCCCTTGTAGGCGCCGATCACGTTCATGCGCAGCTTCGCCGGGATGGTCGCGTATTCCGGGTGGCTGACCAGATGCTGGAAGCGGTAGTAGATGTTGTTCATGCCCATGATCGCGGCCGAGCCCTTGGCGGCGGTCAGCTGTTCGGCCGTGGCGTGCTCAGCGGCGAAGGCAGCGATCGCTTCGGTCAGCGGCTTGTAGCGGGCCGAGAAGGCGGCACCGAGAGCGACCATGGAGATCTGGGCGAGGTTGAGGCCGGGGGCTCCCGCTTCGCTCAACACGGAGTCGAGGTTGAGCTTGAGGTCCTTGGCGTATTCGGGAAGCTTGCTGCGAAGATCGGCGACGCTCATGGGATGCACCTTGTCTTTGAATAGGGAATGGGGCGCGGAATGGCTCGGCGCGCTCGGCGCCGGTTCACGCGGGACACGCCAGGCGTGTCGGTGAGGCGGTAATGGTCTTAGAAAAGAGGCGGTGAAGCGAACTTCACCGCCTCTTGGGTAGCCCGCGCCGCGCGGGGGAGGGAGCGTTGCGGCGCGGGACTTACAACCGGTGAAGCCTTAGGCGACCTTCAGGGTCTCGTCGCCGGACTTCCAGTTGCAGGCGCACAGCTCGTCGGTCTGCAGCGCGTCGAGAACGCGCAGCACTTCGTCCGGGTTGCGGCCGACCGAACCGGCGGTCACGTAGGCGAACTGGATCTCGCCGTTCGGATCGACCAGGAAGGTGGCGCGCTGGGCAACGCCTTCGTCGGTCAGGATACCGAGGGCCGAGGTCAGGTCCTTCTTGATGTCCGCAACCATCGGGAACAGGAGGTCCTTAAGGTCGGCGTGGTCCATGCGCCAGGCGCGGTGGACGAACTCGGAGTCGGTCGACACGGCCAGCACCTGGCAATCACGGTCGGCGAACTTCTCGTTCAGATCGCTGAAACCCTTGATCTCGGTCGGGCAGACGAAGGTGAAGTCCTTCGGGTAGAAGAACACGAGCTTCCACTTGCCCTCGTACGACTTGTCGGAGACGTCGATGAATGCGTCTTCGATCTTGTTCGCGAGCGGGCCGCCGTTGACGGCCTTGAGGTTGAACTGGGGGAACTTATCGCCAATGCTCAGCACGTTTGACTCTCCGTTGAGGGTGAAATGAACTCTGTGCGCGCTCAAGTTGCCGCGACTGAGTGCCAAGATTAACGGGCCGGGACATATATCTCAAATCGATTGTAGACATGAATGTGATAGGCTGGACCTATTGAAACCGAGTTGAGCCCGTCGCCATGAACCTGCGTGACTTGTCCTATCTCGTTGCCCTGGCCGAGCACCGCCATTTCGGCCGCGCCGCTGAAGCCAGCTTCGTCAGCCAGCCCACCCTTTCCACCCAGATCCGCAAGCTCGAAGACGAACTGGGTGTCGCACTGGTCGAGCGCACGCCGCGAAAGGTCCTGCTCACCGAGACCGGACGCGAAATCGCCCGACGCGCGCGCGGCGTGCTCTCGCAAGTGGACGAGATCAAGTCGATCGCCCAGCGCACCCGCGACCCGGAGTCCGGGACAATCCGGCTGGGCATCTTCCCCACCCTTGGCCCCTACCTACTGCCACATGTCATCCCGCACCTGCGCCAGCGCTTTCCGCGGCTGGAGCTGTTGCTGCGCGAGGAAAAGACCGAGCAGATCCTGAGCATGCTGCGCGAGGGCACGCTGGATGCCGGCATCCTGGCCCTGCCGATGCATGACGAGTCGCTGCATGTCGAGTTCCTGTTCGAAGAACCTTTCGTCCTGGCCGTGCCCGACAACCACCCGCTCGCCGGGCGGCAATACCTGAAAATGGACGACCTCTCCGATCAGAACCTGCTCCTCCTTGAGGACGGCCACTGCCTGCGTGACCAGGCGCTCGAGGTGTGTCACCTGGCCGGCGCAGGCGAAAAGACGGGCTTTCGTGCGACCAGCCTGGAAACACTGCGCCAGATGGTCTCGGCCAATGTCGGCATCACGCTGATGCCGATCCTGGCCGTGAAGCCGCCCGTGGCCCAGTCGGGCAATGTCCGCCTGATAGAGTTCGAAAGCCCCGCGCCGAGCCGCCGCATCGCCATGGTGTGGCGCAAGAGCTCGGCCATGACGCCCTTCTTCAGTGCCCTCGCCGAGGTGATCCGGGACGTGCCGGCCGAGCTGTTCAACGCCCGGGAATGCGTTACGCGTCAACCGGAAGGCGCGCCAGCCGTTGCCTTTCCATCTTCCCGAGAGTTTCCCTGATTGATGCGCGTCTGGTTAGTCGCCCTGCTCCTGCTCTGTGGTCTGGGCGCATACACGTGGTGGCACAAGCGGCCGATGCACACTGCGCCGGGCGTAGTGGCGGGCGACGTACCCACCCAGCAGGGTCTCGCTACGGGGCCACAGCTGTCGCGCGGCCACTTTTCGCTGGAGCCGCGCGCGAAGTTCGCCATGACCGGCCGCGTATTGTCCCGCGAGGATTATCAACTCGACGACCTGGCGCCGATCGCGCCGACCGACCTGGCGCTGGGATGGGGCCGGATGTCCGATAGCTCGGTGCTGGACAAGATACGGATTTCCCAGTCCAACCGGTTCTACTTCTGGTACACCGATAGCTTCCCGATCCCGCGGCACGAGATTGAGGATTCCAGCGCCAACATGCACATGATCCCGGCCAACGACAATGTCGCCCGAGAGCTACGCGATGTGCGCCCGGGCGAAGTGATCCACTTCGATGGCTTCCTCGTCGACGTCAAACGCGACGACGGCTGGCACTGGAACACATCGCTCACCCGCGAGGACACCGGCGCGGGGGGCTGCGAGATCGTCCTGGTCGAAGACATCCACGAAGCTAGCCGCTAAGGCCCGCACAGAACGTCTCAGCAGCCGAGCAGGGCGTGCAGGGGAGCCGGACCGGTCCACCTGGCCCGCCCGTGGAGGCCGGTCAGCTCGATGACCACACTCGCACCGAGGACTTCGGCGCCCAGGCGCTCGACCAGCCGACGACCCGCCTCGAGCGTTCCCCCGGTTGCCAGCACGTCGTCGACCACGATGACCCGCTCACCCGGCGACAAAGCCTCGGTACCGATCTCCAGGCGGTCGTGGCCGTACTCCAGCCCGTAATCGACGCCGACTATCGGCGGCGGCAGCTTGCCGGCCTTGCGCAACGGAACGAAGCCGGCATTGAGTGCGCGCGCCATGGCCGCGCCGAAAATGAAGCCGCGCGATTCGATACCGCAGACGGCGCCGATCCCCAGCCCGTGCCACGGGGCACACAGCGCGTCGACGCAGGCGCCGAAGGCGGCCGCGTCGGCAAGCATGGGGGTGATGTCCTTGAACATGATGCCCGGACGCGGAAAGTCCGGAACGTCGCGGACAAGGTCGTTGATGTCCTTGAAAACAGGGGCCTGCATGGAATGATCCTGGAAAGTGTCGGACGTTCAGGCCGGAAGGGTAGCGGCGCCAAAATCGTCATCGGGGGCCGCAGCGGCGCGCGCCTCGGCCAGTTGCGCGTCGATGACGCGGACGATCGCCTCGGCCGCTTCGGCCGCCGCCTCGGGAACCATCACGGCGAGGAAGTCCCGAGCGGGAAGCTGCCCGACCGCACCGGTCAGAAATTCGCCGGCGATGAAGGCAGGAATATCCGCCTGCTCGAGCGCATTCTTGACCAGATGGGCGTCGATCAGGGATTCGGCGTGATAGACGGTGTGCATGATGGGAAGCTACCCGCGCCGCGGCCCGGCGGCAAGCGCTACGCGCCTAAGGTAAACTCGGATGTTTGCCGTGCCCTAGCCTCCGAGTCCTTTGCGATGTCGACCGAAACACCCGTCCTGCAGCAGCACTTCATCGGCCAGATCGTCCGCGAGGACCTGGCTTCCGGCAAGCACAAGGTGATCCACACCCGCTTTCCGCCGGAGCCCAATGGCTACCTGCACCTGGGTCACGCCAAGTCCATCTGTCTCAACTACGGCCTCGCCGCCGAGTTCGCCGGTACCTGCAACCTGCGCTTCGACGACACCAATCCGTCGAAGGAAGACGTCGAGTACGTCGACGCCATCATGCGGGACGTGAAGTGGCTCGGTTTCGAGTGGGCCGAGTTGCGCCACGCCTCGGACTACTTCGAGGTGTTCTACCGCTCGGCGCTCAAGCTGATCCGCCTGGGCGTGGCCTATGTGGACGACCTCTCGGCCGAGGAAGTGCGCGAGTACCGCGGCACACTGACCGAGCCGGGTCGCAATTCACCGTACCGCGACCGCTCTGTCGATGAGAACCTCGATCTGTTCCAGCGTATGCGCGCGGGCGAGTTCGCCGACGGCAGCAAGACGTTGCGCGCAAAGATCGACATGACTGCGGGCAACATCAACCTACGCGACCCGGCTCTCTACCGCGTACGCAAGGTGCACCACCAGAACACCGGTGACGCCTGGCCCATCTATCCGATGTACGACTTTGCGCATTCCCTCTCCGACGCACTCGAAGGCATCACGCATTCGCTGTGCACGCTGGAATTCGAAGACCACCGCCCGCTGTACGACTGGTGCGTGGACAAGGTCGACCTCGCGCACGATCCCGAACTCTGGCAGCCGCTGGTTGACGCCGGCCTGCCGACGACGCCCAGCAAGCCCCGCCAGATCGAGTTCTCACGCGGCAACCTCAATTACACCGTGATGAGCAAGCGCAAGCTGATCACCCTGGTGTCCGAAAACCTGGTCGACGGCTGGGACGATCCGCGTATGCCGACGATCGCCGGCGTGCGTCGCCGCGGTTTCACCGCCGCGGGTATCCGCCTGTTCTGGGAACGCGTCGGCGTCAGCAAGCAGAACAGCACGATCGACATGAGCGTGCTCGAAGGTGCGGTGCGTGAAAACCTCGACGGCGAGGCGCCGCGACGCCTCGCCGTGATCGACCCGGTAAAGCTCGTCATCACCAATCTCGACGCCGCCCACCACGAGTCGCTCACGTTCCCGAATCACCCGAAGGACGAGAGCTTCGGCAGGCGCAGCGTTCCCTTCTCACCCGAGCTGTGGATCGAACGCGAAGACTTCGCCGAAGTGCCGCCGAAGGGTTTTCATCGCCTGAAGCCCGAGGGAGAAGTGCGCCTGCGCGGCGTCGGCATCGTCAAGTGCGATGAAGTGATCAAGGACGCAAACGGCGAGATCACCGAGCTGCGTTGCACGCTTGACCTGGAAAGCCGCACGGGCATGCCGGGTGCCGATCGCAAGGTCAAGGGCACCATCCACTGGGTGAGCGCGCGCGATGCCGTGCCGGCCGTGGTGCGCCTGTACGATCGCCTGTTCGATGTCACCGATCCGGACGACGACACCGATGGCAAGACCTACAAGGACCACATCAATCCGCATTCGCGCCGCGTCGTCCACGGTTACGTAGAGCCGGCCGCTGCAGGCGCCGCACGCGAAGACCGCATGCAGTTCGAGCGTCTCGGCTACTTCGTCGCCGACATGCACGACCACACGCCAGGCGCGCCCGTGTTCAATCGCGTGGTGACGCTACGCGACTCCTGGGCGAAGCAGTCCTGATGCTGTACGCGCAGGTCCACCTCACCCTGCCCGCCTGGGTCCATGAGGCCGTGGACACCTCGCTCACCTATGCTGGTGACGAGGCCAAGGTCGGGCTGGCCATCGAGCTGTCCGGACGCAACGTCGACCTTGCGACGGGCGGCCCCTTCGGTGCCGTGGTGTTCGATGGCAATGACCGCATCGTCGCCGTCGGCGTCAACCGCGTGGTACCGCATGCCTGCTCGGTGGCGCATGCGGAAATGATGGCGTACATGACTGCACAGCAGCGCCTTCAGCGTTTCCGTCTCAATGAAGACGGTAGCCGCTTCGTCCTCGCCACCAGTTCGCAGCCTTGTTGCCAGTGTTACGGCGCCACGGTGTGGGCCGGCGTAGACGAACTGCTCATCGGCGCGCGCTCGGAGGACGTCGAAGAACTCACGCCATTCGACGAAGGCCCCCTGCCGGCAGACTGGATCGGCGAACTCGAGCGCCGCGGCATCGCCGTGCGCCGAGACATCTGTCGTGATGAAGCGCGCGATGTGCTTCGCCGCTATGGCGAGTCGGGCGCCAGCTATTGAATCCGGCCATTCCCGGATGAGTCGCTGGCGCGCGGCGTTACCGCTCGTGCTGCTGCTGATCGCCGGCGCGCTCATGCTCGGTAGCGGCGGGCTCGACCGCTTCCACCCCACCCGCCTGCTCGCCGAGGAAGGCGCCCTCCGCGGCGCGATCGCCGAACACCCCGTGATGTCGCGACTCGCTTATGCAGGCGTGCTCACACTGGCCATCGCCACCGGCGTGCCTGGGACGATCGTCATCGTCATGGCCGGTGGCCTGCTGTTCGGTATCGCCGAAGGCACGGCGCTGTCGTCCGTGGCACTCGTGCTCGGCTCGCTCCTGCTGTTCCTGGCCAGTCGCTACGCGTTCGGCCCGGGCGGGCGCCAACCGCCGGAACTGGCAACACGCCTGCGCACCGGGTTCGCCGCGCACCCGGTCAGCTACACGCTCGCCCTGCGCTTCATTCCCATCGTGCCCCTGGGCGCGATGACAGTGGCGCTGGCCTGGCTACGCTGCCCGCTTTGGCTGTTCCTTGGCGCCACATGGCTGGGAGGTACCGTGTCCCTCGTCGTCGAAACCGCGGTCGGGGCAGGTCTCGGCAACACGTTCGGCGGCAGTGCGCCATTCACCGCGGCGAGCCTTCTGGACGGCAGGATCCTGCTCCCCCTGGTAGCCTTCGCCGTGCTCAGCGTGCTTCCCCTTTTGATCAAGCGAGTCCGCGACCGCCATCGTCGCCGCGACTGACGCCGGGTCCGTGGAACTGCGCTAGGCTGTAGCCTCGCGTCGCCCGGGAGGGGTGCGCAAGGGGAGACAGATGCGCGACGTATCGGTTACGTGGCTGGAACGGGTCTGGCGCCGCACTTCGCTGGTGCAGCGCCTGACCTGCGTCGCCCTCGTACCCACGGCGATCAGCGCGATCCTGCTGGTTACCCTGCTTACCCGCCACCAGATGGACACCCTGCACGAGATGGGCCGCTCCACGGCGGACGCCATCGCCCAACAGGCAGCCAGCGTCTCCGGCGAGGCGCTGCGCAATGGTGAGCGGCGTGAGATCTCGCATATATCCCAATCGATCGTACAACTGCCGCAAGTGGCAAGGGTGCGCATCAGCGACCGCGATGGCGAGATCATCGCCGACCGCGTGAACGGGGCGATCGACGACGACGATAACCTCACGGTATCGCGCGAGGTGCTGGACCCGGCCAGTCATCGCGTCGTCGGCTCCGTCACGGTTGATGTGAGCGTGGAGGATGCGATCGCCGCGCAGCGAGCCAGCGTACACAACGCCCTTCTCTGGCTGGCCCTGAGCCTGTTCATCGCGGTAATGATCGGCTGGTCCACGGCACGCTGGCTGAGCGCCCCGCTGCGCAACCTCGCCATCGCCGTTCGCCAGCTCGGCCTGGGCGATCGCACGGTGGTCGTTCCGGTCACCGACGATACCGAGATCGGCGACCTGCAGCGCGGCTTCAATGGCGCCGCGTCGCAGCTGCTGCACGCGCAGATCGGGATGGAGCGCGAGATCGCCGTGGCGACGGAAGAACTGGCCCGGAAGAACGCGGCACTCGAGGCGGCAAGCGTGGCGAAGGCGCGCTTCCTCGCCGCCGCATCGCATGACCTGCGCCAGCCGCTCTATGCCCTCACCCTGTTCTCCTCGGGCCTTGCCGTGGATGAATACGACCCGGTGCGGCTCAATCGCATCGCCCACATCCAGGAGTGCGTCGAGTCGCTCGACCACCTGTTCAGCGAGCTGCTCGACCTCTCGCGCCTCGAGACCGGTGCCATGCCGGCGGTGCTCCGCGATGTTCCACTGGACGCCGTGTTCGAAGAGGTCAGCGTGAATTTCCGCATGGTGGCCGAGCAGCACGACCTGCGTCTCGTCGTGCGGACCACGGGCCTATGGGTGCGCTGCGACCGCACGATGGTCGCGCGCATCCTCAACAACCTGGTCAGCAATGCATTGCGTTATACGCGCTGCGGCGGTGTGCTCGTGGGCGCGCGCCGACGCCTCGATGGCACGGTTCGTGTGGATGTGTGGGATACGGGCCTGGGCATAGCGCCCGAGCACCTGCAACACATCTTCGACGAGTTCTACCGTGTCGAGAGCGGCCCGGAAGCCGGGCGCCCGGAAAGTACGCGGCGCGGACTGGGCCTGGGCCTGTCGACAGTGCAGCGCCTGGCAGGATTGCTCGGCACGCGCGCCCTGGTTCGCTCGCAGCCAGGCAGGGGCACCGTATTCTCCATCACGCTGCCGGAGGTCCAGGCGGGCACGACCGAAGTGCCCGCGGCAGCTGTCTCGACCGGAATCACACCGCGGGACGTCGTCGGCATGCGTGTCCTGGTGATCGACGATGAGCCCAGCATCCTCGCCGGCATCAGCTTCCTGCTCGGCAGTTGGGGGTGCGAGGTCATGACCGCGGAGGATGCCCAGCAGGCCATGGAGGCGGTACACCAATGGATGCAACCGCCGGACATCGTGATTTCCGACCTGCGCCTGCGTGAAGGAACCGGCCTGGACGTGATCGATCTGCTCGATCGTTACTACCGCCGCCGGCCCGGCGACCCGCCCCCGTTCGCGCGTGTGCTGATTACCGGCGAGACCCGTGGCGACTTCCTGCGCAACGTGGACCAGACCACCACGCAGGTTCTCTACAAGCCGGTCTCACCCGAACGCCTTCACGATGTAATGGTTTCCGCCTGGACCGTTCGTCATGCTCCCGTCTGAACCGGACGACTGGCTTGCCGCGAGGCGTCCGGAGGGCTATGTTTCGAAGATCGGGGATGCTCGCGACCGTGCGGGCGGAGGAGTGGTATGCGTGTTCTGATCGCGGACGATCATCAGCTCGTCATCAATGGTGTCAAGGACACCCTGCGCGAGCTGGGTGAGAACGTCGAATTCGTGGAGGCCCGAACGGTTGCCGAGCTTCGCGCGCAACTTGAACGGCCGCCCCTTCCGGATCTCGCCTTGATCGACATGGCGATGCCGGGGGCTAACGGTGGCGTCGACCACATCCGGGACGCCGTCGAGAAACTGGCCGATGCCAACGATGAGGTCACCTCCCAGGACGGCAACAGCCAGGACCTGACCGATGACGAGCGCCGGCACGCGGCCGACCTGATCGGCACCCGCACGGCGCGCAAGCGCGCCGTCATCGTGCTGTCGGGCACCGAGGACTCCGCAGCCATCCGCCATGTGCTCGACCTGGGCGTGCAGGGTTACATCGTAAAGTCGTCTTCGGCCGAATTGACCCTGAGCGCCGTGCGCCTGGTGGTCGGCGGCGGCATCTACGTACCGCCGGAGGCAATGAAGGCGGCCGCGTCCAGCACTCCCCCGCCCTTCTTCTCCACGACCAACGGAAACGATGGGCTGACGACCAAGGAGCGCCTGGCTACGGTCCTCACCGATCGCCAGATCGACGTACTCAAGCTGCTGGCCAAGGGCCGGCCAAATAAGTTGATCGCCCGCGAACTGGGCATCAGCGAAGGCACCGTCAAGATTCACCTCGCAGCGATCTTCCGTGCGCTACATGTGCGCAACCGATTGGAGGCACTGGTCGCCGCGCAGCACCTGGGCGACTAGCCGAGACACTACCCACGCGAGGCAGGCGCGATGCGGGCAGGCGTGAAGAGCGCAGTGATAGGGGGACTGCGCGCGTGGTTGGGCGCGTGGGCCCTGTTTGCCCTTTGCTCGGGACCCGTCCTCGCGGCCGATCCCGCCCAGGGTGATGTCGACCCCAACGCGCCCCTCACCTTCGGCATCCTTCCCATCGGCGGGCCCGCCGAGTCGCTGGAAGCGTGGCGGCCCATGCTCGACGATCTGAGCAAGGCGCTCACCCGTCCCGTTCGCGCCGTCTCGGTCACGACCTACGAAGGCATTGCGCAGGCCATCAGCGAGCAGCGGGTCGATATCGCCTTCCTGTCCGGGAGGCTCGCCCTGGATGCCGTTACACGGCAAAACATGCAGGTGATCGGTCAGCTGACCCGTGGCGACGGCTCAAAGGGCTATTACGCCGTGGTGCTCGTAGCCGCGGATTCACGCCTGCGTACGGTGGACCAGCTCTTCTCGCGACCGGGAAAATGGCGATTCGCGCGCGGCGAGGCGCTGTCAGTGTCCGGCTATCTCGTCCCGGAAACCCAGCTGTTCGCGGCACGCAACGTCGACTCGGATACCTTCTTCGCCAGCGTGCACATCGACAACCACCAGAACAACGCACTGGCAGTCGCCAACGGTGAAGTGGATGTTGCCACCAACAACACCGCGGACCTGGAGCGCTTCAAACAACATTTCCCCGACCAGTACGCGCGGCTTCGTGTGCTGTGGAAGTCTTCGCTCATTCCTCATGCAGTCATCGTGATCCGCAACGACCTGCCGCTCGCCCTGCGCGAGCGGGTGGCAACCTTCATTACCAGCTATGGCAAGGGTAAAGAGGGGGCGCGTGAACAGGCCAACCTGAAGCTAATCCACGATATCAGCGGGTTCGCCAGGGCCAGCAACGCGGTGCTCGTTCCCTTCGTCGACATCGAGTACTCGCTGGAGAAACGCCGGGCCACCAGCGCACAGTGGGTCAGCGAAGCCGCCAGAGAGGCGCGATTCCATAAGATCGAGGCGGACCACGACACCGTCGTGAAACAACTGAAAATCAACTGACCGTCCCATCACCCCCTCCAATCAGGCATAGACCATAAGGTATAGACGGGCAGCCTACGTCCCCTTGTCTATCGCGCGACGAACGCGCGTTTCATAGATTCGACATGAGAATGTGCGAACAGGCCCCCTCATGAACGCGTCGCCGTATTCGCCAGCAAGGCCAGCGCCCCTGCATCGACAGTTGATCCTCCGGGGATTACTGCCGATGACGGTGGTTGCGCTCGCCTTGACCGGATCGCTCGGCGTGTTGCACATGCGCTCCCTGTCCGCCGAAGCACGCACCGTTGCGCGCATTCAGGCAATCCGTCTTGGCGCGTCCATGGAGGCCGCGACGAGCGACGATGCCGTTCGCGATGCGCTCACGCGCGCGCTGTCACGCAGCGCGCCCACGGAGAGCCTCACGCTTCGCCGTGACGATGCTCCGGATCTCGTCATCGAGAGCGGTCGTCAGGTACCCACCGGTCGCGCATTGCGCATTCACCTCAACACGCCGTTGGGTGAGCTCGAAACCGTTTCCGACGCCACGTCCCTGCATGAGCGTCGGGCCGCCGCGGGCTTCATGAGCTTGCTGCTTTGTTGCGGCGTGCTGGCGGTATTCCTGTTCACCCGGCGCGCGCTGGAACGTGACGTCATCGAACCGATCGAAGGCATGCGCGACAGGATCGACGCCTTCCTCCATCCCCGCCACGCCAATCCCGTCCCGCGCGGCGACGGCGGTGAGCTTGCCGCCATCGATGCGCTGCTCGACGAACTGGTCGACTTGCGGCGACGCCACGATATGGCCATGGCCGACGCGCTGCGCCAGCGCTTGCAAGATATCGCGCGGCACACGCGCTTCATCGAACAGATCGGCGATCACTTCCGCCAACCGTTGCAGGCACTGGCCTTGTTCGTGGCTGGCATGCAACCGGGTGACGACCTTCGCCAACGCGCGGTGCTTGGCCAGATGCGCACAAACCTTACACGGCTCAATGAGCTGCTCGACGGCTTGCTGGCCATGGCGCGTTTCGATGCGGGCGCCGTCGAGCCCCGCTCCATCGACCTCATCGCCTCCGACCTCTTTGTGCGGGAACGAGCAGCTATCGAGGAGGAGGCCAGCCGGCTCGGCGTGGACGTCCATTGGCGTGGGGGCCGGCTGCCGCTTTACGGCGATCCCACGCTGCTGGGTGAGCTGCTTCATCGCCTGGTCTCAAATGCGGTCGTCAGTACGCCGAACGGGCGCGTTCTGGTCGCCGCCCGGCGCCGCGGCGATGCGGTACGGCTAGAGGTCCGCGACAACGGAATGGGGCTCGAACCCTCACAGCAGGAGCGCGTCTTCGAAGAGTTCACGCGCCTGCCCGGCCATGCCGGCTACGGCATCGCGCTGGCGGTGGCCCGGCGTATCGTCGACACGCTCGGCGGTACGATCGGCGTCCGCTCCAGACCGGGGCGCGGCACGCTGTTCTGGGTCCAGCTGGAGGGCGCCGCCGTCGGGCCACCGGTCCGCGCCACCTCGTTACTGAGCCGTCACGCGGCCCTCTGATCTGCGCCCATCTGTCGGCGACGACCCGACCGGCGTATCGTTACGGAAGTACACGGACCTTTCCGAGGATCACTGTCGTGACGAGCGTCAATTGGTCTGATACGGCGCCGGTCGTGGCGTTTGTCGGCGTGTTCGCAGGAGCCATCGGTCTTCCCGTGCCGGCGATGCCCACGCTCATCGTGGTGGGAAGCACCCTGGTCGCCGCACGCGATCCCGTCCTGATCCTGGCCACCTTCCTCGGCGCCCTGGCCGGCGCCTTCGCCGGTGATGCGGCGTGGTTTCTTACGGGGCGTCGCTTCGGTTACCGGGTGCTCGACGGTCTATGTCGCATCTCGCTGTCCCCCGACACCTGCGTGCGCCGCGCCAGCGGCTTCTTCGAGAAGCGTGGCGTCAAGCTGCTGCTGGTGTCGCGGTTCATTCCCGGCCTTTCGCTGGTGGCCATTCCGATTGCCGGTGCCGGCGATACGCGCTTTTCGCGCTTCACGCTTTACGACTTGCTCGGCGCGGCCCTGTGGATCTCCGTAGGCCTGTCCATCGGCATGCTGTTCTATCGGCAGATCGACGCTGTGCTAGCCACCTTGAAGCAGTTCGGCGTGGGTATGGCCGCGATCGCCCTGATCGGGCTGCTGCTGTGGATCGGTTTTCGCTATACCCGTCGCGCCCTGCTCATTACCCAGTTACGCAAGAGCCGCATCTCCGTGGACGAACTCTCGGTTCTGCTCGCCAACGAACCCGGCGCGCTGATCGTCGATGTGCGCTCGACCCTCAGCCGCCGTGACGACCCGTTCGTGATTCCGGGCTCCCGCCTGTTCGACCTGGCCACGGCTGACGCCGCCCTGGCCACGCTGCCCAAGCACACCTCGGTGGTGATCTATTGCTCCTGCCCCAATGAGGTATCGGCCGCGAAGGTCGCCGAGCGCCTGAGCAAACTGGGCTTCTCCAACGTCCGCCCGCTGACCGGAGGCATCGGCGCCTGGCGCCAGGCCGGCCGCGACGTCGAGGCCATCATCGCCACGACCTGAACCACCGCGCCGCTCGGGTTGTGCCACCCCCCATGCGACCACTAAACTAGTCGGCTTCCCGCGCATGGGTCGTTAGCTCAGTTGGTAGAGCAGCGGACTTTTAATCCGTAGGTCGCCGGTTCGAATCCGGCACGACCCACCATTCGCGCCTTTCGTCCGACGTGCAACGCGTTCTTATCTGACGAAAAAACGGTCTGGATTCTCATGTTTTCGGCCTCGATGGGGCGATACCGTGGCTCTACGTTCACGGCACGGGAGCCGACATGCACCGGTACACCACGAAACACGACGACGATCTTCATCTCGGGTCCGCGTCCACCTTGCACTCCGATGACTCGCCGCGCGGCAGCCTCCTTCGCGAGTGGCTCGCCGTGCTGAATGAACGTCTCGACCACTTTTCGGCCACCGTCCGCGACCTGGCGGGACGCCTTAGCTTCGCCGAAGAAAACCTTGCAGACGTTCGACGTCGACTCGCCGTTGTCGAAGAACGCCTCAGCCATACCGCCACCAAGTCGTGGGTCCTCGGATGCGCGGTGGCGGTGCTGGCCGGCAGTCTGGTGGGAACGCTTGGCGGTTTCTGGTGGATCATCCAGCAGTACATCGGACCGCTGATGCGCGCTTCGGCAGGCTGATGCCCTCAGGCTAGAATCATCCTGACTGCGAAGGGCGGCAATCAGGGGAATCAATGAACATCAGTGGTACCCGTGTAGACACCCTGGTCAAGCGCGGTGGAAAGGTATTGCTGCTAGCCAGCGAAGATCATTCCACCGGAACGCTCGGTACCCGGTAACGCCTCAGGCGTAGTGCGTCGGGTCGGGCACGCCAGCCTTGGCGAAGCCTTCAGCACGGAGGCGGCAGGCATCGCAGTGACCGCAGGCGAGGCCCTGGGCGTCGGCCTGATAGCAGCTCACCGTGGCGGCGAAATCCACGCCCAGGCGCATGCCTTCACGTACGATATCGCCCTTGCCCATGTCCATCAGTGGTGCATGGATACGGATCCCGGCGCCTTCGACGCCGGCCTTCGTCGCAACGTTGGCCAGCGACTGGAAGGACTCGATGAAGGCCGGACGGCAATCCGGGTAGCCCGAGTAGTCCACGGCATTGACGCCGCAGAAGATATCGCTTGAGCCCAGCACTTCGGCCCAGCCCAGCGCAATGGACAGCATGATGGTGTTACGTGCGGGCACATAGGTCACGGGGATGCCCGTGCCGCCATCTTCCGGTACGTCGATGTCGGCCGTCAGCGCCGAGCCACCGATACTCCGCAGGTCCACATGCACGGTCTTATGGGTAACCGCACCGAGCATCGTCGCGACGCGCTCGGAGGCTTCCAGCTCCGAACTGTGGCGCTGGCCATAAGCGACGCTCAGCGCATACACCTCGAAGCCCTGCTCACGCGCCATGGCGATCGTGACCGCTGAATCCATGCCACCGGACACGAGGATGACGGCCTTGCGGGAGGAGTTCGATGCGTTCATGGCAATACCTTAAGTTTTGTCAGTGGCCGGCCGCGTCGTTCCAGAGCAGCTTGTGCAACTGCAACTGGAATCGTACCGGCAGGCGTTCGGCGAGGATCCATTCGGCCAGCTCGCGGGGCTGGACCTTCGACCACACCGGAGAAAAGAGCGGCATGACGCGCTGATCGAGCGCGTGCTCGCGGACGATGTCCCGCGACCATTCGAAATCACCACGGCTGGCGATGACGAACTTGACCTGGTCGTGCGGTAGGAGATAGTCGAGGTTCGACCACAGGTTACGTGCGCTCTCGCCGGAGTCCGGCGCCTTGAGGTCCATGACCTTACGGACGCGTGGATCGACACCGGAAACATCGAGTGCGCCGGAAGTCTCCAGCGACACCTCGTGGCCGGCGTCGCACAACTTGCGTAGCAGGATCAGGCAGCGCTTCTGCGCGAGTGGTTCTCCGCCGGTGACGCAGACGTGCTTCGCGCCAAAGCTGGCGACATGCTCGACGATGGCGTCGATGTCGTGCCACTGCCCCCCGTGGAAGGAGTACTCCGTATCGCACCAGACACAGCGCAGTGGGCAGCCGGTAAGGCGCACGAACACGGTGGGCCAGCCGATGGCATCGGCTTCGCCCTGGACGGAATGGAAGATCTCGGTGATCCGCAGTCGCTCCGCGACGGGCGCGACCGGCGGAACGTCCGCCGGAGTTGCGGTGTTACCGTTCATGGGATCAGTTGGCCGTCTGGCGCTGCAGACGACGCAGGCGTTCCTGTGCGAGGCCAGCAGCCTTGGTGCCCGGATACTTGGCCGAGACCTGTTTCAGCGTCGCGATGGCCGCGTCCTGCTGTTTCAGCTCGATCTGGCAGTAGCCGACCTTGAGCAGGCCATCGGAGACCTTGTCGCTCTGCGGATACTGCTTGACCAGCCGCTGAAAAGCCTCGATCGCAACCGGATAGTTCATGGTCACGTAGTAAGACTCGCCGAGCCAGTAGTAGGCGTTCGGCGCGAGCGGGCTATCCGGGTACTTGGTCAGGAAGTCGCGGAAACCGCGCGACGCCGTGACGTAGTCACCGGCACGCAGTGACTTGAACGCCGTGTCGTACGCGGCTTGTTCGGTCGGGGTGGTTGCAGCCGTCGGCGCAGTAGCTGACGCTGCCTGCTGGCCCGCGACCGGAGCGACCGCCGTGGTGGGGGCCGGAGCGGAAGCCTGGGTTGCGTTGGC
This sequence comes from uncultured Luteibacter sp., assembly GCA_966191635.1. Classification (GTDB taxonomy): domain Bacteria; phylum Pseudomonadota; class Gammaproteobacteria; order Xanthomonadales; family Rhodanobacteraceae; genus Luteibacter. The sequence continues at coordinate 20,025 of CBIGPO010000036.1, forward strand.
GGGCGCGGCAGGCGGCTGGGCCTGCGCTGCTCCACCCTTTTCAAGACGACTCAGGCGCGAATCGATATCCGCGTACTGCGCCTTCTGGGAATCCTGGAGTTGCTGGTTCTGGTGCTGCAGCTCTTCGATCTGGCCCTGCAACTGCGAAAGCTGCTGCTGGAGATCGTTGACCTGATTGACCAGCGGGGTCGTGCCGGCGTCCTTCTGCGACTGTTGCTCGAGGCGCGACACACGGTCGGCGAGACTCAAGCGGGAGTCCTGCGCATGGACGGGCAGACCAAAAAGCGTGGCGGACGCAATTGCGCCCGCCACGCCAAGCCTGGCCGTATAACTGGTAGCCAGAAGCTTCTTCATTACTTACTTCGCGGTGTAGACGATCTCAACGCGACGGTTCTTCGACCAGCAATCATCGTTGTGCTCACGGCAGGTCGGCTTTTCCTTACCGTAGCTCGTGACGTTGACCTGGCCAGCCGAACCACCAGCAGCCTGGAGGGCGCTGGAGACGGCGTTGCCGCGGCGCTCGCCGAGGCCGAGGTTGTACTCACGCGTACCGCGCTCGTCGGTGTTGCCCTCGAGGGTCATCGCCGACTGCGGACGGTCCTGCAGGTACTTGGCGTGGCAAGCGATGATCTGCTGGAATTCCGGCTTCACATCGTTCTTGTCGAAATCGAAGTACACAACGCGCTGACGGAGGCAGGCATCGGTATCGAGATCCGACGGCTGGTACTTGCCATCGCTGGTGGGCGGCTGGGTCTGGGTGACCTGCTCAGCCGGAGCCGGCGGCGGGGTCTTGACCTGCTTCTTGTTGCAGGCGACCGCGCCCACGCAAAGCAGGGCGGCCAGGGTGACGCTAACGGTCTTATTCATGGGACGTTCCTTCAACAGTTGAGTTCCGACAGTCGATATACGGTTTCGGGACAGGCACCGCCGGTTGTCCGGCTGTTTTTCTACTTACATCTACGCCGACGGGGCGCTGTCCCGCACCCTACGTCTTCGCTCCGGCGACTGCCTTTATAGCAACTGCCGGTTAACCTTGCGTCCGCAGAAAAGGCGCGGAACACCCGCGCCCTTTCCCTGGACTTTGCCGACGTCGCGGCCCGAAAGGGGCGCGCCATCAACGCTGTCTATAAGGTCCCCAAGACGGCTCGCGCACGTCACCGTCCGAGAGGACGAGACGCTGGCGCACCAGGCCGTCTGCCGAAACCGCATACAGGACACCTCGCGTACCCTGCGATGCCGCATAGAGCAGCATGCTGGCATTCGGCGCGAAGCTGGGCGAATCGTCCACGTTACCCGGGGAAACGAAGCGTACCTGCCCGCCCAGACTGCGGTCCATGATAGCGATACGATACACGTTCCCGTTGCCCTGCACCATCGCAATCTGCTTGCCGTCGAAGCTCACCGAGGCGCTGGCGTTGAAGCCGCCCTGGAAGGTGACGCGCGTAGCGGCACCACCCGATGCGGACATCTGGTAGATCTGCGGCTTGCCCGAGCGATCCGAGGTAAACAGGATGCTCTGGCCGTCCGGCGTATACGTCGGCTCGGTGTCGATCGAGAAGTTGTTGGTGAGGCGGGTCTCGGTGTGACTGGCCACGTCGATCACGAAGATCTCCGGGTTACCCACGTACGACAGACTCACGGCGAGCTTGCTGCCGTCCGGTGACCAGGCCGGTGCGCTGTTGATGCCGCGCGGATGGGCGGCGATCAGGCTACGCGAGCCGGTCGAGATATTCTGCACATAGACAGCCGAGTTGCCGCTTTCGAACGACACGTAGGCGATCTTGCTGCCGTCCGGCGACCAGGAGGGCGACAGGAGCGACTCGCGCGAGCGGGCCACGACCTGCGGATTGAAACCATCCGAGTCGGCGACGATCAGGGAATAGGTAGCGTTGTTACCCGTGCCCACGGCGGTGATGTAGGCGATGCGGGTCCAGAAAGCGCCGCGAACGCCGGTGATCTTTTCATAGATCTGGTCGGCGATCTGGTGGGCGACGCCACGCAGGTCGCCAGCGGGGGCGGTGAACGACTGAGCCAGCAGGCTCTGCTGCTTGTTCACATCCCACAGCTCGTACTCGACCTTGAGCATACCGCCGCCCGCATCGTTGATGCGGCCGATGGTCAGGAAGTCCTGCTTGAGCAGGCGCCAGGTCGGGAACTTGATGTCCGAGCCCTGCGACGGCGTCTCGACGATGTCGGCCTTATCGAGGGAACGGAACTTGCCCGAACGATTGAAATCCGCGCGGATGACATCAGCGACGTCGGTCGGCAAGGGTGCACCGCCGGCCTGGGCGAACGGCACCACGGCGATAGGCGTTGCGGTCTTGAGGCCGCCGACGATATCGACATTGAGCGACTGGGCTGCGGCGGGGCCGGCCACGAAGGCGGTCAGCGCGACCAGGAGGAGAGCGAGGCGGGAAAGCGTTCTGCGCATGGGCGGATTCATTGCGACCTGGAAGTGTGAGACGGCGACGGCATGGTAACGCGATGGGCCCGGCCAGCATGACCCGAATCTGAACCGCCCCGCCGGCATCTACCGGGTCGGGGCGGGCATCATCATTGCGGTCGGAACGTGAAGGTGAGGTTTCTCTGGAACACGTCCTCGAAGCCGGCGTACGGCAACGGCTGGGCGCGAAGCACGGCGTTTTCGATCGAAGCCTTGCCGGCGGCATCGTAAGGACAGCTGGAGTCGGCCTTGGCGCTGAGCACCTGGCCACCCGGGATCTGCGTGATGTGCACCATGCAGGGCGCATCGGGCATGTTGTCCGGACGCAGCCAGTTCGGCGTCACCGCGTTCTGGATCGCCGCGATGTACAGGGCCTGCTTGCTGTTGTCCTTGCCGTTCTGGCCCGTCTGGGGCTTCTCGGCGTACGGCAGGTCCTCGCGACCGTCGTCCTTGGCGTTCTCGAGGTCTTTCAACTGCTGGTCGGCCTGCTTCTTCTTGCTGTCGGCCAGCTTGGTCTGCGACTTGGCCGCGTCGAGCTGCTTGAAGATCTCGTCGATCTCCTTTTGCTTCTGCTTCTTTTTCTCGTCCTGCTGGGCGTCGAGCTCGGCCTGACGCTGGCGCTGCTGCTCTTCCTGCAGCTGCTTGGCATTCTCTGCCTTCTGTACGGCGTCATCGACGACCTTCTCCTGATCCTTCAGGGCCGGTGTCTTCGGCGGAGGCGGCAAGGTCTCGACCTTCGGCTTCTCGGGTTCCGGCGGTGTCGGCGTCGGCTGGGCCGGAGGCGGCGGCACGGTGTTCGGCACCGGCTTGGCTGTGTGCTTCGGCGGCGGCGCACCGGTGGGGCCGATCAGGGTCGCTTCAATGATCTGACCCGGTAGCTGGATCGGCGCCGGACACTTCAGCGGGTTCCACTCCGCGGGCACACCCAATGCCTCGGCCCACTTTTCGTAGTCCGTGCAGGGAATGATCGCGAAGCCGAGGAAGGCCACGATGCCCAGATGGAGAAGCGCGGCGAGGACGACCGCGCGGGGCGTGCCGTTACGGTTTTCCATTCTGCGCCGACTGCGGCTGGCTCATCAGGCCGATCTTGGAGACACCGGCCTCCTGAAGGATCGGGAGGATCGAATACACCTTGCCGTAGCCCACGCGTTCGTCGCCGGCGACCAGCACCTGGAGCTCCGGGTTGGCATCGTGGAAGGCTGTGATCTTGGCCTTGAACTCGTCGGCACTCACTGGCTCGCGCTTGGCGCCGTTGGCGGTGAGGTAGATCGTGCCGGCCTCGTCCACGGAGACGACGATGGGGTCCTTCTTGTCCTGCAGGGACTTGGCATTGGTCTGCGGCAGCTGGATGTCGACGCCGAGGTTCATCATGGGCGTGGTGACCATGAAGATGATCAGCAGCACGAGCATCACGTCGATGTACGGCACGACGTTGATCTCGGACTTCAGCTTCCGCTTCTGGCGGCGGTAGACGTTACGGGCCATGGCGCGGGCTCAGGCCACGTCGTCGGCGTGGATCTGGCGCTGCAGCACCGAGGAGAATTCTTCCTGGAATACCTCGTAGCGCGAGGCGATGCGCTCGACTTTGGTGGCGAAGCGGTTGTACGCCCAGACGGCCGGGATGGCGGCAAACAGACCCATGGCCGTGGCGATCAGGGCTTCGGAAATGTGCGGAGCGACCACAGAGATGGTCACGTCCTTCATTTCGCCCAGTCCCTGGAAGGCGCCCATGATGCCCCACACCGTGCCGAACAGACCGATGTACGGACTGATCGAACCGACGTTGGCGAGGAACTCGAGGTTCTGTTCGAGCTTGCCGATTTCGCGGGTCCCGGCCACGCGCATGGCACGTTCGGAGCCTTCCATGACGCGATTGGCGTCAGTCACCCGGCGCTGACGCTGGCGGGCGAATTCGCGAAAACCGGCTTCGAACACGTTCTCGATACCGTGCTGGCCCTCGCGGTTGCCTACTTCACGAAACAGGGCGGCCAGGTCGGCACCCGACCAGAAACGGTCTTCGAAGGTCTCGGCGTTGTCGTGGGCGGTCTTCAGCTGGCCGTACTTGCGGATGATGATCACCCACGACAGGAACGAGAACACCAGCAGCAGGAGCATGACCAGTTGTACGGGCAGGCTCGCTTCCGCGACCAGCTTGAAAATGTTCAGTCCACCGTTCATCGCTTGAAGGCTCTCCGCCGGTATCTATGGCTTAGGTAATGAGGAATTCGTTGGGGAACAGGTCCGCCGGAATCTGGGCCGGTCGCATCGTGTCGAGGTTCACGCAAGCCGCGCGCACCGTAGCGCGCACCAGCGTTGTGCCCTCGCGCACAATCTCCTGATCGAACAGCATACTGGCTGAACGACGATCTTTGACGGCTACGCTGACCAGGAGTTCATCATTCAGACGGGCCGGGCGAAGGAAATCGAGCTGCATGTCCCGGACCACGAAGCCCAGGCTCGAGGCCTCGCGCAGGGCCACCTGGTCGATACCCTGGGCGCGCAGCCACTCCGTTCGGGCCCGCTCCATGAAGCGCAGGTAGTTTGAATGGTAGACAACACCACCGGCGTCGGTGTCTTCCCAGTAGATACGGACGGGCCAGCTGAAAGCGCTCATACGTCGTCCGAGAAGAGGTCCGGCGCCATGGTCTGGCGCGGTGGCGGGGTCAGGCCCAGGTGGCGCCAGGCTTTGGCGGAGGCCATCCGCCCCCGGGCGCTGCGGATCAGATAGCCCTGCTGGATCAGGTAGGGCTCGACCACATCTTCCAGGGTGCCGCGGTCCTCGCTGAGGGCAGCCGCGAGCGATTCCACCCCCACTGGACCGCCTTCGAAGTTCTCGATGATCGTCTTCAGCAGGCGGCGGTCGAGGTCGTCGAAGCCCAGGGCGTCGACCCGAAGCATGTCGGTGGCAGCACGTGCCAGGTCGTGGGTGATCTTGCCGTCACCACGCACCTCGGCAAAGTCGCGCACACGACGCAACAACCGGTTGGCGATACGGGGCGTGCCCCGCGAGCGCCGGGCGATCTCCACGGCTCCTTCCATGTCGCATTCGATGTTGAAGATCCGGGCCGCGCGACGGACGATCGCCGTCAGCTCATCCACGCTGTAGAACTCCAGCCGCTGGATAATGCCGAAGCGGTCGCGCAACGGACCCGTAAGGAGACCGGCACGCGTCGTCGCACCAATCAGCGTGAAGGGCGGCAGGTCGAGCTTGATCGACCGGGCAGCCGGACCTTCACCGATCATGATGTCGATCTGGAAGTCCTCCATCGCTGGGTAGAGCACTTCTTCGACCACCGGCGAGAGGCGGTGGATCTCATCGACGAAGAGGACGTCGTTCGCCTCGAGATTGGTCAGCAGCGCGGCGAGATCCCCCGCGCGCTCCAGTACCGGGCCCGAGGTGGAGCGGACATTCACGCCGAGCTCGTTGGCGATGACGTGGGACAGCGTGGTCTTGCCCAGGCCGGGGGGCCCGAAGATCAGCACGTGGTCAAGCGCACCCTGCCGGCGCCGTGCCGCCTCGATATAGATGGCCATCTGCTCACGCACCGTCTGCTGGCCGAGGTACTCGGCAAGCCGCTTCGGACGAATGCTGGCTTCCAGCGCATCGTCGTCCATGGCGGCGGTGGCGGAAATGATGCGGTGCTCGGACATGGCCGCCATTATGGCAGGTCTGCGAGCGCCCTATTCCTCAGATTTCGACCTGCGCACCCAATTCGATCAGGCGGTTGCCCGGGATCTGGAAGAACGCCGTCGCCGGCATCGCGTTGCGTGCCAGGAAGGCGAACAGCTTGTCGCGCCACAGCGCCATACCCGGACGGCGGGCGTCGGCGACGATGTTTTCGCGGGACAGGAAGAACGTCGTGTCCATCATGTCGAAGTCGAGACCCTTGGCACCCGCTCGACCGAGTGACGCCGGGATGTTCGGATCCTCGGCAAAGCCATAACGCAGCTGCAAGCCGTAGAAGCCGCCGCCGTACTCGATGACTTCCATCCGCTCGTCGTAGTCGGCCACCGGCGTCTCCAGCATTTCCACGGTAAGCAGCACGTTGCGCTCGTGCAGCACCTTGTTGTGCTTGAGGTTGTGCAGCATCGCGTGCGGCACGGAGTTCTGGTTGGCGGTGAGGAAGACGGCCGTGCCCGGCACGCGCAGCGGCGGGTGATCCGAAATGTTGGCGACGAAAGGCTCAAGCGCGAGGCCGGACTGCTTGATCTCGCGGACCACGAGGTCCCTGCCCCGGCGCCAGGTAGTCATCACGGTGAAGATGACCACACCGAGCACCAGCGGGAACCAGCCGCCATGGGCGATCTTGAGTGCATTGGCGCCGAAGAACGCGACGTCCACGATAAGGAAAACCACGCCCACGGTGATGACCGCGGACCAGTGCCAATGCCAGCGGTAACGTGCAACGACCAGCGCCAGCAGCGTGGTCATCGTCATCGTGCCGGTCACCGCGATACCGTAAGCGGCACCGAGGTTGTTTGACGAGCGGAAGCCGATCACCGCCAGGACCACGAGAACGAGAAGCAGGCGATTGACCCAGGGCACGAAGATCTGTCCGGACATTTCGTGTGAGGTGTGCACCACGGCCATGCGCGGCGAGTAACCCAGCGACATCGCCTCGCGCGTCATCGAGAAGGCGCCCGAGATCACTGCCTGCGAGGCGATCACCGCCGAGGCTGTGGCCAGCGCGATCATCGGGTACAGCAAGCTCTCCGGCACCATCTTGTAGAACGGATTCTCGATCGCGCTCGGATCGTGCAGGAGCAGCGCGCCCTGCCCGAAATAGTTGATCAGCAACGCCGGCAGGACGAAGAAGAACCAGGCCAGGCGAATCGGCTTCTTGCCGAAGTGGCCCATGTCCGCGTACAACGCTTCGCCGCCAGTGAGGGCCAGTACCACGCCACCAAGAGCGATGAAGGCCTGCTTGCCGTGCTCCATGAAGAAGCGCACGGCATACACGGGATTCAAGGCGTACAGCACCTGAGGATGGTCGACGAGCTGGCGCAGACCGAGCCACGCCAGGACGAGGAACCAGACGATCATCACCGGCGCGAATGCCTTGCCGACGATCTCGGTCCCATGTCGCTGGATGGCGAACAAGGCAACCAGGATGACCAGGCAGATCGGCAGCACATAGGTTTCGAGCGACGGCGCGGCAACCTCCAGACCTTCCACTGCCGAAAGGACCGACATGGCCGGCGTGATCACGCCATCGCCATAGAACAGCGACGCACCGAAAATACCGATGGCCGCCAGCACCCAACGGGCACGCGGTGAACCGGACACGCTACGCTGGGCCAGGGCCATCAGCGCCATGATGCCGCCCTCGCCCTTGTTGTCCGCGCGCATGACGAAGGTGACGTACTTGAGCGAAATCACCATGAGCAACGACCAGAAGATCAGCGACAACACGCCGAGCACGGCCATCGGTTGTGGCGTCATGCCGTGCGTACCGAGCGTTTCCTTCATCGTGTACAAGGGACTCGTACCGATGTCGCCAAACACGATGCCGATGGCACCGACCGCAAGCGCGGCGAGTTTCTTACCGTGCGCATTGCGCAGTTCTTCAGCGTGGCTCTGCTGACCCATGGTTCAACTTCCCAGCGCGGCGCGTAGCGCCTTGCGAATGATGGCTTCGGCGGTATCGCCATCAGCGGCGACTTTCTGCACGAGGCGTGAAGCTTCCACAGGCTTATAACCGAGTTGTTGGAGGGCGACGGTGGCCTCGGCCACCGGATCGGCCGGCGTGACTTCACCGGTGACCGGCGAAGGCAGGCGCACGCCCACCGCATCGACGCGGTCGCGCAGTTCGACCACCATGCGCTCGGCGGTCTTCTTGCCGATACCCGGAATCTTGGTAAGCGCGACGACGTCACCGGCATGGACCAGCCGCGACAGATCGTCCGTCGACACGCCCGAAAGCACGGCCAGGGCGATCTTCGCGCCGATCCCGCTCACCTTGAGCAGGTGGCGGAACATGGCCCGGTCGGGCTCGCGGAGGAACCCGTAAAGCGAAACGCCATCCTCTCGTACCGCGTAATGGATAAGGAGAGTGACTTCCTTACCGGTCGCCGGAAGGTCGTAAATCGTAGACATCGGGGCATCGACGTCGTAACCGACGCCACCCACCTCGATGAGCAGCGACGGCGGCTGCTTGCTGATGAGGGTTCCGCGCAGTCGGCCGATCATCGGCGACGTCTCCATGCCGTGCGCGGGATACCCACGCGTTCAATGCTGGACCGGGTGTGCGCATGGGCGACAGCGATCGCCAGTGCATCGGCGGCGTCCGCCTGAAGCGGACCCTTGATGCCGAGGATCAACCCGATCATGTGCTGGACCTGGGTTTTGTCGGCGCGGCCCGTTCCGACCACCGCCTGCTTGACCTCGGTCGCCGCATACTCATGCACCTCGATTCCCTGGCTGACCACCGCACACACGGCCGCGCCACGTGCCTGACCCAGTTTGAGGGCCGAGTCAGGGTTGCGCGCCATGAAGACACGCTCGATCGCGGCTTCGGCCGGACCGTGCGTGCTGATGATGGCGCAGAGTTCGTCAAAGATGCGTTTGAGCCGCAGGGGAAACGTTGCCTCGCCGCCGACGACCAGCGCGCCGTGCCAGACGTGAGTCAACGTGCCGTTGTCGGACACGTCGATCACGCCCACACCCGTGCGCTGGCTGCCCGGATCGATACCGAGAATGCGGGTCATGACAGCGATGGGTTCACGAGCTCACGCGTCTTCCGCATCCTGGCTGGGCAGGATGGCGTTGTGATAAACCTCATCCACGTCATCGAGGTCGTTCAGGCGCGTCAGCAGCTTCTCGAAGTGCTCGAGTGCCTCACCGGACGGCGTGACCAGCGGTCCGTTCGGACGCATGACCACGTCGGAACCGTCGATATCGAAGCCGGCGGCGGCGAGCGCCTTACGCATGGCTTCGACGGCGATCGGGTCGGGGGTCAGCAGCACACTGCCGACGCCGTCCTCGATCACGATGTCTTCGGCGTTGTTCTCGATCGCCGCCTCTTCCAGCTTCGCCTCGACATCGGCGTCGCCGCCGGTGTGGACGACGACCTGGCCGACGCGGGTGAACTGGAAGGCCACCGAGTTCGTGGTACCCAGGTTGCCACCGAGCTTGGTCAGCGCGGCGCGGACGTCGGCGACCGTGCGGGTCTGGTTGTCGGTAACGCAGTCGATGATCAGCGCGGTACCCGCCGGGCCGTAGCCCTCATAGCGAACCTCGTGCATGTCGGCGCCACCCTCGGCACCCGAACCGCGCTTGATCGCGCGATCGATGGTGTCCTTGGTCATGTTGGCGGCGAGAGCCTTGTCCACGGCCGCGCGCAGGCGCGGATTCCCGTTGGGATCGGGCACGCCACCGCGGGTGGCGATGGTGATTTCGCGGATCAGCTTGGTGAACACCTTGGCGCGCTTGGCGTCTTCGGCGTTCTTGCGACCTTCGATGGACGGGCCTCTACCCATGTGCGTTTCCTGGCTTTACCGGACGGACGAGGGCGCGATTCTAGCCGCAATCACGTTAAGGGGCTAAGGGGGCGTCGAACCGCCCGTCACGAAGGAAAACAGCGACCTGCCTTGCGACGTCCGCCGAGACCAGCAACCCGGTATGGCTGGTCTCCAGCACGCAATGGCCGGTCAGGCCCGGTAGACGGGTCTCTTCCACGCCGACGGAGCCGTCGTGCTCATCACCCAGCGCCCCGACGAAAGCGCCCAGGCCAACGGGCATCCGGCCAGCGATCATGCCGACCTCACGCGCGCCATCCCAGCGATCCAGGCCGTGCTCAAGCAGTTCGCGCGAGCGGCCGAGCAGCATGTCGCCACCCCATCGATGGGTGAGTCCCCGTGCCGCACCGCTGCCGTTGAGCGGCGAACCGAGGCAGACGATCCGCCCCTGCGGCAAATCGTCATCCCTGCAGGCAAGCAAGGCCAGGATGCCGCCGAGGCTGTGGCCGACCACGTGAACCGGCCCCGGACCGAGGCTGCGGATCCGCTTGCGCAGGCGGTTGATCGCCTGCTCCGGCGGCGCGGCCACGCTCATGTACTCGAACTGGTGAACGCTGAAACCTTCCTCGCGCAGACGCCGATGGAGCATCGCCATGGCGAAGCCCCGCATCCACAAACCGTGGAGCAGCAGGACTTCGGGCAGGTTGTCGGTCATCGGTGGGCGGCGCCGGTCAGGCCTTCGCCTCCACGGCGACGCGAACGTGAAGTTCCTTCAGCTGCGGCTCGGAAACCGGCGACGGGGCGTCGGTCATGAGGTCCTGCGCGCTGGTGGTCTTCGGGAAGGCGATGACGTCGCGGATGGACTCGGTACCGGCCATGAGGGCAGCAATGCGGTCGATACCGAACGCCAGGCCGCCGTGGGGCGGCGCGCCCATGCGCAGCGCCTTGAGCAGGAAGCCGAACTTGGCCTCGGCCTCGTCCGCACCGATGCCGAGCAACTCGAACACGGCACTCTGCATGTCGGGGCGATGGATACGAATGGAGCCGCCGCCGATCTCGTTGCCGTTGAGGACCATGTCGTAACCGCGACTCACCGAGTTGGCGGCGTTAGCACGAAGGTCGGCGATGTCGTCCACCTTGGGTGCGGTGAACGGATGATGGAGGGCGACGTAGCGCTGCTCCTCCGGGTCGTACTCGAACATCGGGAAGTCCGTGACCCACAACGGCTTCCAGGTGTTTTCGACCATGCCACGGTCGCGACCGAGCTTGATGCGAAGCGCACCCATGAAGTCCGTGACGGTTTTCCAGCTACCCGCGCCGAAGAACACGATGTCGCCGGTAGCGGCGCCTGTGAGTGCCAACACCTGCTCGAGTGCCGCGTCGTCGAGAAACTTGGCCACCGGCGAATTGATACCTTCGCGGCCCTTGGCGAGATCATCGACCTTCAACCAGGCAAGGCCCTTTGCACCGTACTTGCCTGCGTATTCGGTCAGGCCGTCGATGTCCTTGCGGGAAAGGTCGGCGGCACCAGGCACACGCAAGGCGGCCACGCGGCCGGCCGGATCGTTGGCCGGGCCGGAGAACACCTTGAATTCGACGTGCTTCACGGCCTCCGCGACATCAGTCAGCTCGAGGGGGATGCGCAGATCGGGTTTGTCCGAACCGAATCGGCGCATGGCCTCTTCGTAGGTCATGCGCGGGAAGCTGGCTTCGAGTTCGACGTGGCGCACTTCGCGGAACACGTGGCGGATCAGGTTCTCGACGAAATCCTGGACGTCACGCTCTTCGACAAAGGCGAACTCCAGGTCGAGCTGGGTGAACTCGGGCTGGCGGTCGGCGCGCAGGTCTTCGTCGCGGAAGCAGCGGGCGATCTGATAGTAACGGTCGAAGCCGGCCATCATCAGGAGCTGCTTGAACAGCTGCGGCGACTGCGGCAGCGCATAGAACTGCCCCGGGTGCACGCGGCTCGGTACGAGATAGTCGCGTGCGCCTTCCGGCGTGGCCTTGGTCAGGATGGGGGTTTCGATGTCCTGGAAGCCCGCGGTATCCAGGTAGCGGCGCAGTTCGCGGACCAGCTTGGTGCGGGTGCGCATCATCTGCTGCATTTCCGGACGGCGCAGGTCGAGGTAGCGGTAGGTCATCCGCATGTCCTCGTTCGGCGTTTCGTGCAGCGCGAACGGCAGATCACGGGCGGCGTTGAGGATTTCGACCTTGTCGGCGATGAGCTCGACGGTACCGGTTTTCAGCTTGTCGTTGGCCGCGATGCGCTTGCGGACCTGGCCGGTGACCTTGATGCAGTATTCGTAACCCAGTTCGCCAGCAACGGCGAAGGCGTCGGCGTTCTCGCGTTCGATCACTACCTGGGCGATGCCCTCGTGATCGCGCAGGTCGACAAAGGCCACGTGGCTCTGCAGGCGAAGGGTATTCACCCAACCGCAAAGGGTGACGTTCTGGTCGATCAGCGACTCGTCGATGAGTCCGCAAAAATGGCTGCGCATGCGCTTGAAGCTTCGTTGGGTAGACCCCGGATCGTACCACGACCCGGGGTCCCGCCTGGCGATGCCGGCGCTTAGCGACCGCCTACGGAGAAGATGCCGCGGCAGCCCTTGTCGACCCAGATGCCATCGCGATCGACGCCCCAGCTGTAGCCTTCCTGGCAACGTGCGTCGGAGTCCTGACGAATCAGCCGCGGACGCCCGTAACGCGTATCGACATCGCAATGGCCGTAGCGGCCATCTTTGCTACCGCAGTCGATCGTGCGTTGCGGACCGCCTCCCCAGCCCGGGCCCGGGCCCGGACCCGGCCGGCCACCGTCCCAACCGGGCCGGTCACCGTCCCAACCGGGCCTGCCGCCATCCCAATCCGGGCGCCCACCACCACCCCAACCGCCCGCCTCGGCGAAGATGCCGCGGCAGCCACGGTCGACCCAGATGGCGTTGACGTTACGGTCGAAGCCCCAGGTCCGGTCCCGCACGCAGGCAGCTTTCGAGTCCTGACGAACCAGCTGCGCATCGCGCCACGGCACCGGGCAGCGTCCCGGCTTGTTGTCACCACTGCCACAGTCGATCGTGCCGCGCTGCGCCAGCGCCACCGGCGACACCGCAGCCATCGTTACTGCCATCGCCACGAAGGCAAGGCCACCCAGCACACCGCGCATACCGCCACTCCTTAGTCACTCCAATGGTGGGAGTACGCTAGCGCAAGAAATTGCAACGCGCTTTGAACGCCGTGCGAGGGTGCGTTGCCTCTGGCTCAGGTATTGCCGGATCCGGACGACGACTGGCCCGAACCACCCTTGGCGGCAGGTGTCGGAGAGGCCGCAGCCGGTGCGGCCGCAGGCGCGGCGGCGGGTGCGGGTGCGGGTGCGGGACCCGGTGCCGGTGCCCCGGAGGAGCCCTCCGCAAGATTTTTCTTCTTGTCCCCTTCCTTCTTGAAGTCAGTCTCATACCAGCCGCCGCCTGCCAGGCGGAACTGCGGCGCGCTGAGCATGCGACCCACCTGCGACTCGCCGCAGTCCGGGCAGACCGTAGGGTCGGCGTCGGACATCTTCTGCAAGCGCTCGAAACGGTGTCCGCAGGCTTTGCACTGGAACTCATAGATGGGCATGGGCGGTTCTCTGAACGTTAGCCAGCGATTATCTGCCCGGAAGCTCCGGCGCGGAATACTTTTGCATTGCACCAATGCAGTGAAATAAGCCAGCTTCGTGCCAACACCCTTAAATAAGGTGTTTTCATGCGTTTGTTTCACCATCATGGCGCATACATGACGAATCTGTTGACGCATTGCAGCGAGAATGCCTAGCGTCGATCCCAGCGCGGCATTTCGACCGCGTCCGCGGGGCACTCCCGCCCTGCGTGCGTAGCTCGCCTTGGGGACCCATCGATGACGACAGGCAAGACCTCTCGACGCAAGCCGGCGGCCAGCTTCTGGCTTCCCGCCCTAGGACTCATGATCGTAACGCCCGGTTATGCCCAGGACGCGACACCGCCCCCGGACGCCAAGCAAGCACGCCAGCTGGACCAGGTGGTAGTGACCGGTACGCGCAGCACCAACCGCACCGAAGCGGAGTCATTGTCGCCGATCGACGTGCTCACGCCCAAGGACCTCACATCCAGCGGCGCGACCGACCTCGCCACCGCGCTGGGACGGCTGCTGCCCTCCCTGGACTTCCCGCGCCCGGCCATCAACGACGGCAACGATGCCATCCGACCGGCGAGTCTGCGTGGCCTGTCACCCGACGCCACGCTCGTGCTGGTCGACGGCAAGCGCTACCACACGTCCGCGTTGGTCAATTACAACAACTCCGTCGGCCGCGGTGCCGCACCCGCCGACCTCAATTCCATTCCGATCTCCGCGATCGACCACATCGAAGTTCTCCGCGACGGCGCCGCCGCGCAGTACGGCTCCGATGCCATCGCCGGCGTGATCAACGTCGTGCTCAAGCATGGCGCCGGTGAAGGCAAGAACAGCATCAACGTCAATGGCGGCATCATGGACAAGGGCGACGGTGCCACCAACGGCATCGACGGCTCCATGGGTGTCGATCTCGGCGGTAAAGGCGCCGACGCGAAGGGCTGGCTGCGCGTGGCCTGGAATTACCAGAACTCGATGAACACCAACCGGCGATCACCGCTCTCGCTGTACACCCCGGAGGAAGCCGACGATGGCAACGTGGCCCACCAGCGCTACGGCGACCCTGCAGTAAAGACCTACCAGGCGCTGACCAACTTCCAGTACGAAGTGGCGCACAACATCGACGTCTACGGGTTCCTCAGCCTCAGCCGCCGTGACGTCACCTCGAACGGCTACTACCGGGCCGCCGCCAACTCGCGCAACGTGCCCGAGATCTACCCCAACGGCTTTCTGCCGCAGATCGTCAACCACACCAACGACACCACCGCCGTACTCGGCGTGAAAGGTGTGACCGATGGCGGATGGCGCTGGGATGCGTCAGGCAACTACGGCATCAACAACCTCGGCTTCGACATCCAGAACAGCGTCAACACCAACCTTTTCTACACCACGGGCTCGTCGCCAACCTACTTCAACGCCGGTACGTTCAAGAACTCGCAGGCGTTGGCCAACCTCGATGTCGGCAAGGAATTCAACGTCGGCTGGTTGCAGAACCCGCTCACGCTCGCCTTCGGTGCGGAATACCGCAAGGAGAAATACCAGATCGATGCCGGCGACCCGACGTCGTATTTCTTCGACCAGGACACCCTCATCCCGGGCACGACGACACCGTATGCAGGCGGCTCACAGGTATTCCCGGGGCTTTCTCCCGAGGCGGCCGGTAGCTTCACCCGGCATAGCGAAGCTCTGTACGCCGATCTCGAGAACGACATCACGGACAAGTTCTCCGCGGGTGTTGCGGGACGTTATGAACACTACAGCGATGCCGGCTCCACGCGTTCGGGCAAAGTCTCCGCGCGTTACCAGTTCACACCGACATTCGCCCTGCGCGGCACGGTGTCGAACGGCTTCCGTGCGCCATCGCTCGCCCAGCAGAACTACCAGTCGGTGGTGACGATCATCGATCCGACAACCGGGCAGCTGGCGCAGACGGGTACGTACCGCACGTCGGATCCTGCAGCGATCGCGCTGGGTGCCAAAGCACTGAAGCCCGAAAAATCCGTGAACTACGGCATCGGCGCGGTGTGGGAACCGATCGCGGATTTCAGCGCGACGCTCGATGTCTACCAGATCCGCATCTGGCACCAGGTCCTCTACTCCGACACGATCAGCCTCACCGATCCGCTGCTCGCCGCGTACTTCAACAGCATCGTGCCGGGCCAGCAGGTCACCGCGATCCAGTACTTCGCCAACGCGGCGGCCACGCGTACGCGTGGTGCGGACCTGGTGCTTAACTACCGCATCCCGACCACCTCGTGGGGCCAGGTGAACCTGCTCGTCAGCGGAAATTACAACCAGGTGAAGGTGCTATCGGTGAGTGCCACGCCGGAAGTACTGCAGGCGAACTCGACCGATCCCATCGAGCTGTTCGGGCGGTCGAGCCAGGGCATCCTGACCAAGGCCACGCCGCGCACGAAGTTCCTGATCGGTGCGGACTGGGCCATCTCCGCCTTCAACGTGCACGGCGATCTCACCCGCTACGGCTCGGTCACCCGGGTGAACACGGACCCCACCACGGACCAGGTGTTCTCCGCGCGGTGGCTGTTGAACACCTCGCTGGGCTACGCGCTGGATGCGTGGAACTTCACCCTTGGCGTGGACAACGTGACCAACCAGTATCCGACTCGCGTGAGCAGGACCGACACCGGTGAGGACTTCGCCAGTGGCCTGCAGTATTCCGCGCTGTCGCCATTCGGTTTCAACGGTCGCTACTACTACGCGAAGGTTGGTTTCAGGTTCTGAGGATCGTGGCTACTGTTGTGGGAGCCGCTTCAGCGGCGAAAGGCCAACGGAGCGGTCTAGCGGCGGGCCCATCGCCGGCGTAGCCGGCTCCCAAAGGAGCATCGCCGATGAATCGGCTCCCACAGGGTTGGCGAAGGGGCGGCCGCAGCCGCCCCTTTCTTTACACCGCCTCGAAGGTGAGGTGGTTGCCGTCGGAATCCACACGCACGGTCTGGCCGGGCGTGAACAGGCCCTGGAGGATTCGTTGCGCCAGCGGATTCTCCAGCTGCTGCTGGATCGCACGCTTCAAGGGACGCGCGCCGTAAACCGGATCGAAACCAGCCGAGCCGAGCAGGTCCAGTGCACGATCGGTCACGTCGAACCCGAGCTGGCGTTCGGCGAGTCGCTTGCCCAGGTAAGCGAGCTGGATGCGTGCGATCGAACGGATCTGCTTCTTGTCGAGCGGACGGAACACCACGAGGTCGTCGAGGCGGTTGATGAACTCGGGACGGAAGTGCGCCTGCACCACGCCGAGCACCGAAGCCTTCATCTGCATGTAGTCGGCTTCGCTGTCGCCGGCCTGCTCCTGGATCAGGTTCGACCCCAGGTTCGAGGTCATCACGATGACCGTATTACGGAAATCCACCGTGCGGCCCTGGCCATCTGTGAGACGGCCATCGTCGAGAACCTGCAGCAGGATATTGAACACATCCGGGTGCGCCTTCTCCACTTCGTCGAGCAGGATGACGCTGTACGGACGACGACGAACGGCTTCGGTGAGGTAACCGCCCTCTTCGTAACCGACATAGCCCGGAGGCGCACCGACCAGGCGACTCACCGAATGCTTCTCCATGAACTCGCTCATGTCGATGCGGATCATCGCGTCCTGCGTGTCGAACAGGAAATCGGCCAGCGCCTTGCACAGCTCCGTCTTGCCGACACCGGTCGGGCCGAGGAAGAGGAACGAACCATACGGACGGTTCGGATCGGAGAGCCCCGCCCGCGCGCGACGAATCGCATCGGAGACGGCCTTCACCGCTTCTTCCTGGCCAACCACGCGCGAATGCAACGCACTTTCCATCTGCAACAGCTTTTCGCGCTCGCCTTCGAGCATCTTCGCCACGGGAATACCGGTCCAGCGGGCGACCACTTCGGCAATCTCCTCGGCTGTAACCCGGTCCTGCAGCAGCGTGAAATCCTGCTTCTCGGCCTGCTGCGCGGCGGCAAGCTGGGCCTCGAGCGCCGGCAGGCGACCGTACTGGATCTCGCTCATGGCCGCGTAATCCTGGCGGCGCTGCGCGGCTTCGAGTTCGAGACGCGCGGACTCGATCTGCTCCTTCACCTTGGTGGTGCCCTGGAGCATGGCCTTTTCAGACTTCCACACCTCATTGAGGTCGGAGAACTCGCGGTCGAGTTTCTCGATATCGGCCTCCAGCGTAGCAAGGCGCTGCTTCGATTCGTCGTCCTGCTCTTTCTTCAGCATCTCGCGCTGGATCTTGAGCTGGATGAGGCGGCGCTCGAGACGGTCGAGCTCTTCCGGCTTGGAGTCGATCTCCATGCGGATGCGCGATGCGGCCTCGTCCATCAGGTCGATGGCTTTGTCCGGCAACTGGCGGTCGGGAATGTAACGCGCGGAGAGCGTGGCCGCGGCGACGATCGCCGGGTCGGTGATCTCCACGCCATGGTGCACGGCGTAGCGCTCCTTCAGGCCACGCAGGATCGCAATGGTGTCCTCGACACTGGGTTCACCCACGTAGACTTTCTGGAAGCGACGCTCGAGCGCGGCATCCTTTTCGACGTACTTGCGGTATTCGTCGAGCGTGGTGGCACCGATGCAATGCAGCTCGCCGCGCGCCAGTGCGGGCTTGAGCATGTTGCCCGCATCCATCGCACCATCCGCCTTGCCCGCCCCGACCATCGTGTGCAGTTCGTCGATGAAGAGGATGACCCGGCCTTCCTGCTTGGAGAGGTCGTTGAGCACGTTTTTCAGGCGTTCCTCGAATTCGCCGCGGAACTTCGCACCGGCGATGAGGGCACCCATGTCGAGCGAGAGCACGCGTTTGTCGCGCAGGCCTTCGGGCACCTCACCATTGACGATGCGCTGGGCGAGGCCTTCGACAATGGCCGTCTTGCCCACGCCGGGTTCACCGATGAGCACGGGGTTGTTCTTGGTACGGCGCTGCAGGACCTGGATGGTGCGACGGATTTCCTCGTCGCGACCGATCACCGGATCGAGCTTGCCGGCCTCGGCGCGCTCGGTCAGATCGATGGTGAACTTCTCCAGCGCCTGACGCTGCTCTTCGGCGTTCTCCGACTGCACCTTCTCGCCACCGCGCAGCTTGTCGATCGCCGCTTCGAGTCGCTCCTTCGTGGCGCCAGCCGCCTTCAGCGCACCGCCGACCTCACCGCGATCCTCCAGCAGGGCGAGCACGAACAACTCGCTGGCGATGAACTGGTCGCCACGCTGCTGGGCAAGCTTGTCGGTGAGGTTGAGCAGGCGATTGAGGTCGTTGCCGAGATTGATGTTGCCCTCTTCGCCGCTGACACGAGGCAGCCGGTCGAGCATTTCGCCCACACGCTGGCGCAGGGCGGGCACATTGACCTGAGCCTGGGTGAGCAGCGGCCCGGTCGAACCGCCTTGCTGGTCGAGTAGCGCGGCCAGCACGTGCGCCGGCTCGAGCATGTTGTTGTCGCGGCCGACGGCCAGCGACTGGGCGTCGGCCAGCGCTTGCTGGAATCGCGACGTGAGTTTATCCATACGCATTGATGGTTCTCCCAAAGGTTTTGGCGCGCCCCGGGCCCTCCCCGCGACCGCCTCTGCCCAGACAGATGCGGGTTGCAGCGTGCTCCTTCAACGGTGAATAGCAAGCGCAGCAGGGCTCCCTCCGCTTTTTTCACACCCTACCCGGCATCCTCAGGGGATCGCCGCCCCATGGAGCCACTGTGACAGCCAGCCGCGACATTCTGCCCCGCCCGGGATTCGACCTGATCGACGCCGGAACCGCACTGTTCCTGGACGCCGATGGCACCCTGCTCGCTTTTGCCGACGATCCCGAAGGCGTGGTCCTGACTGACGGCCTGCTGGACACGCTCGATACCCTCCACACGGCACTGGGCGGCGCGATGGCCCTGGTCAGCGGGCGGGCGATCAGCGGCCTGGACCGCATCTTCGGCCGCCCGCACTGGGCCGCCGCCGGCCAGCACGGCATGGAGCGACGCGACACGACGGGCAAGGTAATCACGCTGCCGGTGGACGCAGCGGAACTGGCGAGGCTGCGCGAGACCGTCCACGCAATCGCTGCCGAATGGCCGGGCGTGCGCGTGGAGGACAAGAGCTGGTCGGTCGCCTGGCATTGCCGCGAACGGCCCGAGTACGAGCCCGAACTGGCCCGTCGCGCGCCGGAAATCGTCGCTCGCTTCCCCGGATTCGAATTGCAACCGGGCAGCTACGTATTCGAGTTCAAGCCACGCGGCATGGACAAGGGAGTCGCCGTCGCCGCCTTCCTCGACGAGGCGCCGTTCCGGAGCCGGCGTCCGGTCTACCTCGGTGACGATCTCACCGATGAACACGGCTTCGCGGTGGTCAACGCCCGCGGCGGCGCATCCGTTCGCATAGGCGCAAGAACACCGTCACAAGCGACGTTCACATTGTCTAGCCCGGCTGACGTTCATGCTTGGCTGGATTCCGCGAAAGCCAGGCTGTCGCAAGGAGCCGCAAGCGCAACATGAGCCGACTAGTCGTCATTTCCAATCGCGTCGCGCTCCCGAAGCAGACGCAGACCGGCGGATTGGCGTCGGCAATGAACGCGGCGCTGCAGGAAATGGGCGGCCTGTGGTTCGGCTGGAGCGGCAATATCGCCGCCGAGACCGGCAAGGAACTGCACGAGGTAGCCGACGGCCACATCAGTTACGCCACCATCGACATGTCCAAGGCGGACCATGACGACTACTACAGTGGCTTCGCCAATCGCGCACTCTGGCCGCTGTTCCACTATCGCGCCGACCTTGTCGACTACCGCCGCGATCATCTTGAAGGCTATCTCCGGGTCAACCGGATGTTCGCCAAGCGTGTGGCCAAGCTGCTCAAGAAAGACGACATCATCTGGGTGCACGACTACCACCTGATCCCGCTGGCGGCCATGCTGCGCGAGCTTGGCGTCGAGAACCGGATCGGCTTCTTCCTGCATACACCGTTACCGGCGGCGGGCTTGCTGATTACCCTGCCGCGACATCGCGAGCTGCTCGAACCGCTGGCCTCGTACGATCTCGTCGGCCTGCACACGCAGCGAGATCTGCGCGCCCTCGAGGATTATTTCCTGCACGAACTGGGCGCAGCCATGCGCACCGGCGGCCGCATCCGCGCGGCCAACGGCCGTATCTTCCGCGCTGGCGTGTTCCCCATCAGCATCGATACCGCCGAGGCGGTCGAACTGGCTCATCGCGCGGAAGACAGTGGCGGCGTGGCCAAACTCAGGGCGAGCATGGACGATCGCTCACTGATCATCGGAGTGGATCGCCTGGATTATTCGAAAGGCCTGCCCGAGCGATTCGAGGGCTTTGCACGCCTGCTGCGCGACTACAAGGAAATGCGCGGCCGCGTGTCGCTGCTGCAGATCGCCCCGCCGTCTCGTTCCGACGTGCCCGAGTACCGATCGCTGCGTCGTGAACTGGAACGCAGCGCCGGCCATATCAACGGCCAGTACGCCGAGCCGGACTGGGTACCGATCCGCTATGTGAACAAGTCATTCGCACATAAAGTGCTTGCGGGCTACTTCCGCGTAGCCAAGGTCGGCCTGGTCACGCCCCTGCGCGACGGCATGAACCTGGTCGCCAAGGAATACGTCGCTTGCCAGGACCCGCAGGATCCTGGCGTGCTGGTGTTGTCACGCTTCGCCGGGGCCGCCCAGGAGCTGGATGCGGCCTTGCTGGTCAACCCGTCGGATCTGGACGAAGTTTCCGAGGCCCTGAAGCGGGCCCTGGAAATGCCGCTCAAGGAACGCCGCATGCGCTGGCAGTCGATGATGGATGTGCTCGAACGCAACGACATCACCACCTGGCGCAACGCTTTCCTGCACGCACTCACCGAGCCCCCCAAGGTGAAGCCGGAGATCTACGTGCAGACACCGATGACCGCGCCTTAAGCCTCGGTCCAGATCAGCGATGCAAAACGACCGCTATTCGCGCCATCGCGGCGGTACGAGTAGAGCCGCTCGTCGGTGAGCGTGTCGAAGCCGCCACCTGACACCTGCAACACGCCGGCCGTAGCCAGTCTGCGCCGCGCCAGAAGATAGAGATCGCAATGCCAGTGACCCGGCCGGGTGGAAACGAAGGCCTGCGCCGCGCCTGCGTCACCGTCGACGAAGGCCGCACGCACTTCCTCGCCCACTTCGTATGACGATGCACCGATAGCCGGCCCGAGCCAGGCCTGGACGCCGTCGGCGGCCATCGTCGCGACCGTGTTTTCCAGTACGCCCGCCGCCAGCCCACGCCAGCCGGCATGGGCTGCACCGATCGTCTGGCCATCGGCCGACACGAACAGCACGGGCAGGCAGTCCGCCGTGAGGATGACCAGCGCCTGCCCCGGGCCACGCGCCACCGAGGCGTCGGCCACCGGCTCATCGCTACCGGCAGCGGTGGACTCGATCACGGCGATGCCATGCACCTGGCGCAGCCACAGGGGCGGCGCAGGCAGATCCAAGGCTTCCGCCAGGGCTCGCCGGTTGACTTCGACCGCGGCCAGATCGTCGCCGGAACGCAGTCCCAGGTTCAGCCGGTCGTACGGGGCTTCCGAGACACCGGGGCCCCGTCGCGTGGAAACGGCGGCGCCGACGCCCGCGGGGGCCTTCCAGTCCGGAACGATCCAGTCGGCCTGCACCCTCAATCCTCGATCGGATGAAGAACGGTATCGGCGCGCAGCGCCTCGATCAGTGCGTCCTGATCGGCCGGGCGCGGCGAGTCGAACTCCAGGTATTCGCCTGTGATCGGGTGGTCGAAACCCAGTTTCTCCGCATGCAGTGCCTGGCGACGGAAGCCGCGCAAGGCGTCGATCAGCTCCTGGCTGGCCCCGCGCGGGAGGCGCAGGCCATTGCCATAGAGCTGGTCGCCGACCAGCGGATGGCCGATATGGGCCATGTGCACGCGAATCTGATGGGTACGGCCGGTCTCCAGGTTGCACTGGATAAGGCTGTGGGCACGGAAACGCTCACGGACGCGGTAATGGGTCACCGCCTCCTTGCCACCGTCGATCACGTCGCGAACGCCCTGCTTGAGCCGGTCGTGCTGGTGACGCCCGATCGGCTGGTCCACCGTGCCGCCGGCCACCATCGTGCCGAGCACGACGGCCTCGTACTGGCGACGGACCTCGTGGAGGGAGAGCATTTCCACCAGACGCGTATGCGCGGCAAGGGTCTTGGCGACCACCATCAGCCCCGCCGTATCCTTGTCCAGGCGATGCACGATGCCGCCACGCGGCAGCTCCGCCAGGGCCGGATTGTGGTGCAGGAGGGCGTTGAGCATTGTCCCAGTGGGATTGCCGGCACCCGGGTGGACCACGAGCCCCATGGGCTTGTCGACCACCATCAGGTCGTCGTCCTCGAAGCGGATATCGAGGGCGATGTCCTCGGGCTGGGCGTGGACCTCGTTCTCCAGTTCCGCCTCCAGCGCGACCTTCTCCCCTCCCCGGACGAGCTGCCGCGGCGCCGCGCGGGCCCCGTCCAGCAACACTTTCCCGTCCTTGATCCACCCTGTGAGGCGAGATCGGGAATAATCGGGGAACATCTCGGCCACGGTCTGGTCGAAACGCCGTCCAGCGGCTGTCACCGGCACAAGGGCTTCATGTCGTAACGTCGTCATACCGCCCCGCCCGGCCCATGGCCGGTTTCGGCTATCATGCCTTTTCGCTCAAGCATCCGAACTCTCTCAATGCGTGCAACCAAGATCACCATTCTGCTCGTCCTCGCCCTGTCGATGAGCGCCTGCTCGATGTTCCGCAGCAAGAAGGAGACGATCGACACGATGCCGGAAGACCGGCTTTATGCGACGGCTCACAATTCGCTGGAGTATTCGGACTATTCAGCCGCCGAGAAGGGCTATCAGCGCCTGATTGCGCGCTTCCCGTCCGGTGACGTCAATGAGCAGGCCCAGATCGAACTGGCCTACGCGCAGTACAAAGACAACAAGCCGGATGACGCGTACTCCACGATTAATCGCTTCATCAAGACGTTTCCGACCCACAAGCATGCAGATTATGCCTATTACCTGCGTGGCATGATCAATTTCGATCGTACCGGTGGCCTGATCGAGCGCTACCTGCAGCGCGGAAACTCGGCTTCCACCCGTCGCGACCAGGGTTTCAACCTGACCTCGTTCGACGATTTCAGCCAGCTTACCCGCCGGTATCCGAACAGTGCCTATGCCACGGACGCTCGCCAGCGCATGATCTTCCTGCGCAACCAGCTGGCCCGGTTCGAAATCAACGTGGCCGAGTACTACCTGCGCACGAAGTCGTACATCGCCTCGGCGGACCGCGCCCAATACGTGGTCGAGCATTACCAGCAGTCGCCGGAAACCGCCGACGCCCTGGCGATCCTCACGCGCAGCTACGAGGCCCTCGACCGCAAGCCGCTGGCCGAGCAGACCCGCAAGGTGCTGGCCCTGAACTACCCGAACCATCCGTACCTGACCGACGAATCGTGGCCGCACAGCCCGTCGATCTGGCGCAAGGCGATTCCGTTCTCGGGTCACCATTGATCGGTTGAGTCATCGATCAAAAGAAAAAGCCGGCGAAAGCCGGCTTTTTTTGGTCTTCGCGAAATGGGGGCGGGCTCGCCTTCGGCATCGCGGATGCGCGGCTCGCGTTGCGGCGCAAGAGCCGGCGGGTCTCACCCTCGGGGCCACGACTGCGGCGACCCGCTTTGGAAGGGCCGCCCAAAAGCGGCCGTTTACTTAATTGCCCTGCGGGCCGGGTCGGGCTCCGACTGGGGGTTTCCGAATCGGCATCCTG
>CBIGPO010000037.1:0-42985 GCA_966191635.1 uncultured Luteibacter sp.
CGGGGCCGGTAGCGTAGGCGAGGGCTTCGACTGGATCAGGCCCGTCAGGGGGCCGACCTGGATGGTCGGCCGTTTCCGCAAAAGGCAGGATGCCGATTCGGAAACCCCCAGTCGGAGCCCGACCCGGCCCGCAGGGCAATAAGTAAACGGCCGCTTTTGGGCGGCCCTTCCGAAGCGGGTCGCCGCAGTCGTGGCCCCGAGGGTGAGACCCGCCGGCTCTTGCGACGCAACGCGAGCCGCGCAACCGCGAGGCCGAAGGCGAGCCCCCGCAGACACGCAAAGAGCCAAAAAAAGGCCAGCCCGCAGGCTGGCTTTTTTGTCCGAAATATTCATGTGAGACGCAAAATGCAGCTCAGGCGCGCCAGGCCGAGGAGCTGACTCGCCTGACGCGCTGAGCGGCAATCCGGGGCCCACTGCCAAGTGATTTACCCACGGAACCGGGATCATACTCCCCTCCGGGCACGACCGGCCAATGGCAGTTAAATGACACCCACCTTTTTTCGCATTATTTTTCAAAAACAGTCATTTAACGAAAAAACCTCGCGTGGTTAGCGAGGTTTTAACGAGGTGTCAGATGGGGCTCAGCGTGCCTTGCGCAGGTTGCTGTGGCGGTAGCCGTAGGCCGTGTAAAGCGCCATGCCAACGACTGTCCAAACGCCCATCAACGCCCAGTTGTACCAGTTCATGAAGCAGAGCAGACCGATGCAGCTGAGAATGCCTGCGGTGCACGTGAACCACACCCACGGCACGCGGAATGTGCGCGGCAGTTCGGGTGCTGTGAAGCGCAGGATCAGCACGCCACCGCACACCGCACAGAAAGCGACGAGCGTGCCCATCGATACGAGATCGCCGAGGATGTTGAGCGGAAACACAGCGGCGAGTAGTGCGATACCGAAGCCGGTGATCACCGTATTCAGATGTGGCGTGCGGTACTTCGGATGGATCGTCGTGAAGACCTTCGGCAACAGGCCGTCGCGACCCATGATCATGAAGATGCGCGGCTGCGCGATGATCATGACGAGTACGACGGACGACAGACCGATCAACGCGCCGACTTCGACGACGCCACGCAACCAGCCGAGTTCAGGATGGCTGCGGATCGCCGTGACCACGGGCTCGTCGGTTCCGAGCTGACCGAACGGCACCAGGCCCGTCAGTACGGCAGCCATGGCGATGTAGAGCACCGTGCAGATAGCGAGGGAAGCGAGGGTGCCGATGGGCATGTCGCGTTGCGGATTCTTCGATTCCTGCGCGGCTGTCGATGTTGCCTCAAAGCCGATGTAGGCGAAGAAAACCAGTGCAGCGCCGCGCAGCACGCCGGACCAGCCGTACTTGAAGCCGCCCTGGTTTTCCGGGATGAACGGATGCCAGTTGGCCGTGTCGACGTGCTGTGCGCCGACGATGATCACGATGAGGATCAGCGCGACCTTCAGTGCCACCATGGCCATGTTGATGCCGGTGGATTCCCTGATGCCGACATAGCAAAGCCAGGTCAACGCCAGCGTGATGCCGACCGCGGGCAGGTTGAACAGGGCGCCGGTGGCGACGAGATGCCCGTCGACGTAATCGAGCGGCGCATTGGTCAGCGCGGGCGGAATATGGATACCGACATGGTCCAGCAGGCTGACGAAGTATCCGGTCCAGCTGACGGCGACCGCGGACGCGGAGACACCGTATTCGAGTACCAGGTTCCAGCCGATGAACCAGGCCGCGCCTTCGCCGAGCGTGGCGTAGGCGTAGGAGTAGGCACTTCCCGAGATCGGGATCATCGAGGCGAACTCGGCGTAGCACAGCGCGGTGAACAGGCTGCAGATAGCGGCGAGGATGAAGGACAGGATGATCGCGGGACCGGCATGGTCGGCGGCTGCGACGCCTGTGATGACGAAGATGCCACCACCGATGACCGCGCCGATGCCCAGTGCCGTCAGGCCCCAGGGACCGAGGGTACGGCGCAGGGCTGGGCCGTGCGCGTCGTCGGGTTCGGCCTGGGGAGCTTTCTTGGCGAGTAACTGCTTGAGCATGGACGGCCCGGGAAGAAGTGACGTGGGAAGAATAGTCGCAAAAGGAAAGGCCGGCGGGTGACCGCCGGCCTTTCCCGATTCCTTTCTATCAGCCGAGCGACTTGCGCAGCTTGCTGTGCGCGTAACCGTAGCCGAAGTAGATCAGCTGGCCGATGACGATCCAGCCGAGCATCAGACGCCAGTGCTCTTCGAAGGCCTGCCAGAACAGGTAGATGCAGGCGAGCGCACCGACGATGGTGATCGGCCACACGAAGGGCACGCGGAAGCTGCGCTTCAGGTCCGGACGGGTGTAACGCAGGATCAACACGCCGATGCAGACGGTGGCGAAGGCGAGCAGGGTGCCCATCGAAACCAGTTCACCGAGCACGCTGACCGGGAACAGGCCGGCCATGGCAGCCGCGGCGACACCGACGATGATCGTGCCGATGTAAGGCGTGCGGAACTTCGGGTGCACCCTGGCCATGGTCTGCGGGAGCAGGCCGTCCTTCGCCATCGAGAAGAAGATACGCGGCAGGCCCATCAGCATCACCAGGATGACTGAGGACAGGCCGGTGATCGCACCGAGGATGACCAGCGCCTTCAGCCACGACAGCTGCGGGTACAGGCCGAGTGCGGTAGCGACCGGCTCCGGCGTGTTGAGCATGCGGAACGGGGCGATGCCGGTGAGGACCAGGGCAACGGCGATATACAGCACCGTGCACAGGGCCAGCGAGCCGAGAATGCCGATCGGCATGTCGCGTTGCGGATTCTTCGCTTCGCCGGCGGCGGTGGAAACCGCGTCGAAGCCGACATAGGAGAAGAACACGATGGTCGCGGCGCGGAAGACGCCACCCCAACCAAACGTGCCCGGACCTTCCGACGGCGGAATGAACGGATGCCAGTTGGCCGGATTGATCACCTGAATGGCGAAGGCGAGGAACAACAGGATCACGGTGACCTTGATCGTCACGATGATCGAGTTGACGAACGCCGACTGCGTGATACCGACGTAGCACAGGCCCGACAGTGCGGCGATGATGACCACGGCCGGCAGGTTGATCAGCGTGCCGGTGGCCTGGATGTGGCCCTCGACGAACTTGAACGGCGCCGAGGCGAGCTCGACGGGCAGCGCGAGGTCGGTGCCGGCCAGGTGGCCGATCATCCCCAGCATTTCGTTGAAGTAGCCCGACCAGCCCGCGGCGACTGTGGCGGCCGCGAAGAGGTATTCGAGAACGAGATTCCAGCCGACGAACCAGGCGACGTACTCGCCGAGCGTGGCATAGGAGTAGGAGTAGGCGCTGCCGGAAACCGGAAGCATGGCCGCGAATTCGGCGTAGCACAGGCCTGCAAGCGCGCAGGCGAAACCGGCGATGAGGAAGCTGATGACCAGGGCGGGGCCGGCGTGAAGTGCGGCGGCCTGGCCGGTGATAACGAAGATACCTGCGCCGATGACGGCGCCGACACCAAGAAGAACCAGGTGCTTCGCGGTAAGTACCCGCTTGAGCTCCCCACTACTGGCGTGAGCGCCGGTTTCAATGTGTTCACCAGCGTCTACATGCGGCGCGGCCTCAATGGGATGCGTCGCGAACAGGTGTTTCAACATGTGTCTCCCCTACTGCCGGAATGTTGCCTTTTATTATTGGGACCGCCGCGTGAGTTACGGTGGACACACAGCTGCCCTGAAGCGCTGGCACGGCACCATAGCCCAGCGGGGCAAGGCCGTACAAGTTGCAATGCGAGGCACGCCAACGCATTGCATACAGGAGTTGCGGATGTCGACCATGACTTGCGGCGGTTGTGCTCGGGCAAGCCGTGATGGTCAGAAGACCATATTCAGCGCGACTTGCGGTGCAACATAATCGGTGGCGTTACGGCCGTCGACGCTGAACTGGACACCGGCGATCAAGCCGACTTTGGGGCTGAAGTGGTACTCCACGGCGGGTGCGAGGCTGAAGCTATGGCCCGAAGGGTAGGTATAGGCCCCGTAACCACTTGCGTCTCCATTGATTCGGGTGCCGCTGGCGCGGTTCCAGATTCCTTCGCCGACGAGCACCCAGCGCGCGTTGAGCACGTACTCGGCGGCTGCCGACGCGTTCCAGGCCTGGCCGGGCTGTGCGTGACCCCGGAAACCGGTTGGAGTCGCGTAGACGCTGGGTCCGCGCAAGGTGACGCGACCCGGAGAAGGACTCCAGGCCAGCTGGCCGCGCCAGCGCAGCGCGTGACCGTTGTTCAGCCAGTGGAGTTGCTGGGCACCCAGGGCGAGTGTGGTGCGCATCGCGCCCGTGCCCATGCCGTTGAGCAGATTGGTATCGAGGTGGTGGTACTGGCCCGTGGGCAACCGCTGCGCGATCGAGGCGGCAAGGACAAGGCCTGTGCCATCGGCGTCGGGGGCCTTGAGGCGGGTCTGCAGGCGAAGCAGGGAATCTGCCACACGAAGGCCGTCGCTGTGCTGGCCACCTACCGACGTGCGCGCCGCGTTGAGCGTCAGCTGTACCGAGATGTTGTCGGTGAGGCCGTAGATGATGGGGACCGCAACCTGCCATTGGCGCGCCGTAGGCTTCTCGGCATGGCGGTTGCCGCCGCCGTCATACCAACCACGGGTATTGGTATGAATGAGGTAGGGCTCGACGTTGACCGTGTTGGTGGGCAGCGTGTTGACCGCCGGCGTGACGAGTGGGCCGGTGAAGTTGGCTTCACCATGGGTAGGCGCGGCCAGGACCGAGGCCGGGATGACAGCGGCGGCGAGAGCTGCGGGGAGAAAGCGATGGGGCGACATGCGGATCCTTGCGGTTTGCAGCAACTGCTGCGGGGAGGCGGCGCGCTTCGTGCGCGTCGGAGTCCATCCTAGGCAGGTGGTCGCTGCGGCCGACATCGGACTTATCTGAAAAACACGTGCGAGAATTCCCGCTCGCTTATCAGGACTTGCCTATGGACCATCCGTATCCGCGCCTTTCAGCGGCATTCGCACGCTATACGGCGCGCTTCCCCGGCGAGCCGGACCTTGCACGTTTCGACGACTGGCTGCGCAGCGAGCCGCGTCCGTTTCATCGCGAAACGCAGGCAGGTCATTTCACCGGCTCGGCGTGGCTGGTGAGCGCCGATGGCGAGCGGGTCCTGCTGATGCATCACCGCAAGCTGCAGCGCTGGTTGCAGCTGGGCGGCCACGCTGACGGCGACGCGGAGTTGCCGAACGTCGCACTCCGCGAGGCGCAGGAGGAATCCGGGCTGCTCGACCTGGAGGTGTTGCCGGAAATCTTTGACGTGGACCTGCACATGATTCCTGCGCGGCGCGACGAACCGGAACACTGGCATTACGACGTGCGCTATGTCGTCGTCGTCCGCGGCAGCGAAGTGTTTACGGTGAACGAAGAATCGCTGGACCTTGCATGGCGTTCCATTGCGGAACTGGCGGCCGATCCCGCAGCGGATGTCTCGCTACGCCGCATGGCCGCCAAATGGCTCGCGTGGGAGCCGCTTCAGCGGCGATAGGGTGCTTGCGGCAACCTGGCCTGCGGCCGCGGGATCGCCGATGAATCGGCTCCTACATAGAGCGCGACATCAGTCGGCGTACTTCGCGGGCGCCGGGTGCACCGTGCCGCACTGCTTGCAGGTGCGCGCGTCGAGCGAGCGATAGAACTTCTCGAACACAGGCGGAAAGTCGGCTTCGATGCTGTCGAGGACGAAGTATTCCTCGTAAAGCTTGTGGTTACAGTTCTCGCAAAACCAGAGAAGCCCATCACGCTCGCCCGCGATGCGGCGGCGCTCGACCACCAGCCCGATCGAGTCGGGCATGCGCTGGGGCGAATGCGGCGTGCGCGCCGGCAGGTAGAAAATCTCGCCCGCCCGGATCGGGATGTCCCGGGCCGTGCCGTTGTCCTGCACCTTGAGCACCATCTCGCCTTCGAGCTGGTAGAAGAACTCCGGACCTTCATCGTAATGGTAGTCGGTGCGTGCATTCGGACCGCCCACGATCATGATGATGAAATCGCCGTCGACGATGCACTTGTTTCCCACCGGCGGCCTGAGCAGCGCACGGTTCTCGTCGATCCAGCGTTTCAGGTCGATAGGGGGAAGCAGACTCATGGCAGGGCACCGTCAAGACGTCCGCCCATCTTACTGTGGGAGCCGCTTCAGCGGCGATCAAGGGAATGTGGGAGCCGCTTCAGCGGCGAAAAGCCAACGGAGCGGTTTAGCTGGTGAGGTCATCGCCGGCATAGCCGGCTCCCACATTCACGAATGTGCAAAACTCCCCGGTCCCAACCTAAGGACCAGGCCCCATGCTGTCGTGGTACCACGATCGCGTTCCCGTGCCGCCGCTTCGCCCGCCGCCGGAAGGCCGGCGCGAAGCCTCGGTCGTGATCGTGGGTGGGGGCTTTGCGGGCCTGAACACCGCGCTCGGTCTCGCCGCCCGCGGTGTGCGGGATATCGTGTTGCTCGAATCGAAGTCGATCGGCTTCGGGGCATCCGGTCGCAATGGCGGTTTCGTGTTCGCCGGTTATTCGCTCGGCGAGAAGGCGTTGCTGGAGCGGGCGGGTCCCGAGCGGGCGAGGGCCCTCTACGGCCGTACCGTCGATGCGGTGAACCTGATTCGCGAACGCATCACGGCCTTGTCGATCGATTGCGATGCCGTGGACGCCGGCGTGGTCTGGGCCAACTGGTTTCGCGATGCCGGCGTGCTCCGCTCGCGCCAAAAGTTGCTCGCTGAGCATTACCGAGCCGACTGGCAATGGATTCCCGCCGACGCCATGCACGAGTTCGTGCACAGCGAGCGCTACCATGACGGCCTTTACGAGCGGAATGCGCTGCACATCGATCCGCTCGCCTACGCGCGCGGATTGGCGCGCGCAGCCGAGGCAGTCGGCGTTTCGATCCATGAAAGCTCGCGCGTGCGCATGCTGGAGCGGCACGGCCCGCGCTGGATCCTGCGGGTGGGCGACGCGGAGATCGAAACCTCCCAGGTGGTCCTCGCTTGCGGTGGCTATCTTGCCGGTCTCGACCGCGGTATCGATCGCGCCGTCTTGCCCATCGCCACCTATGTCATGGTGACCGAGCCGCTAGGCGACCGGCTCGCTGCGTGTCTGCGTACGCGCGCCGCGATTTACGACACACGGTTCGCTTTCGACTATTACCGTCCCCTGCAGGACACGCGCCTGCTCTGGGGCGGCCGGATCTCGATTCGCGACCGCTCGCCGGGGGCCGTGAAGCGCTTGCTGAAGCGCGACCTCGAGCGTGTCTTTCCGTCGCTCAAAGGCGTGCGGATCGAGCAGGCCTGGTCGGGCCTGATGAGCTATGC
This sequence comes from uncultured Luteibacter sp., assembly GCA_966191635.1. Classification (GTDB taxonomy): domain Bacteria; phylum Pseudomonadota; class Gammaproteobacteria; order Xanthomonadales; family Rhodanobacteraceae; genus Luteibacter. The sequence goes on from CBIGPO010000037.1 coordinate 7,294, forward strand.
GCGGCACGAAATGCCCCAGGTGGGAACGCATGGCAACGGGCTCTGGTACGCGCAGGCCTTCGGTGGTCACGGCCTGGCTCCGACCTGTGCGGCAGGCGAGGCCCTCGCGGAAGCGATTGCCGGTGGCGAGTCGACGCTGGACGCCTATGCGGGATTCGGGCTGGATCCGGTGCATCGGCCGTTCGGGTATCTGGCCGCGCAGGGAACCTACTGGAAGGCGGAGTTATCCGACTGGTTCAAGTCGCGGCTGGAGGGTTGAGGCATCCGTTGGACACGAGGCCTCAGCGTGAACCCCGATCCAACCAGACCAGGATGCCCTGGGCATTCAGGCGGATGTCGATCTTCAGCAGCTTGACGATCTCGTCCCGGTTCATCATGACGCCCTGACGCTGCGCACGATCCACGTACAGGTCGGCGAAATCGGATTCGATGCGCTGCTCGCGATCCACGGCGGTGACGTGTCGTTTCGCGATCGCCACCATGGCGTCGATCGCCTCGTGGAGATCGTGCGCAAGGCGCGCCACTTCCGTCACGCGGCCATAGTGCGTGAGGTACATCGCCTCGGGCTCGTAGCCGAGCATGCGGTCGATCGAATGATGCGCCGCATCCGGCTCGAACTGTACTGGAGACGTGGTGGGAATGATGAAAGCACCGCCGGGCGAATCGAGCTCGCGATAGGACAGGCCGAAGATGTCCCCGGTGAAGAACGCGCTGGAACGGTTGTCATGGATCGCGATGTGATGGCGCGCATGGCCCGGCGTATCCAGACAGAGCAGGGCGCGTCCCTCCAGATCGACCACGAAACCGTCGTTCGCTTCGACGACACGCTCGGCCGGTACTGCCGTTATCTCGCCATAGCTGCGTTGGACTTCCTCTTCGCCGTAGACGCCGGTGGCGCCCGCAATCAGCGCGGTGGGATCGATCATGTGCCGGGCACCACGCGGATGCACGGCGAGTTTTGCGTGCGGCAGGTGCTTCATTAACTGGCCCGCGCCACCGGCGTGGTCCAGATGCACGTGCGTGAGGATGACCCAGTCGATGTCTTTCGGTTCGAGGCCGGCTGTGCCGATGGCCTCGAGAAAGCGCGGCAACGAATGCGTGGTGCCGCTGTCGATGAAGGCGCCGCGTCCGCGTTCCACCACAAGGTAGGCGGCGTCGAACGCCGGACGGCCGAAGCCGGTGTCAATCGTGTGGATGCCGTGCATCGCCCAAGCATATTCCAATTGTAGGAGCCGCTTTTGTGGGCGCCGATTCTGTGGGAGCCGATTCTGTGGGAGCCGATTCATCGGCGATCCGCGGCAGCGGGCCAGCCCACTGCAAGCACCCAATCGCCGCTGAAGCGGCTCCCACAATCGCCGCTGAAGCGGCTCCCACATTCGCCGCTGAATCGGCTCCCACATTCGCCGCTGAATCGGCTCCCACATTCGCCGATGAATCGGCTCCTACATTTCTTTTACAGGGCTTCGAAAATGCCTGCGGCGCCCATGCCAGTGCCGATGCACATGGTCACCATGCCGTACTTCTGCTTGCGACGGCGCAGGCCGTGAATCAGCGTGGCGGCACGGATGGCGCCGGTGGCACCCAGCGGGTGACCGAGGGCGATGGCACCGCCCAGCGGATTCACCTTGGAGGGATCGAGGCCGAGATCACGGATGACCGCCAGCGCCTGTGCGGCGAAGGCTTCGTTGAGCTCGATCCAGTCCAGCTGGTCCTGGGTGATGCCGGTCTGCTTGAGCGCCTTGGGAATGGCTTCCTTCGGGCCGATGCCCATGATGTCCGGCGCCACACCGGCCACCGAGAAGCCGACGAAACGCGCCAGCGGGGTCAGGCCGTAATCCTTGATCGCCTTTTCGCTGGCGATCAGCAGGGCGCCGGCGCCGTCGGACATCTGCGAGGAGTTGCCCGCGGTGACCGAGCCTCCGAACTGGCCGTTGCGGAACACTGGGCGCAGCTTGCTCAGCACCTCGAACGTGGTGTCCTTGCGCGGACCTTCGTCCGTGTCGATGATGCGGCGATCTTCGCGGATGCTGTGGTTGAGCAGGTCCGGGTAGCGGTCATCGAGCTGGAACGGCGTGATCTCGTCCTTGAACTCGCCGGCAGCGATGGCGGCGAAAGCACGCTCGTGCGACTGCAGGGCGAAGCGGTCCTGGTCCTCGCGGCTGACCTTCCAGCGCTCGGCAACCTTCTCGGCCGTGATGCCCATGCCAAAGGCGATGGCACGGTTTTCGTCGTTCTCGAAGATCGCCGGGTTCATGGCGATCTTGTGGCCCATCATCGGCACCATGCTCATCGACTCGGTACCGCCGGCGAGCATGAGGTCGGCCTCACCCAGGCGGATGCGGTCGGCAGCCATGGCGATGGCCTGTACGCCGGAGGAGCAGAAGCGGTTGATGGTGACGCCTGGTACCTGCTCGGGCAGACCGGCCAGCAGCACGCCAATACGCGCGACGTTCATGCCTTGCTCGGCTTCGGGCATGGCGCAGCCGATGACGGCGTCGGCGATCAGGGCCGGATCGATGCCCGGAGCCTGTTCGATCACGGCACGGATGACGTGCGCCAGGAGGTCGTCCGGACGGGTGTTGCGGAACACGCCGCGCGGCGCCTTGCCTACCGGGGTACGGGTGGCGGCGACGATGTAGGCGTCTTGCACTTGCTTGCTCATGGGGTGGTTCCTTTAAGTGGGAAAGTCGAATGCGTAAGAGCGCGTGGCGCGTCAGTTACGCAGTGGCTTTCCCGTCGTCATCGTGTGCGCGATACGGGCCTGGGTCTTTTCGGTCTGCGCCAGCTCGACGAAGTGGCGACGCTCGAGTGCGAGCAACCAGGTTTCATCTACCGGTGAACCGCGCTCGATCCGGCCGCCTGAGAGCGTGTCGGCGATGCGGGTGGCGATGTCGATGTCATGCGGCGAGGCGAAGTAACCCTCGGCGAGATTCGCCAGCGAGGCCTTGAACGTCGCCGTGGAGACATCGCCGGCAGCCGGGATCGCGCGCGCCGGCATCGGCGGACGGTAACCGGATTCGGCCAGGGCGATCGCCTGGGCCTTGGCGACATGGAGCACTTCGTACGAGTTGAAGACCACGACATCGTCCTTGCGCAACAGGCCGAGCGACTTGGCCTCGATCGCGCTGGTCGACACCTTCGCCATCGCGACCGTCTCGAAGATCTTCTTCAGGTATTCGAACGGATCTTCCGGGTTCGCCTGCCAGGCGCGCACGGCGAATTCCTTCAGGCCACCGCCCGCGGGCAGCAGGCCCACGCCGGCTTCGACGAGGCCGATGTAGCTTTCCAGTGCCGCGACGGTACGCGCCGAGTGCATCTGGAATTCGCAGCCACCACCGAGGGCGAGGCCGCGAACGGCAGCCACCACCGGCACCAGGGAGTACTTGATGCGCATGCTGGTGGCCTGGAAGTTCGCCACCATGGCTTCGAACTCGGCCAGCTTGCCGGCCTGCAGCAGGCCCAGCGCGCCCTTCAGGTCCGCACCGGCCGAGAACGGCTCGGACGGCTGCCAGAGCACGACACCACGGAACTGCTGCTCGGCCAGGCCGATCGCGTGCTGGATACCGTCGAGCACGTGGTCGTTCACCGTGTGCATCTTGGTCTTGAACGAAATCACGCCGATGTCGTCGCCGCTGGTCCACAGGCGCACGCCGTCGTTCTCCCAGACGGTGGTGCCCTGGTCGAACTTCTCGCCCAGGATCGGATCCGGGAAGGCCTGACGCTTGTAGACCGGGTGGGTCGAGCGCGGCTTCTCAGCATTGGCGCTGGCCGAGTACGAACCGGCCTTGCCGTGCACGCCGGTGCGGCCGTCGGTGACCCAGGCGGGCAGGGGTGCGTTGCTCATGGTCTTGCCGGCGGCGATATCCTCAGCGATCCAGCCGGCAATCTGCTGCCAGCCGGCCGCCTGCCAGAGCTCGAACGGACCAAGCTTCCAGCCATAACCCCAGCGGATGGCGAAGTCGACGTCACGAGCCGTCTCGGCGATATCGGCCAGATGGAAGGCGGTGTAATGGAAGAGGTCGCGGAACACGGCCCAGAGGAACTGTGCCTGCGGATCCGACGAGGCGCGCAGCTTGGCGAACTTCTCGGCCGGGTCCTTGATGGCGAGAATGGCGGAAACCTCGTCCGACGCCTTCTGCTCGGACGCGCGGTAATCCTGCTTCTGCAGGTCGAGCACCACGATGTCCTTGCCGGCCTTGCGATAGAAGCCCGCCCCAGTCTTCTGGCCGAGCGCGCCCTTGTCGATCAGGCCCTTCAGCCATGCCGGCGGCTGAAAGTACTTGTGCCAGGGATCGTCCGGCAGGGTATCGCCCATGGTCTTGACCACGTGGGCGAGGGTATCCAGGCCAACGACATCGGCGGTGCGGAAGGTGGCGCTCTTCGGGCGACCAATGGCCGGGCCGGTCAGTGCGTCGACGGTGTCGAAGCCCAGGCCGAACTGCTCGGTGTGGTGCATGGTCGACAGCATCGAGAACACGCCGATGCGGTTGCCAATGAAGTTCGGGGTGTCCTTGGCATACACGACGCCCTTGCCGAGGGTGGTCGTCAGGAAGGCTTCGAGGCCTTCGAGTACGCCCTTTTCAGTGAGGCGGGTCGGGATCAACTCGACCAGGTGCATGTAGCGCGGCGGGTTGAAGAAATGCACGCCAGTGAAGCGATGGCGCATCTCTTCCGGCAGCGCCTCGGCCAGGCCGTTGATCGACAGGCCGGAGGTGTTGCTGGCCAGCACGGCGGTCGCGGACACGTGTGGCGCGATCTTCTGGTAGAGGTCGAGCTTCCAGTCCATGCGCTCGGCGATCGCCTCGATCACCAGGTCTACATCGGCCAGCAGGGCGAGGTCATCCTCGTAGTTGGCCGGGATAATCGCGGCAGCCAGGCCCTTTTCGGCAAGCGGCGCCGGCGAGAGCTTGGCCAGGTTGGCGATCGCCTTCAGGGCGATGCCGCTCTTCGGGCCTTCCTTGGACGGAAGGTCGAAAAGCACGGTTTCCACGTTGGCGTTCGTCAGGTGCGCGGCAATCTGCGCGCCCATGACGCCTGCGCCGAGTACCGCGGCCTTGCGAATGCGTAACGGTGTTGCGGTCATGGTGATCTCCGGGGTGCAAAGGATCGTCCGCGGTCAGCGAGTGGCCGTGGAGGTCGAAACGGAAGGGTTGCGCAGGCCGGCCGCAGCGAAGCGGATCAGGTGTTCGGCGGCGGTTTCGCGGTGGTCGCGCTCGTCGACGTCATTCTTGCGCTGGATCACGCCGAAGTCGGCCATGGCGTAGGTCAGCGCACCGGTGACGATGTCCAGGCGCCAGTAGATTTCTTCCTTGGCCAGCCCAGGTAGAAGCCGGGCGAACTCGCCTGCGAACTGGCGCAGCACGTGGCCGTAGTTCTCCGAAAGGAACTTGCGCAGGGTCTCATTGTGTTCGGCGTAGGCCCGGGCCAGGACACGGACGAAGGCCGCACCGCCGCCGTCATTGCGGGACAGGTCCAGCGCGGGCCGTATGTAAGCGTCCAGGACATCCTCCAGGGAGGTGTCTTCCTGGCCCGATACCTTGGCCAGGGCGGCCAGGCGACGGGTGTTGAGCTCGTCCAGGCGGCGGCGAAACACCTCCTCGATGAGCTTATCCTTGGAGCCGAAGTGGTAATTCACCGCCGCCAGGTTGACCCGGGCGGCTGCGGTGACCTGACGCAGGGAGGCCCCGGCAAAGCCGTGAGTGGCAAAAAGGGCCTCGGCGGCGCCAAGGATCCGCTCCTTGGTGCTGCGTTCGCGGGACGCGTAGGGTGCGCTCGTCATGTCAGCGGACTCCGGAGGCGGGGGTTTGAATCAAACGATCGTTTGAGAATACGCCCGCCCCCGCCAGCCGGTCAATCTGCGACCGCACATCGCTGCAAATGGCTTGCGATTGAGCTAGAATCTGTCAAGATTTCGTGAGCTAAGTCCGTCATTCGAGACGGCTTTGGCCCCAGACTTTCACCAGGCGTCCCCAGAGGCGCTGGCAACCTTATTTTCCTTTTTCCATTTTCCCGGAGCATCCGTATGGCGCTGGAGCGCACCCTTTCGATCATCAAGCCCGACGCGGTCAAGAAAAACGTCATCGGTGAAATCCTTTCCCGCTTCGAGAAGGCCGGTCTCAAGATCGTCGCCGCCAAGATGAAGCAGCTGACCAAGGAAGAGGCCGAGGGCTTCTATGCTGTTCATAAGGAACGCGGTTTCTTCAACGACCTCGTGGCCTTCATGATCTCCGGCCCGGTGATGATCCAGGCGCTGGAAGGCGAAGGCGCCGTTCTCAAGAATCGCGACCTCATGGGCGCCACCAATCCGAAGGACGCCGCGCCGGGCACGATCCGCGCCGACTTTGCCGACTCGATCGACGCCAATGCCGTGCATGGCTCGGACTCGCTCGAGAACGCCGCCATCGAGATCAAGTACTTCTTTAACGACTCGGACGTCGTTTCGCACTGAGTAACGCCGTGAACACGCCTGCTGACAAGGTCAACCTGCTCGATTTCGATCGCAAGGGGCTGCGCGATTTCTTCGCGGAGCTTGGCGAGAAGCCCTATCGTGCCGAGCAGGTCATGAAGTGGATCTACCATCGCCTCGAAAGTGATTTCGAGAACATGACCGATGTCGGCAAGGCGTTGCGTGAAAAGCTCAGTGCCAGCTGCTACGTCGGCCCGCCGAAGACCGCATTCGAGAAGACTGCGGTCGACGGCACGCAGAAGTGGTTGCTCGGCATGGATGGCGGCAACGCCATCGAAACCGTTTATATCCCGGAGCCGACCCGTGGCACGCTGTGCGTGTCGTCCCAGGTCGGCTGCGCCCTGAACTGCCAGTTCTGTTCCACGGCAACCCAGGGCTTTTCCCGCAACCTGTCCACGGCCGAGATCATCGGTCAGGTATGGGTCGCGGCCAAACACCTCGGCAACGTGCCGCACCAGCAACGCCGCATCACCAATGTGGTGATGATGGGCATGGGCGAGCCGCTGCTGAACTTCGACAACGTGGTCAAGGCCATGAGCCTGATGCGCGACGACCTGGGCTTCGGCCTGGCCGGTAAGCGCGTCACCCTGTCCACGGCCGGCCTCGTGCCGATGATCGACAAGCTGTCGGTCGAAAGCGACGTATCGCTCGCGGTGTCGCTGCATGCGGCCAACGACGAGCTGCGCACCGAGCTGGTGCCGCTCAACAAGCGTTATCCGCTGGCTGAGCTGGCCGCGGCGTGCGAGCGCTACATCAACCGGGCACCACGCACGACCATCACGTTTGAGTACACGCTCATGAAGGGCGTGAACGACAAGCCCGAGCATGCTCGCCAGTTGATCAAGTTCATGCGCCGCCTGCCGGGTGCGAACAAGGTCAACCTGATTCCGTTCAACCCGTTCCCGGGGACGCGCTTCGAGCGTTCGGGTCCGGACGAGATCCGCAACTTCCAGACCCAGTTGCTCAACGCCGGCGTTCTCACCATGCTGCGCCGCACGCGTGGTGACGACATCGATGCCGCGTGTGGTCAGCTGAAGGGGCAGGTCGTGGATCGCACCCGTCGTCAGGCGGAATTCCGCAAGAAACTCGAAGAGGGAGTGGTGAATGCGGCTTGAGCGGTGGGGGGTGGTGGCTGCGCTCGCATTTGCGTGCGCTGGCTGCGTTGGCGGGGAGTCGGGGCTGAGGCCCACGACGGCCGCCGATGAAAGGGCCAAGGGGGCCGAGGTTCACACCGAACTCGGGCAGCGTTACATGCAGCAGGGCGACCTCAAGGGCGCCATGGAGAAACTGCAACAGGCCATCCAGTTCGACCCCAACTACGCGCCGGCCCGTACTGTGCTAGGTGTGCTCTATGAAAAGATCAACGATCCGGTCAATGCCGAGCTGAATTATCGCAGGGCGGCGGAGCTGGATCCGAAGAAAGGCTCGGTCAACAACAATCTGGCCGTTTTCCTTTGCAAGCAGGGTCGGGCGGGGGAGTCCAAGGTGTACTTCGATCGGGCGCTGGCCGACCCGTTCTATGAGACCCCGGACCTCGCCATGACCAATGCCGGTACCTGCCTGCTGGGTTCAAAGGACTACGATGGCGCCGAGGTTTACTTCCGGAAGGCGTTGGATCGTAATTCAAACAACGCCGATGCTCTGTATCAGATGGCTAACGTGTTGTACCTTAAGAATGATGCTTTCAGGGCTCGTGCTTTTCTGCAGCGCTTAGAGGCGCAGGGTCAGCCGAGTCCAACTGCTTTGAAGCTCGGTCACGATATCGAGCTCCGTCTGGGCGACGGGGAGGCCGCCCGGGATTACGCCAAACGCTTGCGTGAAAAGTTCCCGGATTCGGAACCCGCGCGCGCACTCGAAGCCACCGCACGTCAATGACTACAGTATCTTCGAATTCATCTGGTCGGGACGGTCGCGAGCAGGACTTGTTCGCAGGCATCGAGCCACCTGTTCCCAGGGAGGAAGCCATGGACCCGCAGACCGAGGCAAGTGCCAACGAGGCCGGTCGCGTTCTCATCGATCACGTCGCGGACCCGGGTTTCGGGGCGCGTCTGCGTGCGGCCCGCGAAGCGCGGGGTTACGCTGTCGAGGCCTGCGGCCAGGCGCTGCGCCTGCCGACGCGCCTGATTCGACAGCTCGAAGCCGGTGAATACGGTGGTATCGATTACCAGGTCTACCTGGCCGGCTACCTGACCAAGTACGGCCGTTATGTGGGTGTCGACGAGGAAGCCATCCAGGTCGAACTCGCCCGCATGACGCCGCGCCAGCCCGATCTCGTGGTCACGGGCGGCGTCTCGCACTCGCGCTACCTGCTCGAGCGCTACGTGACTGCGGCAACCTATGTCGTGCTCACGGCCGTCATCGTGGTTCCCATGGTCTGGCTGGGCGTGCGCGGCACGCTCGACCGCGACATGGCCCGTCTCGCCCCGTTGGATGCTGCTCCGGTGGCCCAGCAGGATGCGCCTGCGCCGGCTTCGTCGAGCGGCCTCGTCGCCGCCACGACGGAAAGCAAGCCAGCTCCGGTGGCCGAGTCGCACACCGAGGATCAGCAGCCGCTGCTCGCCTCGATGGCCATGTTTCCGCCGCTCGACCACAGCGCCTCCAAGTCGCCGCTTGTGACTGCCACGACTCCCGCCTCGGCAACGAACCCTGCCAACGATGGCACTGGCGCGCACGGCCTTACGCTGAGCCTGCCTTCGGCGAGCTGGGTCGAGGTCACCGCCTCGGATGGCTCGCGTCTGGAATACGGCATCCTGCCGGCCGGCACGCAGAAGTCTTACCGCAGTGACAAGACCCTCGACGTCCGCATCGGCAATGCCGCAGGCGCCCAGGCCACGATCGACGGCCAGCCGGTAGAAATCGACACCTTCCGTCGTGCCAACGTGGCTCGCTTCCGCGTCGATATCCACGACGGCAAGGCGGCACCGGTCTCCTACTGACCGGTTCCCGCGACCGTGACGTGTTCGCGTGGGCCCGCCGGCCCGCGCTTTTCGGTTATCCTTACCTATTGATCCATGCCGTTCCATCACCGATGGCCGGTGTGGGCTCGTTCCCTCCAAAGTTTGGCTGCGCGGAGCGCAGTGGGTGATTGCATGTCTTTCGACGTATACGACGATTACGAGCAGGGCGAGCGAGTCCAGCAGTGGCTTCGCAAGAATGGTGTGTCCATCCTCGTGGGCATCGTGCTTGGCCTGGTCCTGATCTTTGGCTGGCAGCAGTGGAAATCCCACCGTGCCGGTCATGAGCAGGCTGCCGCTGGCGAGTATGCGGCGTTGCAGTTAGCCGTCGCCCAGAACAAGACCACCGAAATCGACGTGCGCACCGAGGGCCTGCTGAAGGACTACCCGGATACCGCATGGTCGGTCTTCGCCGCCGGCGAACGTGCCCAGCGCAACCTGCTGGCCGGTCAGCTGGACAAGGTCGGGGGTGACCTGGAATGGGCCAAGGCCCATGCAAAAGATGAAACGCTCAAATCCCTGGTCGATCTGCGCATTGCGCAGCTGAAGTTCGCCCAGGGCAAGGCAGAAGAAGCCATCGCGACGCTCGACGCCATGCAAGGCAAGTCGTTCGCCGCGATCGCACAGGAACTCCGTGGCGATGCGCTGGTCAAGCTTGGACGCCACGACGACGCACGCAAAGCCTATCAGGCGGCGATCGCCGCGATGGGCGACAGCGCACCGCAGCGCGGTGTGGTTCAAACGAAGCTCGATGATCTGGCAGTGGCCGGGAAGCAGGGTGCATGAAACGTTTTTGGGCAATCGCGTTGACTTCGTCGCTGGTCGTACTGGCCGGCTGCCATTCGTTCAAGAAGGAAAACGTCGAACCGCCGACCCCGCTCGACAAGAAGTTCGAGCCGACCGTCAAGGTCGAGCGCCTCTGGAAGTCCAGCATCGGTGACGGTGCGGCCGAATCCGGCGTGCGTATGCGTCCGACGGTTGTGGACGGCGTGGTCTACGCCGCCAGCACCGACGGAAAGATCGCGGCTTTCGAAGCCTCGACCGGCAAGAAGCTGTGGTCCAAGAGCATCCGCCAGCACGGTTGGTTCGGCTGGGGCGACGCCAAGCGCGAAGACGCCCGTTTCTCGGGTGGTCCGGGCGCCGCGGGCGATCTGGTCGCCATCGGTACACTCGACGGCCATCTGTACGGCATCAACGCAAAGGACGGCGAGCGTCGCTGGGCGGCCGAGGTTTCCTCGGAAGTCATCACCGCGCCGGTCATCGTCGGTAACCTCGTCGTGGTCCGCTGCAATGACGGTCGCGTCTACGGCATCGACTCCGCCACCGGCGAGCGTCGCTGGGCTTACGACCAGGCAGTCGTTCCGCTGCTCAGTCTGCGTGGCAATGGCCGCCTGCTCGTCGCCAACGGCGTCGTGTTCATGGGTACCGACGCCGGCAAGCTCACGGCCATTCGCCTCGACAACGGTGAGAAGCTCTGGGAACAGACCCTCGCCACCGGCGAAGGCCGTACCGAGATCGATCGCCTGAGCGACGCCGATGGCGCGCTCGTCCTCGACGGCGCGACCATCTACGGTGCTGCCTACCACGGTCAGCTGACCGCGATCGACGGCCCCAGCGGTCGTCCGTTGTGGAACCACGGCTTCTCGACCTTCACCTCGCTGGACGTGCACGAAAACGCTGTCTACGGTGTGGACGACGAGTCCCAGGTGTTCGCCTTCGACAAGTCGACCGGCGCCAACATCTGGAAGCTCAGCGACCTGAAGTACCGCTGGCTCACCGGCCCGGCTGCGCAGGGCAAGTACGCTGTGGTTGGCGATCTCGACGGCCACATCCACTGGATTGACGGCAGCAACGGCAAAATCGTCGCCCGCGAGCGTCTGTCCAAGAAAGCCATTCGTGCCCAGCCCGTTGTGGCGGGTGACACCGTATACGTCGAAGATGTCGAGGGCCATATCGGCGCCTACCGCATCCCGACGAACTGATCCACAGGAATACTGCCCCTCCCATGTTGCCCGTCGTCGCCCTGGTCGGCCGCCCCAATGTCGGTAAGTCGACCCTCTATAACGCGCTGACGCGTAGCAGGGACGCCCTCGTCGCCGATATGCCCGGCGTCACCCGCGACAGACATTACGGTGTCTGTCGCCTTGGTCCGCGTCCCTTTGTGGTCGTGGACACGGGTGGCCTGTCGGGCAGCGATGAAGGCATTGAAGGCCTTACGGCGACGCAGGTTCGCCTCGCGATCGAGGAAGCCCACCTGCTGGTCTTCGTCGTCGATGCGCGTGACGGCGTGCTGCCGCAGGACGCCAGCATCCTCAATGAACTGCGTCGCAGTGGTAAGCCAGTCATCGTCGTGGTCAACAAGACCGACGGTGTCGACGAAGCCGTGGCGCTCGGTGAGTTCGCTTCGTTCGGCATGGCCGAAACGCTGCCCATGTCCGCGGCGCACAATCGCGGCGTCGACGTGCTGGTCGAACGTTCGCTCACGCATCTGCCCGACGAGCGCGACGACGATCCGGGTCTTGCCGACCAGGGTATTCGTGTCGCCATCGTGGGCCGCCCGAACGCGGGTAAGTCCACGCTGATCAATCGCCTGCTCGGCGAGGATCGTCTTATCGTTTCCGACGTAGCCGGCACCACGCGCGATCCCATTCGCGTGCCGCTGGAGCGCGACGGCAAGCGCTTTACGTTGATCGACACTGCCGGCGTCCGCCGCCGGGCCCGTGTCGAGGAAGCGGTAGAGAAGTTTAGTGTTATCAAGACGTTGCAGTCTATTGCTGCGTCGCAGGTTACGGTGGTGATGATCGATGCACGGGAGAATCTCGCCGACCAGGATCTCACCCTCATCGGCGGCGCCATGGAAGAAGGGCGCGCGCTGGTCATTGCCGTCAATAAGTGGGACGGCATGGACAAGTACGCTCGCGACCAGTGCATGGCAGCGCTCGGGCGTCGTCTGGCCTTCGTCGAGTGGGCGAAAACCGTCTTCATCTCCGCGCTGCACGGCTCCGGCCTCAGTGAACTGATGAAGGCTGTCGTTCGCGCGCATGCGGCGGCGACAAAGGTAATCACCTCCAGTGATCTGACGCGCACGCTTGAGAAAGCCTACGAGGCCTATCAGCCGCCGCTGGTCCGCGGTCATGCCCCCAAGTTGCGCTACGCGCATCCGGGCGGCAACAACCCGCCGACGATCATCATTCACGGCAGCCGTACCAAGCACATCGCGCCGGCGTATCGTCGTTACCTGGAAGGCTTCTTCCGTAAGCGGTACAAGCTGGAAGGCACGCCGATCCGTATCGATTTCCGCGACGGCGAAAACCCGTACGCGGGCAAGAAGAACGTTCTGACGGACAGCCAGCAGCAGAAACGTCAGCGCATGATTCGTAACGCGAAACGACGCGAAAAGTAAGCGTCGCCCTCGTCGAGGAGCCTCGCATGTCTGAAGGTCTGGATCGGGAACGTTGGCTGGCAGGATTGCGCCTCCGCGTTCCTGAAGTCGCTGCCACCGATGCCTTTGTTCGCCAGGCCGGCGGTGCCTTGCTTGTCGATGTCCGCGAGGACAATGAGCGGGCCAGCGGCACACCTGCCGCTGCCTTGGGCCTCTCCCGCGGGTTCCTCGAGCTGCGCATCGAACAGGCCGAACCCGACCGCGACCGCGACATTCTCCTTCTCTGTGGTAGTGGCCAGCGTTCCCTGTTGGCTGCTGAGGCCCTGCAGCGCATGGGCTACCGGCATGTTTCCTCCGTCGCTGGCGGAATGAATGCATGGAAGGTAGCGGGACTTCCCGTCGTGACCGGTTCGCTCGATGCCGATGCCGCCGAACGCTACGCGCGCCAGGTGCTGCTGCCCCAGGTGGGTGAGGCCGGGCAGGCGAGGCTGACCAATGCGCGAGTGCTCATTGTCGGCGCGGGTGGGCTTGGTGCTCCCGCCTTGCTGTATCTGGCTGCGGCTGGCGTCGGACACATCACCGTGATCGACGACGATCGTGTCGAGCGCTCCAACCTGCATCGCCAGGTCGTGCATGCGGATGCGCGCGTCGGCATGAGCAAGGCCGAATCCGCACGGATGACGCTCGCCGCGTTGAATCCTCGCGTCCATGTTCATGCTGTGGTCGAGCGCCTCCGCGCCGACAATGTCGAAGCCCTGATTCGCGACCATGACGTGGTGATGGACGGGGCGGACAACTTCGCCACGCGCTACCTGCTGGCCGCAGCGACGCGGCAGTTGGGCATCCCGATGGTCTACGCGGCTATCGAGAGATTCACGGGACAGGCAAGCGTGTTCGATCCGCGCCGTGAGGATTCGCCGTGTTATCGCTGCCTGTTCCCTGAGCCGCCGGCCGCCGCGGACGCGCCGAACTGCAGTGAAGCGGGTGTGCTGGGCGTGTTGCCCGGGCTGGTCGGGCTGGTACAGGCGACCGAGGCAATGAAGCTCATTCTGGAAATCGGACAGCCGCTGGTCGGGCGCCTTTTGACTTATGACGCCCTCGGCATGCGCTTTCGCGAGCTGACGCTGAGGCGTGATCCGGCGTGTCCGGGGTGTGGGCAGGGCGCGCGGTTTGCCGGGTATGTCGATCTCGAGCGGATGTGTGCGGCGGCGGGATAGGCAGGTGTTTCGCGCGACCGATCGCCGCTGAGGCGGCTCCCACATCGCCGCTGAAGCGGCTCCCACAACGTTCTGGCTTCTTGTAGTTCCGGCTTCTTGTGGGAGCCGGCTGTGCCGGCGATGGGGCTAGGCGACGTCGTCGGGAATCAGCGAATACATCGCAGCATCAACAGATATGTCATTCACAACCAATCGGTTGCGTAATATTCCTTCGAACTTGCCTCCGATTCGTTCAGCCGTTTTCCGGCTCGCGACGTTGTCGGAGGCCGCCACGATCTCCAATCGTGAAACGCCGACCGTTTCGAAGGCAAAACGTGCCGCCAGGCGACCGCAATGTCCTGCAATACCAGTGCCTTGTGCTGACTCTCTCACCCAATACCCGAGGTTTGCAAACCGTTGTTCGCGGTTGAGATGGTTGACGCCCATTCCGCCAAGGATCGCGTCCGTATCGGCGTCGACGATAAGCATCTCGAAGCCATCGCCGAGCAGCCAGGTCTGTCGGCAGAGTCCGATCCAGCTCTCGGCTGTGGTGGCGTCGTAATCAGCCGTGCACCAGTCCTGCCAGCGCCCCACGGTAGCCACCGATTCGCGCACGGCCTCGGCCAGCAAGGGGGCATCGGACATGCGGTGGGCACGCAGGCTCAGGACGCCGTCGGTCAGGTCGTGCGGGTAGGGAACGGTATCGAGGGTCATGGAACGAGTATGCACTCGGACGCCGCTTTCTGTGGGAGCCGGCTATGCCGGCGATGGCCAGCGCCGACCCTGCTATGAACGCATGACGCTTTGCAGCGATAATGCCTCGTTTTCGCAGGGCGAATCCTTCATGACCGCACGCATCCTCGACGGTAAGCGCATCGCGCACGAGCTGCTCGAACATATCGGGCGCCGCGTTGCCAAGCGGGTCTCCGAAGGCCGGCGCAAGCCAGGTCTGGCCGTCGTGCTGGTGGGCGAGGATCCCGCTTCCGCGGTCTATGTAAAGAACAAGCGCAAGGCCTGCCAGCAGGTCGGCTTCGAGTCGTTTGGCTACGACCTGCCGGCGACGACGACGCAAGAAGAACTGATCGCCCTTATCGACAACCTCAACGCCGATCCCGCTGTCCACGGCATCCTTGTGCAGTCGCCGTTGCCCGAGCACATTGACGAAGACGCGCTGGTCGATCGTATCGATCCGGGTAAGGATGTGGACGGTTTCCAGGCCGTGAATGTGGGCCGCCTCGCGCTGCGTCGTTTTGGCTTGCGTCCGTGCACACCCAAGGGTGTCATGACCTTGCTTGGACACACCGACCATCCAGTGCGGGGGCGACATGCGGTGATTGTCGGCGTGTCCAATCACGTCGGTCGGCCGCTTGCTCTTGAGCTACTTATTGCTGGTTGTACAGTGACTTGCTGTCACAAGTTCACGCAAAATCTAGAGGGGTTCGTCGGGCAGGCCGATATCCTCGTCGTCGCCGCCGGCAAGCCGGGACTGGTCAAGGGCGAGTGGGTCAAGCCGGGCGCTGTGGTAATCGATGTCGGCATCAATCGGCTGGAGGACGGGCGCCTGGTAGGTGATGTGGAGTTCGCGCCAGCCGCTGAGCGGGCGTCCTGGATTACGCCTGTGCCGGGTGGTGTTGGGCCGATGACGGTGGCGACGCTGATGGAGAACACGCTTGAGGCTGCTGAGGCTCTCGACGCTTAGTGGCTCTGTGTGGGCTCTGTGTAGGCTCTCTGTGGGAGCCGGCTATGCCGGCGATTGGCGCTGCAGCTAAACCGCTCCGTTGGTTTTTCGCCGCTGAAGCGGCTCCCACATGTGCCTGTTCCCACATGTGCCTGTTCCCGGATGTACCTATATGTTGCAACGCACGGTATAATGCCGCGATTTACTCGCGGGACTAATGCTCATGCGCATCCTTGCTGAGGCACTCACTTACGACGACGTGTTTCTGGTACCCGGCCACTCCACAGTCATGCCTCGCGACGTGGACACCTCGACGCGCTTCACGCGCGGTCTCCGCCTGAACATCCCCATCGTGTCCGCCGCCATGGACACCGTGACCGAGGCCCGCCTCGCCATCACCATGGCGCAGAACGGTGGCATCGGCATCATCCACAAGAACATGACCCCGCTCCTCCAGGCCGCCGAAGTGCGCCTGGTGAAGAAGTTCGAAGCCGGCGTCATCCGCAGCCCGATCACGGTGCGTCCGGATACGTCGATCGGCGAAGTCATGGCGCTCACCCGCGCACACAACATCTCCGGCGTGCCGGTGGTCGACGGCGAGAAGCTCGTCGGTATCGTCACCAGCCGCGACCTGCGCTTCGAGCGCAAGCACGACGACCCGGTCCGCAACATCATGACCCGGGAAGACCGCCTGATCACGGTGAAGGAAGGCGCTTCGCACGACGAAGTGCTGGAACTGCTGCACCGCAACCGTATCGAGAAGGTGCTGGTCGTCAATGACGGCTTCCAGCTCCGTGGCCTGATCACGGTCAAGGACATCCAGAAAGCCCGCGACAATCCCAACGCCGCCAAGGACTCGCACGAGCGCCTGGTGGTCGGTGCGGCCGTCGGCGTCGGCGGCGATACCGAGCAGCGCATCGAAGCGCTGGTCGATGCCGGCGTGGACGTGATCGTGGTCGACACCGCTCATGGCCACTCGCAGGCGGTCATCGACCGTGCGGGCTGGGTCAAGAAGCATTACCCGCATGTCCAGGTCATCGCCGGCAACATCGTCACGGGCGAGGCGGCGCGTGCGCTGCTCGGTGCCGGTGTCGACGCGGTCAAGGTCGGCGTGGGTCCGGGCTCGATCTGCACCACCCGTATCGTCACTGGTATCGGCGTGCCGCAGATCACCTCGATCGACCTGGTGGCCACGGCCCTCAAGGGCGAGATCCCGCTGATCGCCGATGGCGGCATCCGTTATTCGGGTGACATCCCCAAGGCGCTTGCCGCCGGTGCGTCCTCGGTCATGCTCGGCTCCATGTTCGCCGGTACCGAAGAGGCACCGGGCGAGGTCGAGCTGTTCCAGGGCCGTTCGTACAAGAGCTACCGTGGCATGGGCTCCATTGGCGCCATGCAGCTCGGCTCGAAGGACCGCTACTTCCAGGATGAAGCCGACGCCGACAAGCTCGTGCCGGAAGGCATCGAAGGTCGCGTGCCGTACCGTGGCCCGCTGCACAACATCATCCACCAGATGATGGGCGGCCTGCGTGCCTCCATGGGTTACATGGGCGCGGCCAATATCGACGAGATCCACGAAAAGGCCCAGTTCGTGAAGGTGACCGGTGCCGGCGTGCGCGAAGCGCATCCGCACGATATCCAGATCACGAAGGAAGCGCCGAACTACCGCCTGACCGACGCCTAAGGCGCTCGCTCCAGGTGACCCAGGACGCCCGCTACAAGTGGGCGTTCTGCTTTTTCAGACTTTCGAACTGCAGGCTGCCTCGATGACCGACATCCATAGCGACAAGATCCTCATCCTCGACTTCGGTTCACAGTACACGCAGCTGATCGCCCGCCGCATCCGCGAGATCGGCGTCTACTGCGAAGTCTGGGCATGGGACCACGCGCCGGACGAGATCCGCGGCTTCAACCCGCGCGGCGTCATTCTCTCCGGCGGTCCCGAGTCCGTCACGGAAGACGAATCCCCCCGTGCGCCGCAGCTGGTCTTCGAGCTGGGCGTGCCGGTGCTGGGCATCTGCTACGGCATGCAGACCATGGCCGAGCAGCTCGGCGGCAAGGTCGAGGCAGGTCACCATCGTGAATTCGGTCCGGCCACGATCACCTTCGCCAGCTGTGCGCTGTTCGATACCGTCGTCGAGAACGGCGAGTCGCTTGGCGTGTGGATGTCCCACGGCGACCGTGTGACCGCGATGCCGGAGGGCTTCGTTGCCACGGCTTCTACGTCGAGCCTGCCGCTGGCCGCCATGGCCGACGACGAGCGTCGCTTCTACGGCGTGCAGTTCCATCCGGAAGTGACCCACACCAAGCGCGGCCTGGAGCTGCTGCGCCGCTTTGTCGTCGACATCTGCGCGTCGGCCACGCTGTGGGATGCCGCCCACATCATCGAAGACGCCGTCGCCCGCGTGCGCGAGCAGGTCGGCAGCGACCGTGTACTCCTGGGCCTCAGCGGCGGCGTGGATTCTTCCGTCGTGGCTGCGCTTCTCGAGAAGGCCATCGGCGACCAGCTCACCTGCGTCTTCGTCGACACCGGCCTGTTGCGCTTCCAGGAAGGCGACCAGGTCATGTCGACCATGGCCGAGCACATGGGCGTGCACGTTATCCGCGTCGATGCGAAGCAGCGCTATTTCGATGCCCTGGCCGGCGTGGAAGACCCGGAAGCCAAGCGCAAAGTCATCGGCCGCCTGTTTGTCGAAATCTTCGACGAGGAATCGGCCAAGCTCGAAGGCGTGAAGTGGCTGGCCCAGGGCACGATCTATCCGGACGTCATCGAGTCCGCCGGCAGCAAGACGGGCAAGGCCCACGTCATCAAGAGCCATCACAACGTCGGCGGCCTGCCGGAGCACATGAAGCTCAAGCTGGTCGAGCCGCTACGCGAGCTGTTCAAGGACGAAGTCCGCCGCATCGGCGTCGAGCTCGGCCTGCCGCGCGAGATGGTCTACCGTCATCCGTTCCCGGGCCCGGGCCTCGGTGTGCGCGTGCTGGGCGAAGTGAAGCCGGAGTACGTCGATCTGCTGCAGCGTGCGGATGCGATCTTCATTGAAGAGCTGCGCAAGCATGGTCTGTACGATCGGGTGAGCCAGGCGTTTGCCGTATTCCTGCCGGTGCGTTCGGTGGGTGTGGTTGGCGACGGTCGCGCGTATGAGTGGGTCATTGCGCTGCGCGCGGTGGAGACGATCGACTTCATGACGGCGCACTGGGCGCACTTGCCTTACGACTTCCTTGATACGTGCTCTACTCGTATTATCAATGAGTTACGTGGTATTTCTCGTGTCGTTTATGACATATCGGGGAAGCCGCCGGCTACGATCGAGTGGGAGTGACCTGAAGGAGATACCGCGTGATTCAACTGCGATTTCATCGTGCCCGGAGTCTGGGCCTGGGCCTGTGCGCCGCATCGGCGATGGCCATGTCGTTCGTGGGGCCCGCCCAGGCGCAAGCCGGCGGCGTGACCTACCGGTCCTTGACCGCCAAGGAACTGATGTCGGGAATCGATGAGGGTACGCTTGCGGCGCAAACCCCGGACCCTGCCGTGCAGCGCCAGGTGTCCACCGCTCGCGCCACGGCCTATATGCTGGGTGTGGCGGACAGCACGTCAGGCCGGCAATGGTGCCCCCCGTCGAACCTGTCCATCGCGGATCTGGCAGCCACCGTCTACGGTTACCTGGCCAAGCTGCCGGATGCGGACCTGGCCAAGCCGGCCGCCGCCACGGTTGGGCATGCGCTGAGCGTAGGCTATCCCTGCAAGCGATAAGGTCGCGCGGTGGCGGCGCGGATGCCCCACGGATCCAGGGCGGATGGACCTATCAGGCCCCGGTACCCAACCACCGCGCCAGATTCACCACATAAAGCTCAGTCGAGCGCTTTGCCTCGGGCGTTACACGCAATGCCCCGCCCGGCGCCTCGCTCACGAAACTCGGCTTGCCATGATCCGGGTCCCAGTTGTAATCAGCAAAGTGGTGAAACGTCGACTGCGCAACGGCCGGGCCCATGCCGTCGGGTTGCGGTTCGAACACTACGGCAATCGCGAACGGTGCGCCGGTCACCTCGCTCTTGCCTGTAGCAATCACGCGAGCGGTCGCGTCGCCAGGCGGCGCAGTGACATCACCCTCGTGCGGATGAGAAGGCAGGTAGCGTAGAGCGCGTCCGGGCGCGTCGGGATCGGCCAGGATCGGGTGTACCTCACCCGCAGGCACGATCTCCTGGAAGTCGCCGTTGGCACCCGAATGGAAGTTGGGCCACAGGATGGCCGTTGTGTACGGGTCGTCGATGACGCGGCGCGAAGCATCCGGATCCGGGTTGTGCGTATGGAAGTGATGCGCCTGTCCCACGCCCTTCAGATCGCAGACCGAGCAGCCGAGATCCATGTGGTCGCGCGCGACCAGTAGACCACCACCGCGCTGGCGAAAACGATCGATCGCCGCGCGCTCCTCGTCGTTCAGGCCATTGCCGACATCCACGGCGAACAACCAGAGCTGATCGAAATCGCTGCTGTCGAGCCCCGCGAGGACAGGGTCGGACGAGCCGGGAGGCGCACCTCGATCGCGCGCTACGACATCGTAGAGATGCTCCCCGTCTTCGGCACGCGCTCGGCCGAGCAACTCGCGAAGCAGCGAGAAGCGCGCGATGCTCCAGTCATCCACCGTCGGTTCGATGGTCGTCTGCAGAAGAATGCGTTGCTGGGTCATAAACGAGCCTGCGCGAGCGCGTTGCCGATCCACTGCACGATCGCCTGGGTTGGCATGGCGCCGGAGGTGCGAGCGATCTCGCGCCCCTTGTGAATCATGATCATGGTCGGAATGCTGCGGATCGCATAGCGGCTGGAAATCTCCGGCATGGCTTCGGTGTCGAGCTTGGCCATGCGCACGCGTGGCTCGAGTACCTTCACAGCCGCCTCGAAATTCGGGCTCATCGTGCGGCAGGGTCCGCACCAGGCCGCCCAGAAGTCGATGACCACCGGTAGCTCGCTTTTCACTGTATGTCGCTCGAAGTTCGCCGCAGTCATATCGACGGCCTTGCCCGGGAAGAGTCTGTTATGGCACGTGCCGCATTTCGGGTCTTGTCCCAACCTCTCCCTCGGCACGCGGTTGAGCGCGGCGTCGACGGGGCAGGCGACGATCACCGAGTCGGAACGGCTATCCGCCGCGGAGGATCCAGGTTGTTCGGACACGCGTGCCTTCCTCGTTCAAGCGTTGCAATCCAGAAGATGAGTGCCACCACGCTAACGGCAGCACCTAGCAGGCAGACGCCAGACCATCCAGCGACCGCATAGACCGATGTCGTCGCCATCGCACCCAGGCCACTGCCCACCGCATAAAACAGCATGTATACACCGACCATACGACTGTGGGCGTCAGGCCGTCTTGTGAAGATCATGCTCTGGTTTGTTACATGAATGGCCTGGGCGCCAAGGTCGAGCAGTACGATGCCGACCAGGAGCGCCCACAGCGAGGCACCCATCAACGCCAGGGGCGCCCATGCAGCAATCAACAGGGCGAGCGCGACGGCTGTCGTGCGCTGCCCGAGTCCCCGATCGGCCCAATGGCCGGCACGTGCAGCGGCTAGCGCGCCCAGGGCGCCCGCCAGACCGAATGCACCGATTACAGTATGCGAGTAACCATAAGGCGGCCCACTCAATGGCAAGACCAGCGCGCTCCAGAAGATATTGAGCGCGGCGAACATGAGCATGGCGAGCGTGCCGCGAATCCGCAGCACTCTTTCGGTGCGAAGTAGTCCGAGCATGGAAGCGAGAAGGCGCGGGTAGCTCAGTCGTTCGGACGCAACAGGCAGGACGGGCAAATCTCGCCATAACAGCGCCGCGAGAACCAGCATGGCCGTGGCCGAGCTGGCATAGACAGCCCGCCACCCGGCGAGGTCACTGATGCCGCCGGCGAGAACGCGTGCCAGCAACAATCCGACGAAGACTCCCGACTGCGCAGCGCCGACGACACGACCGCGCTCGTCACGGTCTGCCGCACTGGCGGCATACGCGATCAGGCCCTGGGTCATGGCTGTTCCGAGCAGGCCCACCCCGATCATGCCGGCCAGGAGCACCACCGGCAACGTGGCAACGCTAATGCCGGTCAGGACCATAGCCAGTGAGATCGACTGGGCGAGCACGAGACGGCGACGGTTCCACAGGTCGCCCAGCGGCACGAGCAGCAGCAATGCCAGTGCCGATCCGATCTGCGTGGCGAGCACGACGCCACCGATGGCGGCGCGTGGGATCGAGAAATCTCTCGCCAGAGCGTCCAGCAAGGGCTGCGCATAGTACACATTGGCGACACTGAGGCCGCTTGCACAGGCGAGCAGCGCGACGAGGCTGCGGGGCAGGGGCCCAGACATGACGATCCTTCAATGTGGTTTCGAATTGAAACTTGTTGAAGGCTAGGATCTGTAGTTGCAAAATGCAACTGATACATAACGGCACAGCAGGAGGCCCTCACCTCATGACCGAACACACCGTGCCAGGCGATCGAACCTGTCCTGTCGGGCGATCGCTCGACGTCATCGGCGACCGCTGGTCGTTGCTCATCGTTCGCGATGCGTTCGATGGCGTCAGTCGCTTTGGCGACTTTCAACGCGGCCTGGGCGTGGCTCGCAACATCCTTGCCGACCGTCTGCGCAAGCTGGTCGACGCGGACGTCCTGGCCAGTCAGCCCGCCACTGACGGTAGCGCCTACCAGCAATACGTACTCACCCCGAGAGGTGAAAGCCTCTTCCCCGTGGTCGTGGCGTTGCGCCAGTGGGGCGAAAAGCATCTCTACGCGCGGGGGGAGAAGCACTCCCGCCTGATCGACCTCAACACCGGCAAGCCTGTGCCCGCCATGACACCGCGTACCAGCGACGGGAGCCCCCTGGCTGCTGGCGGGACCAGGGTGAAAAAGGTGGTTTGAGCCACTCCCGGTTCAATCCTGCCGATACCAATCCTCCGAAGCCGGCACCCTCTCCGCGAGGAAATCCACAAAGGCCCGGACGCGCGTCGCGAGGTGTTCGTGCCCGACGAACACGGCGTGCGTCACCTGTCGCTCGCCCGCGTTGAAGTCCTCGAGGATCGCCACTAACCGCCCCGCTGCAATGTCCCGCTCCACGTGATACGACGACAGCCGCGCGATACCTAGTCCGTCGACCGCCATGCGCCGCAGCGTCTCACCGTTGTTGGCCTGGAAGTTTCCGTTGACCGGCACGGGCCGGCTCTTGCCGCTGGCAGGATCCAGGAACGGCCATGCGTTGAACGAGCGTCCCAGGTTGAAGACCAGGCAGTTGTGGCCAGCCAGGTCGTCAGGGCTGGCCGGCATGCCGTGTCGCTCCAGATACGCTGGCGAGGCAAACACCACATGTCCCGCCTCGCTGATCTTGCGCGCCTTCAGGCCGGAGTCGGGCAGCACGCCGACGCGTATGGCCACGTCGGCACGGTCTTCCACCAGGTCGACGATGTTGTCGTTGAGGGATAGATCCAGCTCGACCAGTGGATAGGCGGCGAGGAACTCGGGAATCAACGGGACGATCTTGCGCACGCCGAATGAAACCGAGGCGTTCACGCGCAGTTTTCCCGACGGCACGGCCGCGCCGCCATGCGCGACAAGGCGCTCGGTCTCGTCGATATCGGCAAGGACTCGCAAGGCGCGGGCGTAATACGTCTCGCCTTCCGACGTGAGCTGCAGCGTGCGCGTGGTGCGCACGATCAGGCGCGTGCCGAGCCGGCTTTCCAGTCGCGCCACGAGTTTGCTGATCGCCGAGGGCGACAAGCCGAAACTCCGTGCCGCGCCGGCGAAGCTGCCGGACTGCACGACCCGCATGAAGGCCTCCATCTCTCCCGCGCGGTTGTCCATAAGCCACCTATTCGTGAATTGAAGGCATGAGTGTCGATAGTCAGGCCCGTCTTGCCGCTGGCGCTGACGGGTTTCATATTACTCGTCGTAAGCCGTGAAAGCGCCAGCTTCTGCTCGCGAGAGTCAAGTTGTCCTTAGCCATATTCGTGATGACACGGAACGAATCCCACCACGGCACCCATTCGACCTGGAGATAGACATCATGACCATCCGCGACAAACTTCTGGCCGGCCCGCTGGGCTTCGGGACCGCCCCGCTGGGCAATATGTTTCGCAACATCCCTGAAGACGAGGCTGCCGCCACCGTCGAAGCTGCCTGGGAGCAGGGCACGCGTTTCTTCGACACCGCGCCGTTCTATGGCGCCGGCCTCGCCGAGATCCGTCTGGGCCAGATGCTGGCGAAGCACCCGCGTCACGAATACACCCTCAGTACCAAGGTTGGCCGTATCGTCCTCGACGAGCTGGAAACCGGCGCCAGGGATCTGGGCGAGAAAGGCGGCGTCTTCGAATTCGGGCGCCCGAACAAAGTCGTCGATGACTACACGGAAAAAGGCACATACCAGTCCATCGAGGACAGCCTGAAGCGCATGAACGTTGGTCATATCGATTTTGTCTGGGTGCACGACATCGCGCAGGACTTCTACGGCGACGAGTGGCTGGGCAAGTTCGAGATTGCGCGCACGGGCGCCTTCCGCGCGCTGGATCGCATGCGCGACGAGGGCGTCATCAAGGGCTGGGGTCTGGGCGTTAACAAGACCGAGCCGGTGGAGCTCCTGCTGGGCCTCGCCAACGCCCGCCCGGACGCCACGCTGCTCGCCGGACGCTACACGCTGCTCGATCACGCCCATGCACTGCAACGCCTCATGCCTGCGGCCGCCGCGAAGGGTGTCGATATCGTCGTCGGTGGCCCCTACAGCTCGGGCATTCTCGCCGGCGGCACGCATTTCGAGTACCAGGCGGCGTCGCCGGAAATCATCGCCCGCGTCGAAAAGATCAAGGCGCTTGCCGCCCGGTACGAGGTACCGGTAAAGGCTGCCGCCGTGCAGTTCGTGCTGGCCCATCCAGCCGTGGCGGCGGTGATCCCCGGTGCCAGCAAGCCGTCGCGCATTGCCGAGGACCATGCTGCGGTCAAGGCTGTTATCCCCGCCGACTTCTGGCGCGAGATGCGCGAGCAAGGCCTCGTGTCCCCGGATGCACCGTTACCCGGCCATGCCTGAGCGACCTTTTTTTCAAGCAATCGATACCCCACCACAGGTATCAAGCACTATCCCCCATGCGGTAAACGAGGAGACACCCCCATGGCGCAACCCGCGCTGTTCAAACCGATCCGTGTACGCAACCTCGACCTGACCAACCGGATTGTGATCGCGCCGATGTGCCAGTACTCTGCCGAGAATGGCCTCATGAACGACTGGCACCTGATGCACCTGGGCCAGCTCGCCAACTCGGGCGCCGCCCTGGTGACGATCGAAGCCACTGCCGTGCTGCCCGAAGCGCGCATCACCTGGGCTGACGTGGGGCTGTACAACGACGAGACGGAAGCTGCTATGCGACGGACGTTGGAAGGCGTACGCAAGTGGTCCAACGTGCCCATCGCGATCCAGCTCAACCATGCAGGACGTAAGGCGTCGACCGACACGCCGTGGGTCGGCGGCGCGCAGCTCCCGCCGGATGATGCACACGGTTGGCAGACCGAGGCACCGTCCGCCGTGGCCTTCCTCAACGACTATGTGCCGCCCACGGCGCTGGACCGCGAAGGCCTTGCCCGGATCCGTGATGCCTTCGCCGCCGCCGCGGTGCGTGCGGCGCGCCTGGATATCGATGTCGTCCAGCTGCACGGCGCCCATGGCTACCTGCTGCATCAGTTCCTGTCGCCCATCTCGAACCAGCGGACCGACGAGTACGGCGGCTCGCTGGAGAACCGGATGCGCTTCCCACTCGAGGTGTTCGACGCGGTTCGCGCCGCGTTCCCGGCCGATCGACCCGTCACGATGCGTGTGTCGGCGACCGACTGGGTCGAAGGTGGCTGGGATCTGGAACAGACCGTGGTCTTCGCCCGTGCGCTTGAAGACCACGGCTGCGATGCCATCCACGTGTCCACGGGTGGCCTCGATGCCGTGCAGAAGATCCCCGTCGGCCCCAGTTACCAGGTGCCGTTTGCCCGCGCAGTAAAGGCGGCGGTAAAGATGCCCGTGGTCGCCGTCGGTCTGATCACCGAGGCCGAACAAGCCGAGGCCATCGTGGCCACGGGCGATGCCGACATGATCGCCCTGGCGCGCACGGTGCTCTTCGACCCGCGCTGGCCGTGGCACGCGGCGGCCCAACTGGGCGGGCAGATTCACCACCCGCCAAAGCAATACCTACGGTCGCAGCCCACGCGCTTCCGGCACCTGTTCGCCGTGCCGGAGCATGTCCGGCCCGAAGCGAACTGGACCGAGGACAGCGAGGGACACTTCTCGTAAGAAGAAATGGCAAGGGCGCCGGTGTGCCGATGGGTACACTGGTGGCTTCCCTGATCAGGAGTGACTGCCCATGGCCGCGCCCGTTCCCCCCTTCACCCATGAATCCGCCGTGCAGAAAGTCCGTCTGGCCGAGGACGGCTGGAACAGCCGCAATCCGGCCAAGGTGGCGCTGGCGTATACCGTCGATAGCCAGTGGCGGAACCGCGCCGAGTTCGTCAATGGCCGCGAGGACATCATCGCTTTCCTGACCCGTAAGTGGCAGAAAGAGCAGGAATACCGCCTCATCAAGGAGCTCTGGGCGTTCACCGGTGACCGCATCGCCGTGCGCTTCGCCTACGAATGGCACGACGACAGCGGCAACTGGTTCCGCTCCTACGGTAACGAGAACTGGCAGTTCAATGCCGATGGCGAGATGCACCATCGCTATGCGTGTATCAACGATCTCCCCATCGCCGAAAGCGAGCGCAAGTTCCATTGGCCGCAAGGACGTCGTCCGGACGACCACCCGAGTCTTTCGGACCTGGGGCTCTGATGAGCAAGGAACCGAAGCGTTGCGCGTGGGCGGGCAGTGACTCGCTTTACACCGACTACCACGACAAGGAATGGGGCGTTCCGCTGCACGATTCGCGCATGCTATGGGAGCAGTTGATGCTTGAAGGCTTCCAGGCCGGCCTCGCGTGGATCACCGTGCTACGCAAGCGCGAGACCTTCCGCAAGGCATTCAAGGGTTTCGATCCGGCCAGGGTGGCGCGTTTTGGCGAGAAGGACATCCTGCGCCTGCTTGAGGACCCCGGCATCATTCGGTCGCGCGCAAAGATCGAGGCCACCATCAACGGCGCGCGCGTCTACGAAGACATGAAAGCGCGCGGCGAGACGTTCGACGCCTACTGCTGGTCCTTTACTGACGGCAAGGTGTTGCGCGGCGACGGCCGCACGGTGCATTCGCAGACCCCGTTGTCGGTCACTATCTCGAAGGATCTCAAGAAGCGTGGCTTCAAGTTCGTCGGTCCGACCATTACCTACGCATGGATGCAGGCGGTAGGTATTGTCGACGACCACGCGCTCGGCTGCTTCCGGCGCTGACCAGGAAGGGTAAGGGTCTGTTCGGAAGAGGAAGTGACGCGCGGGTTGCCCGACGCGCCACTTCCTGACACTTCGACCAGCCTTGTTACAACTTGACCTTCACGCCCAGGTTGAAGAACCGGCCGATAGCGCCGTCCTGAGCATACGTCGGGTTGTAGTTGACGCCGGCGTAGTTGGCCACGTCCAGCGGCGCCTTACGATCGAACGCATTCATGATCGAAGCGGTCACGGCGATCTTCGGCGTGAACTGGAAGCTGCTGGTGAGATTGAACTCAGTGAACGAACCGACATAGCAACTGGAATAGCCGTCGGGAATGCAATCACTGCCATACACGTCCGGCGCCGTGTTCTTCATGCCACTGGTGTGATAGAAGGTCCCGGTGAGGGTGAGGTTGTTCCAGATCATCGTGTTCGACCACGACTCGCGATATCGCGGCGTACCGGCACCCGAAGACAGGTTGTAAGGGCCGTGCGTGCCCGCGAACGATTCCACCGTGCCGTCGGGCAGCGTCAGTCTCCAGGAAAAGATGTCCGTACCGCTGAAGTCGGAGATGTACTGGATACCGTTACCGAAGGCGAAATGCCCCTGCAAGTCGACATCGAGGCCATCGGTCACCAGGGAGTTGGCATTGATATAGCTGCCGATCACTTCGATCGGACGTGCCAGGGCGTTGGGGTTGAGAGGGTCGGGCTTGTCGGCGATCACCTGGGTGCCTGCGGGCAAGGCCTGGCCCGCGTAATACGCATCCAGAATCGCGTTGGGGTCGGTCGACGTAATCACATCGGTTTTCTTGATGTGATAGTAGTCGAATGACGCATTCAGCCAGCTCGTCGGCTGCAACACGATGCCCAGCGTATAGCTCTTCGCCCGCTCCGGCTTGATGTCCTTGTTGGCGTCGGTGAACTGGGCCAGTTGGTACGCCTGCACATAGCCGTTGTTGCCATGTTCCGCCGCGAAGGATTCCGGCGGATTGTAAGTGACGAAACCTTCATTGGAGCTCGATCCGTTCTCGGAAAAGCTCGGCGCACGCACGCCCTTGGAGAACGTACCGCGCACCGCGAGCCAATCGAGCGGCTTCCACTTCAGGCCCAGCTTGGGCGCGAACTCGGTGCCGATATCCGAATAGTGATCGACGCGGCCGGACAAGTCCGCCTCCAGCGATTCCAGCAATGGTGCATCGAATTCAAGATAAGCCCCTTCGACGTCGCGGCTGCCCCTGGTCTGCGCATTACCCAGGCCCTGGAACTCGTTACCGGGGTTCAGTGATGGATCGTTCTGTGCTTCGTGGCGCAGTTGGATGCCCGTTGCCATACCCAGGGCGCCACCGGGCAAGTCAAACAATGTGCGATTGGCCGCCAGATCGAGGGCGTCGAGGTCGGAGGTCGAGGTCTTGTTGTAGCCGGGCGCGAGGGTATTACGTACCGCCGAGCTGTTCGACGCCGGGTTGAGGAAATTGTAGCTGCCGGTATTGATCGCGTTGATCAGGCCCGCGTACTGCAGATAACCGTACAGCTGGGTATCCAGGCTGGTGTGGTTGAGGACAAGTGCCGCGTCGTAGTTCCATTCGCCCCAGGTACCGGCGACATCGCCGACAATGCGCAGGTTGTGATTATCGTAAGTGCCACCGCGAGGGATATCGCCGAACGCGTAGTTGAGCAGGGCCGCCTGGCCGCTCGACGCAAATGGGTTGTTCGGGTTGAGGCTGCCATTGCTCAAATACACTGGCAACGCAATATTGTTGGTGTTGTTTGGCGTCGAACTCTGGATCTGGGCCGGGGAATTGACCGTATCGGTTTTTGTCTCCATGTAGCTGAGCGACACGTACGCTTTCGTGGTGTCATTGATCTTCACGGTGAAGCGGCCATAGACGCCGCCTTCCTTCATCTTTGCCTGGATCTGGTCGTACTGCGCCGTCGTGTTCTGCTGGCAGTAGGTGCCCGACTTGTCGGTGGTAAGAGTGCCTTTGACACCGCATCCACCCGTCAACAGGCTAGCGGTAGCACCGTTGTTCGGAATACCCGTGGTGACGTCGCCCGGCGTACCCAGCGTGCCGGGAGTAACCGAGCCGTAGATTGAACCTGAGCCGTTCGCCGGCTGACCCGGCTGGAGATTGGCGCCACCGATGCTACTGAGGTCCTGGGTGTTGTAAGGAAAGCCGCGGTCTCCCGCCTGGATGGCGTTGTCCTCCTCGAACTGCGCGCTGAAGTAGGCGTTGTAACCGTCCTTATTCAGGTCGCCCCCGCCGGCAAGGAAGGTACCCTTGCGCGTAAATCCACCACCATGGGCAGAGTTGCCTACGTCAGCCGACGCTTCCACACCCTGGTAGCCAGGCTTGAGGATGACATTGACCACACCGGCAATGGCGTCGGCACCGTACAGCGAGGAGGCGCCGTCCTTTAGCACTTCGATGCGATCGACCGCGGCTAGCGGGATCGTATTCAGATCGACGAAGGAGCGCTGGCCATCATCGGCGACGGCGTAATTGGCCGCACGGTGGCCGTCGATAAGTACCAGGGTGGAGTTCACTGTCAGGCCACGCAGGGCTACACCCGACGAGCCCGCCGCAAAACCGTTGGTGAAGCTGTTGGGAATGGAGCCACTGTTGTCGGCGGAGATAGAACGCACCAGGTCGGAAATGGTGGTGTAACCGCTGCGGGCGATGTCCTTGGCGGAGATCGTGGTCACCGGCGAAGCGGTTTCGGTATCGATACGCGGAATGGCTGAGCCGGTAACCGTGATGGTCTGCAGAGTGCTGGGGGTGGCGCTGGTGTCCTGCGGGGCCGCATCGGCGCTGGCAGCCTGTGCCCATGCGGTACCTGCGACTGGAGTTAGAAGAAACGCGGCCAAGGCGCACGCGAGCTTATTACGTTTCATGGTGACGACCCTTACGCTTATTTTTAGGCAAAGCGGGCCAGCCCGACACGATTATCAGGTGGCTGAACACGCTTGAAATGACGAGGTCGTTAGTGGGGGAAGACCTTGTCTGCCATCGAGTCTTTCATTATCACCGGGTGCATACAAGCACTTAACACGGGCGCCTGGAATTACGACAGCGGCGGGTTTCTTATGAAAATCGTAGGCGTATACGAATGGTGTCGTTACGAATCTCTCGGACTTTCCGGTTGTTACCGAGGAGCTCGTAAGTATGTTGATACTAAGACGCCTCAAAATCCCACGTTGCTTTCGTTTTCATTTCGTCAGAATGAATCGCAGGCAACGCGACGTTGAACTCAAGAAAATCTCGGGTTCAATTGTAATGAGTGGTTCTTAAACCACCGTCACCCGGTGTCGCCCCGTGACCGAGGGCGGGGCCGAGATGAAGATGTAACCGGTGACGTTGAAAATGCCCGGTTGCTCGCGTTCGATGGTCGCCCGCACACCGTCGATGATGGCTTCGAGCAGGGCGCGGTAGCGCGGTATCGCCTCGACGTTGTAGAGCGCCGGTAGCTGGAACAGGGGATGGTGATTGAAATCGTGGCGCAGCCGGCTGATCCGGTGCGTCGAGAATCCTTGTGGATCGAGAGGCTGCACGCCCATGATGATGATCGCTCCCCTGAGGTCAGAGCCGCCCTGCCAGGCATGGAAGGTGTCGTACTAACTTGCGCTCACTGCCACATAACCTGCGGTCTACGCGCAAGGTATTGCGTGGAAATACCTGACTCAGGCGCAATGCACGGAAACGGAAAGGAGCCCTCGCGGGCCCCTTCGTTGCGTCCGGAAAAGCTCTGGCAAGCCGCGAAGCCGTCACCGGCTTATGACGAAAGGCCACCCCCAGCCCGTTGAAGTCACCCATCAGCGCGATCGCGGTGTCGCATGAGATAATCGCGTTTTATCCGGAAAACACCGCTTGTCCATCACGCCCGACAACCTTCCGGTTCCGACCGACCCCTTCACCGTCGCCGACCGTGCGTGGATGGCGCGTGCCCTCGCGCTGGCCGGGCACGCGCGCGACGCCGAAGGTGAAGTCCCCGTAGGTGCCGTGCTGGTGATGGATGGCGTGGCGGTCGGTGAAGGCTGGAATCGCAATATCACGCTCAACGACCCCACGGCACATGCGGAGATCCAGGCGTTGCGGGCGGCAGGGCAGGCGGTGTCCAACTATCGCTTTCCGGGGTCCACGCTTTACGTGACGCTGGAGCCCTGCGCCATGTGTGCGATGGCCATGGTGCACGCGCGCGTCGGCAGGGTGGTGTTCGGTGCGACGGATCCGAAGACGGGTGCGGCGGGGAGTGTTTTCGACACGCTCGTCTCCGAACGACACAACCATCGGGTCGACGTTCAGGGTGGCCTGGAAGCGGACGCGGCCAGCGCGATGCTGCGCGAGTTCTTCCGCGCGCGCCGTTAAGCGTAGGGTGCCAGTGCTTCCGCGCAGGACTGTTCGATCTTCAACGTCAGCAAGGCATCGGCACGCGTCACGCCAAGGTTGACCGATGCGATGGGCAGCTTGCGTCGGGAGGCTTCGAGCACGAAGCGGTAACCCGAATAAACCATCAGCGACGAGCCGACCACGAGCATGGCATCCGCCCGGCCAAGATGGGCCCATGCGGTGTCGACCCGCGCGCGCGGCACGTTCTCGCCGAAATACACGACATCGGGTTTGAGAACGCCGCCGCACACGGTGCAGGCAGGAATGTCGAAGCGGGAGAAATCCACGCCATCGAGGTCGGCGTCGCCGTCGGGGGCGATGGTGGCATGGAGGTCCAGCCAGTCCGGATTGGCCGCTTCGAGCCGTGCCTGCATGGTGTCGCGACGTGTGATATCTCCGCACTGCATGCAGCGCACGCGGTCGAGTCGCCCATGCAGGTCCACAACATTGATGCTACCTGCGGCCTCGTGCAGACCGTCTACATTCTGGGTGAGCAACAGTTCGATTCGCCCCGCGTGCTCCATGGCGGCGAGCGCGCGGTGGGCCACATTCGGTTGCACGCTACCGAAGTGTCGCCAGCCGATCATCCCGCGCGCCCAGTAGCGTGCCCGCGCGGGAGGACCGCTCATGAAGACCTGCAGGGTCATCGGCGGACTGCGCTTCCAGGCGCCCTGAACATCCCGGTAATCGGGAATACCGGAATCCGTACTGATGCCCGCGCCGGTGATCACAAACAGGCGCGAATGCGTCTGTAGGAAAGCACCAAGGGGATCGTCGGCGTTGAGGGCGGGCAGGGTATTCACGGCCCCGAAACTATAGCCGATCGCCGTCGCGGTGGTCGCGAAGCAGGGCCAGGACGGCCGCGGCGTCCTCACCGAAGTCACGGATCGCGCGGTCGATGGCCTCGCCGCGGCCGGCCGCAAGGTCACGTTCCAGCAGCAGGCCCACCTGGGCCAGTTCGCTGGCTTCCGCCATGCCGAGCACGCCGGAGACGCGGTGCAGCCATGCCTGCAGATGATCGATGTCGACTCCCGCAAGCAGGCCCTCGAGATGGGCGAGGTCGCGACTGAGCGCCAGGTCGAGCGCGGCGATCACTTCAACCAGGGCGGCCTGTCCACCGAGGGTCGACCTCAGTGCGTCGATATCCACGCGTGGCAAGCGTCGTGGCATGTCGAAGGTCAGTTCGACGATGACGCGCGTGCCGACGTCGGGTCCTGACTCGACCTGAAGATGGCCGCCGATGCGCTCTATGGAGGCTGTGGGTATGAGGAATTTCGGATCGGTGACCACCGTGGGAGGGCCATCGTCGGCCACGGTCAGGTGCACTGTCTGACTGGTGGGCGTCTCGCCCACAAGGTCGACCTGCAACGCCACATAACCTCCTGAAGCGACATCGATCGCGCGCTCAAGAAGGCCGCCCAGAAGCGTTCCCAATTCTTCCAGCGCACCGGTCAGATCAGGTGCTACGGCGGGATCCACGTCCAGCTCCAGCGCCGTTTGACCGGCTCGGGCCAGCGGCGCATAGCGGCGGCCAAGGTCGGCAAGCAGGGCAGGCAGGTCGTCGATCGGACGACGTCGATCGAACCGGCGTGCGAGACCGCCGACCAGTCGCGTCACGCGTGCGAGATGGTGTCTCCAGCTTGGCGTATCGATACGCGATGTGCTCAACTTCGCGCCCCGCTGGCGGTGCCCTGGAACGGCCTGTCGCGGTATGGACTGCATATCGGGAAAGGATCACTCATGGTGTACCGCGTTATCCTGGCCGACGATCATCCCGTCGTGCTCAAAGGCCTCAGCCTGGCGCTGGCCAAAGATGGCCTGGCCACCATCGTGGGCGAAGCACAGTCGCCCGACGAGTTGCTCGCGCTGATGAATGACACCGCTTGTGATGCCCTGATCACGGACTTCAGCATGCCCGCGCCTGGCCGCGACGGCCTTGCCCTGCTTGCGGAGCTCCGCGGACGGTTTCCGGAACTCCCCGTGATGGTCATTACCACCCTGGCAAATCCGGCGCTCTATCGGGAGATCCTCGCGACGGGCGTGCTCGGGCTGATTGGCAAGTCCGGCGACGCGCGGGAAATCCCGGAAGCGCTGGTGGAGATCGTGTCGAACCATGTCTACCTCGGATTGTCAGTACGGGCGTTGCTCGGCGCACCGCCGGGCACACCGATGGGAAAGTCGGGAACATTGGCGGATCTGTCGCCGCGCGAAGTGACCATCCTTCGGCTGTTCGCCGCCGGCAATAGTGTGACGGACATCGCACGGGAAACAGGGCGAGGACTCTCCACGATCAGTCAGCAGAAAACCAACGCGATGCGCAAGCTCGGGCTCGAGACGGACGCGGAAATATTCGAGTACATCGACCGGTTGCGGCTCTAGGACGTGCGGGCGAGAGACCGCCGTCACGATAGCGGCGCAACGGCGTCGGCGACATGGAAGAAATCTGAAAACGTTGACAACGCCGTTCAGCCTCACGGCCTACAATGCCGGGTCGAGGTGCCGCGCGTGCACCGCCCAAGGAGATAGCATCGGTGAGTGCCAAGATCAGTCCGCTTGCGGGAAAGCCCGCCACTGAAGCCCAGCCGGTCGACATCGCTGCGCTCCTTGCCGCTTACCGCGACCTGCGGCCCGACCCCTCGGTGCCCGAGCAGCGCGTCGTATTCGGCACCTCCGGTCATCGCGGGTCCTCGTTTGATCGCTCGTTCAACGAGTGGCACGTCTGGGCTGTGGTCCAGGCGATCTGCGAGTACCGTACCCAGGCCGGTATCGATGGCCCGCTTTTCATCGGCATCGACACCCATGCGCTGTCGCAGCCGGCTTACGAGAGCACGCTGGAAGTGCTCGCCGCGAACGGCGTGGAGAGCTATGTGTCCCAGGGTGGCGAGTTCACGCCGACGCCCGCCGTATCGCACGCCATTCTTGCTTTCAACCACGAGCGTGAGCGCGGCAAGGCCGACGGTATCGTGATCACGCCGTCGCACAATCCGCCGGAAAGCGGCGGCATCAAGTACAACCCGCCGCATGGCGGCCCGGCGGATACCGACGCGACATCCAAGATCGCCGAGCGCGCGAACGCGCTGATCGAAGGTGGATTGCGCGACGTAAAGCGCCTTACATTCGCGCAGGCGAAGAATGCGGCGACGACGCGCGAGTACGATTTCATGAAGCGCTACGTGGACGACCTCGGTGACGTGCTCGACCTCGATGTGATCCGCGCCAGTGGCGTGCGCATGGGGGTGGATCCACTCGGCGGCGCCGGCGTGCACTACTGGGCAGCCATCGGCGAGCGCTACAGCCTGAACCTCACCGTGGTCAGCGAGGTGGTCGACCCGACGTTCTCCTTCATGTCGCTGGACTGGGACGGTCGCGTGCGCATGGATCCATCATCCTCTTACGCCATGCAGCGCCTGATCGGCCTGAAGGACAAGTTCGACGTCGCTTTTGCCTGCGACACCGACCACGACCGTCACGGCGTCGTTGCGCCCAGCGCCGGGCTCATGCCGGCGAACAATTACCTCGCCACCGCGGCCTGGTACCTGTTCCAGAACCGACCGGGCTGGCGCGATGACGCCGCCGTGGGTAAGACCGCTGTAAGCACGGGCCTGCTCGACCGTATCGCCAAGCACCTCGGTCGGCCGCTGCTGGAGGTGCCCGTGGGCTTCAAGTATTTCGTATCGGGCCTCTACGACGGCAGCCTGGGCTTCGGCTGCGAGGAGAGCGCTGGTGCCTCGTTCCTGACCCGGAATGCAGCTGCGTGGTCGACCGACAAGGACGGCATCGCCGCGGCCCTGCTGGCCGGCGAGATGACCGCGAAGCTGGGTCGCGATCCGGGCCAGATCTACCGCGAGATCACCGAAAAACTGGGTGACCCGGCCAACGCGCGCATCGATGCGCCGGCCACGCACGCGCAGAAGGGTCGCCTGTCCAAGCTGGCACCGGAGCAGGTCACCTCGAAGACCCTGGCGGGCGATCCCATCGTCGCGGTGGTGAACCAGGCCAACGGGCAGGCCATCGGCGGCATCAAGGTCATGTCCGAGCAGGCCTGGTTTGCCGCCCGGCCGTCGGGCACCGAGGACATCTACAAGGTGTACGGCGAGAGCTTCCGTGGCAAGGATCACCTGGCGAAGGTGCTCGAAGAGGCTCAGGCGATGGTCGATAAGGCTCTGGGCTGAATCGGGGGCGGGCTCGCCTTTGGCATCGCGGTTGCGCGGCTCGGCTTGCGGCGCAAGAGCCGGCGGGTCTCACCCTCGGGGCCACGCTGCGGCGACCCGCT